>NZ_VENP01000044.1 GCF_006351005.1 Miniimonas arenae | reverse complement strand
GATCCCGATGCTGCGGCCCACGCTCTTCACCGTCATCACGCTCGGCCTGATCGGCACGTGGCAGGTGTTCGACCAGATCTACACCGGCACGCAGGGCGGCCCCGCGAAGACGACGCTGACCCCCGCCTACCTGTCCTACCAGACCTCGTTCGTGGGGCAGAACTGGGGTCAGGGCGCCGCGATCGCGTTCATCCTGTTCGCGATCATCGTGGTGCTGACGATCCTCCAGCGCGTCGCGCTCGCCGAGCGCGACGTCCCGCTCCGGCGCCGCTGGGGGTGGCGACGATGACCGCCGCCGCGACGAGCGCCGACGCGCGGCGTACGCGACCGTCGCCCGCCGACGGACGCGAGCGACGCCGTCGTCCGTCCGGCCTGGTCGTCGGGGCCGTCCTCACGTACGCCCTGCTCGTGGCGCTGGCAATCGTCTACGTGTACCCGTTCCTCATCTCGGTCGCCACGTCGTTCAAGCCCGACGCCGAGGCGGCCGCCGACCCCCTCGCACTCGTCCCCGAGACCTTCACCACGGCGGCGTACTCGCGGCTCTTCCTCAACTCCGACTTCCCGCTGTGGTTCCGCAACTCGGTGATCGTCACGGTCACCGTGACGCTCGGGCGGGTCTTCTTCAACTCCCTCGCCGGCTACGCGCTCGCGCGCCTGCCGTTCCGGGGCCGCGGGGTGGTGTTCGCGGGGCTCGTCGCCGTGATGGCCGTGCCGTCGGTGGTGCTGCTGATCCCCAAGTTCCTCGTCATCAACACCCTGGGGATCTACAACTCCTTCGCCGGCCTCATCATCCCGCTGCTGGCCGACGCCGCCGGAATCTTCATCATGAAGAACTTCTTCGAGTCGATCCCCGCCTCGGTGGAGGAGGCCGCCCGGCTCGACGGCGCGGGGACGTTCCGGGTGTTCTGGTCGGTGGTGCTGCCGATGGCGACGCCGGCGCTGATCACGATCGTGATCCTGTCGTTCCAGGGTTCGTGGAACGAGCTGTCCCACTTCATCGTGGCGTCCCAGTCTCCCGGCCTCTACACCCTGACCAAGGGCGTCGCGCAGCTGTCCTCCGGGGCGCTGAGCCAGGGCACGCAGTACCCGCTCAAGCTCGGTGCGGCCGTCATCATGACGATCCCGGTGGCCGTGCTGTTCTTCGTCTTCCAGCGCCGGATCATGAACGCGAGCGCCGGCGCGGAGAAGGGCTGAACGGCGCTGACTGGTGCCGGTCCGGCGGGGGGTGCCAGCGATCTGTCGCGGTCTGGCGGCCGGACGCGGCACGAACCGCTGGGTTCGGGAAGCCAGGTGCCCGTCCGCCCGACGGCGAGGGGCCGGGTTCCGTACGGAACCCGGCCCCTCGCCGTCGTGGGTGTGCGTGTGGGTGCTGCGGATCAGCACCGCACCCGGTCGGAAGGTGGTCCGACGGGGTCGTGCTGCCGATCAGCGCTCGACGTCACCGGCGATGAAGGCCTCGACCTTGGCGCGCGCGGTCTCGTCGTCGTACTGCTCCGGCGGGGACTTCATGAAGTAGGAGGACGCCGAGAGGATCGGGCCGCCGACGCCGCGGTCCTTGGCGATCTTGGCGGCGCGCACGGCGTCGATGATGATGCCGGCGGAGTTGGGGGAGTCCCAGACCTCGAGCTTGTACTCCAGGTTCAGGGGCACCTCGCCGAACGCGCGACCCTCGAGGCGCACGTAGGCCCACTTGCGGTCGTCCAGCCACGCGACGTAGTCCGACGGGCCGATGTGGACGTTGCGGTCGGCCTTCTTGCCGGCCAGCGGGCCGGTGGAGATGTTGGAGGTGACGGCCTGCGTCTTGGAGATCTTCTTGGACTCCAGGCGGTCGCGCTCGAGCATGTTCTTGAAGTCCATGTTGCCGCCGACGTTGAGCTGGTAGGTGCGGTCCAGGACCACGCCGCGCTCCTCGAACAGGCGGGCGAGCACGCGGTGCGTGATCGTGGCGCCGACCTGCGACTTGATGTCGTCGCCGACGATCGGCACGCCCGCGGCCTCGAACTTGTCGGCCCACTCCTTGGTGCCGGCGATGAAGACGGGCAGCGCGTTGACGAACGCGACCTTCGCGTCGATCGCGGCCTGCGCGTACGCCTTGACGGCCTCCTCGGACCCGACGGGCAGGTAGCACACCAGCACGTCGACGCGCGCCTCCTTGAGGGCGGCGACGACGTCGACCGGCTCCTCGGCGGACTCCTCGATGGTCTCGCGGTAGTACTTGCCGAGGCCGTCCAGGGTCGGGCCGCGCTTCACGGTCACGCCGGTGGGCGGCACGTCGGTGATCTTGATCGTGTTGTTCTCCGACGCCGTGATCGCGGCGGACAGGTCCTGGCCGACCTTCTTGGCGTCGACGTCGAACGCGAGCACGAACTCGAGGTCGCTCACGTGGTACTCGCCGAACTGCACGTGCATGAGGCCGGGCACGGTGCCCGTCGGGTCGGCGTCCTTGTAGAACTCGACACCCTGGACGAGCGAGCTCGCGCAGTTGCCGACGCCCGCGATCGCGACGCGGATGGAACTCATGGGTTCTCCTTCTCAGGTGGTGCCGTCGGACGACGGCGCAGCAGCGGGGGGCGTGCTGGGGTTCGGGGTGGCTCGCTCGGAGCCGGTTCGCTCGGAGCCGGCTCGCTCGGAGGCGATGAGACCGTCGAGCCAGCCGAGCTCGCGGTCCAGGAGCTCCAGGCCGTGGCGCTGGAGCTCGAGCGTGTAGGCGTCGCGGCGCTCACGGCCGCGCGCGGAGGCGAGGCGGTAGGCCTCGCGACGTTCGAGGACGCGGGTGCGCCGGCCCTCGAGGATGTGCAGCCGGGTGCTCGGCTCGGTGGCCGCGAACAGGGAGAACCGCACGTCGAACGCGTCGTCCTCCCACGCCGTCGGCTCGGCGACGGCGAGCGCCGCCGCGAGGTGCTCCTTGCCCTCGGGGGTGAGCTCGTACACCACCCGGGAGCGCCGACCCGCGAGGGGGTGCGGCAGCTCGGCGGTGCCCGAGGCCGTGACGAGGCCGCGGTCCGCGAGCGAGCGCAGGCGCGGGTAGAGCGAGCCGAACGAGAGGGTGCGGAAGACGCCGAGGTCGGTCACGAGCCGCTTGCGCAGCTCGTAGCCGTGCAGCGGGCCGTCCGCGAGGCGGCCGAGCACGGCGAGCTCGAGGACCTCGGTGCGGTCGCGCATGAGGCCTCCTCTCGTGGTGCCGGTCGTGGTGCGGGCGGTGCGTCGGTCCGGCAGTGCTCGCGGGGCCGGGTGCTCCCGACCTGACAAGCGTGGGTGTATGTCAGCAAGGAATGTATCGCATGGATACATCGACGTGAGCCACTGCGACGCGTGTGCCTCCACAACCCGCACACGAACCTCCCGCCGCGCCTGCCCAGCGCTGCCCCCGCGCCCCGGCACCGGCTCGCCATACTGGAGGGCGGTCGCGACGGTGCGTCCCGCCGTCCCCCGCACCCACCCGATCGGAGCAGCACGCGTGGCCACGTCACGAAAGAGCAAGCCGGCCAAGGGCAAGGCCAAGGCCAAGCGCCGGTTCTGGAACTACCCCCGCCGGGGCAAGGGTCCGGTGCGTCGCTGGCTGCCCAGCTGGCGCTTCCTGCTCGGCCTCGTCGTGACCGGTGTGGCTGTCGTCGTCGGGGTCGTCGCCGCCGCGTACGTGCGCACCGACGTGCCCGAGCCCGAGGAGCTCGCGCTCGCGCAGAGCAGCACCGTGTACTTCGCCGACGGGACCACGCCGCTGGGCACGCTCCAGGAGGTCGACCGCACGATCATCGACACCACCGCGCTGCCGGACTACGTGGCGGGCGCCGTCGTGGCCTCGGAGGACCGCCGGTTCTACTCCAACTCCGGCATCGACCCGGTCGGCATCGCGCGCGCCCTGTGGAACAACCTCACGGGCGGTCAGCGCCAGGGTGGCTCGACCCTCACCCAGCAGTACGTCGAGAACTACTACCTGGGCCGGACCACGGGGTACCTGGGCAAGTTCAAGGAGGCGATCCTCGCCGTCAAGGTCGAGCAGTCGCTGTCCAAGGACCAGATCCTCGACTCCTACCTCAACACCATCTACTACGGCCGCGGCGCCTACGGCATCGAGGCCGCGGCTCAGGCGTACTTCGGCAAGAGCGCGAGCGAGCTGACGCTGTCGGAGTCCGCGATGCTCGCCGGGATCATCCCGGCGCCGAGCGCATGGGACCCCGCGATCAACCCGGACCAGGCGCAGGTGCGCTGGGCCCGCACGCTGGACTACATGGTCCAGGAGGGCATGATCACGCAGGCCGACCGTGACGCGCAGACGTTCCCCACGACGATCGAGCCCGTGCAGTCGGACCGGTTCGGGGGGACCAACGGGTACCTGCTGGCCATGACGATCTCCGAGCTCACCTCCGGCGACGACGCGCCCTACACGCAGGACGAGCTCAACCGCGGCGGGTTCTCGATCATCACGACGTTCGACGCCACGATGCAGGCGGCCGCCGTCGACACGATCCAGAACGACCTGCCGAGCGACCACGCCGACAACCTCAAGGCGACCCTCGTGTCGGTGGACCCGGCCACCGGTGGCGTGAAGGCGCTGTACGGCGGCACCGACTACCTCACCGAGAGCCTGAACCGCGCGACGCAGGCGGTCTACCAGGGCGGCTCGACGTTCAAGCCGTTCGCCATGATCACGGCGCTCGAGCAGGGCATGTCGCTGGAGCAGACCTACAACTCTCCCGGTTCCATCGAGATCGACGGCTGGAAGGTCGGCAACTTCGACGGGCGCAACAAGGGCGACATCGACATGATCGCCGCGACCGCGGGGTCGGTGAACACGTACTACGCGCAGCTCAACGAGGCGATCTCGGCCGGTGGCGCGCCGGGGCAGGCCCTCGTCGACACCGCCGTGAAGGTCGGCCTGCCGACCGACACGGTCGGGCTCGTCCCGGTGCTGTCCAACGTGCTCGGCAACGCCTCCCCGCACGCGATCGACATGGCGTCGGTGTTCGCGACCTACGCGGCGCAGGGCATGAAGCACACCACGCACGTGGTGGACACGGTGCTCGACGCCGACGGCAACGTCGTCTACACCGGTCCGACCCAGGGCGAGCAGGTGGTCAGCCCCGACGTCATGGCCGAGGCGACGTTCGCGATGACCCACGTCCCGGCGCGGGGCGGCACGGCACCCCAGATCGCCGAGCTGGGCCGTCCGGTCGCCGGCAAGACGGGGTCCTCGCAGGACTACAAGTCGGCCTCGTTCGCGGGCTACATCCCGCAGCTCGCGACCGTCGTCGCGCTGTACCAGACCGGCGCCGACGGCACCGAGGAGACGATCACGCCGTTCGGCGGCGCCAACCCGGTGGCCGGCGGTTCCGTCCCCGCCGACATGTGGCTCGCGTACATGCAGAAGGTCACCGAGGGCATGCCCGTGGAGCAGTTCCCGGCGCGCACCTACATCGGCGGCGCCACCGAGGAGCCCACCGCGACCCCGAGCCCGACGGCGACCGCCGAGGAGACCGGGGACGTCCCCGACGTGGTCGGGCAGGGCGAGGACGCCGCGCGCGCTGCGATCGCGGCGGCCGGGTTCTCGGTCGCCACCTCGTCCGAGGCGTCCGACACCGTGCCGGCGGGGTCCGTCATCCGCACCGAGCCGGGCGCCGGCAGCGCGTCGAAGTCGACGATCGTCACGATCGTCGTCTCCACCGGACCGGCCGCCCCGCCACCCACCACCCCGGCGCCCTCGCCGACGCCGAGCCCCACCCCCTCGCCGACGCCGACTCCCGCGCCCACGCCGGAGCCGACGCAGGACGCGGGCGGGAACGGATAGCCCGGTCGGCTACACTGGTGCGGTTGTGTGCCCGGCGGACCTCCGGTCCTCGGGGCGCACGACGCACGCGCATTGCCCTCCTGTCACGGAACGTCCGTGGCCGCACAGTCCAGAGGAGGTGGGTAGACACATGCGTCCTTACGAGCTGATGCTGATCCTCGACCCCGAGGTGGACGAGCGCACCGTCGCTCCGTCGCTCGAGAAGTTCCTGTCCGTGATCACCACCGGTGGTGGCTCCGTCGACAAGGTCGACATCTGGGGCAAGCGCCGGCTGGCGTACGAGATCGACAAGCGCTCCGAGGGCATCTACGCCGTCGTCAACATGACGGCGACGCCGGCCCTCGCCCAGGAGCTCGACCGCCAGCTCGGCCTCAACGAGGCCGTGATGCGCACCAAGCTCCTCCGCGCCGACGAGCGCTGACCCCCGCTCCACCGAGCCTCACCCACTCGCACCGACTTCACTCGACCCAGACGAGACGAGGAGCATCCATGGCAGGCGAGACCGTCATCACCGTGATCGGCAACCTCACGGCCGACCCCGAGCTGCGTTTCACGCCGTCGGGGGCCGCCGTGGCCAACTTCACGGTGGCGTCCACGCCGCGTACGTTCGACCGCCAGTCGAACGAGTGGCGCGACGGCGACACCCTGTTCATGCGGTGCTCCATCTGGCGCGAGGCGGCTGAGAACGTCGCGGAGTCCCTCACCAAGGGCACCCGCGTCATCGCCTCCGGCCGGCTCGTCCAGCGCTCCTACGAGACCCGCGAGGGTGAGAAGCGCACGGTCGTCGAGCTCCAGGTCGACGAGATCGGCCCCTCGCTGCGGTACGCGACGGCGAAGGTCGCCCGTGCCCAGCGCGGCGGTGGCGGTGGTGGCGGCTTCTCCGGTGGCGGCGGCGGGTACGGCGACTCCGGGTCCTCGCGCTCCGGCGGCTCCGGCGGTTCGGGCGGCTACTCCGGTGGCGGCTCGAGCGGCGGCAACGAGGACCCCTGGGCCACCGGCGGGAGCGGCAGCTCCTACCCGGACGAGCCCCCGTTCTGACGGACCGCCCGGTGCGTGCCTGACGCACGACCGGCGCCCGCAGGACCACTCGACATCACAGACAGCGACACCCCAAGGAGTACCCCATGGCGAAGCCCGTTCTTCGCAAGCCCAAGAAGAAGGTCAGCCCTCTCAAGGCCGCCAAGGTCGAGGGCACGATCGACTACAAGGACACCGTTCTGCTGCGGAAGTTCATCTCCGACCGCGGCAAGATCCGCGCCCGCCGCGTGACCGGTGTCTCCGTCCAGGACCAGCGCAAGATCGCCAAGGCGGTCAAGAACGCCCGCGAGATGGCGCTGCTCCCCTACTCGAGCTCCGCTCGCTGAGCCACGAGGAGGCAGACATCATGACGACGAAGCTCATCCTCACGCACGAGGTCACCGGCCTCGGCGCCCCCGGCGACGTGGTCGAGGTCAAGGACGGGTACGCCCGCAACTACCTCGTCCCGCGTGGCCTGGCGACCGGCTGGTCCAAGGGTGCCGAGAAGGAGATCGCGGCGATCCGCACGGCGCGCAGCAAGCGCGCGCACGACTCCGTCGAGGCTGCGGCTGCGGTGCGCGACGCCCTCGAGGGCTCGCGCTACACGGTCAAGGCGCGCGCCGGCGCCGGTGGTCGCCTGTTCGGCACCGTGACGACGAAGGAGATAGCCGAGGCGGTCCTCGCGTCGGGCGGGCCCTCGGTCGACCGTCGCAAGATCGAGGCGAAGCAGCACATCAAGACGCTCGGCACGCACCAGGTCGTGGTGCACCTGCACGAGGGCGTCTCGGCCAGGGTGACCGTCGAGGTCGTCCCCGCCTGAGCACGCTCCCGCTCGCGTCACGACGCAGGCCCGGTCCCCGAGGGGACCGGGCCTGCGCTCGTTCGGCACGTCAGCTGCGCTGCGGGCCGCCCGCCGCCGCCTCGCCTGCTCCGCCGCCGCACCCCGCCGCCGTCTCACCCGCGCCGCGGCCTACCGCACGGCGTCGCGCACGAGCGCTGCCACGCCGTCGGGCACCCCGCGAAGCGCGAGGTCGAGGGTGCGCACCCGGAACGAGAACGCCCCCATCCAGTCCGACGCGAGGAGGGTGGGGCCGAGGCACCAGTGCCGGGCGTGCAGCGCCACGCCGGTGAGCACGTCCACCCGCGAGTCGACCTGCAGGCCGCGGGGAGCGGCCAGGTCGCGCGCGTGCCGAACGAACGCGCCCGCCTCCACGTCGCCGTCGCGCTCGTGCAGCACGGGCACGTCGAGGCGGTCCTCCCGCAGGCGCGCGAGTCGCTCGACCACGAGCACGTCGGCGTACGTGGGCACGCTCGGCGCGGCGGACCCGAGATGGCGGTGCTCGACGTCGAGCCCTTTCTCCGTCTCGGTGTAGCGCGAGCGGGTCCAGTGCCGCACGTCGCCGGGGTGGTCGATCTCGCTCGTGTGGTGCACGACGGCGCCGTCCGCGCTCGCGTACGCCAGCACGGTGCGCAGCCGGCCGGGCTCCAGGTGGCGGACGAGCGCTCCCGCAGGAGCGCCCGCCACCAGGAACCGGTCGTAGCGGATCTCGACGGGCACCGGCCCATCCTGGCCTACTCGGTCGCCAGCGCCGCCACCGGCGAGGTCCGCGTCGCGCCGCGCGCCGGGAGCACCGACGCGAGCACGCCGGCCACCACCGCGACCGCCACGATCACGAGCACGGTCGACCACGGCACCGCCAGGTCGCCCACGCCGAGCCCGACGGTCGGCCCGAGCAGCAGCATCGAGCCGAGCCAGCCGTACCCGACGCCGAGCACGATCCCCACGAGCGCACCGACCCCGGCCAGCAGCACGCCCTCGACGGCGAGCGTCGCCCGCAGCTGCCGGCGCGTCAGCCCGAGGGCTCGCAGGAGCGCGTTCTCGCGCCGCCGCTCGACCACCGAGAGCGACAGCGTGTTCGCCACCCCGATGAGCGCGATGATCACGGCGACGGCGAGCAGACCCACCACCACGAGCAGCATGGTGTCGACGATCTGCCCGTACCCCGCGCGCTCGACGGCGCCCCCGGCGACCACCGGCGTCGCTCCGGCGGTCCCCGTGGTGGTGTCCGAGACCGCGTCGGTGACGGCGTTCGCCACGGCGCGAGGATCGGCGCCCGGCGTCAGGGCGAGCCACACGGTCCGCGAGTCCGGCGTGAGCGAGGCGTAGGCGAACGTCTCGGCGTCGAGCAGCACGGTGCTGCTCGGCAGTCCCTCGACGAGCTTTCCGGACGTCGTCAGCCCGTTCACCGTGAGGGGCCCGTCCTTCGCCAGCACCCACCCGTCGGCCATCGACACCCCTCGCCCCCAGGCGGGGAGAGTCGCCACCACGTCGGCCAGTGCCGCGATGTCCGACGCCGAGTACGCCGTGACGGTGGACGTTCCGTCGTCCGTGGTCACCTCGGCGCTGGCCCCGTCCATGACGACGGAGGAGGCCACGCCGTCGACGGCGCGCACGGCGTCGATCGTCGCCTGGCTCAGCGCGGTGCCGCTCACGGTGACGTCGACCGCGAACTGCTCCGAGAGCTCGGTGTCGAGCGCCGACCGGGCCATCGCGGCGCCGGTCGACATCATGACGACCAGTGCGACGCCCACGAGCAGGGCGGTCGCCGTGGACGTGGTCCGGCCCGGGTTGCGAGCCGCGTTGATCGCCGCGAGCCGCGCCGGCACCCGGCTGCGGGCCGGCGCGATGGCGGCCGCCGTGCGGCCGAGCACCCGGGTGAGCCCGGGCACGTAGGTGATCGCCGCGACCACCAGGCCCACCACGGACACGATCCCGCCCAGCACCCCGAGGCCGAGGCCGAGGTCGAAGCTCCCGCCCGCGCTCACCACGAGGGCGCCGGCCATGCCCGCCACGCCGAGCCCCACGAGGGTCCAGCCGATCGCGGGACGCACGCTGCGCCGTCGGGCACCGGAGGCGAGGTCGACCGGGCGGAGCGCGGCGAGCGGCGCCACCCGCGTGGCGAGCCGCGCCGCGCCGCCCGCGGCGAGCAGCGTGACGAGGACGCCGGCGACGATCGGCACCACCACCGCGGCGACCGACACGGGCACGACGGCGGGCAGCGGCACCCCGGCGTTGGCCCGTCCCAGGATCGTGAGGACGACCTGGCCGAGCGCGATCCCGCCGATCACGCCGGCGATCGACGCGACGACGCCGAGCACGAGCGCCTCGAGCCGCACCGACGCGCGGACCTGCGACGCGGTCGCGCCGACGCAGCGCAGCAGCGCGAGCGTGCGCGTGCGCTGCGCGACGAGCACGGTGAACGTGTTGGCGATGACGATGCCCGCGACGGCCATCGCGACCCCCGCGAACGCGAGCACGAGCGAGCGGAACACGTCGACGCCGTCGGTGAAGGAGGACGCGACCTGCCGCGCGTACTCCTCGCCCGTCTGCAGGGTGGCGCCGGGGTCGACGGAGCCGGCGACGGCGTCGCGCACCGCGGCCGCGTCCGCACCGTCGGCCAGGACGAGCGTCGCCCCGGACCACGTGCTGCCGTCGGCCGCCTGCCACGCGGCCACGTCGGTCGGGTCCGCCAGGCCCAGCGGGAGGCCGAACCCGAGGCCCGAGCCGTCCGCGGTGATCCCGACGACGACGGCGTCGCTCACCTCGCGCGTGGGCTCGTCCGAGTCCGCCGTCCAGATCTGCGAGACGACCTGCACGGTGTCGCCGACCTGCACCCCGAGGCGCTGCGCCGTCGTGCCCGGGACGGCGATCTCACCCGGCGCGTCCGGAGTCTCGCCGCTGGTGAGGGCCGCGGGCGCGAGGCGGTCGTCGGTGGCGGGCGGGGCGAGCAGGAGGTACTCCGAGCCCTGCCCGGTGCCGATCTCGCGGCCGACGAAGCCGATGGGCTGGACCGCCGCGACGCCGCTGAGGGTCGCCAGCTCGTCGACCTGGTCCGCGGTCATGCTGGTCTGGACGACGAGATCGGGGTCGCCGACGCCGGCACGCGCGGTGGCCAGTGCGGTCGCCTCGAGCGTGGAGGAGCCGAGGAACGCGGCCGTGATGAAGCCGGTGCCGAGCGCGATCGCGATCCCGACGGCGACGAGTCGTCCGCCCGTGCGGCGCATCTGCGCCCAGGTCAGGCGCCACATCAGCGTGCCCCGACGATCGAGCCGGCGAGGCTGGCGGTGCGCAGCGCGTCGAGCGCCGCGGTGACCTGCTCGGGGGTGGGCCGATTGAGGTCGCCCGCGATGCGGCCGTCGGCGACGAGCACGACCCGGTCGGCGTAGGCGGCGGCCGCGGCGTCGTGCGTCACCATGACGACGGTCTGACCGAGCTCGCGCACGCTCGTGCGCAGGAGCTCGAGCACCTCCGCGCCCGAGCGGGAGTCGAGGTTGCCCGTGGGCTCGTCGGCGAACACCACGTCGGGCCGGGTGAGTAGGGCGCGGGCGATCGCGACCCGCTGCTGCTGGCCGCCGGAGAGCTCGCTCGGGTGGTGGCCGAGGCGGTCGCGCAGGCCGAGGACGTCGACGAGGCGGTCGAACCAGGCGCGGGTGTCGGCGTCGATGCCGCCGCGGCCGACCCGGCCGGCGAGCTCGAGGGGGAGGGTGATGTTCTGCTCGGCCGTGAACATCGGCAGCAGGTTGAACGCCTGGAAGACGAACCCGACGCGCTCGCGGCGCAGCAGCGTGAGGGCCTGGTCGTCGAGGGTGGACAGGTCGGTGTCGCCGAGGAGGACGTGGCCGTCGGTGGCGGAGTCGAGGCCCGCGAGCAGGTGCAGGAGCGTGGACTTGCCGGAGCCGGAGGCGCCCATGATCGCCGTGAACGCGCCGCGCTCGAACGCGACGTCGACGCCGCGCAGGGCGTGCACGGCGGCGCCGCCGGTGCCGTAGGTCTTCGTGAGTCTGACGGCGCGCACGGCCGGGGCGGGGGTGGCGGGGTCGGCGTGGGTTGCCGAGTGGTTCGGGTGGTTCGCGTGGTTCGGGTGGGAGTCGGCTCGTGGGCTCGTCGAGAGGGGCTGGGGCGCGTCGGCCGGCAGGGGGCTCGTGGAGGTCATGCCCCCGACGCTAGGAGCCGGGCCCGCGCGACGACGTCACCCCGTGGTTCCCCGATCAGCGAGGTGTCATCCCGTGGTCCGACACGGGTCTCGTCCCGGCGGCCGCGCGGTGCCGGGCCGGGCGCGCGCGGTCTGAGCGCCGCAGTCAGCGCGCGCCCAGCACCAGCCACGCGTCGCCGCGCGAGCGCCACCACGTCGCCCCGCCGCGCGCGAGCATGAACACGACGCCGAACGCGAGCCACAGCCACACCACGGACCACGGCGCCTCGCCCGCCCCGCGCGGCGCCGCGGTGCGCACGATCCACAGGAACGGCAGGTAGACGACGAGCGAAGCCGCCCCGGCCCACGCCAGGAAGCGGCCGTCGCCGGCGCCGATGAGCACGCCGTCGAGCACCCACACCACGCCCGCGAGCGGCAGCGCGGCCGCGACCACCCACAACCCCGCCGCAGCGGCGCCGCGCACGAGCGGGTCGGACGTGAACAGCGCCGTGAGCGGCACGGCGAGCAGCGCGAGCACGACGCCGAGCACGGCACCGCCGCCGGCTCCCCACTGCAGGGTGCGGCGCAGCACGGCGCGCGCGTCCTCGGGCCGGCGCGCGCCGAGCGCGTGCCCGACGAGCGCCTGGGCTGCGATCGCGAGCGCGTCGAGCGCGAACGCCGCGAACCCCCAGAGCGCGTTGACGACCTGGTGCGCGGCGAGCGGCACCTCGCCGAGCGTGGCGGCGGTCGTCACCGTGAGGAGGATCGCGACGCGCAGGGTGAGGGTGCGGACGAACAGGGGCCCGCCGTCGCGCATCCCGCGCCCCAGGCCGGTGAGGGTGGGGGAGAGGGCGACCCCTCGCCGTCGGGCACCGCGCAGGACGCGCCAGGCGAGGACTGCGCCCATGGCGAGCTGCACGAGGGCGGTGCCGGCGCCGGAGCCGGCGATGCCCCAGCCGAAGCCGTAGATGAAGAGGGCGTTGAGCGCGCCGTTGGCGACGGCGCCGGCGGCGGCGACGACGAGCGGGGTGCGGGTGTCGAGCATGCCGCGCAGCACGCCGGTCGCGGCGAGGACGACGAGCATGCCGGGCAGGCCCGGCAGCGACCAGCGCAGGTAGGTCACGGCCTGGGTGGCGACGTCGCCCGTGCCGCCCATCGCGCCGATCGCCCACGGCGCCGTGGCGAGGCCGAGGGCCGCGACGACGAGCCCGACGGCGAGCGCGAGCCACAGCCCGTCGATCCCGGCCCGCAGGGCGCGGGTCTCCTCGCCCGCCCCGAGGAGGCGGCCGACGCTCGCGGTGGTGGTGTAGGCGAGGAAGACGAAGAGGCCGACGGCGGTGACCAGCAGGGTGGAGGCGAGGGTGAGGCCGGCGAGCTCGGCCGTCCCCAGGTGGCCCACGAGCGCGGAGTCGACGAGGACGAACACCGGCTCGGCGACGAGGGCGCCGAAGGCGGGGATCGCGAGGGCGAGGATGCTGCGGTCCAGCGGCGTTCCTCGGGGTTCCCTCACCGGCCAAGCCTGCCAGACGGGTCCGACGGCGCGGCGCGGCGTGTCGGGTCGGTGGATTTCGCCGTCGCGTCGGCGTGGGGTGAACCCACAGCGGGAATCGTTGAGATCCCGCCGTTTCCCGCGTGGTTTCCACACGTTGTCCACAGTCCTGGGGATCGGGGCGGAGTGTCGTCCACACTGCGGTTACGTCGTCGTCCCCACCCTGTCCCCAGGCTTTCCACATGCGGTCCACACCCCGCCGGAACACGCGTGGATGTCAAGCCGGGGCGGGTTCGTCCCAGGGCGTCCGGGGGGGTCGGGGAGGTCGTAGCGTGTGCCGCTGGCCCGGAGCCGACGCGTTCGTCCGGGCGATGTCGGTGGCCGGGTGTGCACTCGTCGGAGAACAGCGACGGGGCGGAGAGGTGGAGCGTGACGGCGACGGACGAGGCGGATCTTCGGGCCTTCAGTGCACTCGGGGAGCGGACCCCGCCGCAGGACGCGGCGGCGGAGCAGAGCGTGCTCGGCGGGATGATGCTGAGCAAGGACGCGATCGCCGACGTCGTGGAGGAGATCCGCGCGGCGGACTTCTACCGGCCGGCGCACGAGATGGTCTACGACGCGATCGTCGACCTCTACGGGCGCGGTCAGCCGACGGACGTCATCACGGTCGCCGACGAGCTGACCAAGCGCGGCGAGCTCGGCCGGGTGGGCGGGCACGGGTACCTGCACACGCTCATCTCCTCCGTCCCGACGGCCGCGAACGCCGGCTACTACGCGGGGATCGTGCGTGAGCGAGCGGTGCTGCGCAAGCTCGTCGAGGCCGGCACGCGCATCGTGCAGCTCGGGTACGCGGCCGACGGCGGCGACGTCGAGGAGCTGGTGAACTCGGCGCAGTCGGAGATCTACGCCGTGACGGAGCGGCGCACGAGCGAGGACTACAAGGCGCTGCGGGAGATCATCACCGGCACCGTCGAGGAGATCGAGCACGCCACCAGCCGCGACGGCCAGATGGTCGGGGTGCCGACCGGGTTCACCGATCTGGACCGACTCACGAACGGTTTGCACCCGGGGCAGATGATCGTGGTCGCGGCCCGGCCCGCGATGGGCAAGTCGACGATGGCGTTGGACATCGTGCGGTCAGCGGCGGTGCACCACGGCATGACGGCGGCGGTGTTCTCCCTCGAGATGAGCGCGAACGAGATCGTCATGAGGATGCTGGCCGCCGAGGCGCAGGTGCCGCTGCAGCGGCTGCGGCAGGGGCCGATGGACGACCGGGACTGGCAGAAGCTGGCCGGCACGGTGAGTGCGATCTCGGACGCGCCGCTGTTCATCGACGACTCGCCCAACATGTCCCTCATGGAGATCCGGGCCAAGTGCCGCCGGCTCAAGCAGCGCCACGACCTCAAGATCGTCGTGATCGACTACCTGCAGCTCATGAGCTCGGGCAAGCGGGTGGAGTCGCGCCAGCAGGAGGTCTCGGAGTTCTCCCGCGCGATCAAGCTGCTCGCCAAGGAGCTGGAGGTGCCGGTCATCGCGGTGTCCCAGCTGAACCGTGGTGCCGAGCAGCGCCAGGACAAGCGGCCGCAGGTGAGCGACCTGCGTGAATCGGGCTGCCTGACGGCGGACACCCGGGTGCTGCGCGCCGACACCGGCGCGGAGACCACGGTGGGCGAGCTGTTCGCACTCAACGCCCGCGACATCCCGGTGTGGACGCTCAACGACCGGCTGCAGTACGTGCGCCGCCACCTCACGCACGTGTTCCCCACGGGCGTGAAGGAGACCTTCCGACTGCGGCTGGCGTCCGGCAAGGAGATCACGGCGACGGCGAACCACCCGTTCCTCACCTACGAGGGCTGGACGGCGCTCGGCGACCTCGCCGTGGGCTCCCGGGTCGGCGTGCCACGGCACGTCCCCGGGCCGGAGCGGTGCGCGGGCGTCGGCGAGGTGCCGGCATGGGACGACCGCGAGGTCGTGATGCTGGCGCACCTGTTGGGTGACGGATCCTTCGTGAAGCGACAGCCGTTGCGCTACGCATCGATCGACGAGGCGAACCTGGCGGCCGTCGGAGACGCCGCTACTCGCTGGGGCGTCAAGCCGGTTCGCGACGACTATGCGGCCGCCCGCGTCTCCACGCTGCGGCTTCCTGCGCCGTTCCACCTGACGCACGGGCGGCGCAACCCGATCGCGGCGTGGCTGGACGACTTGGGCCTGTTCGGCGCGCGTTCGCACGAGAAGTTCGTGCCGACGGCGATCTTCTCCCTTCCGAAGGACCAGATCGCCCTCTTCGTTCGGCACATCTGGGCGACCGACGGTTCCGTCACGGTGCGCAAGGACGGTCGAGGTGGGCGCGTCTACTACTCGTCGACGTCGCGACGCCTGGTGGACGACCTCTCGCGGCTGCTTCTGAGGTTCGGGATCTCCACTCGGGTGCGTACGGTGCGCAAGCAGGGCTACCGGGACGGCTACACGCTGGACGTGTCGGGATCCGACAGCCAGCGTCGGTTCCTGCAGGAGATCGGAGTGCACGGTGCTCGCGGGGACGCGGGCGCCCGTCTGCTCGAGATCGTGCGTTCGACGACGAGCAACCCGAATGTGGACACGGTGCCGGCTCAGGTCTGGGACCGTGTGCGTCTGGTGCTGGCCGAGCAGGGCATCACGCACCGTCAGTTCGCCAGCGCGATGGGCACGCAGTTCGCGGGTTCCGCGGCGTGGAAGCGCAGCCCGTCACGTGAGCGACTCGGTCGTGTGGCGGCTCTGCTTCAGGACTCCGAGCTCGAGATGTACGCGGTGAACGACGTCCTCTGGGACGAGGTGGTGGCGATCGAGCCGATGGGGGAGGCGCAGGTCTTCGACGCCACCGTGGTCGGTGGCCACAACTTCGTCGCCAACGGGATCGCGGTCCACAACTCGATCGAGCAGGACGCGGACATGGTGATCCTGCTGCACCGCGACGAGGCCTACGACCGCGAGACGCCCCGCAAGGGCGAGGCCGACTTCATCGTGGCGAAGCACCGCAACGGTCCGACCGACACGATCGTCGTCGCGTTCCAGGGCCACTACGCGCGATTCGTCGACATGGCGCAGGACACGGGTGGGGGCGGCGGGGCCTGGTAGGCCCTGTCCATGTCGACATGCAGCCGAGTTGACTCGTGGGACCGGTAGTTGACCAAGTTGAGCCGGTCCACAGCGAGCTGAGAGCAGGAGTGGGAGGTCTCGATGCCTCTTCCCAATTTCGGGGCGGGCTTCTTTCGCGAGGATCCCGTTGTTCGCGCTGGGCGCGGCAGCCCTGCGTCCGTTGAAGCCAAATACCGTAGGGCCCAGACTCTTCGGAGGGAAATTGAATCACTGATAGCGGAATGGTCGACCAACGCGGGAATGAGCTGTGAGGGCCGACTGGTGCTTGAGCGTCATGCTTTCGAGGTTCGCCTGAAGTTCTCGCCCACCTTGTCACTTGGCCGACTCGCGGTACTGATCGGCGATTACGTGCACAATCTGAGGTCCGCCCTGAACCACCTTGTGATGGAGCTGCGAGAGATGCGGGAGCTAGCGAAGGTGCTATTGCCAGACTCGAGTACCCAAACGTAGTTTCTGCGAGCGAGTGGAACCGGTGGAGTCGTCGCCTGGAGCAGTTGCCCGAATACATCGTCGAGCGTGTACGTCGCCTTCAGCCCTTCGCGGACCGACCGGTCGACGGTAGGGAACCGTCGCGGGAGTGGTCCGAAACCTCTGTGGTCAACCTCTTGAGCATCTACGACAATGATGACAAACACCGATCATCTCTCAGGTGTAGTGTGTTCAGAAGTGAGAACAGGTCTCATCCGACAGTGACTTACAAGTTGGACGAAGGGGGTGCGAGGATCCCGTTTCCAGCGGGATTCGATGAGGGCGACATACCCCTGGAGTACAGCGACTTTGGGCGCCTTAACACGGCGGTGTACTTCACGTACTATCAAGAACTCCCGATTTTGTGGGCGGCATCGAACCTACGAGTCAAGTTCCAGGTGCTGGTGGGCTCGGAACGGGCTAGCCGGCATGAACCGGTTGTGCCGTTGGTCGCGCTGTTGGACGAACAGGTGCGATTCAATATCGACGCAATATGCTATGGTTTCGACGTTGCTCGAGATAATGCTGATAGCCGTCGGAAGCTACTGAATCTCCCTGATCATGTCCACTGGGACTTGGTCTGTGACGGAGCGGTTGTTGCTGGGGCAGACGAGGAGCGGGTCGCCGAGGCTCGGGCAAGTTTGGGTGCGATGTTGAGGCAGGACTTCTAGCCGCACTCTTTATCACTCCGGCGGCTGGCTCTCGGGTGATGGTTCGTCCGTCGACAGGAGCACCTCGGTCCGACGCTATGGTGTTCTGCATGCGCGCGCGACTGATCGATCCCCGCGACGCCAGGTCCGAGGACGTCGCGCCGACCTACCGCGTCCTGTTCTGGGCGAACGCGACGACCTGCGAGGAGTGGGAGCTAACCGCTACCGACCTCGACGACGCGCTGTCATGGATTTCGAGCAACGCGGCAGGTCGCACGCACAGCCTGTGGGCGGCCACCGGTGCTGATGAGCAGGCCTGCATCGTTCGCCTGCGCGGCGTCGACCCGCCTGCGCCGGCGGGCGCGTTCCCCTTGTGGGCCGCCGAAGTGAGGTAGCCGCAGTCGTTCGCGTTCGCCCCCCGGGGGGCGAACAAGACGCGCTCCAGGACCGAAGCGCTACGAGTTGCTTGCGCCGATCCCGCGCCGACGTACCCTCGAGAAGGTGAGCCCCGCACCGCCGGTACCGGTCGTCCTCCACGGCAGGTTTGCTCGGGAGCTTCCCGAGCTGGGCGTCCCGTGGCGGGCTGAGGACGCGCCCACACCTCGGCTCCTGCACCTCGCCGACGCCCTCGCGACCGAGCTCGGCCTCGACCCGGAGTGGTTGCGCAGCCCCGCCGGCGTGCGGTTCCTCGTGGGCAACGCCGTGCCCGACGGCGCCACCCCCGTCGCGCAGGCCTACGCCGGACATCAGTTCGGCGGCTTCGTCCCGCGTCTCGGTGACGGTCGAGCACTGCTGCTCGGGGAGCTGATCGGCCCCGACGACAGCGAGTGGGACCTCCACCTCAAGGGCTCGGGTCGCACGCCGTTCGCTCGCGGCGGCGACGGTCTCGCCGCCGTCGGGCCGATGCTGCGCGAGCTCGTCGTGAGCCGCGCGATGCACGCCCTGGGCGTGCCGACCACCCGGTCGCTCGCCGTCGTCGCGACGGGTCGGCAGGTGCGTCGCGAGACCTGGCTGCCCGGAGCCGTGCTCTCCCGGGTCGCGAGCAGCCACCTGCGGGTGGGCACCTTCCAGTACGCGCGGGCGACCGGTGACCTCGACCTGCTGCGCCGCCTCGCCGACCACGCAATCGGACGGCACCATCCCGAGGCCGCCGCGGATCCGAACCCGCCTCTGGCGCTGCTGCGCGCGGTCATCGACGTCCAGGCGTCGCTCGTCGCGAAGTGGATGCTCGTCGGCTTCGTGCACGGCGTGATGAACACCGACAACATGACCGTTTCCGGCGAGACCATCGACTACGGGCCGTGCGCGTTCATGGAGGCGTTCGACCCGGCAACCGTGTACAGCTCCATCGACGCCGGCGGGCGCTACGCCTACGGCAACCAGCCCGTCGTCGCGCAGTGGAACCTCACCCGGCTCGCGGAGGCGCTCCTCCCGCTTCTCGATGACGACCGCGAGCGGGCAGTCGAGCTCGCCGTCGCGGCCCTCGACGGGTTCCGCCCGCGGTACGAGGCCGCCTGGTCGTCCGGGATGCGCGCCAAGCTGGGCGTGAGCGGCGACGTCGACGACGCAGCGCTGACGCCGCTCGCCGACGAGCTGCTGGCCCTGATGCGTGCGAGCCGGGCTGATCACACGTCGTTCTTCCGCGCGCTGGTTGCCGCGGCACGGGGCGACGCCGAACCGGCGCGCGGCATGGTCGCGGACCCCGACGGGTTCGACCGGTGGGTGGGGCGGTGGCTGGAGCTGACGCCGGACGCCGAGGCGATGGATGGCGTCAACCCCGTGTACATCCCTCGCAATCACCTCGTCGAGGAGGCGCTCGCGGCCGCAACCGACGGCGACGGCGACCTCGACCCGCTGAGGCGACTGCTCGACGTCGTCTCCGCGCCCTACGACGAGCGACCGGGTCTCGAGCGCTACGCGGCACCGGCTCCGCAGGGCTCCGGGCCGTACATCACCTACTGCGGGACCTGAGAGGCGTCGGTCGGGCGTGGAGACTCGTCCGTTTTGACGCGGACCATCTCGCCTGCGAGTCGACGCACGTCCTCACGGCGCCGGCTCTTCTTCCTCCCCTGCCAACGTGCCGAGACGTCGAACGGGAAGCGTCCGGGCTATAAGTTCGGCATAGGGAAACCTCTTCCACAAGGCGTGATCACCGATGACGTAGAGCCGACGTTGCGCACGACTCACCGCCACGTTGAACAGGTTGACCCGCGAGGTCGCCCAGGCGCGAGCGCCGGGGCGCCCCGGGTCGCCGCCGAGCACGAGCAGTACGACGGGGGCCTCCTTGCCCTGCGCCGTGTGGACCGTTCCTGCTGTGAGTCGCGAGTAGCGCGTCTCGTGCGAGAGCCGCTCAAGAGCGTCGGCGACAGCACGGAAGGGGGAGATCGCGATCACCTCGGACGAAGGGACACCGCAACCATCGAGCCAGTCCAGCGCCCTCCGAACCCGTTCGATCTCCGTGGGCTGGAGATGCGATCCACTCGTCACGGCAGGGACGTCCGCCCAATAGCTCGGTGCCACGACCGGCCCGAACGCATCGTCGAAGGGGTCGGCCTCTCCACCGGGTGCAGCCGCTCTGCCACGTTTGGGCGTGGCGTGAATCATGAGGCCGTCGTAGGCCATCGTGTTCGACAGGGTGAACATCGGGTCGTCGCAGCGCCGGTGCACCCGGAGCGGGCTTCCCACCCACACGTCGTTCTCGCCCTGAGGCAGGGTGGTTCCGTGCCGTGTCACGCGGGCGGCGAGCGTCTGCACCGAGGCGAGCGGTGGGATCCAGTCCGACGAGACCCCCCACGTGGCCGCAATGTCGCCGACGAGCTTGCGTGGGGCAGTGGCGACCGGCTCGAGCTGCAGCGGGTCTCCGACGGCGAGGACACGCCTAGCCCGCCAGATCCCGCCGACGGCGTGCTGCGGGTAGGCCTGGCCGGCCTCGTCGACGATGAGCCAGCCAATCGAGTCGCGGCCCATGCGGTCGAACATCCGGCCCAGTGAGGAGAAGGTCGTGGACACCAGGGGAACAACGAGGAAGAACAGCTGCCAGGCAGCGCGGACCTTCTCCGGCTCCAGTGCGGGCGGAGCCTTGCCCGCGACCACCTCCGTCGCTGCGCGTAGACCGGTGAGCATGTCCTTGGCCACGGATGCGA
Source organism: Miniimonas arenae (assembly GCF_006351005.1). GTDB lineage: Bacteria > Actinomycetota > Actinomycetes > Actinomycetales > Beutenbergiaceae > Miniimonas > Miniimonas arenae. The sequence goes on along the minus strand of NZ_VENP01000044.1, from coordinate 5,092 downwards.
AGAAGTCCCGGTGGAGGTTCATCGCCGCGACGAAGAGGTCGCTGCGCGCCGTGTCGAGCTCCTCGTCCAGCCACGACGCTCGTAGCTCGCGCTGCTCGGGAGACGCCGTGATGTCCGGGTAGGCGTCCCCGTACCGCTCGCGGTCCTGTGCACAGCTAACCTCGAGTTCGGCGACTAGTTCGCCAGCTCGAGTCAGTCGCTGCCTGGCCTCTTCTACCTCATGCGTAGACCTGGACAGCTCGCGGTCAGCCGCCTCCTCGCGAGCGGCGGCAGCAGAGGCGCGGTCAACGGCGCTCGCGATCGCCTCGTCGTGTGCCGTGAGCACCAAGCGCCACTCTCGAGGCGAACGCCCGAACGACGTCAGCGACTCCCAGAATCCGGGGCGGACGGCGACGTGGTCCAAACGGCGTCGCGTGAGCAGGTCGACGTCGTGATTCGCCCCGTCGACGTTCGCCCGGGCGGCCGCCACGTCCGCCTGCAGCCGCGTGAGCCAAGCGCCAGAGTGCTCGATCCAGTCCGAGAGCTCTCGGTAGCTCCGAGTCGCGCTCCTCAGCTCGGCGGGTCTTGCCTCCGCAGCCGCTCGGGCCGCCACCATGGCCTCTACCGTCTCCAGGCTCGAGGTGAAGCGGGTGCGCGCGTCGGCCCAGTACGACCGCGGAACATGCTCAGCAACCCTGTCCTGCAGCCACTGCTGCATGCTCTGGACGTCCTCGCCCGAGTCCGCCCCATCGCCTCTCCCGAACCAGAAGATCGACCGGAACGAGGCGCGGTGCGCGCTCCGACCGAGCCGAGCAGCGACGAGTCCCCAGGCGGACGACAGAGCGGCGGGTGCCTCGAGCAGGTCGTCTTTGCCGGCGAGGGTGTCGTTGGCCCCTTCGTCCTCGGAGCTGCCGACGACCGTCTGGGCGAGGCTGGCGAGGCCACCGAAGTAGTCTGCGTCGGTTCGCCAACGCTCACCGAGCTCGCCTCTCCTCGGAAGCGTCGTCGAGACGTTCTCGACAGCAGCGTTGTTGGACGACGCCACCACCATCTCGAAGCCGGTGAGCTCAGGAATGAGCTGCCGGACGCTCCGAGGACGGCCCTCCTGGTTCCACTGGTGACGTTCGGCCCGGAACGCCTGGTGAGGGTTCTCGAGCCGAGCGAGGACGCAGGCGCGCTCGACCACGTTGCCGGCCAGGACGTCTCGCAGCATCGTCGTCTTGCCTGTCCCCGGCGGGCCGTTCACGCCAAGAAGCCCTCCCTGTGGCCCGAGCGTGCCCAGGGCCTCGTTGACGGCGAACTGCTGGCTTCGTGCCAGGTGATGCCTGGGATCGGTCGGCCACCTCCCCTTCGGGAGCCGCTCGACACGGAGCCCGTGGTCGACGACCTCCGGCGAGGCGACGACGTCGACTCGCTGCGATGCCCGGATCACCGAGTCCGGGGTGAGGTACGCGGCCAGTGGCCCCCGCGGGCCATGCGCGACGACGTCCGCGTGCACGGCCTCGAGGTCACTGAGATGGAAGCTGTTGAGGAAGTCGATCCCCGGGTTCGCCGCCGCGTCCTCCGTGATCACCGTCGACGCGACGAGCACGTGCGCTGTTGCCAGTGAGCTGATGCCGGAGACGCCCGCCGCTCGGTGGGCGGTCTCGAGGAGGGCCGACAGAGCAGGCCGGTCCAGGGATAGCGGGTGCTCCTGACCAGCCCGCTTCTGGCGAGTGGTCTCCAGCTGCTGCACCTCGTCGACGAAACGGCACTGCGAGTCCGTGAACCCGATCGACCAGCTCGGGTCAGAGGGACCCGGATCTCGCAGACGTCCCACGGCCCACGCCGCCGACGAGAGGACGGTCGCTTCGGGAATCACGCGACCGCGCTCGTCCAGGAGGAGCGCAGCACACGCAGACCGCCCGGCCGGTCGCTCGTCGTAGCTGTCGCGCTCGTCGTAGAACGCGCGGTGCAGGAACTCGTAGGTGTCCTGCACGGAGTAGAGCCCGAGGTAGACCGTGTGACGCCACAGCCGACGCTTTCCCCTCAGCGGGGTAGGAGAGCGGAGTGTTTCCCAGGGCACAGGGCCTCGCGGTGACAGCTCGACCACGACCCGGCTGTCACGCGAGGTCGCCTTGGGAGTGAGCGCCGGGAGAGGCTGGGGATTCAGGAGTTCGAGCATGCGCCAGAACGCCAGGATCGAGGGAGCGCTCACGTCTGCGTCGGGCACCCACAAACCCTATCAAACCACCTCAAGCCTCGTAATCGGTCGCGCCGCCGACCGCCGTCGGGCAGCTCGCCGCGCCACCTAGACCCCGCCGGCGAGCCAGTCGATCACGGCGGCCGCCGGGCCCGTCGGCGCGGTGCGCCACCCGGTGCCCGCCCACAGGTGGAGGCGCTCGGCGTCGCCCGCCCGGCCGGCGGCCTGGCGCAGCTCCCGCGTGAGGTGGTGGACGGCCGGGTAGGCGAGCACGTCCGTGCCCTGGTGGCGGTCGACGAACCCGTTGCGCAGCGCGCGGGCGGGCCGACCCGTGAACGCGCTCGTCACGACCGTCTCGGTGAACTTCGGGTCGCTCAGCGCCGCGCGGTGCGTGGGTGAGGTCCCGGCCTCGTCGGTGCGCAGCAGCATCGTCCCGACCGCGACGCTTGCCGCACCCGCCTCGAGGAGGCGACGCACGCCGTCGGGCCCGTCGACGCCCCCTGCGGCGACCACGGGCAGGTCGACGACGGCGAGCACCGCCCTGACGAGGTCGGCTGCGGACACGTGGTCGATCGGTCGTGCGGGATTGAACGTCGCGCTGTGCCCGCCGGCGCCGGAGCCCTGCACGACCAGGGCGTCGACTCCGGCATCGCGCGCTCGCGCTGCCTCCTCGGGCGTGGTCACCGACGCGAGCACTCGGGTGCCGACGGCCTGCAGCGAGGCGATCACGGCGGGCTCCGGGAGGCCGAACGTGAACGAGACGACGGGGACGGGCTGTGCGATCAGCAGCGCGAGCTTCGCGTCCCACGCGTCGTCGTCGCTGATCGGTACGGGGTCGAGCGTCAGTCCGTAGACCGCGGCCTCGTCGGCCAGCTCCGCGGCGTACGCGGCGAAGGTCTGCTCGTCGATGGCGTTGTGCGAGGGGACGAAGAGGTTGACGCCGAACTCGGGGGCGGTGGCGCGGAGCTCGGCGATCTCGTCAGCCAGCGCCCCCGGGGTCTTGTAGCCGCCCGCGAGAAAGGGGAACGCGCCCGCGGAGGCGACGGCGCGGCCGAGCGCCACGGTGGACGGGCCGCCGGCCATCGGGGCGGCGACGATCGGCAGCCGGAATCGGAGGATCGAGTCGGACACGGGAGTCCTTTCGCTGCTTCTCCAGGGACCTGGCCACAGTGTGACGCGCGCGTTGACGTGCGCCGTCGTGCGCCGTCGTGCGGGCGGTGGGCGGGCGTCACGCGAGCGCGTCAGGTGCCGAGCGCCGTCGGCCAACGCCGCGCGATCCACGGCGCCCAGCCGCCCGGGTCGGGAGGTTCTGCGCGGTAGGTGCCCGCGAGCTCGCGCGCGTCGGGTTCCTGGAGCAGGTGGCGCCACTCCTCGAGCTGCGCGTCCGTGACGGCCCAGGTCGAGTGCGGGCTCTCCTGCCAGCGAGCAGCGACGCGCGCCGACTGCGTGGTCCGGTCGACGCTCAGGTACTCGGTGCGCGCTGTCGCCCCCACGGTGCCGGCCAGCCACGCCAGCGCAGCGCGCTCGTCGCGGCCCCACAGGCCGAAGTCGAGGATGACCGACGTGCCGGACCGGAGGATCTGGGCGGCGGTCCAGACGAGGCGCCCCTCGAGGACGTCGCGCTTGCCGTCGGGGTCGGACTCGCCGAAGAGCGCCATCATCCACTCGTCAGGGGTGAGCCGGACCGCGCCGATGGCACTCGCGAGCTCGATCGCGCGGGTGGTCTTGCCCGCGCCGACGTGCCCCACGACGAGGATCAGCTCAGCCACCTCGCGATGGTAGAGGGCGGGGTCGCGAAGCGGGGGCGCGGACACGGTCAGGACGTTCGCCGCGAGGCCCGACGGCGAGCTAGGGAACCTCCGTCCGCTCGCCGCGGCGACGTGCGGGTGCCGCAGGACCGTTGCCCCGCTTGCTTGCGGCCGACGCCCGGCTTGCGTGCGGCCGACGCCCGGCTTTCGTGCGGGCGATCGGCGGCCCCACGTGCGGCCGATCGCCCGGCCGACGCCCGGCCACGCCGGACGGGATGCGGCCGCCCAGGAGCGCCTGGAAGTCTCGATGTCGGTGGTGGGTGAGACGCTAGACGCATGTTCGATTCCGGGATGTCGCGAGGCGGTGAAACCGCTGCTCACGGCCAGGTGGCGGCGTCCGCCACTCCCGCGGCAACCTCAGCCGCGGCTGGAGCCGTCGCGGGTGCGGTGGATGCTCGACGGGCCCGCCTCGAGGGCGACGTGCAGACGCTGACGGTGAGGCTGCGCGCGTTCACCCTCGACGCGATCGGCGCGAGCACCGCGACTGCGGCGCACCCGAACGAGCCGACCACAACGTCGCCCCCGAACGAGGGGTCCGCGACCCAGCCCGTCCCGGCCCTCGTACCGGCGGCAGATCCGGTGGAGGTGGATGCGTGGCGGGTGAGCATGCTGACCGAGCTCGAGGCGCTGAAAGCGGCCGCGTGCGCCGCGCAGGCCCGCCTGGCCGCGCAGCTGGCCTCCTCCCAACGCGCCCACCAGCGCGCCGCCGGCGTCCCCGCGAAGCACTGCGGGCGCGGCGTCGCAGCCCAGGTCGCCCTCGCCAGAGGCGAGTCACCCCACCACGGCGGCAAGCTCCTCGGCGCCGCCGAGGCCCTGCTCACCGAGATGCCCCACACCCTCACCGCGCTCGCCCACGGCAGCCTCAACGAGTGGCGCGCCATGCTCCTGATCCGGGAGAGCGCCTGCCTCACCCGCACCGACCGCGCCCTCCTGGACGAACAGATCAGCGGCGACCACACCAGCCTGCGCGGCGTCGGGGACCGGCGCCTGGTCGCCCGCGCCCGCACCTTCGCCCAACGCCTGGACGCCGCCGCCCTGGTCCGCCGCGCCCGCCGCGCCGAGACCGAACGCACCGTGACCCTGCGCCCAGCCCCGGACCTGATGACCTACCTCACCGCCCTGC
>NZ_VENP01000043.1 GCF_006351005.1 Miniimonas arenae | reverse complement strand
CACCTACCGGCTCGTGCGCGGCACCCTCGCGCAGTGGGGCACGGCCGTCGGGGGCGGCGAGGCGCTCGTGGACACCGTGCTGCGGCACGCTCGCACCGGCATCCTGGACGAGGCGCGCGTGACCGCCTGCGACGCGCTCGACGTCGTGCACCTGCTGTGGTGGGCGCGCCGGACCGGCGCCGCGACGTACCGCGACGCGGAGGTGCGCGACGTGGCGGCGCACGTGCTCGCCGTCGCCGCCGGGGTGTGGCACGACCGCGAGGGCGCGCCCTTCGCGCCGGGCGGCACCACGATGGTGCTCACCTCGCGCGCGGACCCGGCCGCCCCTAGCCTGCAGGGCAGCGAGATGTGGCTCGCGCTCGCGTGGTACGCGGCCGACCTGCTCGGCGTCGCGAGCGACCTCGGGTACACCCCGCGCGGCATCCACCGTCCGACCCCGCGGCCCACCCGGCGCCCCGTGCTCCCGGAGCGCCACGCAGGCGGCGCCGAGCCGCTACGGTCCCGGACATGACCTCCGCCCCCGAGCTCGTCGCGATCGTCCCCGCCGGTGGGGCGGGCACCCGCCTGTGGCCGCTGTCGCGCCGCAGCCGCCCCAAGTTCCTCCTCGACCTGCTCGGCACGGGCCGCACGCTGCTGCAGGACACCGCCGACCGGCTCGCCCCGCTGACCGGTCCGGACGGCCTGCTCGTGGTGACCGGGACCGCGCACGCCGCCGCGGTGGCCGACCAGCTCCCGCAGCTCGCGGGCGACGGCGCCGCGAACCTCCTCACCGAACCCTCGCCGCGCGACTCGATGGCGGCGATCGGGCTCGCGGCCGCGGTGGTCGAGCACCGGCACGGGCCCACGGTGGTCGGCTCGTTCGCGGCCGACCACGTCGTGCCCGAGCCGGGCGGGTTCCACGACGCCGTGCGCACCGCGGTCGAGGCCGCGCGGGCGGGGTACGTCACCACCATCGGGATCGCGGCGACCGGCCCGTCCACGGCGTTCGGGTACGTCCGGCGCGGCGCGCCGCTGGAGGGCGTGCCGGGCGCGTACGCCGTCGCGAGCTTCGTGGAGAAGCCCGACGAGGACACCGCGCGCGGCTACCTCGCGACCGGGGAGTACTCCTGGAACGCGGGCATGTTCGTGGCGCGCACCGACGTGCTGCTCGGGCACCTCACCCGGCACCAGCCCACGCTCGAGGCGGGGCTGCGCGAGATCGCGGCCGCGTGGGACACGCCAGCGCGCGAGGAGGTGCTCGCGCGCGTCTGGCCGGGGCTGACGAAGATCGCCATCGACCACGCGATCGCCGAGCCGGTCGCGGCCGAGGGCGGCGTCGCCGTCGTGCCCGGGGCGTTCTCGTGGGACGACGTCGGGGACTGGGACGCGCTCGGCGGGCTGCTGCCCGCCGACGAGGCGGGCGCGCACACGCTCGCCGCCGCGACGTCCGCGGGCGACAACGGGGCGGCACGGCCCACGACGGCGGGCCCGCTCCTCGCGATCGACTCGCCCGACGCCGTGATCGCCTCCGACGGCGGCGCCGTGGCCGTCCTGGGCCTGCCCGGCGTCGTCGTCGTGCGCACCGGGGACGCCGTCCTCGTGGTGCACCGCGACCACGCGCAGCGGGTCAAGGCGGTGGTCGACGCCCTCGCGGCGGGCGGACGTCCCGACCTGCTCTGAGCGACGGCGGTAACCTCGAGGTCGTGCCCGTCGACCTCTCCACCACCCTCTCGCGCCTGGACACCGTGGTCGAGGCCGCGCAGGACCGCCTGCGCGACGTCCGCCGCGACATCCACGCCAACCCCGAGACGGCGTGGACCGAGCACCGCACGAGCGAGACGGTCATGCGGGTGCTCACCGAGGCCGGGCTCAAGCCTCGTCGGCTCGGCGCGACGGGCGTGGTGTGCGACATTCCCGGCGGGCGCAACGCCGCCTCGCACCGTCGGATCGGGCTGCGCGCCGACCTGGACGCCCTGCCGATCCCCGAGGAGAGCGGGCTGCCGTACGCCTCGCGACGGCCGGGCATCTCGCACGCGTGCGGGCACGACGTGCACACCACCGCGGTGCTCGGCGCCGCGCTCGCGCTCGCCGACGTCGCGGGGCGCGGTGAGCTGCCGGCCGGGGTACGACTGATCTTCCAGGCGGCGGAGGAGGTCCAGCCCGGCGGCGCCGAGTTCGCGATCGAGGCCGGCGTGCTCGAGGGCGTCGAGCAGATCTACGCGCTGCACTGCGACCCGAAGATCGAGGTCGGCACCATCGGCTCGCGGATCGGCTCGATCACGAGCGCCTCCGACCCGGTCACGGTGACCCTGCGCTCGCACGGCGGGCACACCTCGCGCCCGCACATGACGGGCGACGTGGTGTACGCGCTCGGGCAGGTCATCGCGCAGGCCGCGGGCGTGCTCGGGCGACGGATGGACCCGCGCTCCGGCGTCAACCTCACCTGGGGCGCGGTGCACGCGGGCAACACCACCAACGCGATCCCCACTGTCGGCACGCTGATGGGCACGCTGCGCGTCCTCGACGTCACCGAGTGGGAGCGCGCCGGCGTCATCCTCGACGCGGCGATCGCGCAGATCGTCGCCCCCTACGGGGTCGAGGTCGACGTCCACCACGTCCGCGGGGTGCCGCCGACGGTCAACGACGAGTTCGCCGTGGCGCACCTCGAGGCGGCCGCGCGCGAGGTCGTCGGACCCGACGGGGTGCACCTGACCGAGCAGTCGCTCGGCGGGGAGGACTTCGGCTGGTACGTGCGCCAGGTGCCCGGGGCGATGGTGCGCCTCGGCGCGCGCACGCCGGGCGCCCCGATGACCGACCTGCACCGGGCCGACCTCGCGGTCGACGAGCGCGCCATCGGGATCGGCGCGCGGGTGCTGGCCCGTGCCGCGGTGCTCGCGGGCGACGCCGCCCCGCCGCGCCGCCGCCCCACCCCCTGACGCCGGCAGCAGGACCATCGCCCGACGGCGAGCCACCCTCCCGGGCGCCCGCGTCGGATCGCAACGGTTCGGTCACGATTCCCGCCTCGCGGCGGAAGCCGTGACACGCCCGACACATTGCCTGCATACCCTGGCCAGCAGACCACCCACGAGGTGGCGCACGCCTGCGTCCGGGGGGACCCGGGACGTCGACCCAAGAGGAGAACACGTGAAGAAGTCGCTCGTCACGGTGGCCGGCGCCACCGCTCTCGCGCTCACCCTGGCCGCCTGCGGCTCCGCGCCCGACTCCGGCTCCGACGCCACCGGTGAGGCCACCGGCGGCGCCGAGGCCACCACCGCCGAGGCGATCGACGTCGTCGACGGCTTCAAGGCCTGCATGGTCTCGGACGCCGGCGGCTACGACGACCAGTCGTTCAACCAGTCCGGCAAGGAGGGCCTGGACCGGGCCGCGGCCGACTGGGGCATCGCGACGAACGCCGTGGAGTCGACGTCGGACGCCGACTACGGCCCCAACATCGACAGCCTCATCGACGACGGCTGCACGTACATCATCGGCGTCGGCTTCCTGCTGGCCCCGGCGATCGCCGAGGCGGCCCAGGCGAACCCGGACATCGAGTTCGGACTCATCGACTCCGCGCTGAGCAACCCCGACTTCTCCCCGCTCGTGCTGGACAACGTCAAGCCGCTGCTGTTCAACACGGCCGAGGCGGCGTTCCTCGCCGGCTACGCGGCCGCGGGCATGACCCAGTCGGGCACGGTCGGCACGTTCGGCGGCCTCCCGATCGACTCGGTCGAGATCTTCATGGACGGCTTCTCCGACGGCATCACGCAGTACAACGAGGACAACGGCGCGTCCGTGACCCTGCTCGGCTGGGACAAGGCGGCGCAGACCGGCTCGTTCACCGGTGACTTCGACAACCAGGCCAACGGCACCACGGTGACCCAGGGCTTCATCGACCAGGGCGCCGACATCGTCATGCCGGTGGCCGGCCCGGTCGGCCTCGGTGCGGCGACCGCGCTGCAGTCCGGCGGCGGCACGCTCATCTGGGTCGACTCCGACGGCTTCCTCTCCACCGACTTCGGCGACATCACTCTCACCTCGGTGATGAAGCAGATCGGGCAGGCGGTGCACGACTCCATCAAGGACGCCGCCGAGGGCAACTTCTCCAACGAGGCGTACGTCGGCACGCTCGAGAACGGCGGCGTGGGCCTGGCCCCGTGGCACGACTTCGAGAGCAAGGTCCCGGCCGAGCTGAGCGCGAAGATCGACGACTACAAGCAGCAGATCATCGACGGCACGTTCACGGTGGAGTCCGAGAACACCCCGTGATCTGACCGCCGCCGGGCACGACCGGCGCAGCCGAGGGCGGGGCGGGCCAGCGATGGCCCGCCCCGTCCTCGTCCCGTGGCACGATCGGTGCGGCGCACCGAGGCACCTCACTGAGCCACCTGACTGAGCCACCTGATCGAGGGAGACACGCCGATGCGGCTGGAGCTGCGGGGCATCACCAAGCGGTTCGGCGCGTTCACGGCCAACGACGCGATCGACCTCGTGGTCGAGCCCGGCCAGATCCACGCGATCCTCGGGGAGAACGGCGCCGGCAAGAGCACGCTGATGAACGTCCTCTACGGGCTGTACACGCCGGAGGAGGGCGAGATCGTCGTCGACGGCGTGCCGCGCACCTTCGCCGGGCCGGGCGACGCGATGGCCGCCGGCATCGGCATGGTGCACCAGCACTTCATGCTCGTGCCCGTCTTCACGGTGGCCGAGAACGTGGTGCTCGGCCAGGAGCCGATGGCCCGCGGACTCATCGACGCCGGCTCCGCGGCCACCGTGGTGCGCGAGACGGCCGAGTCGCTCGGCTTCCACATCGACCCGAACGCCCTGGTCGGCGACCTGCCGGTCGGCGTGCAGCAGCGCGTGGAGATCGTCAAGGCGCTCTCGCGCAAGGCCGAGCTCCTCATCCTCGACGAGCCGACCGCCGTGCTCACGCCGCAGGAGACCGACGAGCTCATCGAGATCATGCGCACGCTCGCGGCGAGCGGCACCTCGATCCTCTTCATCACGCACAAGCTCCGGGAGATCCGCGCCGTCGCGGACACCATCACGATCATCCGGCACGGCAGGGTCGTCGGCACGGCCGAGCCGACGACGCCCGAGACCGAGCTCGCCTCGCTCATGGTCGGCCGCTCGGTGAGCCTCGGGGTCGACCGCGCGCCCGCCCAGCCGGGGGAGCCCGGCCTCGCGGTGCGTGGCCTCGTGGTCCGTGACGCGCACGGCGTGCCCGTCGTGGACGACGTGTCCTTCGACGTCGCGCGCGGGGAGATCGTCGCCGTCGCCGGCGTGCAGGGCAACGGCCAGACCGAGCTCGTCGAGGCCATCCTCGGCGTGACCACCCCCGAGCACGGGTCGATCGAGCTCGCCGGCCGCCCCATCGACGGCCTCGGCGTGCGCGACCGACTCGACGCAGGCCTCGCCTTCATCCCCGAGGACCGCTCCACCGACGGTGTGGTGGGGGAGTTCTCCATCGTCGAGAACCTCGTGCTCGACCGCGTCGGCGCGGCGCCGGTCTCGCGCGGCGGCGCGCTCGACGTCGCCTACCTGCGGCGCAACGCCGCCGAGCGGGTCGCGGAGTTCGACGTGCGCACCACGTCCATCGACCGCGAGGTCGGCACGCTCTCGGGCGGCAACCAGCAGAAGGTCGTGCTCGCGCGCGAGCTCTCCCGCGACCTCTCGGTGCTCGTCGCCTCCCAGCCCACGCGCGGCGTGGACGTCGGCTCGATCGAGTTCCTGCACCGCCGGATCGTCGCCGAGCGGGACAAGGGCGCCGCCGTCCTCATCGTCTCGACCGAGCTGGACGAGGTCCTCGCGCTCGGCGACCGGATCGCGGTGATGTGCGGGGGCCGGCTCGTCGGCATCGTCCCCGGCGGCGTGAGCCGCGACGTGCTGGGCCTCATGATGACCGGGATGCCGCCCGAGGAGGCGGCCAGGCAGGCCGCCGAGCACCACACCCTGCTCGGCGAGGCGGACCTCGCCGCGGAGCTCCAGGCGCCCGACGGCGAGCCCGCCGTCGTGCAGGACGGTGCGGTCGTGCAGGACGCCGCGGTCGTGCAGGACGCGAGCCACGAGAGCGAGGAGCAGCGATGACGACGGCACCCGAACCCGGCGGCCCCGGGCCCGAGCCCTCGACCGCGCCGGCACCGGTGGAGCCCGAGGGCCCCACGCGCAGCGAGTCGTTCGTGCACCAGGTGCTCTCCTCCTCCTGGCTGCTCACCCTCGGCGCGATCCTGCTGGCGGTGATCCTCGGCGCGATCCTCGTGATCGTCACCGACCCCGACGTGCAGGCCGCGGCGGTCTACTTCTTCGCCCGGCCCGGTGACCTGTTCGCCGCGGCCTGGGACGCGGCGTCGTCGGCGTACGTCGCGCTGTTCCAGGGGGCCGTGTACGACTGGACGGCCTCGGACCCCGCGCGCGCGATCCGGCCGCTCACCGAGACCCTCACGATCGCGACGCCGCTGATCCTCGCGGGCCTCTCGGTGGGCCTGGCGTTCCGGTCCGGCCTGTTCAACATCGGTGGTCAGGGGCAGGTGATCCTCGGCGGCATCGTCGCCGCGTGGCTCGGCTTCCAGTTCCAGCTCCCCGCCGTGCTGCACGTCCTCCTGGCCGTGCTCGGCGCGGCGCTCGGCGGCGCCCTGTGGGCCGGGATCGCGGGCGTGCTCAAGGCGCGCACCGGAGCGCACGAGGTGATCGTCACGATCATGCTCAACAACATCGCCGGCTACCTCGTGCTCTGGATCGTCACGACCACGCTGTTCGCGAGCGGGACGCCCGGCGTGTCCAAGGCGGTGCACGACACCGCGCGACTCCCAGCGCTGCTGCCCGCCCCGTTCCGGCTGCACTGGGGCTTCGTCCTCGCGATCGTGCTCGCCGTCGGGGTGTGGTGGCTCATGGAGCGCTCGACGCTCGGGTTCCGCCTGCGCGCCGTCGGTGCGAACGCGCGCGCGGCGCGGACCGCCGGCATCTCGGTCGCGCGGATGACGATCGTGGCGATGGCCATCGCGGGGGCGCTCGCGGGACTCGCGGGCGCGTCGCAGGTGCTCGGCACCGAGGGCATGCTCACGGCGTCGGTCGCGGGCTCGATCGGGTTCGACGCGATCACAGTGGCGCTGCTCGGGCGGTCCCGTCCGCTCGGCACCGTCCTGGCCGGCCTCCTGTTCGGCGCGCTGTCGGCCGGCGGCCGCCTCATGCAGACCCGGACCGGCACGCCGCTCGACCTCGTGCTCGTGCTGCAGTCCTTCATCGTGCTGTTCATCGCGGCGCCGCCGCTGGTGCGCACGATCCTCCGGCTGCCCGATCCGGAGAAGAAGCCCTCGAGGAAGCGCCCGGCGCGCGGCGACGCGCCGGCCGAGCAGGCAGGAGCGGTGGCATGACCGCGACACTCGACGCCCCCACGCCCGCCGCCGCGACGGCCGCGGCCGCCCTGCCCGCCCCGCCCCCCGCCTACCGCACGCCGATCGTGCTGGCGGTGCTCGCCGTCGTGACCGCGGTGATGGCGCTGGCGACACCCGCGGGCGCCACCAACGTGCGCATCTCCACGAACACCGACCTCTTCCAGATCCCCGTGTTCGCGGTGCCGGGACGCGCGACGGCGTGGCTGCTCACCGTGCTCGTGCTCGCCGCCGCGGCGTACGCGTTCGTGCTCGCGCGCGGGCGGCGGCGCATCCCGGTGTGGGTGATCGTGGTGGCGGGCGTGTGCGCGCTGCTGGCGCTGCTCGTCCTCATCAGCGCGGGCAAGACGCAGGTGGTCCCGGTGACGGGGCTGCTGGCCGGCACGCTCTTCCTCGCCACCCCGCTCGTGTTCGGCGCGCTGTCCGGCGTGGTGTGCGAGCGCGTCGGCATCGTGAACATCGCGATCGAGGGGCAGCTGCTGGCCGGTGCGTTCGCCGCCGCGGTGGTCGCCTCGATGGCGGGCTCGGCCTACGTCGGCCTGATCGCGGCGCCGCTCGCCGGCGTCGCGGTGGGGGCGCTGCTGGCGTTCTTCTCCATCCGCTACCAGGTCAACCAGATCATCGTGGGCGTGGTGCTCAACGTGCTCGTGGTGGGCCTGACGAGCTTCCTGTTCTCCACCGTGCTGCGGGAGAACCCGCAGCTCAACAGCCGCACCGCGCTGCCGACGCTGCCGATCCCGCTGCTGTCGGAGATCCCGCTCGTGGGTCCGGTGCTGTTCCGGCAGAACCTGCTCGTCTACCTCATGTACGCGATCGTGATCGCGCTGCAGATCCTCATCTTCCGGAGCCGCTGGGGCCTGCGCCTGCGCGCCGTCGGCGAGCACCCCAAGGCGGCCGACACGGTCGGCATCGACGTCAACCGCACCCGGTGGCGCAACACGCTCCTGGGCGGGGCGGTCGCGGGCCTGGGCGGCGCGTTCTTCACGGTCGCCTCGGGCCTGGCGTTCGGCAAGGAGATGACAGCGGGCCGCGGCTTCATCGCGCTGGCCGCGATGATCCTGGGCCGGTGGAGCCCCACGGGTGCGGTCGCGGCGGCCGTCGTGTTCGGCCTGTCGGACCAGCTGCGCATCCTCATGGCCACGCTCGCCGTGCCGGTGCCGTCGCAGTTCCTGCTCATGCTCCCGTACGTGGTGACGATCCTCGCCGTCGCGGGCTTCGCCGGGAAGGTGCGCGCCCCGGCCGCGGAGGGCATCCCGTATGTCAAGTGAGACGGCTGCCGGCCAGGGGCGGGCGTCCGACGTCGAGCCCGACTGGGCCGCGCTGCGCGCCGCCGCCACCGAGGCGATGACGTTCGCCTACGTCCCGTACTCCCGCTACCCGGTGGGCGCGGCCGCGCTCGTGGACGACGGTCGCGTCGTGACGGGGTGCAACGTCGAGAACGCGGGCTACGGCGTCACGCTGTGCGCCGAGTGCGGCCTCGTGAGCGACCTCGTGCGCGGCGGCGGCGGCCGGCTCGTCGCGTTCACGTGCGTGGACGCCGACGGCGACGTCATCGCCCCGTGCGGGCGCTGCCGCCAGCTCCTGTGGGAGCACGGCGGGCCGGCGCTGCTCGTGGAGACCGCGTGGGCCGGCGTCGTGCCGATGACGCAGGTGCTGCCCGGCGCGTTCGGCCCGCACGATCTGGACAAGGTGACCGGGGACCCCCGCGCTCAGGAGGAGTCATGACCGAGCAGTTCGACGCCGTCGACGTCATCCGCACCAAGCGTGACGGTGGGGAGCTCACCGACGCGCAGATCGACTGGGTGATCGACGCCTACGTGCGCAGCGTCGTCGCCGAGGAGCAGATGGCCGCCCTGGCGATGGCCATCCTGCTGCGCGGCATGACCCGCCGCGAGATCGCCCGGTGGACCGCGGCGATGATCGCGAGCGGGGAGCGGATGGACTTCTCCGCGCTGCGCCACCCGACGTCGGACAAGCACTCCACCGGCGGCGTCGGCGACAAGATCACGCTCCCGCTCGCGCCGCTCGTGGCGGTGTTCGATGTCGCCGTGCCCCAGCTGTCCGGCCGCGGGCTCGGCCACACGGGCGGGACGCTCGACAAGCTCGAGTCGATCCCCGGCTGGCGCGCGGCGCTCAGCAACGCCGAGATGCTCGCGCAGCTCGACGACGTCGGCGCCGTGATCTGCCAGGCCGGCTCGGGCCTCGCGCCCGCGGACCGCCGCCTGTACGCGCTGCGTGACGTCACCGGCACGGTCGAGGCGATCCCGCTCATCGCGTCCTCGATCATGAGCAAGAAGATCGCCGAGGGCACGGCCTCGCTCGTGCTCGACGTCAAGGTCGGCTCGGGCGCGTTCATGAAGGACCTCGACGCGGCGCGCGAGCTCGCGCGCACCATGGTCGACCTGGGCACCGACGCCGGCGTCGACACGCGCGCGCTGCTCACCGACATGTCCACCCCGCTCGGCCTCACCGCGGGCAACGCCCTGGAGGTGCGCGAGAGCGTGGAGGTGCTCGCCGGCGGCGGCCCCGCCGACGTCGTGGACCTCACCCTCGCGCTCGCCCGCGAGATGCTCGACGCCGCCGGTCGCCCCGACGCCGACCCGGCGGCCGCGCTCGCCGACGGTCGCGCGATGGACGTGTGGCGGCGGATGATCGCCGCGCAGGGCGGCGACCCCGACGCCGAGCTCCCGACGGCGCGCGAGAGCGAGCTCCTCCTCGCCCCCGCCGACGGGGTGCTCGTGCGGCTGGACGCGCTCGCCGTCGGCGTGGCGGCGTGGCGCCTGGGCGCCGGGCGGGCCCGGCGCGAGGACGAGGTCCAGGCCGGCGCGGGCGTGGAGCTGCACGCCAAGCCGGGCGCGCTCGTGCGCGCGGGCGAGCCGCTGCTCACGCTGCACACCGACACCCCCGAGCGGTTCGCACGGGCCCGAGAGGCGCTCGCGGACGCGTTCACCATCGCGCCCGAGGGGTCACGTCCCGACCTGCCGGACTCGGTGGTGCTCGACCGGGTGGTCGCGTCCTGAGCCGCCACGTGGACCGACGCAGCTGGACGCTGAGCGGGCTGCTCGCCGGCCCGCTGCGCGGCGTCGCACCGGGGGAGCGCGGGCTGCCTGACCCGTCCGCGATCGCGGTGCCCGCGCGCGCGGCCGGGCTGCCGCGGGACAACGACCTCACCGGAGCTCAGCGCCGGCTGGCGACTGCGCCGCTGCTCGGCGCGCGGACCGGGGACCTGCGGTGGAACGGCGTGCACGTGCGCCAGAGCAGCGAGGTGACCTGCGGGGCGCTGTGCCTGCTGCTGCTCGCGGCGGCCGGCGACCCGGTGCTCGCCGCGTGGCTGACGTCGGGGCGCCGGATCGGGTCCACCCCGCCGCCCGAGCTCGCGCGCCTGAGCCGTGCGGAGCTCGAGGCCGACGGCGTGGCGGAGCGCGTCGCGGCAGCCGAGCGCGCGGTGCACACCCGCGCGCGCGTCGCGGGTGGGCTCGGTGGGCCGGCTGGGTCGGCTGGGTCGGCGCTGCCGTGGCCGCGAGCGCTGGGCACCCCGCCGTGGGGCGCCGCGCGCGTGGCGAGGTTCCGCGACGTGACCTACACCCACGCCGTCGCGCACGATCACGACGTCGCGGCCACCCGCACGCTGCTCGCCGCGGTGAAGGAGGCGACGCGGCAGGGGATCCCCGTCCCGCTGTACACGGGCGGGGACCTCGGCGGCTCCCTCGTGCGCTCCCCGGTGCGCACCGTCAGCGCCGCCGTGCCGCGGCACGTGGTGCTCGCGCTGCCGTGGCGCACGCCGCGGCCGGAGCTGCGGATCTACGAGCCGGGCGCGGGGCGGACCTACGGCGTGCACCCCGACCGACTGCTCGCGCGCGTCGCCCCCAGTGCCGCGCTGGGCGGCTGGTCGCACGTGGTCTGGGCCGTGCTCCCCGCCTCCGCCTACCCGCGCTGACGAGGAGAATGGCGCGCATGACGGGCCAGCCGGCGGGGTCGACGAGCGAGCACAGGATCTTCGGGATGCCGTTCGCGCGGATCTACCCGCTCTACGTCGCGAAGGTGGAGCGCAAGGGGCGCACGCGGGCCGAGGTGGACACCGTGATCGAGTGGCTGACCGGGTACGGCGAGGCAGGGCTGGCGCAGGTGCTGGCCGACGGCACCGACGTGCGGGGGTTCTTCGACCGCGCGCCTCGGATCAACCCGGACGCCGCGCTCGTCACGGGCGTCATCTGCGGCATGCGGGTGGAGGAGATCGAGGATCCGCTCATGCGCCGGGTGCGCCAGCTGGACAAGCTCGTCGACGAGATCGCGAAGGGCAGGCCGATGGCGAAGATCCTGCGCGGGTCCTCCGCCGCACTACCGTGAGCGGCATGACCGACGACGTCTTCGAGCCCGGCCCCGACCTCACCCCCGCGACGATCCGCGCGCTGCCGAAGGTCGTCCTGCACGACCACCTCGACGGCGGGCTGCGGCCCGCGACGCTCGTGGAGCTCGCCGAGGACGCCGGCCACACGCTGCCGGAGACCGACCCGGACGCGCTCGCCACGTGGTTCGTCACGGCCGCCGACTCCGGCTCCCTGGAGAGGTATCTCGAGACGTTCGCGCACACGACGGCGGTCATGCAGACCCCGGAGGCGCTGCGGCGCGTGGCGCGCGACGCCGTGATGGACCTCGCGGCCGACGGCGTGGTCTACGCCGAGCAGCGCTTCGCCCCCGAGCAGCACCTCGAGCAGGGCCTCACGCTGCAGCAGGTCGTCGACGCCGTGCAGCAGGGCTTCGACGACGGCGTCGCCGAGGCCGAGTCCAACGGCTGCACGATCACGGTGGGCACGCTGCTGTGCGCGATGCGCCAGGCGGACAACGCGCCGGCGATCGCCCGGCTCGCGCTGGAGAACCGCGACCGCGGCGTGGTCGGGTTCGACATCGCCGGCCCCGAGCTGGGCTTCCCGGCCGCCCGCCACCGCGAGGCGTTCGAGCTCCTGCGCGCCGAGAGCTTCCCGGTCACGGTGCACGCGGGCGAGGCGGACGGCGCCGAGTCGATCTGGGGCGCGCTGCAGGTGGGCGCGCTGCGCCTGGGCCACGGCATCCGGCTGCTGGAGGACGTCGAGCTGCCCGAGCACGAGCCGCTCAGCCACGCCCGTCCCGGGCGACTCGCGCAGTGGGTGCTGGACCGGCAGATCCCGCTCGAGGTCGCGCCGAGCTCGAACCTGCAGACCGGGGGCGCGGCCTCGATCGCCGCCCACCCGATCACCACGCTGCGCGACCTCGGCTTCGCCGTCACCGTCAACACCGACAACCGGCTCGTCTCGGCCACGTCGATGTCGCGCGAGTTCAGCCTCCTGGTCGCCGAGGCGGACTGGACGCTGGACGACCTCGAGGCCGCGACGCTCGTGGCCGCCTGGAACGGCTTCGCGCACCGCGACGTCCTCGAGCGGATCGTGGCCGAGCAGATCCTGCCCGGCTACGAGGCCGTCCGCGCGGGCTAGAGCCGCAACGCTGAGGCGCGGATCGCCGTCGGGCACGGTCTCGACGGCGAACCGCGCGCGTCCGCGACGCCACAGCGACTCTGCCTGACGTCAGAGCGACTCACCCGGTCGGCGGGCGCCCTGCGGCCGGCATCGCCGCAGGTCAGGGCCCGACCGGCCGGCGTGGCCGCCCGGTGAGTCGCTCTCCCGTCACGGCCAGTCGCTCTCCCGTCACGGCGAGCGACGCCGTCGGGCACTCGGCCCGCGGTCGGTGCTAGGGCTAGAGCCCGACGGCGGCGCGCACGTCCGCGCCGATCGCCGCCAGGCGCCGGGCGGCCAGCGACCGGGCGCTCGTCACGACGTCGCCGTGCGCGAGCGTCGGCGCGTCGCCGATCGGGACGTGCACGTCGAGGTAGGCCTTGAGCTTCGGCTCGGTGCCGCTGGGCCGCACGACGACGCGCACGCCGTCGCCCGTCTCCAGCCACACGCCGTCGGTGGGCGGGACGCGGTAGGCGCCCCCGGTCCTGCCGTCCGGATCGGGCACGTCGAGCCCGTCGGCGAGGTCGACGACGCGTGTGACGGCGCTGCCGCCGAGCGTGGCCGGGGGAGCGGTGCGCAGGCGCGTCATCGTCTCGGCGATGAGCGCGAGGTCCTCGACCCGCACGGTCACCGGCGCGCTCGCGAACAGGCCGTCGCGGCGGGCGAGCGCGTCGAGCACGCCGCGCAGGTCCGTCCCGTCCGCCTTCGCCTGCGCGAGGAGATTCACGACGGCGACGGCGGCCGAGACGCCGTCCTTGTCCCGCACCACGTCCGGGGCGACGCAGTAGCCCAGGGCCTCCTCGTAGCCGAACGCGAGGTCCGGGACCCGGGAGATCCACTTGAAGCCGGTGAGGGTCGCGCGGTGGCGCAGGCCGTGGGCGCGGGCGATGGCCTCGAGGTGGCGCGAGGAGACGATCGAGCAGGCCAGCACGGGGGAGTCCGCCGCTGGTGGCGGGGCATCCGGCAGCGCGGGGCCGGTGAGCGCGCCCGCGGCCGCCTCGCCCAGCAGCGCGCCGGTCTCGTCACCCGTGAGCCGGCGCCAGCCGCCCTCCGCGGCCGGGTCGGGGACGGCGACGGCGCACCGGTCCGCGTCGGGATCGACGGCGATGACCAGGTCCGCGTCCAGCTCCCGCGCGAGCGCGAACGCGAGATCCATCGCGCCCGCCTCCTCGGGGTTGGGGAACGCGACGGTGGGGAACGTGGGGTCGGGGTCGGCCTGCGCGCCGACCGTGTGCAGGTCGGTGACGCCCGCGGCGACGAGTGCGGAGGTGAGCGTGGGGCCGCCGACGCCGTGCATCGCCGTGGTCACGACGCGCAGCGACCCGACGCCCGGGTGGGCGGGGCGCGCGGTGAGCGCGTCGAGGTAGGCGCGGTGGACGTCGTCGTCCAGCACGGTCCAGCCGTCCTCGGCGCGCGGCACGTCCGCGATCTGCTTGATCGCCGCGATGTGCGCGGCGATCGCGGCGTCGTAGGGTGGCACGATCTGGGCGCCCTGGCCGGAGTCGGTGACGACCCGGCCGCCGAGGTACACCTTGTAGCCGTTGTCGGCGGCGGGGTTGTGCGAGGCGGTCACCATGACGCCCGCGTCGGCGTCGAGGTGGCGCACCGCGAACGCCAGCACGGGGGTGGGCCACTCCTGCCGCAGCAGCAGGGCCTCGCCGCCGGCCGCGGTGACCACCGCCGCGGTGTCCCGGGCGAAGACCCGGCTGTAGTGCCGGGCGTCGTAGCCGATGACCACGCGCGGGGGGCGCGTTGCGCCCGAGGTGGGCTCGCCGTCGGGCTCGTGCCCGCCGTCGTGCTCGCCGTCGGCGAGTGCTTCGAGCAGGTACGTGGTGAGCCCGGCCGCCGCGCGGATGACGACCGCGCGGTTCATCCGGTTCGACCCGCCGCCGATCGCGCCGCGCAGGCCGGCGGTGCCGAACTGCAGCGTGCCCGAGAAGCGGTCGGTGAGCTCCGCCGCGGCCGCCGGGTCGCCCTGCTCGGCGGCGTGGAAGAGCGCCGTGACCTCGGCGACGGTCGCTTCGTCGGGATCGTCGCGGACCCACGCGCGCACGCGCGAGACGACCCAGTCGGGGAGCGCGCCGTCGTCGACCGGTCCGAGACCCGAGGCCATCAGAGGGCTCGCACGATGTCGGCGAGCAGCGCGCTGATCCGCGGTCCGGCCGCGGCGCCGGCCTCGAGGACCTCGGCGTGCGAGAGCGGCACCGGGGAGATGCCGGCGGCCTGGTTCGTGACGAGCGAGATGCCGAGCACCTCCAGGCCGGCGTGCCGCGCGGCGATCGCCTCGAGCGTGGTGCTCATGCCGACGAGGTGGCCGCCGAGGATCCCGGCCATCCGCACCTCGGCGGGAGTCTCGTAGTGCGGCCCGCGGAACTGCACGTACACGCCCTCGGGCAGGTCGGGGTCGATCGTGCGGGCGAGCGTGCGCAGCCGTGAGGAGTACAGGTCGGTGAGGTCCACGAACGTCGCGCCCTCCAGGGGCGAAGCCGCGGTGAGGTTGAGGTGGTCGCTGATGAGGACCGGGGTCCCGGGCGCCCACTCGGGCACGAGGCCACCGCAGCCGTTCGTGAGCACCACGGTGCGGGCGCCGGCGGCGGCCGCCGTGCGCACGCCGTGCGCGACGCGCCGTACTCCGCGGTTCTCGTAGAAGTGCGTCCGGGAGCCGAGCACGAGGGCGTGGGTGTCACCGCCGCCGCTCGCGCCGCCATCGCCGCCGGTGATCCGGATCGAGCGGATGGTGGCGCCGTGGCCCTGGACCGCAGGGGCCGTGAAGCCCACGATCTGCGCCGCCGGGACCTCCGCGACGGTCTCGCCGAGCAGGTCGGCCGCGCCGCCCCAGCCGGAGCCGAGCACGAGGGCCACGTCGTGGCGGGCGACACCGGTCGCCTCGGCCAGCTGGGCGGCCGCGGCTCGCGCGACGGCGAAGGGGTCGGTGGTCGGATCGTCGAGGTCGAGCGCGTCGTCGGTCACGTCTGCACGGTAGTGCCCGGTGCGGAACCGGGTCGACCCGCGCGCGTGGTGGGCGCCGCCGGGTGCCACTCCCACGCCCCCGGGCGTCGCCTCGCGGCGGTTCGGGACAGAATGGGCCGCATGACGGCCCCGAGCAGCCCGAGCCCGACGTCCCCGACCTCCCCGGGAAACCCCAGCAGCGGTGAGCCCGTCCGCGGTGGCGCCGCGCCGACGCCCGAGGCCGTGGGGCCCGGCTCGCCGTCGGCGGGTGTGGCCGGCGCGTCCGCCACCCGGCACGGCAGCGACGTCGTGATCGTCGGCGGCGGCCCCGGCGGCTACGAGGCGGCGCTCGTCGCCCGCCAGCTGGGCGCGAGCGTGACCCTCGTCGAGCGCGCGGGACTCGGCGGCTCCGCGGTGCTCACCGACGTCGTGCCGTCCAAGACCCTCATCGCGACCGCCGAGTGGCGCGCCTTCGTGGAGAACGCCGAGGAGCTCGGCATCCACGTGGGCGAGCTGCGGCACGCGGCCCTCAACGTCGACCTCGGCGAGGTCAACACGCGCGTCCTGGCGCTCGCCCGCCAGCAGTCGCGGGACATCCGCGGCAAGCTCGAGCGCGACGGCATCCGGATCGTCGACGGCGTGGGTCACCTCGCGGACGCGAGCACCGTCGTCGCGACCACGCCCGACGGCGAGGAGCACCTCCCCGCGGACGTGATCCTCCTCGCGACGGGTGCGTCCCCGCGCGTGCTGCCGACAGCCGTGCCCGACGGCGAGCGCATCCTCACCTGGACCCAGGTCTACAACCTCGACGCCCTGCCCGAGCGGCTGATCGTCGTGGGGTCCGGCGTCACGGGTGCCGAGTTCGCCGGCGCGTTCGGCGCCCTCGGCTGCGAGGTCGTGCTGGTCTCCAGCCGCGACCAGGTCCTGCCCGGCTACGACTCCGACGCGGCCGCCCTCATCGAGGAGGTGTTCCGCCGCCGGAACATCACGATCGTCGCGCGGGCCCGCGCCGAGTCCGCCGTGCGGCAGGGCGACGAGGTGGTCGTGACGCTGTCGGACGGGCGCACCGTGACCGGCTCGCACTGCCTGCTCGCCGTCGGCGGCGTGCCCAACACGGCTGAGCTCGGCCTGGCGGAGGCGGGGGTGGCGACCTCGCACTCCGGGCACGTTCTCGTCGACCGCGTCTCTCGCACCACGGTGCGCGGGATCTACGCGGCAGGCGACGTCACGGGCGTGATGCCGCTCGCATCGGTCGCGGCCACCCAGGGCCGGATCGCGATGTGGCACGCGCTCGGTGACGCGGTCTCCCCGCTGGACGTGCGCAAGGTGCCCTCGACGATCTTCACCGAGCCCGAGATCGCCTCGGTCGGGATCAGCGAGGCCGAGGCCCCCGAACGGGACGCTCGGGTCGTGACGATCCCGCTGGCGCGCAACCCGCGGGCCAAGATGCTCGGCATCACCGAGGGGTTCGTGAAGCTCATCTGCCGCAACAACTCCGGCACCGTGCTGGGCGGGGTGATCGTCTCGCCGCGCGCGTCCGAGCTCATCCACTCGATCACCATCGCGATCGCGAACCGGCGCACGGTCGACCAGATCGCCAGCGCCATGACGATCTACCCGTCGCTCTCGGGCACGATCGCCGAGGCCGCCCGGCAGCTGCACTCCCCGGTGCCGGAGCCCGACGAGGAGTGAGGGGGAGCGAGCGGGCCGCCGAAGTAGGGTTCGCAGGGTGAGCGCCCCCACGCTGCCCGACCTCGCTGCCACGTCGCCCGCCGACCTCACGCGCGCCGTGTGCGACGTGCCGTCCGTGAGCGGGGACGAGCGGGCGCTCGCGGACGCCGTCGAGACCGCGCTGCGCGCCCTGGACCACCTCGAGGTGCTGCGTGACGGCGAAACCGTCGTGGCCCGCACCCACCTCGGCCGGCCCTCCCGGGTCGTCGTGGCCGGGCACCTGGACACCGTCCCGATCAAGGACAACCTCCCCACCTGGCTGGAGACGCGCGACGGCGCGGACGGCTCCGCGCAGGAGGTGCTGTGCGGTCGGGGCACGGTCGACATGAAGGGCGGAGTCGCCGTCGCGCTCCACCTCGCCGCGACCGTGACGGACCCGGTGGTCGACGTGACCTGGGTGTTCTACGACCACGAGGAGGTCGACGCGAGCCTCAACGGCCTCGGCCGGGTTGCGCGCACCCACCCCGACTGGCTCGCCGCGGACTTCGCGATCCTTGCCGAGCCCACCGCCGGCAACGTCGAGGGCGGCTGCAACGGCACGCTGCGCGTCGAGGTCACGACCACCGGCCGCACCGCGCACTCGGCGCGGGCCTGGCGCGGCCACAACGCGGTGCACGACCTGGCCCCGGTGCTCTCGGCGCTCGCGGCGCACGAGAGCGAGACCGTCACCGTGGACGGGCTGGACTACCGCGAGGGGCTCAACGCCGTGGGCATCTCCGGAGGCATCGCGACCAACATGATCCCCGACCGCGCAGGCGTCACCGTGAACTTCCGGTTCGCGCCCTCGCGCACGCCCGAGCAGGCCGAGCAGTACGTGCGCGACGTCCTCGCCGGGATCGACCACCTCACGATCACGGTGGTCGACTCGGCCGCCGGCGCCCGCCCCGGGCTGGACCACCCGGTCGCGCGCGCGTTCGTCGACGCGGCCGCCGCGACCGGCGCCGGGGTCGGCCCCAAGTACGGCTGGACCGACGTGGCGCGCTTCTCCGCGCTCGGCGTGC
Organism: Miniimonas arenae; assembly: GCF_006351005.1. Lineage (GTDB taxonomy): Bacteria > Actinomycetota > Actinomycetes > Actinomycetales > Beutenbergiaceae > Miniimonas > Miniimonas arenae. The sequence continues at coordinate 7,250 of NZ_VENP01000043.1, read as the reverse complement.
CCGCCGTGAACTTCGGCCCCGGCGACCCCAACCTCGCGCACGCCGACGACGAGCACTGCCCGACGGCGCAGATCGCCTCGGTCGCGACGGCACTGGGGGAGTGGTTGCGCGGCGTCGGGCCGGCCTCCCCCGACGGCGCTGCCGGTGCTGAGGGCGTTGACGGCACTGCCGCCGCCGAGACCGATCTGTCCGTGAACGAGACCGCCACGACCGAGGAGCGCACCGCATGAGCGACCGCACGACCGACCGCCCCACCTACCGCAAGGGCTCCGTCACGCTGCGGGGCCAGATGGTCCCGGCGAGCACGTCGGACGAGCGCCTCCTGTCGGGCCCGGACGGTGCGGACTGGCTGCACAAGGACCCGTGGCGCGTGCTGCGCATCCAGTCCGAGTTCGTCGAGGGCTTCGGTGCGCTGGCTGAGCTCGGCCCCGCGGTCAGCGTGTTCGGGTCCGCGCGCGTGCGGCCCGGCGACGCCGAGTACGCGCTCGGCGAGGAGGTGGCCCGGCTGCTCGCGCAGGCCGGCTACGCCGTCATCACGGGCGGCGGGCCGGGCCTCATGGAGGCCGCGAACAAGGGCGCGCACGAGGCGGGCGGCGTCTCGGTCGGCCTCGGCATCGAGCTGCCGTTCGAGCAGGGCATGAACCAGTGGGTCGACCTCGGGGTCAACTTCCGCTACTTCTTCGCCCGCAAGACGATGTTCGTGAAGTACGCCAGCGGGTTCATCGTGCTGCCGGGCGGCTTCGGCACGCTGGACGAGCTCTTCGAGGCCGTGACGCTCGTCCAGACCGGCAAGGTCAAGCGCTTCCCGATCGTGCTGGTCGGCTCGGAGTTCTGGGGCGGCCTCGTGGACTGGCTGCTCGACCAGCTGGGCGGGCGCGGCCTGATCGGCCCGCACGACGTCGACCTCCTGCACGTCACAGACGACCCGGCCGACGCCGTCGAGTTCGTCGCGGCCGCCGCGGCCGAGCTCGCGGCCCGCGAGCAGGAGGCCGAGCGCGCCGCCGCGGCCGAGGGGGCGGAGTGAGCGCGACCCTCGCGGCGGTGCTCTGGTGGGTGCCGCTGCTGCTCCTCGTGCTCGCCGTCGCGGTGGTCGCGCTGCGTGGCCGGCTGGAGGAGCTGGACGGCCTGGACACGCCCTACCCGGCGCTCCCGGCCGACGCCGATCTGCTCGCCTGGGCGGCGCCGACCGGCGGGACGCCCGACGACGAGCGCCGCCCGGTCTTCCGGCGCACCTCGGTGCTGCGCGCCCCCGCGGCGGGGGCGCCCCTGGACCAGGCACCGGCCACCAGTGACGCCGCAGGTACCACCGACGCCCCAGGTGCCACCGACGCCGCAGATACCACCGTCACCCCCACCGTCACCACGGAAGCCCGCACCCACCCCACCGGCGCGGCCGACTCCACGAGCAGCACGGCGCGGGCGGAGCTCCCGCGCGAGGCGTGAGCGCGAGGGCGGAGCCGTCCGCCACCGTGACCGACCTGCCAGGCCCGCGCGGCCTGGCGCGGCTGCGCACGTGGGCCGTGCGGGTGGTCGCGGTGTACCTGCTGACGCGGCTGTTCTCGGCGGTGCTGCTGCTGATCGCCGCCGCGCACCAGGGGCCCAACCCGTGGGCGCAGGACCCCACCTACGTCCAGTTCACCGTGCTGTGGTGGGACGCCGGCTGGTACGAGCGCATCGCCGACGGCGGCTACCCCCTCCCGGTCCCGCTCGGCACCCAGAGCTCCTGGGCCTTCTTCCCGCTGTACCCGGTGCTCGTGCGCGCCCTCATGTGGGTCACGGGCGCGGGGTTCGCGGTCGTCGCGCCGACCCTGTCGCTCGTCGCCGGGACGGTCGCGGCGGCGGCGCTCGCTCGGGTGGTGCGCGAGCAGGGCGAGCGAGCCGGGGTGTCCCCGGCGGCCGCGCGCAGGCGTGGGCTCGCCGTCGTGCTCCTGCTGGGTCTGTTCCCCGCCGCGCCGGTGCTGCAGGCCGCGTACGCGGACGCCCTCGCGCTGGCGTGGGTGGTCCTCGCCCTGCTGCTGCTCGGGCGGCGGCGGTACCTCCTCGCGGTGCTGCCCGTGCTCGCGCTCGGCCTCACCCGGCCGGTGGCGCTGCCGTTCGTGCTCGTCGTGGCGTGGCACGCCTACCGTCGCCGGCGCTGCGACCCGCCGTCGCGGGGGGAGTGGCGCGCCCTGGCGACGCTCGGGCTCGCGAGCGTCGTCGCGGGTCTGGCCTGGCCGGCCGTGACCGGGATCGCGGCGGGCCGCTGGGACGCCTACCTCGTGGTGCAGGAGGCGTGGCGGTCCGGCGACGCCGTGGCTCCCGTCGCCGCGTGGTTCTCGTTCGCGATCGGGTACCTCGGCGGGTGGGGCGTGCCGGCCGTGCTCCTCGCCGTCGTGGCGGGCGTCGCGGTGGTCGCGGTGCCGGCCGCGCGGCGGCTCGGCACCGACCTGCGGGCGTGGTCCGCGGCCTACCTCGGCTGGCTGCTCGTGGCGGTGCAGCCGCACAGCTCCACGATCCGCCAGCTCGTGCTCGCCGTCGGGATCCCGGTGGTGCTCGTCGGCGACTCGCGGGTCCGGCTGGCCGCACTCGCGACGTTCTCGGCGGTGTGCCAGGTCGCGTGGGTGATGGTGCTCTGGCGTCTGGGGCTGGCCTACGGGTGGCCGCCGTGACCGGCCACTGACGGGCCGTCGACCGGCCACCCGACCGGCATCGTTGCTCACGTGTGGATTACACTGGAGCGGGCTCGCCGGGCGGTCGGGACTACTTCGACCGGCCACGTGCGGGCTGCGAACAAGCCCTGGTCGGAGATCGACCCGGGCCACGACGACGGAGGGATCGACCGCGATGGCCGCGATGAAGCCGAGGACCGGGGACGGACCGCTCGAGGTCACCAAGGAGGGTCGCGGTCTCGTCATGCGCGTCCCGCTCGAGGGCGGTGGCCGGCTCGTGGTCGAGCTGAACGCGGCCGAGGCCGCAGCCCTGCGCGACGCCCTGGCCGGCGTCGTCGGCTGACACCCTGACCTGAGGACGGCGCCCCACGCTCTCGTGGGGCGCCGTCGTCGTCCCGGCGATCCGACCGTCAGCGGCGGACCGCGAGCAGCACGCCCGTGCCGGAGGGCACCAGCGCCGTGAGCCAGCCCTCGTCCTCCGCCAGCGTGCGCACCACCTCGCGCATCGCGACCGTCTCGGGGTCGCGCCGAGCCGGGTCCGCGACGCGGTCGAACCACAGCGCGTGCGGGATCGCGAGGGTGCCGCCGCTGCGCAGCAGGCGCGTCGCCTGCACGAGCAGGTCGGAGAGCTCGGCCACCTCGCCGTCGAGCACCACGAGGTCGTAGGAGCCGTTCGCCAGCCGCGGCAGCACCTCGAGCGCGCGACCCGCGATCGTGCGGGTGCGCGACGCCGGAACGCCCGCCTGCGTGAACGCCGCCCGGGCGGAGCGCTGGTACTCGACGTCGACGTCGATCGTGGTCAGCACGCCGTCGGACGGCATGCCGGCCAGCAGCCAGACCCCGCTGACGCCCGCGCCGGTCCCGATCTCCACGACGTGCCTGGCCGACGACGCCGCGGCGACCGCGCGGAGCAGAGCCCCGACGCCGACCGACACGGCCGGCACGCCCAGCTCGGCCGCGCGTTCACGGGCGGCCGCGGCGGCGGGTGGCTCGGCGACGACCTCCTCGGCGTACGTCCAGCTCTGCGCCTTGTCCGCGGCTCCCGCCATCGTGCGTCTCCTCGCTCGTCCTGCGGCCCATGCTAGGTGGCGGCCCCGTCCGCCGTAGACTGGACGCTCCGTAGCACGTGAGGTGACCTGGTGCCCGAGATCGAAGCGCCGGCAGCCGACTGGCAGCCACCCGCCTGGGACGAGCTCGTGCGCGAGTACTCGCCTCAGGTCTTCCGGCTTGCCTACCGGCTGACCGGGCAGCGTGCCGACGCCGAGGACCTCACGCAGGAGGTCTTCATCCGGGTGTTCCGCTCGCTGGACTCCTACCAGCCGGGCACGTTCTCGGGCTGGCTGCACCGCATCACCACCAACCTCTTCCTCGACCAGGTGCGCCGCAAGCAGCGTCAGCGCACCTCCGCCCTCGGCGAGTACGACTCCGACGCGCCCCGCGCGGCGCGTGGCGACGAGCCCGAGCGGCACTTCGAGATGACCAACCTCGACGTCGACATCCAGACCGCGCTGGCCGAGCTCGCCCCCGAGTACCGCGCCGCCGTCGTGCTGCGCGACATCGAGGACCTCACCTACGAGGAGATCGCCGAGGTCCTCGGCATCTCGCTCGGCACGGTGCGCTCGCGCATCCACCGCGGCCGCGCGAAGCTGCGCACCGCGCTCGCGCACCGCTCGCCGTCGGCACCCAGCACGCCCGCCGCACCGCTGCTCGGCGGCCTGGCCCCCCGGCCGGCGCCGTGATCGGCCCCTTCGGTCACCTCGGTCCGCTCGCGAGCGGGCTGGTCGACGACACCCTCGCGCCCGAGGAGCGCCGTCGCGCGCTCGAGCACCTCGAGCACTGCGCGGACTGCGACCGCCTCGTGGCGGAGCAGCGCCGCCAGCGCCGGCTCACCGCCACGCTCGGTCAGGTGAGCGTGCCGACGGGCCTGGCGGACCGCCTCCTCGCGCTGGGTGCCGCGGAGGGCGCGGGCGCGGCGGGGGGCGCGAGCGTCGCGCCGTGGTCCCAGACCCCCGACGCGCGCCGCCGCTCGGCGGGCCGGTTCGTCCTCGTGTCGGCCGCCTCCGTGGTCGGGCTCGGGGTCGTGGCCTCCGGCGTGCTGTACGGCATCGGCGCACCTCGCGTGCGTACCCCCGAGGCGATCGCCCAGGCGGCGGTCAGTGTGGACGCGACCTCCGCCGTCGCGCTCTCGGGCGCCACGGACAGCTCCGCAGACCCGGGCGCCGCGTGGCCCGCGGGGTTCAGCGCGCCCGCGAACCTCTCCGCGTCCGCCCTCACCGTGACGGGCACGACGGCGAGCGACACCGACGCCGGCGACATCGTGCAGGTCGAGCTCGACGTCGACGGCGAGACCGTCACCCTCCTCGAGAGCCACGGCACGCTCGACGTGGACGCCGGATCCGTCTCGCGATCGGTCCGGGTGGGCGACGTCGAGGCGCACCGGGTCGGGCAGTGGTGGGTCGCGCAGGCGGGCACCGACGTCGTCGCCGTGCGTGGCTCGGACGACGCGTGCCTCACGGTGCTGCGGTCGTTCTCGACGTCGACGCCCACCTTCCCGGCCGCCGTCCTGGACCGCATGGGTGCGGGCTGGCGGGTGGTGACGGGTGACTGACACGCGACCCGAGACGCCCGAGCGCGTCCCGGCGAGGTCCGGCGCGCCCGCCGAGGCCGGTGACGCGGTCGAGCCGGGCGTCGTGGAGCCGGGTGCGGCGTGGCCGTGGCCCGAGCCCGACGGCGAGCCGCACCCCCACGACGACCAGCACCCGCCCGACGGCGAGCACGCCGACACCGTCGCGCTCGCCCCGGTCGCCGGTACTCCACGCCGACGGCGGGTGCGCGCCCGCCGGGTCGCGCCGCGCCGCGTCGCCGGGTCGACCGACGCGCGACGTCGCAGTGTCGGCGTGCCGGCCGTCGCCGCCGTCGCGGTGCTCGCCCTGCTCGTCGGGACGCTGACCGGCCTGCTGCTCGCGCCACGCTTCGGGATCGAGACGGCCGCGCCCGGGGAGGGCTCGCCGTCGGGCGCCCCGGTGGTGGTGACGCCCGCGCCGTCGACGCTGCCGACGGCGACCGCAGGCGGTGCGAGCGAGTCCGCGGGCGCGGTCGACATCGTGGCGATCGCGGCCGAGGCGCTGCCCAGCACCGTCGCGATCGACGTCACGCTGCCGGACGGGACCGGGTCTTCGGGCTCGGGCATGGTGCTGCGCGCCGACGGCTACGTGCTGACGAACGCACACGTGGTGTCGCTCGCGAGCACCGCGGGCTCGACCCTGACGGTGATCTTCTCCGACGGGAGCCAGTCGAGGGCGCAGATCGTCGGGCAGACGGTCGACTACGACCTCGCGGTGCTCCGCGTGGAGCGGACCGACCTCGTGCCGCTCTCGCTGGGCGACTCGGACGCGCTCGTCGTGGGCCAGCCGGTCGTCGCGGTGGGTGCGCCGCTGGGGCTGCAGGGCACCGTGACCTCGGGCATCGTGAGCGCGCTGAACCGGCCCGTCACAGCCGGCGACACCGGGCAGGTCTCGTTCATCAACGCGATCCAGACCGACGCGGCGATCAACCCGGGCAACTCCGGCGGGCCGCTGCTGGACGCGACCGGTGCCGTGATCGGCATCAACTCCGCGATCGCGCAGGCGTCCGGGCAGGCTGCGACCGGCAGCATCGGGCTCGGCTTCGCGATCCCCGCGAACCAGGCGCGGCGCACGGCCGAGGAGCTCATCGCGTTCGGCTACGCGACCTACCCGGTGGTCGGCGTGCTGCTGGACAGCAGCTACACGGGCGAGGGCGTCCGCGTCGCGACCACCGAGTCCAACGGCACGCCGCCCCTGACGCCCGGTGGCCCGGCCGAGACGGCCGGGGTGCAGCCCGGCGACGTCATCCTCGCGATCGACGGCCAGCCGGTGACGCTGCCGGAGGAGCTCATCGTGGCGATCCGCGCGCACGCACCCGGCGACGTCGTGACGCTGACCGTCCGCGAGGGCGGGACGGAGCGTGAGGTCGCGGTGACGCTCGGCTCGGAGCGATCGGAGTGAGCGGGGCGAGGGCGTGACCGGCTCGATCAACGGCTACGAGCTCGTCCTCCTCACCGTGATCGCCCTGCTGGTCATCGGTCCGGAGCGGCTGCCCTCCTACGCCGCCCAGCTCGGGCGCCTCGTGCGCGAGCTCCGCGCCCTCGCCAAGGGCGCGGGGGAGAAGGTTCGCGCCGAGATGGGCGACGAGCTCGACGAGCTGCGCACCCTCGACCCGCGCCAGTACGACCCGCGGCGGATCATCCGCGAGGCGCTCGCCGACGACCCGCCGACCAAGCCGGTGTCCGCGGGCGGGCCGGGTGGGGTCAGCCCCGTCCCGCGGCCGGGTGCGCCGGCGCCGTTCGACGACGAGGCGACCTGACGCGTGCCGGGATCCGGCACGCGGGGGTTTTCGTGGGTTGTCCCCAGGTGGCTCTGATGTCTCCCCGAGAGTCGCTTTGTGGATATGTTCGTGCAGGTCAGGGCTTGTAGGTCGCACATTCGTATCTTAGACTCGACGCATGGCCGCACCCGTCCTGATCGACCCCGCGCACCACGCGCAGGCCGACCTGGACGCTGCCCTGACCACCCTCGAAACCAT
>NZ_VENP01000042.1 GCF_006351005.1 Miniimonas arenae | reverse complement strand
CTCGGGTTCGCCGTCGGAGACGCGGGCGCCGATGCCGAGGGCGCCGACGTCGGGGAGGGCGACGGCGAGGCGGATGCCGTGGCTGTGGCCGACGCCGTGCTCGTTGGCGTCGAGGTCGCACTGGGAGCGGCGCTCGCCGTCGGTGTCGCGGTCGGCACCGTGCTCGCGCTCTGCGCCGGTGTCGCGGTCGCCGTGCCACCGCCGCCCAGCATGAGGAGTGCGAGGAGTGCGGCTGAGGCCGCGCGTCGGTTCATCGGGTTCGTCCCAGGGCTGCTCGTCGTCGGACACGGACTGTGCCACTCTGGCACAGCCGGGCGCCCCGCACCCCGCCTTCGGGCCTGGCCACGCCGCTCGGTAGGCTCCACGCATGCCCCAGCCCACGGTCGCCGTCGTCGGCGGCGGTCAGCTCGCCCGGATGATGCAGCAGGCCGCCATCGGCCTCCAGGTCCACCTCGTCGCCCTCGTCGAGGACCCGGGCTCGGCGACCGCGCAGGTCGTCCCCGACTCGGTGGTCGGCGCGGCGTCCGACGGCGAGGCGCTCACCGCGATCGCCTCTCGCGCCGACGTGCTCACCTTCGAGCACGAGCACGTCCCGAACGACGTCCTCGCCGCGATCCGCGCGGCGGGCCACGCCGTCGAGCCCGGACCCGAGGCCCTCCTGCACGCGCAGGACAAGATCGCCATGCGCGAGCGGCTCACCGCGCTGGACGTTCCGTGCCCGCGCTGGGCCGTCGCACGCACGCCGGATGACGTGGCCGCGTTCGGCGCGCGCGTCGGCTGGCCCGTGGTCGCCAAGACTCCTCGCGGCGGGTACGACGGCAAGGGCGTCGCGATCGTGCACGACGGCGAGCAGGTCCCCTTCCCGATGGGCCCGGACACCCCGGTGCTGCTGGAGGAGCGTGTGCCGTTCACCCGCGAGCTCGCGGCCCTGGTCGCGCGTCGGCCGAGCGGGGAGATGCGCACCTGGCCGGTCGTGCAGACCATCCAGCGCGACGGCGTGTGCGCGGAGGTCCTCTCCCCTGCACCCGACCTCGACCCCAGCACCGCCCGCGCCGCCGAGGGGATCGCTCGCCTCGTGGCGGAGGGCCTCGGCGTGACCGGGGTGCTCGCCGTCGAGCTCTTCCTCGAGGAGGGCGAGGAGCACGGCGGCCGCCTCAGCGTGAACGAGCTCGCCATGCGGCCGCACAACTCCGGGCACGTGACCATCGACGCCCACACGACGTCCCAGTTCGAGCAGCACCTGCGAGCCGTGCTCGACCTGCCGCTCGGCGCGACCGATCAACGTGAGCGCGTCGCCGTGATGGCCAACCTTCTGGGCTCGGAGCTCGCCGAGCCCACCACCGCGTATCCCGCGCTCATGGCGGAGCTGCCTGGTGTCAAGGTGCACCTGTACGGCAAGGAGGTCAGGCCGGGCCGCAAGCTCGGTCACGTCACCGCCGTGGGGGACGACCTCGACATGGCCCGCGCGCAGGCCGCGCGCGCCGTCGCCCTGCTGTCCGGAGAGGACTGACATGTCGCAGCCGAATCCCACCCCCGCCGCCGCGGGGAGTTCCGCCGGCGATCCCGTCCAGCCGCTCGTCGGCATCGTCATGGGTTCGGACTCGGACTGGCCCACGATGGAGGCAGCCGCCCTGGCGCTCGCCGAGTTCGACGTGCCGGTCGAGGTCGACATCGTCTCGGCGCACCGCATGCCGACCGAGATGATCGAGTACGGACGTTCCGCCGCCGATCGTGGGCTGCGCGTCATCATCGCGGGGGCGGGCGGAGCCGCCCACCTGCCCGGGATGCTGGCCGCGGTGACCCCGCTCCCGGTCATCGGCGTCCCCGTGCCGCTGCGGCACCTCGACGGGATGGACTCGCTCCTGTCGATCGTGCAGATGCCGGCGGGCGTGCCGGTGGCCACGGTCTCGATCGGCGGAGCGCGGAACGCCGGCCTGCTCGCGTTGAGAATCCTTGCCGCCGGCGGCGACTCACTCGCGGCGCGCCTGCGCCCCGCGATGGAGGCGTTCCAGGCGGACCTCGCCGACGTCGCCCGCGCCAAGGGCGCGAAGCTGCGGCAGGGACGCACGCAGGCGACCGGGTTCAGCGCGGGCTGAGCCCGTCAGACCCGTCGGGCTGAGCCGAGTCGCTCGGGGTCTGCCGGCAACCGGGCTCAGGCGGCCTTGGTCCGCTCGATCTCCTCCACGCGCGCCAGGTGCCGGTTGCGAACGTGCCGGAACGTCCAGAGCTTGTTGACGAGGAAGTTCACGGGCATCGTCACGACGATGGTGATGAGCTGCGCCCAGTACTCACGCGAGTGCAGGCCGGCGTCCTCGTGGAACCAGTCCGAGGCGAGGTAGATCGGCGAGGTCGGGTTGGTGAGCGCGACCTTGAGGAACAGCCCCACGAACGCCGCCACGCTGCCGACCAGGAGGAACGGGCCGAACTCCTGCAGCCACGGGGCCCGGTTCGCGGACCGGAACGTCCACGACCGGTTGAGCTGGAAGTTGAAGAGGTTCGCCACGAGGAACCCGACGATCCACACGAGCGACGTGAAGCGCACGTTGAAGTCGGTGCCCGGGATCGCGAAGAGCACGTCCTGGGCGTTCGCGGTGCCGCCGTTGGCCTTGTTCATCACCACGGCGACGGCCATGTTGACTCCGACGCCCGCCCCACCCACGAGGCCGAACTTCACGAACTGGCGCAGGGCGCGGACCGCGCGGGCCCCGGTCGTCAGCGCAAGCGGAGGGGAAACCGCAGTGGAAGGGTCTGGTGTCGACATGGCGCGCTGAGTCTAGTCCGCCGCGCTGCGAGGCAGTCCGTGGTCCAGACTCACCGCATCGTGGCCGCTGCCCGCGCCTCAGGGCCGCCGGCGCCGCCGTCCGACCGCCACCAGCGCCCCCGGCGGCAGCACCCGGTCCGGATCGAGCTGGGTGGGCACGGCGCTGAGGAAGATCTGGAAAACCGCGGGCGCCGCCTGCGCGAGCTCGAGCTTCCCGCCGTCGGAGGCCACGAGGTCGCGCGCCAGCGCGAGCCCGAGCCCGGTGCTCGAGCCGCCGGAGACCGACCGCTCGAAGATCCGCGGTGCGAGATCCGGCGCCACGCCGTCGCCCTCGTCGCTCACCTCGATCACCACCCGCTGACGGGTTGACGCCGCGCGGCAGGACACCCGCGTCGTGCCGGCCCCGTACTTGAGCGAGTTCTCCAGGAGCGTGGCGAGCACCTGGGCGAGCGCGCCGGGCGTGGCGAGCACCGACGTCGTGCCCGCGTCCTCGAACACGAGGGTGCGCCGCGCCTTCGTGTAGGTGGGCCCCCACTCGTCGTTCTGCTGGTCGAAGACCTCGCGCAGGTGCACGACCTGCGTGGTGCCGCCGGCCTGCTTGCGCGAGGAGGACAGGAGGTCGTCGACCACTCCGACGAGGCGCTCGACCTGCTCCAGCGCGACCCGTGCCTCCTCGCTCACCTCCTCGTCATGACTCATCAGCTGGATCTCCTCCAGCCGCATCGACAGCGCCGTCAGCGGCGTGCGCAGCTGGTGGGAGGCGTCCGCGCTGAACTGCCGCTCGGCGGCGAGCCGGGCCGCGAGCCGGTCGGACGTGCGGCCGAGCTCGGCGGCGACCAGGTCGATCTCCTCGATTCCGGTCTCGGCCATCCGGGGTCGCACCTGGCCCGAGCCGAGCTGCTCGGCCGACGCGGCGAGATAGATGAGGGGCGCGGCGAGCCGGCGCGCCTGGAAGCGCGCCAGGGCGACGGCGGCGGCCGCCGCGACGCCGGAGGCGAACGCGACGAAGACGACCACCTCGCCCATCCGCCACGCAACGGCGTTCCCGGAGATCCCGACCCAGACCTCCGCACCCGAGGCGGTGGTGATCTTCCGCGCGACCTGCTGGGTCGGCAGCTCGGGGCCGACCGTCACGACCGAGCCGCGCGGCGGGGTCACGACGATCCGCATGGGCAGCTCGTTGCCGTCCGACACCCAGTCCATGAGCAGGTCTTCGGTGACCGGCTCGTTGATCGCGACGCGGCGCTCGACGGCGCGCGCCACCGCCTGGGCGCGCACCTCGAGGTTGCCCTCGATGCCACGCCGGACCGTCAGCGCCGAGAGCACCGCGACGGGGACGCCGATGAGCACGATCGCGACGAGCACCGAGGCGACCGTCGCCTGGAGGAATTTGCGCTGCACCGTTCCTCCCGGATGAGTCGCCTCGGCGCGGCGGACTACGCCGCCGCGTTCTCGAACCGGAAGCCCATCCCGCGCACGGTGGAGATGTACCGCGGCGAGCCGGCGTCGTCGCCGAGCTTGCGGCGCAGCCACGACACGTGCATGTCGAGCGTCTTGGTCGAGCCCGACGGGTCCGAGGCCCACACCTCGCGCATGAGCGCGTCCCGGGAAACCACCGAACCGGCCTCGCGGACCAGCACCCGGAGGAGGTCGAACTCCTTGGCTGTCAGCTGCAACTCGCGCTCGCCCTGGAACGCGCGGTGCGCGCTGACGTCCACCCGGACGTTCTGGGCGACCAGCTCGTCGGCGTCCTCGCCCTCGACGCCGGCCCGGCGCAGCAGCGCACGCACGCGCGCGAGCAGCTCGGCGAGGCGGAACGGCTTGGTCACGTAGTCGTCGGCCCCGGCGTCCAGGCCGACGACGAGGTCGACCTCGTCGGCGCGGGCCGTGAGCACGAGGATCGGGGTCGAGAGGCCCTGGCTGCGGATCCAGCGGGCGACGTCGAGCCCGTCCATGTCCGGCAGACCGAGGTCGAGCACGAAGAGGTCGGCGCTGTGCGCGCCGTCGATGGCGCCGCGTCCGGTCCCGTGGACGGACACGTCGTACCCCTCGCGAGTCAGGGCGCGAGCGAGGGGCTCGGCGATGGCCGGGTCGTCTTCAGCGAGCAGCACCTTGGTCACCCGGCGATCCTAGTGCAATCGACTCACCAAGTCTGGCTGTGGTCCGGGTATGGTCCCGTCGCGCGCCTCACTCGACGTCGGGCGCCCCGCCCGGTTCTCCGGTTCGCCGGAGCAGGTACGGCGACACCGCGCCGATTCCGTGCACCTGGGCGGGCGGGAGCGCCTCGGCCACGAAGCCCTCGATACCCGGCTCGTGCTCGGCGACGGCCCACGTGACCTCGTCCGTGAGGAGCTGGCCGGCGTGCGCGAGGTCGGCCAGACGCGCCGCGAGGTTGACCGTCGGGCCGTACACGTCTCCGGACCGGGACAGCACCCGGCCCCACGTGAGCGCGCCGTGCACCTGGATGGGGACGGCGCCCTCCCGGAAGGTGTCCCGCAGCGCGAACGCGACCGCGAGGCACGTGCCGAGGTCGTCGGACACGAACATCACGCCGTCGCCCAGCGTCTTGACCACGCGCGCGCCCAGCTCGGTGACGACGTCGCGGGCGCGCCCGTCGAACTCCTGCACGAGCGCGCTCAGCTCCGCCGCACCGAGGTGCGCGGTCCGCTGCGTGTAGGACACGACGTCGATGAACCCGATCGCGCGCTCCAGCGGCAGCTCGTCGCCGAGATCGGCCATCCCGGCCCGGCCCACCGAGCGCTCGGTGCGCGTGAGCAGTGCGAGCAGGTGGCGGCGCCACGCGTGGCTCTGCAGGGCCACGAGCGCGTCGATCGTCTGGTCGATGGTGTCCAGCACGACAAGCCTGGCGGACACGTTGTCGAGCACGTAGCGCCGCTCGGCGTCCTCGACGAGGGCCTCGACCTGCCACAGCGACAGGCGGTCCGCCGAGTGCGCGGCGGCCCGGATCAGGGTGCGGAACGCGCCCTCGGACAGCTCCGCCTTCTCCAGCAGCGTGAGCGCCGACCGCAGCGCGTCCGCGTCGGCGTGCGTGAACACCCGGCTCGACGCCGGCTCCCCCGCGAAGCCCAGCGCCCGCCAGAACTGCAGCACGCGGGCGGCGCTAGTGCCGACCAGCCGGGCGACGTCGTACGCGTCCAGGCGGGGCAGCTCGCCGAGCAGGGCGAGCGTCTGGCGCTCGAGGGTGCGCCGACCCTCGTCGGCCGCCTCGACCGCGTCCTGCGCGACGGCGGGCGACACGGCGTCCTCGGCCGCGCTGCCGGGGGCGTCACCGGCGCCCGCACCGGGCCCGTCGGTCCCGGCATCGACGCTGCCGGGCAGCCCGTTCACGTCGTCCACGGCCCCGACCCTACCCGCGCCGCCCTCGCCCGCGAGGGGTTCGGCGGACGCCGGGTCAGGCCTCGTCCGGTCGCCTCTCGTCGCTCGCCGGCTCCTCCGGTGCGGCAGCGGTGCGGGTGCCGACGGCGTCGGCGTCCTCGCCTGCTCGGGTGCGCCCGACGGCGTCGGCGTCCTCGCCTGCTCGGGTGCGCCCGACGGCGTCGGGCTCGGCGCGGCGCAGGTGGTGCACGTCGCCCGCCGCCACGGTGACGCGCTCCCCCGCCGCGGTCCGCAGCACGAGCCGCCCCTCGCCGTCGAGCGCCTCGGCGACGCCCTCGAGCGCCCCACCACCGCTGCCGCCCGCCCGGTCCGCGCCGGTGCCCGTCTCCACCCGCACGCGGCGCCCGAGCGTCGCGGACGCGGCCGCGACCTCGTCCGCGAGGGCGGACTCGCCGGCGGTCCACCGCGGCAGCAGCTCCAGCAACGCCTGCCCGATCCCGTCCAGCACCTCGGCCGGCGAGACGGCCACACCCGCGAGCGCCAGCGACGTCGCCCACGGCACCGGCAGCTCGCGCTGCCCCACGTTGACGCCGATCCCCACGACGGCCGCGGGCGCCCCGCCCGCTGCCGGGGGGACGACCTCGGCGAGGATGCCCGCGATCTTGCGCGTCTCGCCCCAGCCGGGCAGCGGCGGCTCCACGCCGTCGAGCACCACGTCGTTGGGCCACTTGATCGCGGCGGCGAGCCCCCACCCGCGCAGCGCGCGCACGACGGCGAGCGCCACCACCGGCGTGAGGCTCGGCCAGGCGGGGGTCGCCCCGGCGACCTCCGCGGGTGCGACCACGATCGAGGCCGTGAGGGCGTCGTCGGCCCCGGTGACCCAGGTCCGCCCGGCCCGACCGCGACCCGCCTTCTGCTGCACGGCACGCAGGGCCGACAGGTGCGGCCAGTCCTGCGGTGCCGCGACGCGGGCGGCGACCAGGTCGGCGTTCGTCGAGCCCGCCTCCGCCACGGTCACGAGTCGGGAGAACGCCGTCGCACGCTCCTCGGCGAACTCGGCGAACTCGGCGACCTCGGTGCGCGCTCGCTCGTGCGGTGCCGCAGCGGCGGTCTCGTCCGTCATGGCTCCACCCTGGCACCGACCCCGTCTGCCCCGCGCCCGAGGCCGCGGACCGGTGCAGCGGTAGCCTCGCGTGCGTGAGTGACACCGCAGCCGCCCCGACGAGCGCGCCTCAGCCGACCAGCGCACCCACCGCCGCACCGACCACGGCGAGCAGGCTCGAGGACCTGCACCGCCGTCGCGCCGAGGAGATCGACGCACCGGCCGCGGCGGCGGCCCAGAAGCAGGGCGCGCGCGGCAAGGGGTCGGCGCGCTCGCGGATCGACGCGCTCCTGGACGAGGGCTCGTTCACCGAGATCGACGCGTTCACCCGGCACCGGTCCACCAACTTCGGGCTCGCCGCGCGCCGGCCCTATGGCGACGGCGTGGTCATCGGGCACGGCACGATCGACGGGCGCCGCGTGTGCGTCTACAGCCAGGACTTCTCGGTGTTCGGCGGCTCGCTGGGTGAGGTGCACGGCGCGAAGATCGCCAAGATCCAGGACTTCGCGCTGCGCACGGGCGTGCCGCTCGTCGGCATCAGCGACGGCGGGGGCGCGCGCATCCAGGAGGGCGTCGCGGCGCTCACGCAGTTCGCGGAGATCTTCCGCCGCAACGTGGCCGCGTCGGGCGTGATCCCGCAGATCAGCCTCATCCTCGGACCCTCGGCCGGCGGCGCCGTGTACTCCCCCGCGCTCACGGACTTCATCGTGATGGCCGACAAGACGTCGAACATGTTCATCACCGGGCCGGACGTCATCCGCGCCGTGACGGGTGAGGACGTCGGGTTCGAGGAGCTGGGCGGTGGCCTCACGCACAACCAGCGCTCCGGTGTGGCGCACTACCTCGCCGCGGACGAGGCCGAGGCGCTGGAGTACGTCCGCGCGCTGCTGGCGTACCTGCCGTCGAACAACCTGGCCGACCCGCCCTCCTACCCCGAGGAGGCCTCGCTCGAGCGAAGCGACACCGACCTGGCCCTGGACACGCTCGTCCCCGACTCCGACAACCAGCCGTACGACATGCGCGCGGTGGTCGAGGCGGTGCTCGACGACGGCGTCCTGCTCGAGGTGCAGCCGCTCTTCGCGCGCAACGTGCTGGTGGGCTTCGGGCACGTGGAGGGGCACGCCGTCGGGATCGTCGCGAACCAGCCGCAGGTGATGGCCGGCACGCTCGACATCGACGCGGCCGAGAAGGCCGCGCGCTTCGTGCGCACGTGCGACGCGTTCAACGTGCCCGTCCTCACGTTCGTCGACGTCCCGGGCTTCCTGCCCGGCACGGACCAGGAGTGGAACGGCATCATCCGGCGCGGCGCGAAGCTCATCTACGCGTATGCCGAGGCGACGGTCCCGCTCGTCACGGTGATCACGCGCAAGGCCTACGGCGGCGCCTACATCGTGATGGGCTCCAAGCAGCTCGGCGCGGACGTCAACCTCGCGTGGCCGACCGCTCAGATCGCCGTCATGGGCGCCTCCGGCGCGGTGAACATCCTCCAGCGCGGCGCGCTGCGCGCGGTCGAGGAGGCGGGCGGCGACGTCGAGGCGGAGCGGGCGCGCCTCGTGGCGGAGTACAACGACGCGATCGTGAACCCGTGGGAGGCGGCCGACCGCGGCTTCGTCGACGCCGTCATCGCGCCGTCGGAGACCCGAGCGCAGGTGGTGCAGGCGCTGCGCGCGCTGCGCACCAAGCGCGCCGGGCTCCCGGCCAAGAAGCACGGGAACATCCCGCTGTGAGCAGCGACGCTGCCGTCGACCTGGGCGGCGCGACCGGCGCCGACCGGCCCGGGGCGTCCGAGCGCACCCGGCTCGGCGAGGTGTTCGGCGAGATCCCCGACGACGGCGCCACGCGCCCGGGCGGAGCGGCGGGCGCGGACGGGTCGGACGCGGGCGCGTCCGGCGGCCCCACGGGCGACGACGGCGCGGGTGGCCCCGAACCGCTCGTGCGGGTGGTGCGCGGCACCCCCGACGCGCTCGAGCTCGCGGCCCTCATCGCGGGCCTCACGGCGGCCTCGGCCGCGGCGGCCGCCCCCGAGGAGGCCGAGGCCGTGCGGCACCGCTGGACCGACCGGTCCCACCAGCTGCGCCTGGGCGACCGCGGCCTGCCCGCACGCGGGCCGGACTCCTGGCGCTGGTCGCTTCATCCTTGAGAGTCGGCGAGACGCCGTACGCGCGGCGTTCATCCCGGCGGTTGTCCCACGCCCGCGCCGGCGGAACGTTGTCCACCGCGCTCACCCGGACGCCGACCTCGGAGGCCGACGGCAGGCACGCTCGGGGCATGGACGTGCCGTACCACGATGCAGACGCCCCCGACGGCATCCCACCAGTCACCACGCCGCGAACCCGGCACGTACTCGGTCTCGTCGAGGCGGCCGCATCGCCTCCCGCAGACCTCGGGCACGGCCTCTGGGACGTTCTGGACCCCGTCACCGACTCCCTCGCTGGACGTCTGACCCGCGCAGCGCGGGAGCTCCAGGCTCGCCTCAACGACGATCTCGCCTTCCACGAGGTGACGTTTCCGCAGTGGATGGTGCTCCACGAGGCCGCCCGGAGCGTTCCCACCACACCGGGCGAGGTGGCGGACAGCATCGGCATGGCTCGATCGACGATCTCGCCCGTGGTGCGGGTGCTCGTCGACCGCGGCCTGCTGACACGCAGCGAGGCGTACGCCGACGCGCGCGCCTGCCTCATCCGCGTGACGCATCGCGGAGCGCGTGTGGTGCGAGCAGGGCTTGCCTGCCGCGAGCGGGTCGAGCGCGCGGCCGGGTTCGCGCCCGGCTCCGCGGCCGCACGCGCCCTGCTCGAGGATCTCCGCGCGCTCGAGGACGGACTCGCACAGTCCCGGAGGACTCGGCCTTCTCGCATCCCTCCCGTCACACCGCCGCCGGGCGTCTATCCGCCGGTGTCCGAGTCCGGCTCCGGGGACGACATGCGCTGACCACTCGTGGCGCTACTCGCCGACATACCGAGCGCCGACCCGACGCGGGGCCGGTCCTTCGAGGTCCCGGTTTCGACGAGGACCCGCTCGACGCCCCAGCCGGACGGCAACACACATACCCTCACCACCTCGCCATCCACCCCAGCTCCGACGCGGACCCGCTCGACGTCCCAGCCGGACGGCGGCACACATGTGTCGTGGGTTCGTTCGCACCCTCACCACCTCGCCATCCACCCCAGCTCCGACGGCCTCGGCAGACGGTCGACCAGCTGCGCGCCGTGGCTGACCCGAGCAGCGAGCGACTGTGGGACGCAACGTAAGCCTCGACAGACGGGTCGTCGACGACCGCCCGGTCCCGCGGACCTGGTCCCGCGAGCCGGTTCCACGCGCCCGGTCCCACGCGCCCGGTCCCGCATGCCCCGACCCCGCATGCCCCGACCCCGCATGCCCCGACCCCGATGGTGAGGCTACGAACCATCCCGAACGCACCTCCGCCCACGCACCCGGTCCCACGCGGTGGCAAGAAGGCACCGAGGTGCGATCCCGCAGGGCTTGTCGACGGCGGATCCTCGGGGAGCCCTCGCCGCGGCGCCCCTCGGCAGTTCTCAATGGTGCCGGGGGGCCGTGCTCGATGATGCGGGTACGAACCTTCCCTAACACACCACAGACCACCGCCCGCGCGACGGCCCGCCGACGACCACGGCCCCAGTACCAGGACCCCCACTACCACGACCCCCGACGACGAGGCCGCTGGTCGGACACGACGCGCGCCGGACGTGCCCACGCTCGGACGTGACTCACGCGGCTCCACCCGCCCCGGGCACCCGGCCGCCCCGACGCAGCCCACGCGCCCTCATGCAGCCCCAAGGGCCACACCAGCCACCAGGCACCCCCACGCGCCCGATGATTCGCGTGGCGCGCCCTCGTACGCTGGGCGAGTGACCGACACCACCCCCACCCCCTCCACCGCCGACGAGGCGACCGCCACCCGCACGCCCACGGCGATCGACGCCGTCGCCGACGCGTACGTCGACACCCTCGCGCGCCTGTCCCCCGGGCTGCGCACCTACCTCGGCCTGCCCGGCGACCAGAGCGAGCTCGACGACGTCTCCCCCGCCGGTCTCGCCGAGCTCGACGCCGAGCGCACCGCCGTGCTCGGCAGGCTGGCGAAGCTGGCGCCGGTCGACGACGTCGACCGCGTGACGCTGGCCGCGATGCGTGAGCGGATCGGCCTGGAGTCCGAGCTCTACGACGCCGGCGAGGCGTTCGCCACGCTCAACAACATCGCCTCACCGCTGCAGGAGGCGCGCGACATCTTCGACCTCATGGCCACCGACACGCCTGAGGACTGGGCCGTGATCGCCACCCGGATGGGGAACGTGCCCGGGGCGCTCGCCGGGTACGTCGAGTCGCTGCGCGAGGGGGCCGCGACGGGCCTGGTGGCCGCGCGCCGCCAGGTCGAGATCGGCATCGCGCAGTCGGAGGAGCTCGCGGCGCCCGAGGGCTCCTTCTGGACGCAGCTCGCCGCGCGCGGCGCGCAGGAGGGCGGCGACGCCGCGGCGCTCGAGGCGGGCGCGGCCCGGGCCCGCGAGGGGTACGCCGCGCTGGCCCAGTTCCTCCGCGACGAGCTCGCGGCGCAGGCACCCGAGCGCGACGGCGTGGGCCGCGAGCGCTACCAGCTGTTCTCCCGCTCGTTCCTCGGCGCGACCATCGACCTCGACGAGACGTACGAGTGGGGCCGCGAGGAGCTCGCCCGCGTCGTCGCCGAGCAGGAGGCCACCGCCGCGGAGCTGTTCGGCGCGGGCACCACGCCCGAGGAGGCGATGGCCCGCCTGGACGCCGACCCCGCACGCAAGCTGCACGGCACCGACGAGCTCCAGCGCTGGATGCAGGAGACGTCCGACGCCGCCGTCGCCGCGCTGGCCGACACCCAGTTCGACATCCCCGAGCCGGTGCGCCGGCTGGAGTGCTGCATCGCCCCGACGCAGACCGGCGGCATCTACTACACCGGCCCGACCGACGACTTCTCCCGCCCCGGGCGCATGTGGTGGTCCGTGCCGGCGGGCATCACCGAGTTCGGCACCTGGCGCGAGAAGACGACCGTCTACCACGAGGGCGTCCCGGGTCACCACCTGCAGATCGGCCAGACCACCTACCGCAGCGCGCTGCTGAACAAGTGGCGCCGCCTGGCGTGCTGGGTGAGCGGGCACGGCGAGGGCTGGGCGCTCTACGCCGAGCGCCTCATGGCCGACCTCGGCTTCCTCGACGACCCGGCGGACCGGCTCGGGATGCTGGACGGCCAGCGGATGCGCGCCGCGCGCGTGGTGCTCGACATCGGCGTGCACCTGGGCAAGCCCGCCCCCGCCGAGCTCGGCGGCGGCACGTGGGACGCCGACAAGGCCAAGGAGTTCCTCTTCGCCAACGTCAACATGGGCGAGGGCTTCGTGCTCTTCGAGCTCGACCGCTACCTCGGCTGGCCGGGACAGGCGCCCGCGTACAAGGTCGGCCAGCGCCTCTGGGAGAACATCCGGGACGAGACCCGGGCGCGCGAGGGCGCCGACTTCGACCTCAAGGCCTTCCACCGCCGCGCGCTCGACGTCGGCTCGGTCGGCCTCGACGTCCTGGCGCAGGCGCTGCGCTGAGCACTCCCGTGAGCGAGCCGACGACGGCGGCGCCCACCTCGGGCGCCGCCGTCACCCTGGTCCTCGCGTCCGCGTCGCCGGCCCGGCTCACGACGCTGCGCCGCGCCGGCGTGGAACCCGTCGTCGTGGTCTCCGACGTCGACGAGGACGCCGCCCTCGAACGTGCCGCCGCGGACGCCGGACACCCGCTCGCCGTCGCCGATCAGGTCGCCGTGCTCGCCGCCGCCAAGGCGGCCGCCGTCGCGCGTCGGCTCGGGGCCGGCCCGCGCGCAGCGGGCGACGACGCCGGGTCGGGCCGAGTGCTCGTGCTCGGCTGCGACTCCCTGCTGGAGGTGGACGGCCGGGCGCACGGCAAGCCGGCGACGGCGGAGCGCGCCACCGCGCGCTGGCGCGCCCTGAGCGGACGCTCGGGCGTGCTGCACACCGGGCACCACCTCCTCCTGCTCGAGCCGCCCGGCCCGCGTCAGGCAGCCGGGGCGACCGCGGCGGCCCGGCCCGCCGCGCACGCGGCCGTCAGCAGCACGAGGGTGCACTTCGCCGAGGTCGACGAGGAGGAGATCGCGGCGTACGTCGCGACGGGCGAGCCGCTCGCCGTCGCCGGTGCGTTCACGCTCGACGGCTACGGCGGCGCGTTCGTGACGGGCGTCGAGGGCGACCACCACGGCGTCATCGGCCTGAGCCTGCCGACGCTGCGAACCCTCGTGCGGGCGCACGGCCTGCGCTGGACCGACCTGTGGGCCGCCCCGGGCGACCCGGGCCCCGAACCGGCCTGATCGCTCCCCGAGCCGGCCTGCGGCGTCGACCACGTGCCGTCAGCCTGGTGGACGCGTTGGCCGCACCCCACGACCGACGCCCGCCCACGGACGCCCTGGGACCGCATCCGACGCCCGGCGTTTGTCGGTGTCCTACAACCACACGGCCGGGACCTTGCCGCGCGACACAGACTTGTCGACGCGCCCCCGAGCGCATTGGGGCCGACCGGCGCAGGGCGTTACCGTGGGCCGACCCGAGGAGGAGAGTGCATGTCGGTCGAGACGCACGACGAGGTGGACCCGCAGTCGGCGGACACCTCCCCCCACCGCATCACCCGCCCGGTCACCCGGGTCCTCGTCGCCAACCGTGGGGAGATCGCGCTGCGGGTGGTCCGCGCGCTGCGTGACGCAGGCCTGACCTCGATCGCCGTGTACGCCGACTCCGACCGGGACGCCCCGTTCGCGCGGCTGGCCGACGAGGCGTTCGCGCTGAACGGCGTGCGGGCCGCCGACACCTACCTGGACGCGGCGAAGCTGCTCGACGTCGCGCGCCGCTCGAACGCCGACGCGCTGCACCCCGGCTACGGCTTCCTCTCCGAGAACGCCGACTTCGCACGCCAGGTGGCGGCCGCGGGCCTCACGTGGATCGGCCCGAGCCCGGCCGCGATCGACGCGCTGGGCGACAAGGTGTCCGCGCGCCACATCGCGCAGGCCGCCGGCGCGCCCCTCGTGGCGGGCACCCCCGACCCGGTCACCGACGCGAGCGAGGTCGTCGCGTTCGCCCGCGAGCACGGCCTTCCCGTCGCCATCAAGGCGGCGTTCGGCGGCGGTGGACGCGGCCTCAAGGTGGCCCGCACCCTCGAGGAGATCCCCGAGCTGTTCGACTCCGCGACCCGCGAGGCGGTGGCCGCCTTCGGCCGCGGGGAGTGCTTCGTTGAGCGCTTCCTCGACCGGCCCCGGCACGTCGAGACGCAGTGCCTCGCGGACGCGTACGGCGCCGTGGTCGTCGTGTCCACGCGGGACTGCTCCCTCCAGCGCCGCCACCAGAAGCTCGTCGAGGAGGCCCCCGCGCCGTTCCTCACCGACGAGCAGAACGCCGAGCTCGTCCGCGCCTCCCAGGCGATCCTGCGGGAGGCGCGCTACGAGGGCGCCGGCACGTGCGAGTTCCTCGTCGGGGTGGACGGCACGCTCTCGTTCCTCGAGGTCAACACCCGCCTGCAGGTCGAGCACTGCGTGTCCGAGGAGGTCTCCGGCATCGACCTCGTGCGTGAGCAGCTGCGCATCGCCGCGGGTGAGCCGCTCGGGTACGACCACGTCGACATCCGCGGGCACAGCATCGAGTTCCGCATCAACGGCGAGGACCCGGCCGCCAACTTCCTGCCCGCGCCCGGCACGCCGTCGGCGATCACGTGGCCCGGCGGCCCCGGGGTGCGCGTGGACGCGGGCATCGTGGCCGGTCAGGCCGTCACGGGGAACTTCGACTCCATGCTCGCCAAGCTCGTCGTCACGGGAGCCACCCGCCGGCAGGCGATCGAGCGCGCGCGACGCGCGCTCGCCGAGACCGAGATCGTGGGCCTGCCCACCGTGCTGCCCTTCCACCGCGCCGTGCTGCAGGAGCCGGCGTTCGCCGGTGAGCCCGGCGTCGAGCAGACCGACCTGGGCGTGTGGACCACGTGGATCGAGTCCGAGATGTCCGGGCAGCTCGGCGCGCTCGCCCCGCACACCCCTGCGGCCGCGGCGGGCGCCGCGAGCCCGGCGGCCACCGGCACGAACGGTGACGCCGAGGACGGCGCGCTCGAGCGCGTCGTCGTGGAGGTCGGCGGCAAGCGGCTGGAGGTCGTGCTCCCGGCGAGCCTCGGGATCCTCGGTGGCGCGCGGGCACGCCAGCGGCCCGGCCGTCCGCGCCCCCTGGCGCGCCCCGCGGGCGCGGCAGCCGCCGCGGGCGGCAACGCGCTCGCCTCGCCCATGCAGGGCACGATCGTCAAGGTCGCCGTGGCGGACGGCGACGCCGTCGCGGCGGGCGATCTCGTCGTCGTGCTCGAGGCGATGAAGATGGAGCAGCCGCTCGTCGCGCACAAGGCGGGCGTCGTGACCGGGCTGAGCGCCGCCGTCGGAGCCGGCGTCTCCTCGGGCGAGGTGCTCTGCCAGATCATCGCCGCCGAGTGAGCCTCCCGCCCCGCGCGGGTCACCGCGACCCGAACGACGCGTGGGTGGACTGCGCGTGCGGCCGCCGCCACTGGGGCCTGGCCGGGGCGGCCGGCCTGCTGCTGGTCGACGGGTCGACCGCGCCCGACGGCGAGCCGCGCGTCGCGCTGCAGCTGCGGGCCGCCTGGAGTCACCACGGCGGGACGTGGGGGCTGCCCGGCGGCGCCGTGCAGACCGGTGAGGACGCCCTGACCGCCGCCCGGCGCGAGGCGCGCGAGGAGGCGGCGATCCCGCCCGACGCGGGTGCGCCCGCCGCGGTGCGCGTCCTCGACCACGGCACGTGGCGCTACACGACGCTCGTCGCGCGGGTGCACGGGCCGGCGCCCGAGCTGCACCCCCTCGACGGCGAGTCCGCCGACCTGCGTTGGGTGCCCGTCGACGAGGTGGCCGGGCTGGACCTGCTGCCCGCGTTCGGCGAGGCGTGGCCGGCGCTGCGCCGGCTCGTCGAGGCACGACCGACGCTGCTCGTCGACGCCGCCAACGTGGTGGGCGCCCGGCCGGACGGCTGGTGGCGCGACCGCGCCGGCGCCACCGAGCGGCTGCTCACGTCTCTCGCCGGGGGCAGGCGCGAGCTCGCCGCGGGCGCCTGGCTCCCGGGCACGTGGTTCGACCTCGACGCCGACGGCGTGCGGCCCGACGTCCACGTCGTCACCGAGGGCCAGGGCAACCCCGCGGCGCCGCCCGACGGTGAGCTCACGGTGCACCGCGCGCCGGGGTCGGGCGACGACGCGATCGTCGCCCTCGCCGGCCGCCTGCTCGAGGCCGGTGCGGACCCGCTCCTCGTCGCCACGGCCGACCGGGGGCTGCGCGCACGGCTGCCCGCCACCGCCCGGACCCTGGGACCCGGCGCCCTGCGGGAGACTCTCGAGCGCGGCTGAGCCGCGACCGCCCGACCTATCCTGGCCCCATGACGCGCACTGCCTGGGGCATCGGCCTGGCCACGATCTCCACCCTCGACGACACGGTCCTGGACACCTGGTACCCGAGCCCGGCCCTCGGCGAGCCCGGCCCCGCGTCCCCGTTCGACGTCCCCGCCGCGGTCGCCGCCCTCGAGAGCAGCGACCCCACCCGTCGCGTGGCGCGCACCGTGGTGCGGACGACGATCGACCTGGACGCGCCCCCGGAGTCGGCGCAGGACGCGTACCTGCGCCTGCACCTGCTCTCCCACCGCCTCGTGACCCCGAACTCGATCGCGCTCGACGGGATCTTCGCTCGTCTCGCCAACGTGGTCTGGACGAGCGCGGGCCCCTGCTCCCCCGTCGACTTCGAGACGACCCGCGCGCTGCTGCAGGCGCACCACCCGGGCCTCACGGTGCACGGCGTCGACAAGTTCCCGCGGATGACCGACTACGTCCTGCCCGACGGGGTCCGCATCGCCGACGCCTCGCGCGTCCGACTCGGGGCGTACCTCGCTCCGGGGACCACGGTGATGCACGAGGGCTTCGTGAACTTCAACGCCGGTTCGCTGGGCGTCGCGATGATCGAGGGGCGCGTCTCGCAGGGCGTCGTGATCGACGACGGCACGGACATCGGCGGCGGCGCGTCGATCATGGGCACGCTCTCGGGCGGCGGGACCGCGCGCGTGGTGATCGGCCGACGCAGCCTGCTCGGCGCCAACGCCGGCCTGGGGATCAGCCTCGGGGACGACTGCGTCGTCGAGGCCGGGCTCTACGTGACCGCGGGCACCAAGGTCACGGTCCTCGGCGACCGGCAGGCGCTCGAGACTCTGTCCACGGCCGTCCCGGACCTCGCGACCGCCCGGCGCGACGAGGCCGGCCGTCCGGTGGTGTCGGCCCGCACCCTCTCCGGCGTGGACAACGTGCTCTTCCGGCGCAACTCCCTCACCGGCGGCGTCGAGGTGCTGCCGCGCGCCACGCGGACCGTCGAGCTCAACGCGGCGCTGCACGCGCAGTGACCCACGCCCGCTCCGCGCCGGCGGCCACCCGGTCGACCCCACCGGCGGCCCGTCCGTCCACGGACCCGGCAGCCCGACCGGCCCGACGGGCCCGACCGGGCCCGACCGGCCCGACCGTGAGCGCCCGCCCCCGCCGCACGCGGCCGCGCGGTCCGGGCCGGCGGGCGCTGCGCGCCCTGCTCGTGCTCGCCGTCGTGGCGACCGTCGGAGCGGGCGGGGTGCTCGCCGTCGTGCACCTGCTGGGCAGGCTCGAGCCGCAGCGTCCGGTCGCCCAGGCGTGCACCGCCGGTGGCCACGCGCTCGCGCCGGACCAGACGGCGAACGCCGCGCTGATCGTCGGCACGTCGGTGCGCCGCGGCCTGCCCGCGCGGGCGGGCACGATCGGGATCGCCACCGCGATGCAGGAGTCGCGGATGCGCAACATCGACTACGGCGACCGGGACTCGCTCGGGATGTTCCAGCAGCGTCCCTCGCAGGGCTGGGGCACGCCCGAGCAGGTGATGGACCCCGTGTACGCGGTGAACACCTTCTACGACCACCTCGTGCAGGTCGACGGGTACCCCGACATGGCGGTGACCGACGCGGCGCAGGCCGTGCAGCGCAGCGCCTTCCCGCAGGCGTACGCGCAGCACGAGGCGCTCGCGCGCGCGTTCGCCTCCGCGCTCGCGGGATGGACGACGGCGGACCTCACCTGCACCCTGACGGCTCGCGAGGGCACGCCCGACGGCGTGGCGCAGGCCGTGTCGGACCGCCTCGCCCGCGACCTCGGGGTCACGGGAGCGCTGCGCGCGGCGTCCGACGGCGAGCTCGCCCCGGACACGGCGGCGGCGCTCGGCGCGACGTCGGGCGGGTCCGCCGTGCAGGTGCTCACCGTGGACGCGAACGCCCTGGGCACGGAGGTGGACCGCCTTGCGTGGGCCGTGGCGCAGTCCGGCGTCGCGGCGGCGAGCGAGACGGGCGTGGCGCGCGTCGCCGTCGCGGACCGGGTGTGGGACCGCGCCGACGGCGTGTGGCGCGCGCTGCTCGACGGCGAGCAGCCCCAGCCCGCCGGGCAGGTGCTGCTCGCGCCGTGAGCCGGCTGCGTCAGCGGTCGGCGACGTCCACGTAGTCGCGCTCGCCGGGGCCGGTGTAGACCTGGCGCGGCCGGGCGATCTTGGTGGACGGGTCGTTCATCATCTCGCGCCACTGCGCGATCCACCCGGGCATCCGGCCGAGCGCGAACAACGGCGTGAACATCGAGGTCGGGAAGCCCATCGCGCGGTAGATCAGGCCGGTGTAGAAGTCGACGTTCGGGTAGAGTTTGCGGGAGACGAAGTAGTCATCGTGCAGCGCGACCTCCTCGAGCTCCATCGCGATGTCGAGCAGCTCGTCCCGCTTGCCGAGGGCCTCCAGCACCGAGTCCGCCGCCTGCTTCACGATCGCCGCGCGCGGGTCGTAGTTCTTGTACACGCGGTGGCCGAAGCCCATCAGCCGGGCGCCGCTCTTGCGGTCCTTGACCTGGTTGACGAACGTCGCGACGTCGCCGCCGTGGTTGTCCCGGACGTCCTCGAGCATCGAGAGCACGGCCTCGTTCGCGCCTCCGTGCAGCGGGCCCGAGAGCGCGTTGATGCCCGCGGCGACGGAGAGGAACAGGTTCGCGTGCGCCGACCCGACGTTGCGGACCACGGACGCCGAGCAGTTCTGCTCGTGGTCGGCGTGCAGCACGAGGAGCTTGTCCATCGCGGCGACGACCTCGGGTCCGAACTCCGGGCCGCGCACCTCGTGCAGCGCCATCCGCAGGAAGTCGGCGACGTAGCCGTTCTCGGGCTCGGCGTCGGGCATCCGCTGACCGCGGGCGTGCCGCAGCACGTACGCCACGATCGTGGGGAGCTTGCCGAGCATGAGCACGGTGGCGAGCTCCTCCACCTCCTCGTTCTTCACGTCGAAGACCTCGGGGTAGAACCCGGGCAGGGCGGAGACGGCGCTGGCGATGATCGCCATCGGGTGCGCGTTGCGGGGGAAGGACGAGATGAGCCGGCGGAAGTCCTCGTGCAGGTGGGTGTGCCGCAGGACGCGGGTCTCGAACGCGTTGAGCGCGGACCGGGTCGGCAGCTCGCCGCGGCCGAGCAGGTAGGAGACCTCGAGGTAGTTCGACTTCTCGGCGAGCTGCTCGATCGGGTAGCCGCGGTAGCGCAGGATGCCGACGTCGCCGTCGATGTAGGTGATGGCCGACTGGCAGGCCGCGGTGTTCATGAACCCGGGGTCGTAGGTGACGACGCCGGTCTGCGCCAGCAGCGAGGAGATCGCGAGGCCGTCGGAGCCCTCCACGGCGGGCACCCGGTCGAACTGGATCTCGGACTCGTTCACCCGGAGGGTGGCTCCGGTACGGGGCGAGGCCTCGGACGTCACCGTCATCGGTTCTCCGTTTCTGCGGACCCGTCGCGAAGGCGCCGGGCGGCGATCATGTCACGGCAAAGAAGTGGCCCCGATTCTCTCACGCCAACGCCCGCAGGCGTCCCGCGGCCGAGGAGATGTTCGCGTCACTTTCCGTGAGCGATACCCGCACGTGGTCCTGTGCGGCGGGGCCGTAGAACTCCCCGGGACCCGCGACGATGCCCAGGTCGGCGAGCAGGTCCATGCTGGCCCAGCACAGCGCCCGGTCGCGGGCGGCGGGCCGCGCCTCCAGCCTCGCGCGCAGTCCCTCCCCGGGGCGTACCCACAGGTACAGGCCCGCCTCGGAGTGGTCGAGCTCGAACCCCGCGGCGAGGAGCGCGGGCAGCAGCAGCGCGCGCCGCGCGGCGTAGCGGGCGGCCTGCTCGGCGACGTGGGCGTCGTCGTCGAGCGCGACCCGCATGACGTGCTGCACGGGCGCGGGCACCATCATCCCGAGGTGCCGGCGCTGCAGGAGCAGCTGGCCCACGAGGTCGGGGTCGCCCGCGGCGAACGCCGCGCGGTAGCCGGCGAGGTTGGACTGCTTGGACAGCGAGTACACCGCGAGCAGGCCGCGCGGGTCACCGCCGGACACATCCTCGCGCAGCACGCACGGCACGCCACCACCGTCCTCGACGGCGTCGGTCCAGGGGGACGTCCAGGGCAGCATTGCGTAGCACTCGTCGGAGGCGACGACGGCGTCGGTCGCCCGGGCGGCCCGCACCACCTCGGCCATGGCGGCCGCCGGGAGGACCCGGCCGGTCGGGTTGCCCGGGGAGTTCAGCCACACGAGGGCGACCTCCTCCCGGCCCACCCAGTCCGCGGGGTCGTCGCTGGCCAGCACCTCCGCGCCGGCGAGCCGGGCCCCGATCTCGTACGTCGGGTACGCCTGCGTCGGGATGACGACGACGTCGCCGGGCCCGAGTCCCAGCTGGCTGGGCAGCAGGGCGACGAGCTCCTTGGACCCGATGGTCGGCAGGACGTGATCCGGGGTGAGACCGGTGACGCCGCGGCGCCGGCCGAACCAGTCGACCACGGACTGCCGCAGCGCGGTCGGGCCGGCCACCGTGGGGTAGCCGTGCGCGTCCGAGGCAGTGGCGAGGGCGTCCTGCAGGATCCGCGGGGTGGGGTCCACCGGGGTCCCGATGGACAGGTCCACCAGGCCGTCGGGGTGCGTGGCGGCGCGCTCGCGCAGCGGAACGACGGCGTCCCAGGGGTAGGCGACGCCGAGCGGTGCGAATCCCATCGACCCGCTCAGCTCTCGGTCTGCGGCGGGAGCGCGGCGATCAGCGGGTGGTCGGTCGGGATGAGGCCCAGTTTCGCGGCACCACCGGGGGACCCGATGGAGTCGAAGAACTCGACGTTGGCGGCCGTGAAGGCCGACCACTCCGGCGGCACGTCGTCCTCGTAGTAGATGGCCTCGACCGGGCAGACCGGTTCGCAGGCGCCGCAGTCCACGCACTCGTCGGGGTGGATGTACAGCGAGCGTTCACCCTCGTAGATGCAGTCGACGGGGCACTCGTCGATGCAGGCCTTGTCCTTGACGTCCACGCACGGCTGGGCGATCACATAGGTCACGAGGGGGTCCTTCCCGCCGTCCGCGCCACGCGGCCGGCTCGTCCTAGTATCCCCTGTCGTGGAGGAGCCGCTGCGAGCCGGGGACCGCGTCGTCCTGCGCTACCGCCTGTCCGAGGCCGAGGTGGCGGCCGCGCCGGACGGCCCGCACCTGACCGACGTCGTCGGCGTGCTGACGCAGGTCGGCGCCGACGCCGTGGTGGTGGACTCCCGCCGCGGGCCGGTCACGGTGGCGCGTTCCGCCGTCGTGCTCGCCAAGCGCCTGCCGCCGGCGCTTCCGCGCTGCTGACCGCCGGCTCGCCGCCGGCTCGGCGCCCCCGCACCTCCGCTTCTCGGCGGCACAGGGCAGGAAAGGCTCAGCCGGCGTTCGGGTCCGGACCGCAGACGATCTTGTTCCACGGCTGGTAGGTGGTCGTGTACGTGCGCGACTCCACCTGCGAGCCGTCGAGGCCCTTGACGACCCGCGTCACGTCGATCGTGAAGCCGTTCGCGCCGCCGGACTCCGGCGTGCACGTGGCGCGCGTGTTGTAGATCGTCTTCGGGCTCGTGATCGCGTACTTGCCACCGGAGGTGATGGTGGTGTCGAAGGTCTTCGTGCCCCACAGCCGCGCGTAGGTCCGGCCGTTCTCGACCCACGCCTGCACGAGCACGCCGTGGTCGGTGCGGTTCTTGAACTGCATGTCGATCTGGCCCTCGAACAGCGTGGCCTCCCGCCCGGGCGGGTAGCGCTCGAACCAGCGCGAGTGCGGCTGGTGCGTGACGTCCTCCAGGCCGGCCTCGAACGAGGCGTTGAACAGCGTGGTGGACAGCTGGGACAGCCCGCCGCCCCACGCCTCGGACACGTTGCCGCTCTCCACGACGTGCGACATGAAGAAGCCGGTGCTGCCGTTGATCGGGCCGAGCGTCTTGCTCAGGGAGAACGTGTCGCCCGGCATGAGCAGCGTGCCCGTGACGATCTCGGCGCCGTGCCTGATGTTGTTCGTCCGCGGCACGTCGGTGCCCGCCGGCAGCGGCGTGGAGTACTCCCCGATCACCTCGGTGATCCCGAGCGCCTCGGCGTCGGCGGTGGAGAACTCGGCCTCCTGCGCGGTGAGCTCGAGCGTCGCGGTGCGCTCGGTCGTCGACTGCGCCGCGGCCGTCACCGCCGCCGCGAGCTGCGCGGGGTCGAACCCGGTGCCGTCCTGCGACGGCACGATGGTCGGCGTCCCGTTCGTGAACGTGAAGCTGGCGTCGGTGCTGGCTTGGCCCACGCCCGGCAGGGCCGCGTCGACGAGCTGGGTGAGCTGGTCGGCGTCGAGCTGCAGGACGAACGCGCCGTCCTGCGCCGGGACGGTGGCGATCGCGGTGAGCGCGTCGGGCTCGAGGGTGGTGGTCGCCTCTCCCGCGACGACGGTCACCGGGCCGGACAGCAGCGGGTCGACGATCGTGGTCATCGCGGTGTCCACGGTGGCCTGGTCCATCGTCGGCGCGATCGTGGTGACCGGCAGGTCGAGGGTGTCGGTGGCCGTGAGCCAAGTGTCCTCGATGATCGTGACGGCGGCCTCGACGTCGAGACCCGAGCCGTCCACGGGGTCGGACACCACGGCGGTGCCGTTCGCGAAGGCGATCGTCGCGTCGACCGGCGGGACGGTGACGAAGTCCTCCGCGCCGCTCAGCGCCGCGGTCAGGGCCTCGGAGTCGACGTTCGTCACGGCGTCGGTGTCGACCTGCCCGAACAGCCGCTCGATCACCACGCGCGGGTCCCACGACCGGCCGGTGAGGGCGTCGATCGACGCCTGGGCGTCGACGGCGAGCCCCGCCTGCGTGGGGTCGAGGGTCGCCTCGATGTCACCGACGCGGATCGACAACGGCTGCGTGACGCGGTCGGCGAGCCCGTCCTCGAGCGCGGTGACCGCCTGGGCCGACGGGAGCCCGCCGACCTCGACGCCCGAGACCGTGGCCTCGCGCGGGGTCCGGTCGGCCGTCCAGAAGACCCCGCCGACGTAGGCGGCGGCCAGGACGACGATCGCGATGCCGATGCCCGTGCCGATCCGGCGGCCACGCTTGGAGGGTGCCTCACCCTCCAGGGAGTCCAGCGGGGAGCCGACCTCTGTCGCGCTGTCGGTCACGCGGGTCCCTTCCTCGTCGACCGCGTCGGGCGAGGCGGCCATGCGAATTCTACGGTCAGGGCTGCGCAGAGCCGGGGAGGCGGTTGTCACCAAGTTGTGACGATCCGACCGCTCGCACGCGGCCGAGGCGGTGCACCAGCGCGCCGGTCTCCGACCCGAGCCCGGCCGCGAGCACCTCGCCGACCACCACCCGGTGGTCGGCCACCTCCATCGTCTGGGTGGTGCGCAGCTCCAGCCACGCCGCG
Source organism: Miniimonas arenae (assembly GCF_006351005.1). Lineage (GTDB taxonomy): Bacteria > Actinomycetota > Actinomycetes > Actinomycetales > Beutenbergiaceae > Miniimonas > Miniimonas arenae. The sequence goes on along the minus strand of NZ_VENP01000042.1, from coordinate 3,348 downwards.
CCGTCGAGCAGGGCCGCCCCGGAGTGCTCGCCGCGTCGGTGCGGGATCCCCTGGAGCTGCCCGACGTCGGGCCGGCCGGGCTCGGCGATCCACGCGACCTGCGCCGCCTGGTGCTCCCCGACCACCGTGGCCGCCCATCGCCCGCCCGGCACGAGCAGGTCGCCGAGGCGTCCGTCGGCGTGCACCACGACCAGCACGGTGGGCGGCTCGAGCGAGACCGACACGAGCGACGTGACGACCGCCGCGATGTCGCGGCTGCCGGCCCGCGCGGTGACCACGGCGACCCCGCCGGGCAGGCGCGCCATCGCGGCCCGGTAGGTGTCCTCGAGGGTCACCGGCGCTCCCCCACCCACCGCCGGGGCAGGAAGGCCGCGGCGCCGACGGCGAGCACGCTGAGCAGGAGCCAGGCCATCCCGAGGGCGTCGCTCGGCACGAGGACGTCGCCGTCGCCCGCGAACGTGAGGACCTGCACGGACACCACGATCCCGACGCCGTAGCCGAGGAGGCACGCACCCTTGCCCGCGGCGCGCGCGAGCAGCCCGGCCGCCGCGACGCACGCGACGGCGAGCACCAGCCCGAGCGGCACGTCCCACGGCCGGACGCGGTGCACCACGGTCCCGACGACCCCGATGAGCAGGCCGAACGCGAGGCCGGCCGCGGCACGCGCGGCGAGCACGCCGGGGCGGGCCGGCAGGAGCGAGGGCGCGGCGGGCTGGACCGGAGCGGCGGCGTCGGCCGCGGTCGACGACCCGCCTGGGCGGGCCGGCAGGTTGACCCCCAGCCCGAGGCCGACGCCGAGCGCCGCCACGTCGCCGCGGCCCAGCTGGAGACCGGCCACCGGCAGGATCGGCGCGAGCACGCCGTTGCTCAGCGCGTACCAGCCGACGGCGGCCTGGTCGGGGCGCAGCGCACGCGTCGCCCTCTCCTGGCGACCCGCGCCCGCAGCGTCGAGCACGGGCACGCTCGCGCCCTGCACCTGGCTCGGGTAGCGGCGCAGCGCCGCCAGCAGCGCCGGCACCACGGGCGTGACGTCGAGCTCGACGTCCACCTCGGCGCTCGGCCGCGCGAGCGCGGGCAGCTCCTCGGTCGGGACGGTGAGCGCGGCGCCGTCCACGCCCACGGGTCCGGAGTGCAGCGCGACGTCGGCCAGCGCCGCCCGCGCAGCACGCAGCCGGTCGGCGTCCTGGACCGCCCAGGCGAGGACCGGGACGTCCCAGGGCTCGCCGTCGGGCCCGTCGCCGGGTGCCGCGTGGGCGGCACGCTCGACGGCGTCGAGGACGAGCGCGTGCACGTGGACGTGGTCGGGATGGCCGTAGGAGCCGCCCGGCTCGTCGCAGAGCACGACGGCGGGCCGCAGCTCGCGCAGCAGGCGCGCCAGCGCGCGGGCCTGGGCGTCCGCATCGCCGCGCACGAGCGCGCTGCCGGGTGCGTCGGGCGCCGGACCGGCCTGACCGGGCGCGACCCACGCCATGCCCGAGTCGGTCCAGCGGGTCTGGTCCTCGAGCCACCGGTGCTCGGCGACGCCGAGCGCGGCCAGCGCGTCCGCGAGCTCCCGCGCGCGCACGTCGGCGACAGCGTCGGTGCCCTCAAGCTCGGGCGCGCCGATCATCTCCCCGCGCTCCCCGCGGGTCGCCGTCACGACGACGACGTGACGCCCCGCGGCCGCGGCGAGCGCGAGCACACCGCCGAGCTGGAGCGTCTCGTCGTCGGGGTGAGCCAGGACGGCGAGCACCGGCCCGGGCGCCGGGGTGTCCACCCCAGCGCCGGGGCCGCTGGCCGCCGCCCAGCTCATGCGTTCTTCTTGGCCCGCGAGGCCGCGCGGGCCCGCTCGTGCTGGTCGAGCGCGACCTTGCGGATCCGGACGATCTCGGGGGTGACCTCGACGCACTCGTCCTCGGCGGCCCACTCCAGGGACTCCTCGAGCGTGAGCACGCGCGGCGGCGTGAGGCGCTCGAGCTCCTCACCCGTGGAGGAGCGGATGTTGTTGAGCTTCTTCTCGCGCGTGATGTTGACGTCCATGTCGTCGGCGCGGGAGTTCTCCCCCACCACCATGCCCTCGTAGACCTCCTGCGTGGGCTGCACGAAGAACGTGCCGCGCTCCTGCAGGTTCATGATCGCGTGGCCCGTGACCACGCCCTGCCGGTCGGCGACGAGCGAGCCGGCGGTGCGGAACTCGATGGCGCCGGCCCACGGCTCGTACCCCTCGGCGATCGAGGAGGCGATGCCGGTGCCGCGGGTGTCGGTGAGGAACTGCGTGCGGAAGCCGATGAGGCCGCGCGCCGGCACCACGAACTCCATCCGCACCCAGCCGGTGCCGTGGTTGCTCATGGTCTCCATGCGGCCCTTGCGGGCGGCGAGGAGCTGCGTGACGGCGCCGAGGTACTCCTCCGGCACGTCGACGGTCAGGCGCTCCATCGGCTCGTGCACCTTGCCGTCGATCTCGCGCGTGACGACCTGCGGCTTGCCGACGGTGAGCTCGAAGCCCTCGCGCCGCATCTGCTCCACGAGGATCGCGAGCGCGAGCTCGCCGCGGCCCTGCACCTCCCAGGCGTCCGGGCGGTCGGTGGGCAGCACGCGCAGGCTCACGTTGCCGACGAGCTCGCGGTCCAGGCGGTCCTTGACCTGGCGCGCGGTCATCTTGTGGCCCTTGCCGCCCTTGCCCGCGAGCGGCGAGGTGTTGATCCCGATGGTCATCGAGATGGCCGGGTCGTCCACCGTGATGAGCGGCAGGGGACGCGGGTCCTCGAGGTCGACGAGCGACTCGCCGATCGTGATGCTCTCGAACCCGGCCACGGCCACGATGTCGCCGGGCCCGGCACTCTCGGCGGGCACACGCTCGAGCGCCTTGGTCTCGAGCAGCTCGGAGATGCGCACGGGCGAGATCGTGCCGTCGCGCTTGGCCCAGCCGACGGTCTGGCCCTTGCGCAGCGTGCCGTTGTGCACGCGCAGCAGCGCGAGGCGGCCGAGGAACGGCGAGGCGTCGAGGTTCGTGACGTGGGCCTGCAGCGGCGCCTCGGGGTCGTAGGTCGGCGCCGGGATCCGGTCCAGGATCGTGGCGAAGAGGGGCTCGAGGTTCGGCGACTCCGGGAGCGAGCCGTCGCCGGGACGCTCGAGGCTCGCGCGGCCGGCCTTGGCGGCGGCGTAGAGGACGGGCAGGTCGAGGATCGCATCGTAGTCGACCTCGGTCTCGTCCTCGAGGTCGCTCGCGAGGGCGAGCAGCAGGTCGGTCGTCTCGTGCACGACCTCCTCGATGCGCGAGTCGGGGCGGTCCACCTTGTTGACCACGAGGATCACGGGCAGGTGCGCGGCGAGCGCCTTGCGCAGCACGAACCGGGTCTGCGGCAGCGG
>NZ_VENP01000041.1 GCF_006351005.1 Miniimonas arenae | reverse complement strand
CGGGCCGTCACCGTGAAGGTGACGGCCCGCCGTCGTGCGCTGGGTGCGGATCAGCGGTAGTCGTCGTACCCGCGGCCGAGATCGAGCTCCTCGAGGGCGATCGCCTCGCCCGAGCCCGAGCCGAGCGGCAGGTAGTCGATCTCGTCGTAGCCGAAGGCCGGGTACAGCTCGGCCTTCGCCTCCTCCGTCGGCTCCACCTGCACGTTGCGGTATCGGGCCAGGCCGGTGCCGGCCGGGATGAGCTTTCCGAGGATGACGTTCTCCTTCAGGCCGAGCAGCGAGTCGCTGCGACCGCTCATCGCCGCCTCGGTGAGCACCTTGGTGGTCTCCTGGAAGGAGGCCGCCGAGAGCCACGAGTCGGTCGCGAGCGAGGCCTTCGTGATCCCCATCAGCTCGGGGCGGCCGGAGGCGGGGGTACCGCCCTCGGACACCACACGCCGGTTCTCGTCCTCGAACCGGCCGCGCTCGGCCAGCTCGCCGGGCAGAAGGTTGGAGTCACCCGAGTCGAGCACGGTCACGCGACGCAGCATCTGCCGCACGATGACCTCGATGTGCTTGTCGTGGATGTCCACGCCCTGGCTGCGGTAGGTCTCCTGGACCTGCTGCACCAGGTGCTTCTGCACGGACTGCGGACCGAGGATGCGCAGCACCTTCTTCGGGTCCACGGCGCCGGCCACGAGCTGCTGGCCGACCGTGACGTGCTGGCCGTCCTCGATCAGGAGGCGCGAGCGCTTCGAGATCGGGTAGGCGAGCTCCTCGGAGCCGTCGTCGGGCGTGACGATGAGGCGACGGGTGCGCTCGGTGTCGTCGATCCGGATGCGACCGGCGGCCTCGCTGATCGGGGCCTCACCCTTGGGGGTGCGTGCCTCGAACAGCTCCTGGACGCGCGGCAGACCCTGCGTGATGTCGTCGGCCGAGGCCACACCACCGGTGTGGAACGTCCGCATCGTCAGCTGGGTGCCGGGCTCACCGATCGACTGGGCCGCGATGATGCCCACGGCCTCGCCGACGTCGACGAGCTTGCCCGTCGCGAGGGACCGGCCGTAGCACTTCGCGCACGTGCCGACCCGCGAGGCGCAGGTGAGCACGGAGCGCACCTTGATCGTCTCGACGCCCGCCTCGACGAGGCGGTCGATGAGCACGTCGCCCACGTCGTCGCCCGCCGAGGCGAGCACCGTGCCGTCGTCGCCGAGCACGTCGGTCGCCATCGTGCGGGCGTAGGCCGAGGTCTCGACCGTCTCCGCACGCAGCGCCACGCCGTCGGCGCCCTTCTCGGCGATCACCGTGACGAGGCCACGCTCGCTGCCGCAGTCGTCCTCACGGATGATGACGTCCTGCGACACGTCGACGAGACGACGGGTCAGGTACCCGGAGTCCGCCGTCCGCAGCGCGGTGTCGGCCAGACCCTTGCGGGCGCCGTGGGTGGCGATGAAGTACTCGAGCACCGAGAGGCCCTCGCGGTAGTTCGAGGTGATCGGGCGCGGAATGATCTCGCCCTTCGGGTTCGCCACCAGACCACGCATACCGGCGATCTGACGCACCTGCATCCAGTTGCCTCGCGCACCCGAGCCGACCATCCGCTGGATGGTGTTGCGGGCGGGGAAGCTCTTGCGCATGGCGTCGGCGACCTCGTCGGTGGCCTTGGTCCACACGTCGATGAGCTCGCTGCGACGCTCCTCGTCCGTGATGAGACCACGCTCGTACTGGCTCTGGATCTTGGCGGCCTGACCCTCGTAGTTCTCGAGGATCTCGGCCTTGCCCTCCGGCGCGACGACGTCGGAGATCGCGATCGTGACGCCCGAGCGCGTGGCCCACTGGAAGCCGGCGGCCTTGAGCGCGTCCAGGCTCGCGGCCACCTCGACCTTCGGGTACCGCTCGGCGAGCTCGTTGACGATGCCCGACAGCTCGCGCTTGCCGACCACGCCGTTCACGAACGGGTAGTCCACCGGCAGCGTCTCGTTGAAGAGTGCGCGGCCCAGCGTGGTCTCGAACAGGATCGGCTGGCCGACCTCCCAGCCCTCGGGGGCCTCGAAGTCGACCGGCGGGACCAGGTCGTCCAGACGGATCGACACGACGGCGTTCAGGTCGAGCGTGCCGGAGTCGAACGCCATGATCGCCTCGGCGATCGAGCTGAACGCGCGGCCGGCGCCGAGTGCGTCGTCCTTGTCGCTCGTCAGGTGGTACAGGCCGATGATCATGTCCTGCGAGGGCATGGTCACCGGACGGCCGTCCGACGGCTTGAGGATGTTGTTGCTCGAGAGCATGAGGATGCGGGCCTCGGCCTGCGCCTCGGCGCTCAGGGGCAGGTGCACGGCCATCTGGTCGCCGTCGAAGTCGGCGTTGAACGCGCCGCAGACGAGCGGGTGCAGGTGGATCGCCTTGCCCTCGACGAGCTGCGGCTCGAACGCCTGGATGCCCAGGCGGTGCAGCGTGGGAGCGCGGTTGAGCAGCACGGGGTGCTCGGTGATGACCTCCTCGAGGACGTCCCACACGACCGACCGGGCGCGCTCGACCATCCGCTTGGCGCTCTTGATGTTCTGCGCGTGGTTGAGGTCCACGAGGCGCTTCATCACGAACGGCTTGAAGAGCTCCAGCGCCATCTGCTTGGGCAGACCGCACTGGTGCAGCTTCAGCTGCGGGCCGACCACGATGACGCTGCGGCCGGAGTAGTCCACGCGCTTGCCGAGCAGGTTCTGCCGGAACCGGCCCTGCTTGCCCTTGAGCATGTCGGAGATCGACTTGAGCGGGCGGTTGCCCGGGCCGGTCACCGGACGGCCACGGCGGCCGTTGTCGAACAGCGCGTCGACGGCCTCCTGGAGCATCCGCTTCTCGTTGTTCACGATGATCTCGGGCGCGCCGAGGTCGAGCAGCCGCTTGAGGCGGTTGTTGCGGTTGATGACGCGGCGGTACAGGTCGTTCAGGTCGGACGTGGCGAAGCGGCCACCGTCGAGCTGGACCATCGGACGCAGGTCCGGCGGGATCACCGGGATGCAGTCCAGGACCATGCCGAGCGGGCTGTTCGTCGTCGTCATGAACGCGTTGACGACCTTGAGGCGCTTGAGGGCACGCGTCTTGCGCTGGCCCTTGCCCGTGCGGATGATCTCGCGCAGGGTCTCGGCCTCGGCGTCCAGGTCGAAGGTCTCCAGGCGACGCTTGATCGCCTGCGCACCCATCGAGCCCGCGAAGTAGGCGCCGTAGCGGGCCTCGAGCTCGCGGTAGAGCATCTCGTCACCCTCGAGGTCGGCGACCTTGAGGTTCTTGAACCGGTCCCACACGCGCTGCAGGCGGTCCAGCTCGAGGTCACCGCGCTTGCGGATCTGAGCCATCTCGCGCTCGGCGGAGTCCTTGACCTTGCGGCGGGCGTCCGACTTCGCGCCCTCGGCCTCGAGCTCGGCGAGGTCCGCCTCGAGCTTCTTGGCGCGCGCGTCGATGTCGAGGTCGCGGCGGCGGGCGATCTGCTCGCGCTCGACGTCGATCTCGTTCTGCAGGCTCGGCAGGTCGTTGTGGCGCTGGTCCACGTCGACGTCCGTGATCATGTACGCGGCGAAGTAGATGACCTTCTCGAGGTCCTTCGGCGCGAGGTCGAGCAGGTAGCCCAGCCGCGACGGGACGCCCTTGAAGTACCAGATGTGGGTCACGGGCGCGGCGAGCTCGATGTGCCCCATGCGCTCACGGCGCACCTTGGAGCGGGTGACCTCGACGCCGCAGCGCTCGCAGATGATGCCCTTGAAGCGCACGCGCTTGTACTTGCCGCAGTTGCACTCCCAGTCCCGGGTGGGCCCGAAGATCTTCTCGCAGAAGAGCCCGTCCTTCTCCGGCTTGAGGGTGCGGTAGTTGATCGTCTCAGGCTTCTTGACCTCGCCGTGCGACCAGGTGCGCACGTCCTCGGCCGTCGCCAGGCCGATCCGCAGCTCGTCGAACAGGTTGACGTCGAGCAAGGTGTCCTACTTCCTTCGGTGTCTCACCGGTAAAGGTTCTTCGTGGGATCCGGGGCCGGCGCGCCCGGCCGTGGCCGGGCGCGCCGTCGTCCTCAGATCTCGTCGACGCTGCTCGCGTCGGGACGACGGGACAGGTCGATGCCGAGCTCCTCAGCCGCCCGGTAGACCTCCTCGTCGGTGTCGCGCATCTCGATGAGGGTGCCGTCCGCCGAGAGGACCTCGACGTTCAGGCAGAGCGACTGCATCTCCTTGATGAGCACCTTGAAGGACTCGGGGATGCCGGGCTCGGGGATGTTCTCCCCCTTCACGATGGCCTCGTAGACCTTCACGCGGCCCGGGACGTCGTCCGACTTGATGGTCAGGAGCTCCTGCAGCGCGTAGGCGGCGCCGTACGCCTCGAGGGCCCACACCTCCATCTCGCCGAACCGCTGGCCACCGAACTGGGCCTTACCGCCCAGGGGCTGCTGCGTGATCATCGAGTACGGGCCGGTCGAGCGCGCGTGGATCTTGTCGTCGACCAGGTGGTGGAGCTTGAGGATGTACATGTAGCCGACCGACACCGGCTCCGGGAACGGCTCGCCGGAGCGGCCGTCGAACAGCCGCGCCTTGCCGGTGGAGTCGATGAGCCGCTGGCCGTCGCGCGTGAGCAGCGTCGAGTCGAGCAGACCCGCAAGCTCCTCCTCGCGCACGCCGTCGAAGACGGGCGTGGCGACCGGCGTCCCGGGCGCACCCACGAGTGCGCTCTCGGGCAGCACCCGGGCCCACTCCGGCGTCCCGGCCTTCTCGTCCCGCGGACCCTCGTAGAGGGACGCGTCCCAGCCGGTCTTGGCGACCCAGCCGAGGTGCGTCTCGAGCACCTGGCCGACGTTCATGCGGCCGGGCACACCGAGCGGGTTGAGCACGACGTCCAGGGGCGTCCCGTCCTCGAGGAACGGCATGTCCTCGATCGGGAGGATCTTGGAGATGACGCCCTTGTTGCCGTGACGGCCGGCGAGCTTGTCGCCGTCGGTGATCTTGCGGCGCTGCGCCACGTACACCCGCACGAGCTGGTTCACGCCGGGGGGCAGCTCGTCGCCGTCCTCGCGGTTGAACTCGCGCACGCCGATGACCGTGCCGGACTCACCGTGCGGCACCTTGAGCGAGGTGTCGCGCACCTCGCGCGACTTCTCGCCGAAGATGGCGCGCAGCAGACGCTCCTCCGGGGTCAGCTCGGTCTCACCCTTGGGCGTGACCTTGCCCACCAGCACGTCGCCGGCGCCGACCTCGGCACCGATCCGCACGATCCCGCGCTCGTCGAGGTCCGCGAGGACCTCGTCGGAGACGTTCGGGATGTCCCGGGTGATCTCCTCGGGGCCGAGCTTCGTGTCACGAGCGTCGACCTCGTGCTCCTCGATGTGGATCGAGGACAGGACGTCCTCGGACACCAGGCGCTGGCTGAGGATGATCGCGTCCTCGTAGTTGTGCCCCTCCCAGGACATGAAGCCCACGAGGAGGTTGCGGCCCAGGGCGAGCTCGCCCTCGTCCGTCGCCGGACCGTCCGCCAGCACCGAGCCGACCTCGACCCGCTGGCCCTCGTCGACCAGCACGCGCTGGTTGTAGGAGGTGCCCTGGTTCGAGCGCTGGAACTTGGCGACGCGGTACGTGAAGTACGTGCCGTCGTCGTGCGAGACGGTGATCGCGTCGGCCGAGACCTCGGAGACCACACCGGGCTTGGTCGCCACGATGACGTCCCCGGCGTCCACGGCCGCGCGCCGCTCCATGCCGGTGCCGACGAGGGGGGCCTCGCTGCGCACCAGCGGCACGGCCTGCCGCTGCATGTTCGCGCCCATGAGGGCGCGGTTGGCGTCGTCGTGCTCGAGGAACGGGATCATCGCCGTCGCGACGGACACCATCTGCCGCGGCGAGACGTCCATGTAGTCCACCTCGTCGGCGGGGACCAGGACGGCCTCCTCGCCACCGGCGCGGACGAGCACGTTCTTCTCCGCGAACGTGTTGTCCGCGGTGAGCGGGGCGTTCGCCTGCGCGATGACGTGACGGTCCTCGTCGTCGGCCGTGAGGTACTCGACGTCGTCGGACACCACGCCGTCGACCACCTTGCGGTACGGCGTCTCGACGAACCCGAACGGGTTGATCCGCGCGTACGTCGCCAGCGAGCCGATGAGGCCGATGTTCGGACCCTCGGGGGTCTCGATCGGGCACATGCGGCCGTAGTGCGACGGGTGGACGTCACGGACCTCCATGCTCGCGCGGTCGCGGGAGAGACCACCCGGGCCGAGCGCCGACAAGCGACGCTTGTGCGTCAGGCCGGCGAGGGGGTTGTTCTGGTCCATGAACTGCGACAGCTGGCTCGTGCCGAAGAACTCCTTGATGGAGGCGACGACGGGCCGGATGTTGATGAGCGTCTGGGGCGTGATCGCCTCGACGTCCTGGGTGGTCATGCGCTCGCGCACGACGCGCTCCATCCGGGACAGGCCCGTGCGGACCTGGTTCTGGATGAGCTCGCCCACGGCGCGGATGCGACGGTTGCCGAAGTGGTCGATGTCGTCGGTCTCGACGCGCACCACGACCGGCTCCTCAGGCGTGCCGAGCGTGAGCTCGTCGAGCCCGCGGTGCAGCGCCGCGAGGTACTTGACCGTCGCCACGATGTCGTCGACGCCGAGCACCGAGTCCGTGAGCGCGGCCTGCCGGCCCAGCTTCTTGTTCAGCTTGTAGCGGCCGACCTTCGCGAGGTCGTAGCGCTTGGGGTTGAAGTAGAAGTTGTCCAGCAGCGCGCCGCCGGCCTCGACCGTGGGCGGCTCGCCCGGACGGATCTTGCGGTAGATGTCCAGCAGCGCCTCGTCCTGGGTCTGGACGGAGTCCTTCTCCAGGGTCTCCAGCACGACCGGGAACTCGGCGAACTCCTCGCGGATCTGCGCCTCGGTGAGGCCGAGCGCCTTGAGGAAGACCGTCACCGACTGCTTGCGCTTGCGGTCGATGCGCACGCCGACGGCGTCACGCTTGTCGATCTCGAACTCGAGCCACGCGCCGCGGCTCGGGATCATCTTCGTGGTGAAGACGTCCTTGTCCGACGTCTTGTCCGCGAGGCGCTCGAAGTAGACGCCCGGGGAACGGACGAGCTGCGACACGACGACGCGCTCGGTGCCGTTGATGACGAACGTGCCGCGCTCGGTCATGAGCGGGAAGTCGCCCATGAACACGGTCTGCGACTTGATCTCACCGGTCGTGTAGTTGACGAACTCGGCGGTCACGTAGAGCGGCGCGGCGAAGGTGAAGTCCTTCTCCTTGCACTCCTCGGACGTGAACTTCGGCGACTCGAACCGGTGGTCCCGGAACGAGAGCGACATGGAGCCACCGAGGTCCTCGATCGGGGAGATCTCGGCGAAGATCTCCTCCAGGCCCGAGGTGGCGGGGACCGTCTGGTTGCGCTTGGCGGCCTCCTCCACGCGGGCCCGCCAGCGCTCGTTTCCGAGGAGCCAGTCGAAGCTGTCGGTCTGGAGACCGAGGAGGTCGGGGGCCTGAAGAGGCTCGGTGATCTTCGCGAACGAGACTCGTCGCGAGGCGGTGCGGTTAGCGATAGCGTCAGCGGTCGAGGAGGTGCTCGAGGCAGCCAAGAGGGATCCTTCCCTACGAAAAGGGTGTTCTCGCGCGCGGGCCTAGGCCCTCAGGGCACGACGACGAAGACCTGACCCACGCCGGGGTGGACGAGGGCAGCCAAAGTCGTCGAACGGGTTGGGGGGCACAGGACAGCGCAAAGCGCGAGCATACCGAAGTTGCCTAGCTCGGTCAACCCCGGGGCGGAGTGTGCGGGAAGCGGGCCGCCGGAGCCGGCAGCGACGCGCCGAGTCGTGCAGAATGGCGACACGGCCACGGGGCCCGCACCGGACGGTGCGGGCCCCGTGGGCTGCGGCCGAGGCCGCGGTGCTCAGCGAGCGGTCAGCGAGTGGTCGCTGAGGTCACTTGATCACGACGGTCGCGCCGGCGCCCTCGAGCTGCTCCTTGGCCTTGTCGGCAGCCTCCTTGGTGGCGGCCTCGAGAACCGGCTTGGGAGCGCCGTCGACGAGGTCCTTCGCCTCCTTCAGGCCGAGGCCGGTCAGGGTGCGCACCTCCTTGATGACGGCGATCTTCTGCGAGCCGACGGCCTCGAGGATGACGTCGAACTCCGTCTGCTCCTCGACCTCCTCGGCGGGAGCGGCGCCCGCGGGGGCGGCGACGGCGACGGCGGCCGGGGCGGCCGCGGTGACCTCGAAGACCTCCTCGAACTGCTTCACGAACTCGGAGAGCTCGATGAGGGTGAGCTCCTTGAAAGCGTCGATGAGCTCGTCGGTGGTGAGCTTCGCCATGGTCGGCGTTCCTTCCTGTGATGTGTCCTGCGCGTGGTGCGCGAGTACGGGGTGGTGGGATGACACCGCTGGTGCCTGAGGGCCGAGGCCCGCAGGTCTCAGGCGGCGTCGGCCTGCTTCTCGCGCAGGGCGTCGATGGTGCGGACCGCCTGCGATGCGGGAGCGGTGAAGAGGTACGCAGCCTGGTAGAGCTTCGCCTTCATCGCGCCGACCGCCTTGGCCAGCAGCACCTCACGGGACTCGAGGTCCGCGAGGGCAGTGATCTCGGCAGGAGTGATCTCCTTGCCGTCCAGCACTCCGGCCTTGACGACCAGTGCCGGGTTCGCCTTGGCGAAGTCACGCAGACCCTTGGCCGCGTTCACCGGGTCCCCGGTGACGAACGCGATGGCAGAGGGGCCGGCGAGCTTCTCGGCGAAGCCCTCCAGACCAGCCTCGCGCGCCGCGATCGCGGTCAGCGTGTTCTTCGCCACGGCGTAGTGCGCGTCGGCCCCGAGGGCCGTGCGCAGTGCCTTGAGCTGGGCGACCGTCAGCCCGCGGTACTCGGTGAGCACCGCCGCGCTGGAGCCGCGGAAGAGCTCGGTGAGCTCGGCGACGGCTGCCGCCTTGTCCGGCCTCGCCATGGCATTCCTTTCGAGTGACGACCCCCGGCTGCGTCGCCCACAGAGAAAGCCCCGTGCGCAGGCACGGGGCTCATCGGGTCATCGGCGCACGTGGCGCCGCACTCGCGAACTCGCACCTGCGCAGGCTTCCCTGAGGAACTTCGCTCCGGCGTGCTCGGGCGCTCGCGCGTCGAGGGCAGCCAGGATGACCGGCGGTCTGGGGTACGTCACCATCGTACACGACGGCGAGCGCCGGTTCGTCCATCGCGTCCGGACGCCGCAGGGCCCGGACCGAGTCGGTCCGGGCCCTGCGAGCGTGGCGTGCGTGGCGCTGGAGCGCGTGGCTCAGGCGGCGTCCTCGGACGCGACGTTGCGCGTCTTGGTGACGTCGAGCGGGATGCCCGGGCCCATCGTCGTGGAGACCGTGCCCTTGGTGAGGTAGCGGCCCTTCGACGACGACGGCTTGAGACGCAGGATCTCCTCGAGCGCGGCGGCGTAGTTCTCGGCGAGCTGCTCGTCCGTGAAGGAGACCTTGCCGATGATGACGTGCAGGTTCGCGTGCTTGTCGACGCGGAACTCGATGCGGCCACCCTTGATCTCGGTGACGGCCTTGGCCACGTCCATCGTGACCGTGCCGGTGCGCGGGTTCGGCATGAGGCCGCGCGGGCCGAGCACGCGGCCGAGGCGGCCGACCTTGCCCATGAGGTCCGGCGTCGCGATCGCGGCGTCGAAGTCGGTGTAGCCGGCGGCGACCTTCTCGATCAGCTCGTCGCCGCCGACCTCGTCCGCGCCGGCCTCGAGGGCCTGCTGGGCGCGGTCGCCGACGGCGAACACGACGACGCGGGCGGTCTTGCCCGTGCCGTGGGGAAGGTTGACGGTGCCGCGCACCATCTGGTCCGCCTTGCGCGGGTCGACGCCGAGGCGGAAGGCGACCTCGACCGTGGAGTCGAACTTCGCCGTCGCCGTCTCCTTGGCGAGCCGGACGGCCGCGAGGGGGGCGTAGGTGGTGGTGCGGTCGACCGCGGTCGCCGCCTTGCGGTAGCTCTTGCCGTGCGTGGCCATGCTGTCTGCTCCTTGGTTCGTCCGGGCGCTCGGCCCGGAACGGCAGTCGTGGTCCTCGGGCCCACGCGGGCCCTGCCACTCGTGACGGCCGGCGGCCGTCACGGTTGCGCCGACGGGTGTCGGCACGGATGTCTCACTCGGAGACGGTGATGCCCATCGAGCGCGCGGTGCCGGCGATGATCTTCTCGGCGGCGGCGAGATCGTTGGCGTTGAGGTCGGCGAGCTTGGTGGTGGCGATCTCGCGCACCTGCTCCTTGGTCAGCGACGCGACCTTCGTGGTGTGCGGCGTGGGCGAACCCTTGGCGACCCCGGCGGCCTTCTTGATGAGCTCGGCGGCCGGCGGCGTCTTGAGGATGAACGTGAACGAGCGGTCCTCGTAGACGGTGATCTCGACGGGGATCACGTTGCCGCGCTGCGACTCGGTCGCGGCGTTGTAGGCCTTGCAGAACTCCATGATGTTGACGCCGTGCTGACCGAGCGCGGGGCCGATCGGCGGGGCCGGGTTGGCGGCGCCCGCGTTGATCTGGAGCTTGATGAGGCCGGAGACCTTCTTCTTGGGAGGCATGCTGCGTTCCTTCGGTGTGATGGGCCGACGCCGTGGGCGATGACCCGGTTGCAGGGTGGCACGGCCGCCGCGAGGCGGTCGTGGCCGTCGGTCAGATCTTGGTGACCTGGCCGAACGACAGCTCGACCGGGGTGTCCCGGCCGAAGATGGAGACGAGCACCTTGAGCTTGGCCGACTCGGGCTGGATCTCCGAGATCGTGGCCGGCATGCCCTCGAAGGGGCCGTCGGTGACCGTGATGGACTCGCCCACCACGAAGTCGACCTCGATCGGCCGGCTCGCCTGGGTGGCGCCGCCACCGCCGCGCTGCGCGGCGGGCGTGCGCGCCTCGACCACGGGCGCCAGCATCGAGATGACCTCGGGGATCGTGAGCGGGACCGGGGAGTGGGTGTGCCCCACGAAGCCCGTGACGCCCGGGGTGTGCCGGACGGCGCCCCACGACTCGTCGGTGAGGTCCATCCGGACCAGGACGTAGCCGGGGATGCGGACGCGCTTGACGACCTTCTTCTGCGCGTTCGCCTTGATCTCGACGACCTCCTCCATCGGGACCTCGATCTGGAAGATGTACTCCTCCATGTTGAGGGTCGAGATGCGGGTCTCGAGGTTCGACTTCACGCGGTTCTCGTAGCCCGCGTAGGAGTGGATGACGTACCAGTCACCGGGCAGCGCGATGAGCTCGCGGCGGAAGGCCTCGACCGGGTCGACGTCCTCCTCGGACTCGGGCTCGGCGGCGTCTGCCGCGGCCTCGTCGGCGGTGGCCTCGTCGGCGGTGGCGTCGGCGGACTCGGCCACCTCGACGGCGGACTCCTCGGGGGCCTCGGCGTCGGTGGGGGCGCCGCCGTCGATCGCGTCGGCCACCTCGGGGGCGTCGACGGCCTCGCTCGTGGCGACGTCGGTCTCCTCGACGTCCGTCGAGTGGGTCTCGGACACGTCCGGCCTGCTTTCTCTCGTGATCGTGCGGTCGTCGCGGTCCGTGGACCGCGCGGGGTCAGGCGCTCGGGGTGCCGAAGACCCACATGACGAGCTTGCCGATGCCGAAGTCGAGCACGAAGACGAACGCCATCACCAGGAGCACGAACACGAGCACCACGATGGTGTAGTTCACGAGCTCCGAGCGCGTCGGCGTGACGACCTTGCGCAGCTCGGCCACGACCTGACGGACGAAGAGGGCGATGCGGGCGAACAGCCCCGGCTGCTGCTCCTTGGAGCTCTTGCCCGGCCGGTTCGCCTCGGCGGTGCTCGACTCGCTCATGACCCCTCCTTCCGCGGTGCACGGACCGCGTTCGCGGCCCAGTGTGCAGGGCAGGCGGGACTCGAACCCACAACCGCCGGTTTTGGAGACCGGTGCGCTACCAATTGCGCCACTGCCCTACGGTGCCCGCGTTCGCCGTCGTCGCCGAACCGTAGCCGTCCCGCACCAGAAGGGGGGAAGGGGGCATGGTCGAGCATCGCGGCGGCAGGCACCGAGGGGACACTCTACGCGAGGTTGGCGGCCGGGTCGAACCGACCGGGGCCCGTCGATGCCACGATAGGACCGTGAGCACCGCTTCGACCTCCGCGACCCCCACCCAGGCCCACGTCGAGCCCGCCGCCTCGTCCGCGACCGACTCGCCCACCGCCACCCCTCGCGCCCGCGTCTCCGCGCGCCTCGCCGCGATCGCCGAGTCGGCCACGCTCGCCGTCGACGCGAAGGCCAAGGCGCTCAAGGCCGCCGGCCGCCCCGTCATCGGGTTCGGTGCCGGCGAGCCGGACTTCCCGACGCCCGCGCACATCGTCGAGGCGGCCGCGGCGGCCTGCTACGACCCGGTCAACCACCGCTACAGCCCGGCCGCGGGCCTGCCCGCGCTGCGTGAGGCGATCGCGGCCGCGACGCTGCGCGACAGCGGGTACGACGTCTCGCCGTCGAGCGTGCTGGTGACGAACGGCGGGAAGCAGGCCGTCTACCAGGCGTTCGCGGCCGTGGTCGACCCGGGCGACGAGGTGCTGCTGCCCGCACCGTACTGGACCACCTACCCCGAGGCCATCCGGCTCGCGGGCGGCGTCCCCGTCGAGGTCTTCGCCGGTGCCGACGCGGGCTACCTCGTGACGGTCGACCAGCTCGAGGCGGCCCGCACCCCGGCGACGAAGGCGCTGCTGCTGTGCTCGCCGTCGAACCCCACCGGCGCGGTGTACGACGCGGCTCAGGTCGAGGCCATCGGGCGGTGGGCGCTCGAGCACGGCGTCTGGGTCATCACCGACGAGATCTACCAGCACCTCGTCTACGACGACGCGGTGTTCACGCCCGTGCTCGGCGTCGTGCCCGAGCTCGCCGACACCACCATCGTGCTCAACGGCGTCGCCAAGACGTACGCGATGACGGGCTGGCGGGTCGGCTGGATGCAGGGCCCGGCCGACGTCATCCGTGCCGCGACCAACCTGCAGTCGCACCTGACCTCGAACGTCAACAACGTGGCGCAGCGCGCGGCGATCGCCGCGCTCACCGGCGGGCTGGACGCCGTCGCGCAGATGCGCCAGGCCTTCGACCGTCGGCGACGGGCCATCGTGGCGGCCCTGGACGCGATCGACGGCGTGTCGTGCCCGACGCCGAAGGGCGCCTTCTACGTCTACCCCTCGGTCGAGGGGGTGCTGGGTCGGGAGATCCGCGGCGTGGTGCCCACGACGTCCGCCGCGCTGGCCGAGCTGATCCTCACGGAGGCGGAGGTCGCCGTCGTGCCCGGTGAGGCGTTCGGTCCGAGCGGCTACCTGCGGCTGTCCTACGCGCTCGGCGACGACGCGCTCGCCGAGGGCGTCGGACGGATCGCGGCGCTGCTCGGTGAGGCGCGCTGAGCCCACCGGGCGCTGCCGCCGGCGTCCCTAGACTCGGGACGATGCGCGACCTCACGACGCTTCCCAAGGCGCACCTGCACCTGCACTTCACGGGGTCGATGCGGCTCGCGACGCTCGTGGAGCTCGCCGAGGCGGCGGGCGTGCGCCTGCCGGCCGCGCTGCTGGACGGCGTGCCGGACGTGCCGGCCGACGTCCGCGGCTGGTTCCGGTTCCAGCGCCTGTACGACGCCGCGCGCGGGGTCGTGCACAGCGAGCAGGCGATGCGCCGGGTGCTGCGCGAGGCGGTCGAGGACGACGCCGCCGAGGGTTCACGGCGCCTGGAGCTGCAGGTCGACCCGACCTCCTACGCGCCCCACGTCGGCGGCCTGACGCCCGCGCTGGAGATCGTGCTCGACGAGGCGCGCCGCGCCCAGGCCGCGACGGGCGTGTCGGTGGGGATCGTCGTCGCCTCCTCGCGCCTGCGCCACCCGCTCGAGGCACGCACGTTGGCGCGGCTCGCGGCGCGGCACGCGGGCGACGGGCCGGGCGAGGTGGTGGGGTTCGGGCTGTCCAACGACGAGCGCCGCGGCGTCACCGCGGAGTTCACGCCCGCCTTCGCGATCGCCGCGCGGGCGGGTCTCGCGAGCGTGCCGCACGGCGGTGAGCTGCTCGGCCCGGAGCACGTGCGCGACGTCGTCACGCACCTGCGCCCGCGGCGTCTCGGACACGGCGTGCGCGCCGCCGAGGACCCCGCGCTGCTGGACGAGCTCGCAGCGGCCGGCATCGCGTGCGAGGTGTGCCCGGCGTCGAACGTCTCGCTCGGCGTGTTCCACGAGGCGCGGCACGTGCCGCTGCGCGCGCTGGTCGACGCGGGGGTTCCGGTGGCGCTCGGTGCCGACGACCCGCTGCTGTTCGGCTCGCGGCTCGTCGCGCAGTACGAGGCGGCCCGGCGGGTGCACGGCCTGTCCGACGGCGAGCTCGCCGCCCTCGCCCGGGACGCGATCGGCTCGAGCCTCGCGCCCGAGCGGGACCGGACCGCGTGGCTCGCCGAGGTCGACGCGTGGGAGGCCGCGGCCCCGGCGTGAACTCGGCGCGCGCCTCTCTCCGTGACGGGAGAGCGACTCGCCGTGACGCGAGAGCGACTCCCGGGCCTGCTCGGACGACCGCCGCACGCGTCGGCGCAGGTCAGAGACACGCGTCCCGCGCGGAGGGCCGGCCGAGTCGCTGTGGCGTCACGGCGAGTCGCTGTGGCGTCACGGCGACCGGGCCTGCGGTCGGGCTCAGGCCTCGTCGCCCGCGGTGATCGCGGCGGCCTCGTCCTGCGCGTCGGCGTGCGGACGCCCGATGCCCGCCAGGGTCCGGCCGCCGATCACGAGCACCAGCACGGCCACCACGAGCGCACCGACCGCGAACCAGTACGGCGCGCCGGCGCCGAAGGCGGTCGCGATCGAGCCGGCGACGGCGGGGCGATCGCCCCGCCGAGGAAGCGCACCCCCGAGTAGGTCGAGGAGGCGACGCTGCGCGGCAGATCGGTCGCCTCCATGACGGTCTCGGTCAAGGCGGTGTTGAGCACGCCGAGGAACAGACCGGCGACGACGACGGCCGACACCAGCGCCGCGAACGACGTCACCGCCACCGCCATGACCGCCATCGTGACGCCGAGCAGCCCCAGCATCGCGAACAGCACCGGGCGCAGCCCGAACCGCCGGGTGAGCACCGGCGCGACGAACACCGAGGCGACGGCGAGCGCCAGCCCCCAGTCGAAGAACACCAGGCCGAGCTCGCGCGCACCGATCGCGAGGCCCTGGTCCGCGCCCGCGGCCTCGACCGGGTAGGGCGAGTAGGCCAGCAGCGTGAAGAACGCGTAGTTGTAGAACACCGCCGTCACCGCCAGCGTGCGCAGCGCAGGGTGGCGCAGTGCGGCGATCCCGGCGCCGAGGCCGACGTGCGCGGGCCGGGGCGTGTCGCGCAGCATCGCGACGATCGCGATGAACGCGATCGCCATGAGGCTCGCGGTGCCGAAGAACGGCGCGCGCCAGCTCACCTCGCCGAGCGCCCCGCCGAGCAGCGGGCCCACCGCCATGCCGACGCCGAGCGCGGCCTCGTAGAGGATGACCGCCTGGCCGCTGCCACCGGAGGCGGCGCCGACGATCGCCGCGAGCGCCGTCGAGATGAAAGGGACGTTCCCCAGCCCCCAGCCACCGCGGAAGCCGATGATCGCCTCGACCGAGCCGGACGCGCCGGCCAGGGTGGCGAACACGACGACGAGCGCTAGCCCGACCAGCAGCGTGCGGCGCACGCCGAGCCGGCTCGAGACGAAGCCCGTGAAGAACATCGCGACGGCGGTGATGAGCAGGTAGCTGGTGAACAGCAGCATCGTCTGCGACGGTGTCGCGCCCAGCTCGGAGCTGATCGCCGGGAGGATCGGGTCGACGAGGCCGATGCCCATGAAGGACACGGCGCACGCGAAGGCGATCGCCCACACGGCGGCGGGCTGGTGCAGGATCGACGGCGCTCGCGTCGCCGCGGCCGGCGTCGCGGCGGACGACGCCGACTCGCGGGTCCGGGGAGCAGCGGGCGGCGCACTGGTCGTCTCGTCCGCGGTGGTCAGGGGCGGGTCGAGCCGGGTCACGGGTCCTCCTGAGTTGCTGATGGTGCTGAGAGTGCTCGCCGTCGGGCGGGCTGAGGCTCGCCGTCGGGCGGGCTGAGGCTCGCCGTCGGACGTGGTGCCGCTTAGGTGTGGGCGAGGCTCGCCGTCGGGCGGCCGTTAGCCGCGCGGGGCCGCACCGGCCACCGGTGCGCGGGCGTGCGCGACACCCGGGACCATGGCGTCGGTCATGTCCCGGAACAGCGCTCCGGCGCGACGCAGGACGTCGACGTCGTCAGGCCCGAGCGCGTCGAGCAGCGGGCGCACGTGGGCGGCCGCGCGGAGGCGGAAGTCCGCCACCTCCGCACGGCCTGCGTCCGTAAGCACGACGACGCTGGCACGCGCGTCCTCGGGGTCCGCCGTCCGGGCGACCAGCCCCTCCGCCTCGAGCCGGTTCACGGCCGAGGTCATCGCGGGCTGGGTGATCCCCTCGAGGTGCGTCAGCTCGCCGATGCGGAGCGGCCCCTCGTTGTGCAGGTTCCCGAGCACGCGGTGCGCGACGAGGGACCGGTGGGTCCCCGTGGCGCGGGAGGCGGTGCGGCCGAACCGGCTGGCGGAGACGACGAGGGTCGCGGCGAGGTCGTCGAGAGCGTCGGACACCCCTCAGTGTATCACTGCTCTATATATCTGATCTATGCGCAGGTCGTCGGGGCGGAGTGCTTCCGGGTGGGGTTTCCGCTCGGCGCGCCCCACGTCGACACCGCCGTCGCCACGTCCACCCCACACGCGGCACCACCCCGCCCAGGTCACGGGCAAGGTCGGAAGCGCGACCCGGGGCCCGGTCGCGTGGCCGGTCGCGCGACCGGCGAGGCGGCCGGCGCCGGGCACGGCGAGACGAGGCGATCCAGGACGGGGTGGTCCAGGACCAGGCGCGCGCGGCGTCAGAGCGTGAGGCCGACGAGCACCGGCTCCGGCTCCAGCACGACGCCGAAGGTGCGCGCCACGCCGTCGCGCACCTCACGAGCGAGCGCGACGATGTCGGCGGCGCGCGCTCCCCCGCGGTTGGTGAGCGCGAGCGAGTGCTTGGTCGACACCGCTGCCGGCCCCGGCAGCCCGTGCCCGCGTTCGAAGCCCGCGTGGCTGATGAGCCACGCGGCGGAGCTCTTGACCAGCCCGGTGTCCCCGATGGGGAACCGCGGGGCGTCGGCCGGAAGCGCGGCCGAGGCGCCGGCGTCGAGCACGGGATTGGTGAAGAACGAGCCGGCGCTCCAGGTGTCGTGGTCGGCCGCGTCGAGGACCATCCCCTTGCCGCGGCGCAGGCCGAGCACGGCCTCGCGGACCTCGCTCGAGGCGACGCGGGTGCCGACCGGCACGTCGAGGGTCCGCGCGAGCTCGGCGTACCTCACGGGCTGGGAGCGGTCGGCGAGCGGAAGCTGCAGGCCGACCTCGAGGACCACGTACCGCGGCGTCGGGCCCCAGGTCCGGCCGGAGTCGTCGGGCACCGTGAAGGTGCGCTTGAGGATCGAGGTGCGGTAGCCGAGCTCGAGCTGGGCGCGCGCGAACGTGCGGATCGCTCCCGCGCCGCGGTCCCAGGTCCGGACGAACGCGAGCGTGTCGCCGACCTCCTGGCCGTACGCGCCGACGTTCTGCACGGGCGTGGCGCCGACGCTGCCCGGGATGCCCGAGAGCGCCTCGACGCCGGACCACCCCTCGGCCACGGCGCGCACCACGACGTCGTCCCAGACCTCCCCCGCCGGGATCACGACGTCGGCGCCGCCGCACGCGGAGGACTCGCGGATCTGGATGCCACGCCGCCCGTCGCGGACCACCACGCCCGGGAAGGGGTCGTCGGAGGCGAGCACGTTCGACCCTCCGCCGAGCACCAGCACCGGGGTGCCGGCCTCGTCGGCCGTGCGCACGGCGTCGACGAGCTCGGCCTCGGTCTCGGCGGTGACGAGGGAGGCGACCTCGCCGCCGACGCGCAGCGTGGTGAGCTCAGCGAGGGTCGTCATGCGCTCGAGCCTACGGCTCCCGATCGGCGTCCGCCGGGTCGACGACCGCCCCGACGGAGCCCGGCAGCGGACGCGTCGCGCCGGTGAGGAAGAGGCTGATGAGCAGCGGCACGGTGATCGCGAGCAGCGCGTTCGCGTAGCCGACGTGCTCGGCCAGCAGGCCGAGCAGCGGCGGGCCGGCGAGGAACGCCGTGTAGCCGATGGTCGAGACCACCGAGACGCGAGCGGCCGCGTGCTTCGGGTCGTCGGAGGCGGCCGACATGCCGACCGGGAACCCGAGCGCGGCGCCGAGGCCCCACAGCACGATGCCGACGATGCCGAGCGGCACCGAGGGCGCGAGCCCGAACAGCAGCAGCCCCGCGAGCGCCGACGCGATGCAGAACCGCAGGACCACCACGCGGCCGAAGACGTCGAGCAGCCGCGTGCCGATGAACCGCATCACCGTCATCGCGACGAGGAACACCGTGAGCATGAGCGCGGCGTCGGAGTTGGTGAGGTCGAACGACTCGATCGAGGCGAGGCTCAGCCAGTCGTTCGCGGCCCCCTCGGTGAGTGCGGCCGAGAGCACCACGAGGCCGATGAGCAGCGTGCGCGGCTCGAGCCACGCGGCGAAGGTCGCGCGGGCGCTCACCTTCTCCTCGCCGGTGCCGCCGTGGCCACCGACGGCGTCGGCGCCGACTCCCCCACCCTCGGGCGTGGTCGCCGCGTGCGGCGTCCCGCCCTCCTCGGGCAGGAACCACCGCACGGAGACCACGACGGCGAGCAGCGCCAGTCCCATCGCCACCGGCAGGTGCACCTGGAGCGGGACGTCGAGGCGCGCCATGAGCGCACCGATCGCGGCACCCAGCACGGTGCCGCCGGAGAACCCGGCGTGGTAGACGGGCATGATGGCGCGGCCGAGGCCCTGCTCGACCATCGCGCCCTCGATGTTCATCGCGACGTCCCACCCCGCGACGCCCACGTTGGCGATCGCCATCGCGACCGCCATCGCCGGGACGCTGCCGAGCAGGAAGCCCCCGACCACGAGGACGTACCCGATCGCGGCGATCGTGGCCGCAACCACGACGGTGCGTCGCGTCCCGAGCCGGGTCACCACGGCGCCCGTGAGGGGCAGTGCGCCCACCGACCCGATCGACCCGACGAGCAGGATCAGCCCGATCGTCGCGGGGCTCAGACTCAGGTCGTCGCGGACCGCGGGAATGCGCGACACCCACGAGGCGAACATGAAGCCGGAGAGCGCGAACACGGCCACGACCGACCAGGAGGCAGCGACGACGCGCGGCCGCCCGGGCACGCCAGGGGTCGAATCGATTCGAGGCATGGGTCTAGTCTGGGGCATCGATCGGGGTCCACGCGACCCCGACCACGAAGGAGGTCCTGTGTCCCGCGCCACGCTAGCCGACGTCGCACGCCTGGCCGGCGTGTCGCCGTCGACCGTGTCCCTGACGTTCTCCGGCTCCGGGCCCGTGTCCGCGGCCACCCGCGAGCGCGTGCTGACCGCAGCAGCCGAGCTCGGGTACTCCGGCCCGGACCCCCTCGCACGGTCGCTGCGGCGCGGGACCAGCGGCGTGGTCGGCGTCATCACCGGCGGCGAGCTCGCGGCCCACTTCCGCGATCCGGTCGCGATCCGCACCCTCGACGGCATCGCCGACACCCTCGGCGCGCACGACCTCGGCATGCTCCTCATCCGCGTCAACAACGGCGGCGAGGGCGTGGACCTGGCCACGCGCGCCGCGATGGACGCGGCCATCTTCCTGCGCAGCGTCGACGGCGCGGACGAGATCCTCCAGGCGCTCACCCGGCGCGGCACACCAGTCGTGCTCATGGAGTCCGCGCTGCCGGGCGCGGCCTCGGTCACCATGACCGACGAGGAGGGCATGGCCGAGCTCGGCGCCCGCGTGCTCGCGCTGGGTCACACGCGGATCGCCGTGGTGACGCTGCCCTGGGGACGCGAGCGCCGCCGGGGCCTGCGGCACGGCCTCGACGCCGCGGCCGACGCCGCCACGTACCGCTTCACCCGCGACCGGATGACCGGCCTCGCCCGCGCCGGCGTGCGGCCGACGGCCGTCTACGAGACGTGCGGCTCGCTCGTGGAGGAGGGTTTCGAGGCGGCGAAGGCGCTCCTCGACGTGCCCCCGAACGAGCGCCCGACGGCGATCATCGCCCTCTCGGACCTCCTCGCCGCGGGCGTCGTGCTCGCCGCCCGGGAGCTGGGACTGTCGATCCCCCTCGACCTGTCGGTCACGGGATTCGACGGCGTCGACCTGCCCTGGCTCGCACCCGACGTCATCGACTCGGTCGAGCAGCCGGTGGCGCGCAAGGGGCAGCTGGCGGGTGAGATGGCGGTGGCCATGATGCGCGGCGAGCCGCCCGCGTCGGTCGAGCTCGGGGTGTGGCCGCGGGCGGGGACGACGCTCGGGCCGGTGCCCGAGTCGCGGTCGTCCGCCGAGGCGGGCTGAGCCCGCGCCCGAGCGAGCCCAGGTCCGGCTGAGCCTTGGCGGCGCCAGGCCGACGGCCGGTCAGGGCTCAGACTCGGATGAACGCCTGAGCCTTGGCGAGCACCGTGACGCCCGCCGCCTCGGCCCGCAGGTCGACGCGGACGCGGGGCTCGCCGTCGTCGCCGGTCTGGTCCACGGCGCCGAGCGTGCCGGTGATCGTGAGCGTGACGGACCCGGTGGCCGGCACCTGGATGGGCCGGGAGAACCGCGTCGAGTAGCGGGCGACCCGCGCGACGCCGCGGGGGTCGGACTCCTGCAGCCAGTCGGTGAGCGCGGACCCGGCGAGGCCCATCGTGAGCATGCCGTGCGCGATGACGCCGGGGAGGCCGACCTGCTCGGCGACGGCGTCGTTGTAGTGGATCGCGTTGAAGTCGCGGCTCGCGCCGGCGTAGCGGACCAGGCGATCGCGGGTCAGCTCGACCTCGCGGGTGAACAGCACGTCGCCGACGGCTCCGTCGGTCAGCTCAGACGGCGAGGCCGGCGCGCTCATGCGTCCGCCCCGCGGACGGCGAGGGTGGAGACCACGGTGGCCACGCCGTCGCCGGCGGCATCGGTGAGCTCGGTGCGCGTGGTGACCAGCGTCAGCGGACCACGCGTGGTGACCGCGTCGACGTGCACCGCGGTCGTCACGCTCTCCCCCGCGACGAGCGGGCGACGGTGCGCGAAGGACTCGTCGGCGTGCACGACGCGCGAGAAGTCGATCCCCGAGGCGGGGTCCGCGATGTACTCGGACTCGGCCTCCTGGGCGACGACGACGGCGAACGTCACCGGGGCGACGAGGTCGGCGTACCCGGCGGCACGCGCGGCGTCGACGTCACGGTGCACGGACGAGGTGGCCCCGACCGCGTCCGCGAACGCCACGACGTCCCGGCGCGTCACCTCGAAAGGCGGCGTGCCGGTGAACACGCTCCCGACGCGCGAGGCGTCGACGGCGCCGACCACCAGGGTCAGCGGGTCTCGCGGTGCGAGGTGGAGGCGTTGCAGCGCGAGCAGTACTTGTTCAGCTCGAGCCGGTCGGGGTTGTTCCGACGGTTCTTGCGCGTGATGTAGTTCCGCTCCTTGCACACCGAGCACGCGAGCGTGATCTTCGGGCGGATGTCAGAGGTCTTGCTGGCCACGGCCGTGTCCTTTGCTTGCGCGGTGCTGCGGTCTGGCACTCTTACCGTCGCTGCAGCGGGTCGACGGCACGCCGAAAGCGGCCCGAGGGCCGCTGTTGGTAGCGGGGGCGGGGATCGAACCCGCGACCTCACGATTATGAGTCGTGCGCTCTAACCGTCTGAGCTACCCCGCCTCGACCACCGGCACGCGTGACACGTGCGGTGATCAGAGCCCCGAAAGGGAATCGAACCCTTGACCTTCTCCTTACCATGGAGACGCTCTGCCGACTGAGCTATCGGGGCAGCCATGCGAGGGTACACGCTCGCGGCAGACATTGCGAAATCGGCGCCAGGATGCCGTTCGCGCTGCGCGAACGAGGTGTGACCCGGCCGCGGCGGGGTCGCTCCGTCGGCCCGGTGAGGCGGCGCCGCGAGACGCGGACGCCCGGGTCGGCGCGGGTCCGTACGCTGTCGGCGTGCCCCTCTTCCGCGCCCGTGACCACGCGTTCGGCGACGGCGCCAAGGGGCTCGCCGCGGGCGCCGGCGCCTACCTGCTGTGGGGCGTCCTGCCGCTCTACATGGTCGCCCTCGCCCCGGCCGGCGCGCTGGAGATCGTCGCGCACCGCGTGCTGTGGAGCGCCCTGTTCTGCCTGCTGCTCCTCGCGGTGACGCGGACCATGCCCCAGCTGCTCCGCGTCCTGCGCAACCGTCGCGTCCTGGGCACGCTCGCCGTCGCCGCCGTGCTCATCGCGGCGAACTGGACCACGTACGTGCACGCGGTCTCCACGCAGCACGCGGCCGACGCGGCGCTGGGGTACTTCATCAACCCGATCGTCACGGCGCTGCTCGCGGTGCTCGTGCTGCGCGAGCGCCTCGCACCGGCCCAGTGGGTCGCGCTGGGGCTGACCGGCGTCGCGGTGGTGGTGATCGCCGTCGGGTACGGTCGCGTGCCGTGGATCGCGCTCGCGCTCGCGTTCTCGTTCGGGCTGTACGGGCTCATCAAGAACCGGGTGGGCGGCGAGGTGCCGGCGCTGCCCGGCCTCACCACCGAGACGCTCGTGCTCGCACCGCTCGCGCTGGTCTACCTGGTCGTGCTCGCCGCCACCGGCGCGGGCGTGTTCGGCGGCCCGGGCGACGTCGTCGGACCGTTCTGGTACGCCCTCCTGCTCGTGGCGGCGGGGCCGGTCACGGCCGTGCCGCTGCTGCTGTTCGCGTCGGCCGCGCGGCGCCTGCCGCTGGCCACGATGGGGTCGCTGCAGTACATCGCCCCGATCATGCAGCTGGGCGTGGCGGTGCTCGTGTTCCACGAGCCGATGCCGCTGGCGCGGTGGATCGGGTTCGGCCTGGTGTGGGTCGCGCTCGCGATCATCACGCTCGACGGCGTGCGTCGCCTCCGGCACGTGCCCGCGCCGGCCGCGGTGGGTGAGGCAGGCGAGGCCTGACCTCTCGTTCATCGACCGCCCGGATTTCGTGGAACCGCTCCGGGGACGGTATGCTCGACCGGCCCTGCGGGGCACGGCGTCACACGGCAGGTTGCCCGAGCGGCCAAAGGGAGCTGACTGTAAATCAGCCGCGGAATGCTTCGGGGGTTCGAATCCCTCACCTGCCACCACGAAGGCCCGGAACCTGAAGAGGTTCCGGGCCTTCGCGTCGTGCCGGGACCTCGCCCCGGCGTCACGTCGGCGGCGGCGCGCGCTAGCGTGGATGCAGCCACCCACGGTCGCGTGACGCGACCCGCCCACCAAGGAGGACGCCATGGCCGACTCGTCGTTCGACGTCGTGAGCAAGGTCGACAAGCAGGAGGTCGACAACGCGCTGAACCAGGCGGCGAAGGAGATCGCGCAGCGCTACGACTTCAAGGGCGTGGGCGCGTCGATCGCGTGGAGCGGTGAGTCGATCGTGCTCGTGGCCAACTCCCCCGAGCGCGTGCTCGCGGTGCTGGACGTGTTCGAGACCAAGCTCGTCAAGCGCGGCGTCTCGCTCAAGTCGATCGACTTCGGTGAGGACAAGGAGCCGAAGCAGTCCGGCAAGGAGTACCGCCTGGCGGGCAGCCTCAAGGAGGGATTGAGCCAGGAGAACGCGAAGAAGGTCACCAAGCTGATCCGCGACGAGGCGCCCAAGGCCGTCAAGACGCAGATCACGGGCGACGAGGTGCGCGTCTCGAGCAAGAGCCGCGACGACCTGCAGACGGTGATCGCGCTGCTCAAGGCCTCCGACATCGACGCCGCGCTGCAGTTCGTCAACTACCGCTGAAGTCAGGACTCGTCGCGTTCGTCAGTAGGGCGCGGACAGGCCGTCGAACATCGGAAAGTGCTTCACGTTCCGAGTCAGCACCCTGGCGTTCAGCACCATGGCGGTGGCAGCTATCGCGAGATCAGCGGAGTCGATGCCGCGGTTGCCCGGAAGCCATCGTCGACCGAGCTCGCCAGCGGTCTCGGCGACCTGCTCGTTCAGCGCGTGCCAGGTGAGGACACCGAGAAGGGCTCGGGTGGCCCCCTCCTCCCCCGCTCGCATGCCCGCAAGCACCTCGAGCCGCGTCACCTCGCTCGCGTGAAGCGGGCCCGCCACCCGGGCGTCCCGCAGCACGGCCGCGGCGGCGGCCTCTCCCCGCAGCACGTCGATGAGCACGGATGTGTCGACGAGCACGCTCACTGTGCGCCGAGGTCGCGGAGACGACCACCCGAGCGGAGCGCCTCGACGTAGGACTCACCGTCGACGTCGCGGTCCTTCCACGCACCGACCGCGTCGTCAATCGCTCGGACGTCCTCCTGGATGTCCCGCTTTCCGGCGTATGCCAGCGTCACGGCCTCGCGAATCAACGCGGAGACGGATCGACCGGTCCGTGCGGCCTCTTCGTCGAGGATGCGCCGGTCCTCTGCGGTGAGCGAGATCTGGGTGCGCAGCATGATGTAAGGCTACATCACCCAACCCCCAGGCGGGCACTCAGCGGTACTGCGCCACCAGCGGGCAGGTCCAGGTGTCGCGAACGCCGAGGCCGACCTCATTGAGGTGCCGGATGACCACGCCGTAGGAGCGCAGCAGCGACATCTCGGTGTACGTCACCCCGTGCTTCGCGCAGTACTCGCGCACCGTCGGCGCGACCTTGCGCAGATTCGGGCTCGGCATGCTCGGGAAGAGGTGGTGCTCCACCTGCAGGTTGAGCCCACCCATCGCGACGTCCATCAGGCGACCGCCCGTGACGTTGCGGCTCGTCAGTACCTGACGGGACAGGAAGTCGATCGAGACGTCCGGCGGCACGATCGGCATGCCCTTGTGGTTCGGCGCGAACGACGCGCCCATGTAGAAGCCGAACACCGCGAGCTCGACGGCGAGGAACGCCACCGCCTTCAGCGGCGACATCACCAGGAAGACGAGTGCGAGCGGCGCCAGCAGCCGGATCGCGAGGAAGGTGATCTCGATCCCGCGGCGCTTGACGGGCTCGCGGGACAACACCCGGCGGGTGCTGGTGACGTGCAGGTCCAGGCCCTCGATGAGGAGCAGGGGGAAGAAGAACCAACCCTGGCGCTTCATGAACCACGCGGTGAAGCGGTTGCGCCGCTCGTCGGCCTGCGCGGAGGTGAACGTGATGACCGGGAGGTCGATGTCCGGGTCCACGCCGCGCTTGTTCGGGTTGGCGTGGTGCTTGGTGTGCTTGCCCTGCCACCAGCCGTAGCTCAGCCCCACGAGGAGGTTGGCGAGGACGAGGCTGGTCCAGTCGTTCCACCGGCCGGAGGCGAAGATCTGGCGGTGCGCGGCGTCGTGCCCGAGGAACGCAATCTGCGTCATCAGCACCCCGATGCCTGCCGCCAGCAGCAGCTGCCACCACGAGTCACCCACCCCCACCACCGCGGCCACCGCCACGAGGACCGCGACGACCGACCCGACGAGGCGGGCCCAGTAGTGGCCGTACCGGCGGCGCATGAGGCCGGTGCCCTGCACCGCCTTGCTCAGCTCGGTGAACAGGCTGAGCTGACGCTCGCGCGGGCGGGTCGAGGTGTGCTCCAAGGGGGGCTCCGATCGCCGTAGCGGCAGGGACGTGTCGTGCGGGCGTACGGCGGGCGGAGGCGCATGGGCACCTGTCCCGAACCGTACACGGGGAACCGGCTCGAGGCTACGGAACCGTAGGTTTCCCCGGCGCGGCGTGCCGCGGCGCGCCGCAGGTCGGCCGTCCACAGGCCGCCCTCGCTCAGCATCTGGACGGACGGCAACCTCTACCGTGGTGCCGTGACCCGAGACCGACGCCGCGGAGACCGCCACGCACGTGCCCAGGGCGAGGCACGCCGTCGGGCGCACGTCACGCCGGCGTCCGCACCGCCGCCCCCCGAGCCCGCTGACCTCCCGAGCCAGGAGATCGACCCGCCCGATCTGCCCGAGCTGCTCGCGAGCATCGACGGCGCGCTCCAGGAGCCCCACCCGATGGCCCTGCTCGAGCTCGTCAGTGCGATGGTGGCGAGCCTCGAGCCGGACGTCGACCCGATGGCCCGCGAGCAGGACGACGACGGCCCGACGCTGGACGACATCGTCACGGCCCTGCGTGGGACCGCCCTGCGCCAGACCGACGCCGTGCTCCTGGTGCTCGCCGAGATGCTCCCCGACGCCGAGCTGCGCACGCAGCTCCGCCGCGAGGTCGCGCAACGGCGGCATGCGCTGCCGGGCTGGCTGCTGCGCGCCGAGCGCATCCGACCGGTGCGCGCCGCGCTCTTCGCGGACATGCTCGGCGACGGCGACGACGTCGTGCTCGAGATCGAGCTGCCGACGCGCCGGGCGCTCACGCTCGTCGTGTACATCGACACGAACCTCGGAACCATCGTCAAGACCGCGTTCGCGATCGCGAGCTCGCTCGAGGACGTCATCGAGATCCACCACGAGAACGCGGTTGAGGGCCAGACGGTCGAGCCGCTCAGCCTCGCCGATGCGCGAGCGCGGATCGAGGAGGCGGTGGCGGCCGGGCGAGCAACGTTCCCGCCGGTCGAGGACGACGAGTGGCCCGCCCTGCGCCCGTTCACCGAGTGGATGGCACGGCTGCTGCCCGAGGGCGGGTCGGCGCCGCAGTGGGAGGAGCCGACGCAGGCGATCCTCGAGCGCTACCGCACGCAGTTCTTCGCCTCGCCGCACGCGCGTGGGCTCGACGGTTCGCCGGGCTCGGACGCCCGGTCGATCGTCGACATGCTCATGTCGTTCGGCTCCTCGCAGGGCACGGGCGACCCGCTGCGGGTCAGCCCGGTGACCACCGAGATCTTGCTGCTGGACTGGGTGCCGCGGAAGGTCGTCGCCGACGTGGCCTACCTCGACCAGGTCCCTACGGTGCACCGCGGGTTCGTCCGGTTCGCGCACGAGCAGCGGGGCGTGCCCGCGGAGCGGACCCGCGAGACGCTCGCCGCACTCGATCAGCTCGAGCCCGAGTACCGCACGATCATTCGGTCCCCGCGCCACCAGGGTCCGATGGCGCTGCTCGAACGCCTGGGCGCGATTCCGCCCGCAGGGCCCGACGGCGAGCCACCGGACCAGGCGACCTTCCTCGCCCAGCTCGCGGCGCAGCTGGGGCCGGAGGGCGCCGCGATGCTCGCGCAGCTCGGCATCGAGGACCCGGCCGAGCTCGACACCCCGACGTGGCTGCTGCGTCGACTCGCGAACGACGTCGGCGGCCGCGAGGCCCTCGACACACTCGACATCGAACGGCTGCCGCTCTCGGAACAGCTCGTGCTCGACGGCGTGCCGGCCGACATCCACGACCGCCTCCGGCGCATCGACGCGCTCCTCGCACCAGCGGCAGCGAGCCTCTACGGCGAGGAGCTGCGCACCGCGGCCCGCCGGGTCCTGGCGCGCATCGCCGTCGGCGACCCCGCGATCTTCCGCCGCCGGAGCAAGGACGACACGACGGCGGCCGCCGTGCTCTGGATCGCCGCCAAGGTGAACCGCGAGGTCGCGTACGGCGAGACGGGACTGCTCGCCGAGGCGTTCGGCCTGACGGCCGTCCCCGTCCAGCGCGCGACCCCGATGCTCCGGGCGCTCGGGGTCGAGGACCGCACGTACTGGTCCTACGACGCCGCGCTCGGCGATCCCGACCTGCTCACCAGCGAGCGACGGCTCGCGATCGTGCAGCGGCGCGACGACCTGCTCGACTGGATCGAGGACGAGGAGCGCGACTGATGCGGTCAGGGCGCGACGTTCGCCAGACGCCGCCTTGCCGTCGCCACTAGCATTCCGCCGTCGCCCCTCGGCGACCCTCGCCTGGACGCCCTGGAGACCCGATGACCTACGACGCCCCCGGCGCCGCCTACCCGCCCGCGCCCTGGGGCTACCAGACGCCGGCGCCGACGGGCCTGTCGATGAAGCGGCGCAACGTCGTGGGCGTGTGGATCGGGCTTCCGCTCATCACCTTCGAGATCTACTCCTACGTCTGGTACTACAAGATCCACTCCGA
>NZ_VENP01000040.1 GCF_006351005.1 Miniimonas arenae | reverse complement strand
GACCGGTGGCGGGTGGAGCCCGGCATTGACCGCGACCGGTGAGGTCAACGAGCACGCCGACGTCGCCGACATCACCATCCTGCTCACCCAGCGGGGGCACCTGACGGGCTGGCCGACCGGGATGCGCGTCATCGTGCGTCGCGAGCGGCCCCACCCCGGCGCGAGGGTGGCCCAGGACCGGCTCGATGACGCCGAGGGCTACCGCCTCACCGCGTTCGCCACGAACGCCCGCCGCGGACAGCTTCAAGTCCTCGAGCTACGCCACCGCCGCAGGGCGCGCTGCGAGGACCGGATCCGCTGCGCGAAGGACACCGGGCTACGCAACCTCCCCTTGAAGACCCTCGCGCAGAACGAGCTCTGGCTCCAGATCGTCGCTCTCGCCACTGATCTCCTGGCCTGGCTCGCCCTCCTCGGACTCGACGAGAAGAGCGCCCGGGTCTGGGAGCCCAAGCGACTCCGGCTACGCCTGTTCACCGCCCCGGCCGCGATCGCACGTCACGCCCGCCGCGTCATCCTGCACATCAAGGAGACCCACGCCTGGGCAGACGTCGTCATCGCCGCGCACCAGCGCCTCAGGGCCCTGGCGGCAGCACCGACCTGACCCCCGCGCCTCTACCCACCCACGACCCCAGGAACCCCACCGGCCGGAACCCGCGCCCACCGCGACGACACGCGGCACGACGTCACACCCCGATGCCACACTCACGCCGCGAGACCGGCAACGACGCCGACAACCTCGCCAACCCCGCCCGACGAAACATCGAGGCTAGGACTGTGGAACTCGGGTCGGAGACCGCAACCACACACTCTTGGTCCTAACCACCATCCTTGAAAAACTAAGAGGTTCACCTCCGCCGAGGTGCTCGCGGCGGAGGAGCGTCAGCAGAGCCGTCTGTCGGTGAGACGTCCTCGCGCCTATCGGTCCTTGAGAGAGGCCAGGGGAGATCTCAGAGGGAGGAAGACGCTGGCGCAAACCCCGATTATGGCGACGCCGGAAGTGATTGCGAGGTGTCGCAACAGATCGGCGACCAGAGCGGACGGGGCTTGCAGGGCCAGTGGAGTGATCAGGCCGACCACTACGACTGCCGCTAGTGCGGACGTCCCGATCAGAACGACGCCCTCTGAACCCCGTATCACCGCGCGAGCAGCGAAGTCGGCGCCAAGGGTGGCGTACAGACCGTCGCGGCCGCGCCTGATCCAGACGATCAGCAACCATAGTAGTGAGATGGCGCCTCCGCCGAACCAGGACGCCAGTCTAAGTCCACGCCGCTCGTACTCAGCCGAGAAGTCGCGGCCGTAGGTCCCGCTCACCAGTCGATCCGCGAGCACAGCGTCGTGCGTTCCGTCGCCGAGCAGAGTGGGAATCACTTGCCGGATCGAGGTCTCGTATCCCGGTGCGTAGCTGATCATGCAGGTTGAAGCGTTCCCGGTCGCGCTTGTTGGCAGAAGAAGTGCGTACTCGAACTGCTCGCCGAGCACGCTGGTGTCGACGACAGCGCCCACGCTTGAGGCCTCGCGAGCGGGGGATCCGCTTCCGGCTGGTCCGCCTGCACTCGTCGGGGTGAGGACGAGCGGACTCCCAGCCTGCAGGCGAAGGTCTTGAGCGATGTCTACTGGAACGATGACACCGTCAACCGGTGCTACCCCGAGCAGGCCCCAGATCCCTTCCCCGGCCGCGACGAGGGGAGTGTTCGCGTCGGGTGCGCTCACGGTTCCGGTGCGCTCGGGCATCCGGGTGAGCGAGGCCGAGGCGCGTACTCCCTCGATGTGAGTCAGTGACTCGCAGTCCACGCGGGGTATGCCGCCTCCCTCGTCGTTGGTCACGACGAGGGTGCGTCCTCCTGCGCTCACCCAGGCGCGCTCGTCGGCGAGAAGGCGATCGATCCACACGCCGTCGATCACGGTGGGAATGGATAGCACCCCGATCACGAACGTGGTGGCGATCGCCGTGAGCCAGCGGCCGCTTCGCCAGTTGCGAAACCCCTCACCGGCAGCGACCGTCAGCCTCCAGCCAGCGCGGCGGTGGGCCGATGTCACGGGCACCTCACGAGAGCCTGCGGCCGGAGAGCCGTACGACTCGGGAGCACCTGGCCGCCACGCTGTTGTCGTGCGTCACGATCACCGTGATCTTGTCCTCCGCGGAGCGCAGGAGCGTGTCCACCACGTGCCTGGACGTGTGCTCGTCGAGTTGCCCCGTCGGTTCGTCCGCGAGTAGCACGGGGCGCTCACTGATGACGGCGCGTGCGATCGCTGCACGCTGCGCTTCGCCGCCCGAGAGCGTTCGGACCGGCCACGAGCTCATCTCGCCGAGACCGACGCGGTCGATCGCTCGAACGGCGTGGTCGTTCGCAGTCGTCCTGTCGAGGCCGTCGGAGAATGCCCCCAGAGCGACATTGTCGAGCACCGACCTGTCGGACAGGACGTTAACCGTCTGGAGTACCCAGGAGACGTGCGCAGCCGTCCGGTTGACGGTGCCGTGCGGGGTCTCGAGGTGGATGCGGCCAGCGAGCGGCTGCAAGAGCCCACCCAGGAGGGCAAGGAAAGTGGTCTTCCCCGAGCCCGACGGACCCACCACAGCCACCGACTCCCCGGCACTGACGTCCATGTGCACTCCGTCTAGCACGTCAGGTCGGCCCGGGTACGCGAAGCGGACGGCGTCTACGACGAGTCGCACGTCGGGCGATCCATCATCTGCAGCGGGTTCGACAGCACAGTTGTGACCGAAACACCCGGATCAAGGTCAGCGTGCATGGTGGTCCCGCCGAGGATCGTGACGGGGATTGGCGGTCCATCGACGGCGTCGTAGACGCACGTCTTGCCGGTCGTCGGGTCCACCACAACCGACGAAGCCGAAACTCGTACCGCAGGTCGGGTGGTCGTGCTCTCGGCCGTTCCTGCTCCTTCTCCACTTGTGCCGAGCTCTTCGGCGATCCGCGCGACCGCTTCCGCGTCGCGGATCGCGCCGGACCCTGGCGCGTAGCTCGTCTCGAAGTCTCCTACTCGTACGCGGTACCCGTCTCCGCCCGGCAAGCCACCGGGCGGCTCGGACACGAGGATCGACGCCAAGTGTGCAGGCCCGCGAACGAGCGTTTCGCCGGCTCCAACGGCTGCACCGACCGTCGGAACCACTTCGGAGACGGTGAGTGGAGCGTTGCCGATCCACGCCACGCTGGACAGTTCGAAGGTGTCGCCAGAGACGCCCGTCGCGTAGGCGCGGTTGAACGCGGTAACTGCAGCGGCCGTCGCCGAGCCGAACGTTCCGTCGACCGTTCCAGCGTCGAATCCCAGCGCCTCGAGGTAGGCCTGCACTCGGGCAACGTCCGGCCCTTCATCGCCGGGGGAGAGATCGCGCCACAGCGGTCCGTCACCGAGATAGGCCACGACAGGCTCATCGTTGACGTGTGCGACCACATCGCCCGCATCCAGGACGCTGCCGGGCTGAACGTCGAGGCGGGTCACGGTTCCCGTCGCCGACACGCGCGCCTCGTCACCGGGGCTTCGCTCCACTGCGAGGCCCACAGCGAACTGGGGCGCCAGGTCAACCTCCTCGACGGGCACGATCAGTGCGGCTTCGGGGAGATCAGACGTGAGCGGGGAGCTCGTCCGAAGCTCCGCCCACCACAACCCGACGGCACATCCCAGGGCGAGCACCAGGATGCCAACCGCGACCCCCGCGAAGCGCCCGTTCATGCTCACCGCCCGTACCCGGACTCCGAGACGCAGTCGACCCCAGACCTCGACTCAAGGTCCGCGGCTGCCCCGAGAACCTCGGGCATGGTCGCGTCGTCCCGCACCTCCCCTCCGTTCTCGGCAAGGCAGGTAATCACGACGTCGCGATAGGGACCAAACGCGGCCTCCTGCTGCTCGATCGAGGCGGGGGAGAGCTGGTAAGCCTGCTCCACGAAGAGACTGTGCTGAGCGAGGCAGGCATCGGCAATCGCGAGCGTTTGATCGTCGCTTCGTCCCGCCGAGCTCGTCGCGAACGAGTAGGAGATCTCCGGGAACCCTCGAGCGCTGGTGACCGAGTCGTCGAACACCTCGATGCCAGCGTCCCGCATGCACGTCAGTGACCGGTCCACCGCCTCCTGATACTCCTCGAACTCGACCGCGCCGGACTCGAGAATGCTCAGCTGCTCGTCACTCGCCCCTTGCTCACGAGCCGCAGCCAGGATACGTGCATCGATCGTCGGAACGGGCTGCGGCGCTTCTCCGGGTGAGCACCCCGCAGCAGACCCTACGACGAACAGTGCCGTGCCCGCCGCGCCGAGCGCGCGTATGAATCGAGACCCCAGCCTCACGTCAGTACTGATACTGGTAAGCGAAGATGCGCGAGCGCGAGACTGACGCCAGGGTGTCCCCGAAACTCCATGCGGTGATCCGGTCCGCGCCGGCCTCGTTCCACTTGGCGCGAATTCCGACGTAGTACCCACAGCCATTTGAGTTGATGAACGCTCGGTCCGAGGTGTGGCCGTGGTTGATTCCTCCGCAGCTCAACTGCACCCACGTGCTGGAGTCGCTACGCCATGCGCTCGTATAGGCAGACGCAGGGGCAACCGCGAGTGCGGCTGAGAGGACGACTAGCGAGAGAACTGCTGCGATGCGTGCTTTCAAGACTCTCTCCTCTGTTGCTCTCGAATGGCTTTGAATGCCCTGCTCCGCGCTGCCAGGGCGGGTCGTGGGGGCGTGGTTGAAGGCGTCACGCTCGCAGGCTGTGCGTCGTCGTTCGCGAGCACCGTCCCCTGTAGGCCCCCTCTCTCCTGCGTGCCGAGCGTACTCAGTCGCCTCGGTCATGCCTACAATACTTTTGGATAGTTCGCTCCCACTCCGGGGGCGCACCACCTGCCGGAGCGCTGCGGCAGCAAGGTGATCTGGCACGGCGAGCGTCGGGCGAGCGGAGTGCGTGTCTTGCGCCAGGTGTGTCGAAGACGGACTCACAGTAGGACTGAGTCGGTGACGTCAATCCCAATCCGTGTTCGGAAGCCCGGCGGTCAGGCGTCCTGCCACCTAGGGCAATGCGCGGGCGCTATCGGTTCGCGGCGGCAACCAGCAGCCGTTGGGGTCCTGGGCGACACACTCGTAAGGACCGAGGGGTTTCTTCGGCGTATGCAGGTCGCCTCACGACTGACCTGGCTCCGAAACCGTGGCCGCGGTGAGACTCGAGGCGCGTGACGCCGTCGGGCGGCTCAACGCCGACATCACCCAGGCTCGCGGGGCGGTCGACCCTCAGCAGGTGCGCGCCGCCCGGGAGGAGGGCCGCGACGTCGCATGGGCTGCGCTCCAGCGTGACTGGCTGGCCTGGGTCGCCCACCTCGACGAGGCCGACGTCGACCACGCCAGGGACCAGTGGCGACACCGCGCCAGGCGTGTGCTGCGGGACCTGGGCGAGCACCTCGTGCTCGACCACATTGACACCCCTCGCCTCGTCCGCGGCCGCGTCGACGGCGGGCGCCAGGTCGCGATCCACGATGCCGACCTGCACTACCGACAGGCGCTCGGCCGCATCTTCTCCGACTCCTACGCGGTGCAGCGTCGGGGGAACGCGGGGTACGCCGAGCGCCGCAGAGGCTATTCTCAGCGCACCGGCTTTCGGAGACAACCTTTGAGGGTAGGCGCGATGCCTGCCTCGTGGAACAGAGCCCAGGAGGTTCCAGGACCACCTCGAACGGTCGTCGCACGCAAGTCGGACCAGGCGCGGCATCCCGTAGGGGCTCCCAACGGGCGTAGTTGGGTTGGAGCGTCGTTCTCCCGCGGGGACTCCCGTCAAGGGCCCGCGGGAGAACCCGACCCGGTCCCAGCGACCTAGACGGGCTGGCGTACGCGATCGTTCACACGAAGGCCATTCGCGCGTAGCTGGCGAGCAAAGTTGCGCAGCGTCGACCGCGTCACCGACGGGTCCGCTGATAGTTGCATCGAGAACCGCCGACCCCTCGGACTAATCACGCGAATCGTTGTGGTGGAGTTGGGGCGGAGACGCCGCCACCCCTGAGCGGCGACCGCGGTCCAGAGCAGATCGAGCTCGTACTCAAGTAGTCGCACGTGATCGCCTGCTTGAGGGGCCGACGCGGGTGAGGTAGCCGGCCGCGATCCACGCCGACCGAAGATCTGCTTCGCTTCCAACGCCGCCGGGCCGAGAGCCGCACGCAGGTTCCGGTCTGAGCGATCTGGAGGGTACGAGGGAAGGCGTGTGATTCCGGCCAGGTCGGAAGGCCACGCCATCCGGGGCGTAGTCGGAGCCAGCATGAGTACGCGATTCAGTCCGAGCACACCCATGAATAGGCCCAACTCGAGCAGCACGTTGTCCCGCATCGCGGGGAATGCCTCACCGCGACGCTCGACCACGTCGTCCGGTGTCGTGACCAACACCGCAAAGTCGGACTCCTCGGCCGCACGCTGGAGCGCATCCATCGTGTATTCCCCGGCCCCGAAGACGCCCTGATGCCAGATCGTCGGCTCCGAGTCATCCGCGATGAGCGCCTGGAACGCCTCTGCGACCGATCGCCCCTCCGACGAGGAGCCAATGAACACACGTGGAGCCACCACCACCGCCAACCCACCATCTTCCTCGAGACCACAACCTCACCTACATCAACCGTATTGCGAGTGAATCCGGGCCGGCGACGTCGCGCCAGCCGCACCCTTCCGGCACTACCAGAGCTGACTCTGGGCGCGATCCAGAGTGCTGAGCCCTTGCTGCGCAACTCCGGCCACGTTGGCGCCGGCGCGAGCGGCGCTGCGGAGTTGAACCGCTCGCGTGAGTGAGCCTCGTGAGTCTCGGAGTGGGCTCCCGGGATTGTGACGTCGCCAGGCCCATTCGGCGCGGTTGAGCGCGTTGGTTGATGGGTGGAGATGTTCGGGGTTCTGACAGAGGGGTTCGTCACACGCGTGCGCGACGACGGGCGGGAAGTCGTCGGCGCCGTGTGCGAGCGCGTAACCGAAGCGGTGGGCGATGACGACGAAAGCGTCGTGTACCCAGAAGCGGCCGTGGCCATGGCCAGAGATCGCGCCCGTCCACAGCCAGCACGCCTGGTGGTCACCGCGCACGACCTTCGCGAGGTACCGCTCGGTGACCCCAGTGTCGTCGAGCACCCACCGGAGACGGTCAGCTGACGCGAGCGGGCTCACTGCTACGCACCTCCGCGCCAGCGATCGGTTGCTCGGAAGGGACTGCCGGAGCGAGTGCGCGCAGCCGCTTGACTTCGCCCGCGTCGATGGCCAGCAGCGTCTGGGCCTCGCGGGCAGTGAGCCCGCCGGCGGTCGTGAGTGCGGTGAGCTTCGCTGCCATCTGGGTGTCGAGGTCGGCCAGCGTCGCGAGGAGCTTGGTGCGCTCGTCGACGAGATCGAGGAAGTCGCCGGCGTAGGTGTCGATGAGTTCGTCGCGCTTGATCTGCTCGGCTTGAAGGGCGAGACACCGTCCAGGTCCTCGGCCGCGGTGCTGAGAGTCTGCGCGTCACGGCTGACAACCTCGACGTCACCGGGGACGAGGTCGCGCCCGCTGGTCGCGGTCGCGAGGCTCACCACGGTCACGGCACCTCGAACTCGAGGCGCGCAGCAGTGTCGGCGTCGGTGTCCTCGTAGTCCTGGGCGCTGGCGACCAGGGCGGAGCCGGTGTCGTCAGCGGCGGTGCCCACGAGGGAGAGCCCGCCCGTCTACGCCTGGTGGAACGACACGCCCGGGTCGGTGATCGCCCCCAACCCCCATGCCAGCGGAGACAAGCCCTGGATCGCTTCCCCGACCGAGGCGATCTCGTCAGCGATCACGCCCCAGTGCTCGGCGTGCTCGCGCAACGCCGCCGTGTCGACCTCGAACGCTTCCGACATGATGCTCCTCGCGGCGGCTGGCCTTGCGACTCTTCTGCACCCTATGGCCGAGGTCCGACACCGCGGCCACCCCCAGTGGCGAGTCATCAGCTCGACGCTTGGACCACGCGTCATGCGGCGCTACGACCAGACGGCGGCCGATGTCCCGAGCGCCCCATCCGCGCTCGAACCGGCGTCGACCTACTGGATCGCGGTGCGCCGCACCCGGGCGAGGATAGAGACGCGTCCCATCCCTCGGGCGCGGTTCATCCGGCGTTCGAGCCGCTGCGCGAAGGCCGAGATCAGCACGTTGACCACCACGTAGACGAGGGTGATCACCAGGTACGTCTGGATGAGGTCGTTCGTGTTGGCGACGAGCACCTTGCCCGACTGCATCAGCTCGGGGTAGCTCACCACGTACCCGAAGGCCGTGTCCTTGACCACCACCACGGACTGGGCGACGAGCGCCGGGATGACCATGCGCAGCGCCTGCGGGAAGACCACGATCCGCATCACGAGGCCTTCCCTGAGCCCGACGGCGAGCCCCGCCTCGGTCTGCCCGCGCGGCACCGCGAGCACGCCCGCCCGGAACACCTCCGCCAGGACGGCAGCGGCGCACAGCCCGATCGGGATCACGAGCTTGGCGTAGATGCTGAGGCGGATGCCGTAGGCGGGCAGCGCGAACATGAGCACGTAGATCACGAGCAGCACCGGCACGGCGCGGAAGAGCTCGATGACGGCGGTGGAGGGCAGTCGCAGCCACCGTCGTCGGGATAGTCGGCCGAGCGCGAGCACGAGTCCGAGCGGCAGACCGATCGCTGCCGCTCCGAGGGCCGCCAGCGCGGTGTTGCGCAGCGCGTCGGCGAAGTAGCGCAGGGTCCCGGGCTGGATGAACGTGCGCCACTTCGACGGCGCGAGCTGGCCCGTGCGGTAGAGCTGCCAGTACACGAGCGCGGCCAGCGCGAACGCCGCCACCACGGAGAGCATCGTGACGATCCGCACGGTGGCGCGACCGCGGGGACCCTGCGTGTCGAACAGGGCGTGCGCGCTCATCGCAGCACCCGCAGGCGCCGTTCGAGCACCGAGCCGAAGCCCGCCGCGCCGAGCGAGAGCGCCACGTAGATGGCCGCCGCCACCGCGAACGTCGTCAGCCCGAGCGCTTCGCGATTGTTGATGTAGGCCACCGTCGCCGTCAGCTCGCGCATCCCGACCACCGCGGCGAGGGAGGACGAGAGCAGGATCCCGATGAACAGCGTGACGATCGGGCCGATCACCGTGCGAAGCGCCTGTGGCACGACCAGCTCGCGGCAGATGCCGGCGAACGTGAGCCCGAGCGCGCGTGCCGCCTCGACCTGGCCCGTGCTCACCGCGTTGATACCCGAGCGCAGCGTCTCGCACGCGAACGCCGCCCCCACGGCCACGATCGAGAGGATGACCGACCAGTAGAACCCGAGGTTCAGACCCGCGTACGGCAGGCCGTAGACGACCAGGATGAGGAGCGTCACGAGCGGGACGTTGCGGAACAGCTCGACGTACAGAGTGCCGGCCACGCGCAGCGGTGGGATCGGTGAGATCCGGAACACCGCGAGCACCGTGCCGACCACGAACGCTCCGACGAACCCGATGCCCGTGAGCTGGAGCGTCAGCCACAGCCCCGCGAGGAAGTCGTCGGAGTAGTCGCGCAAGAGGACGTCCATGACCCTCCTTTCGGACGAGATCGGCCCGGCGACCGGTGCGGTCGCCGGGCCGATCGTCGCACGCCCCCCGCGACGTCAGGGGGCGCGACTCAGCTCATCTGGGTCTCGGCTCAGCTCAGGCCGGTCTCGCCCGGGGTGGGCGCCGCCGGGACGGTGGTGACGCCGGTGCGGTCACCGATCGTCACGGTCCAGAGGTCCTCCCAGACGCCGGACGCGATGATCTCGTCGAGGAACGTGTTGATGAACTCGACGCCGTCGGAGTCCAGCGGCACACCGATGCCGTACAGGTCCTC
The DNA here is from genome assembly GCF_006351005.1 of Miniimonas arenae. Classification (GTDB taxonomy): domain Bacteria; phylum Actinomycetota; class Actinomycetes; order Actinomycetales; family Beutenbergiaceae; genus Miniimonas; species Miniimonas arenae. The sequence continues at coordinate 18,838 of NZ_VENP01000040.1, read as the reverse complement.
GGGGCCGAACGGCTCGCCGACGATCTTCACGGCGTCGCCCTGCTGGAGGACCGCGTTGAGCAGGAGGGTCTGGTCGATGACGTAGGCGTCCGCGTTCCCGTTCAGTACGGCCTCAATGGCCTGCGCGTGGTCGGGAAGCGCCAGGACCTCGGCCTCCGGCGCCTCCTCGGCGAGCAGCGTCTCGCCGGTGGAGCTGGCCTGCGTGGCGACGGTCTTGCCCGCGAGGTCGGCGACCGACGTGATGTCCGTGTTGTCGCTGCGGACCAGGATGCCCGCCTGGGACGAGTAGTACGGGCCGGCGAACGAGATGCGCTCGGCGCGTGCGGGCGTGATCGAGTACGTCGCGAAGACGGCGTCGACGTCACCGTTCACGAGCACCTGCTCGCGGGTGTCCGACGTGACCTGGGACAGCTCGGTGCTGACCTCGCCCAGGACGTACTGCGAGAGCAGCTGCGACAGGCCGGCGTCGAAGCCGCGCACCTGCTGTGACGTCGGGTCCAGCAGCGAGAACAGGTTCGAGGTCTCCGTGCCGCCGATGCGCAGCGTCCCGCTCTCGCGCACGGCGCTGGCCCACTCGCTCGCCTCGACGGCGGCGTCGTCGGCGACCGGTCCTTCTGCGATGACGTCGTCGTAGGCGGCGACGTCGAGGTCCGAGCCCGCCTCGGCGGCGCCCGACCCGGAGTCGGTGGTGCCGGAGTCCGTGGCGTCCGACCCGGTGGCGTCGCCGGAGCCGGTGTCCTCGGGGCTGCAGGCGACGAGGCTGAGCCCGATGACGGCGGCAAGGCCGGCGATCGCGAGACGTGTGCTGCGCATGGGTGTGTCCTCCCGTGGCTGACGTGGTGGTCTCTGCACGGTAGTCGCGACCCGGGCGCCGGTCTCGGTGTGCGGCGGGCGTCTCACGTCGTGGCCGATCCCAGGGCGGTCCACCTCACACGCGCGTGTGAGGTGGACCACGTCACAGTTCCAGAGCTCGAAACGATTCGACAACACCGCCGCACGGGGTGCACGATTGTCCCGCCGGCGTGGGTGGGGGACCCATCGGGGCCCGCGCCGTCGGCCGCCGTAGACAGCACCCGTACGCCTCGCACCCCGCCGCCCTGCCCGGCCAGCCGTCCGGCTCGCCCGCAGGCCGCACGGGAGCAAGACAAGCCCCAGCCTCCGCCGCGCACGAGACCGAGACGCCACGATGACCCAAGCGCCGCCCAGCCCCTGCCCCGAGCACCTCCGCGCCGACGCCGGCGCCGTCGAACGCGACGAGCCGGCCCCCGAGATCGTCGAGGGTCCCGTCGTCGACGCCGTGCTGCCCGAGGTCACGGCCGTCCCCGTCCGCCAGGACCCCGACCCCGACCCCGCCACGACGGGCGCGTCCGGCCGCGCCCGCCGGTTCGGTCGCCGAGGCGACGGTGCGCGCCCGGGTCGCCCCGCCGCGCCGTCGGGCCCGCGCCCCCGCGCCGCGCTCGTGGCGCTGCTCGGCTCGATGTCCGCGATCTTCGCGGTCACCGTCGACATGTACCTGCCCTCGCTGCCCCAGGTGGCGTCGGAGATGCAGGTCAACGAGGCGACGGCGCAGCTGACCATCTCGTTCATGATGATCGGCGCGGCGTTCGGCCAGCTCGTCGTGGGCCCGTGGTCGGACCGCGTGGGCCGGCGCAAGCCGGTCATCATCGGGGCGTCGCTGCACGTCGTGGCCTGCCTGCTGGTCCTGCTCGGCTCCGGGATCGGGGTGTTCCTCGGTCTGCGCCTGCTCCAGGGCGTCGCGGCCGCGTCCCTCGGCGTGTGCGCGCAGGCGTTCATCCGCGACCGCTACACGGGCGCCGTCGCGGCGGCGACGATCTCGCGGATGATGCTCGTGATCGGCGTGGCGCCGCTGTTCGCACCGACCGTCGGCGGGTTCATCGCCCAGCACTGGGGCTGGCGTGCGGTGTTCGGCGTGCTGGCCGGCTGCGGCGCGCTCGTGCTGCTCGCGTGCTGGCGCTTCCTGCCCGAGTCGCACCCCGTCGAGAAGCGCATGACCGGCGGGATCCCCGCGGCGCTGCGCAACTACCGCGTGCTGCTGGCCGACCGGCGCTTCCTCGCGCTCGCCGTGCTGCCGGGGCTCGTGAGCGGCGCGCTCATGGCGTACGTCTCGGGCTCGCCGTTCGTGCTGCAGGACCAGCTCGGACTCTCCGCGCACCAGTTCTCGCTGTTCTTCGCCGTGGGCGGCGTGCTGCTGGTGGGGATGGCGCAGGTCAACGCGGCGCTCGTGCACCGGTACTCCTCGATCCGGATCATCCGGCTCGTGCTGCCGCTGCAGCTGGGTGTCGCGCTCGTGCTGCTCGGGGTGTCGCTGACCGGCGTCGGGCCGAGCAACGCGCTGCTGTTCCTCGTCCCGCTCGCCGCGGTGCTGTCGTTCCAGAACTTCGTTCCGCCGAACGCCACGACGATCGCCCTGAGCCGGCACGGCGAGCGCGCCGGGTCCGCCGCCGCGGTGCTCGGCTGCCTCGGCGCGCTGCTGCCGGCGCTGATCAGCCCCCTGGTCGGTGTGCTCGGCGGGTCGGCGATCGCGATGGCTGCGGTGATGGTCGCCTCGATCCTCGCGGCCCTGATCGTCGCGGCGCTCGGGACCTCCGCGTACCGGCGCGGGGGCTGGGAGACCGGTCGGGACTGACGCGCCGTCCCACTCCTCGACACACCTGCCCCTTCAGGTTGACGTGACCAAAAGGCGGGGTTAATGTCGCCCCGACCTCAAGGGAGGGCGCCCCGTGCAGCTCGCGGTCTCGACCGTCATCCTCGCCCTCCGGCCCACCCCGGACGGCAGCGGAACCACGCTGTGGCTGCCGCTCGTCCGCCGCATCCGCGAGCCGTTCCTCGGCGCCTGGGCCCTGCCCGGTGAGCCGCTCGAGGAGCACATGAGCCTCGTCGAGGCGGCCCGGGCCCGGCTGCGGCACACCATCGGCCTCGACCCGAACTACCTCGAGCAGCTCTACGCCTTCGGTGGCGTGGACCGTTCGCGGGACGGTTCCTCACCCGACGCCCCGTGCCCCGAGCGCGTCGTGTCGATCGTCTACTGGGCCCTGGTCCGCGCGGACGAGGACGCGCGCATGGTCGCGGGGGAGAACGTCGCCTGGTTCCCCGCCGAGCAGCTGCCGGCGCTCGCGTTCGACCACGCCGCGATCGTCGACTACGCCCTCGCCCGGCTGCGCGCCAAGCTCGAGTACACCCCGATCGCGCACGCCTTCCTGCCCGACGAGTTCACGCTCACCGAGGTGCGCGAGGTGTACGAGGCGGTCCTCGGCCGAGGCCTGGACCCCGCGAACTTCCGCCGTCAGATCTTGGCGAGCGGCGCCGTCGAGCCTACGGGCGAGAAGGTCACCGGGACGAGCCACCGCCCCCCGAGCCTGTACCGCTACCGGCCCGACTCCGTCGCCACCAGCCCCACCCCGCCTCCGAGGAGCGCCGCATGACCTCCATCGCCCAGCTGCTCGACGCCCCGGTCACGCCGGCGTGCGACCCCGGCCTCGCCACGCCCACCTGGGACTTCGACGCCCTGCCCACCTACGGGCCGGGTGCCTCGGTGGCCGACGTCGTGCCCGCCGCGACCACGAACGCCCGCTCGCGCCCGGGTCAGCTCCCGATCGCCTACCAGCGCATGACCAACGACGAGCTGCACGCGCGGATCGCCGCCGCGAAGGCGTCCCTCGGCGACCGCGTCGTGATTCTCGGCCACTACTACCAGCGCGACGAGATCGTGGCCTACGCCGACTTCGTCGGCGACTCCTTCCAGCTCGCGGGCGCCGCCCTGACCCGGCCCGACGCCGAGGCGATCGTCTTCTGCGGCGTGCACTTCATGGCGGAGACGGCCGACATCCTCGCCCGCGAGGAGCAGACCGTCATCCTGCCGAACCTCGCCGCGGGCTGCTCGATGGCCGACATGGCCGACGAGGACTCCGTCGAGGCGGCGTGGGCCGAGCTCGCGCAGGTCTACCGCTTCGACCCGGACGAGACCGTCGGCCCGGACTGGTTCGAGCGCCACCCGGGCGGCAAGCTGCCCGTCGTCCCGGTCACCTACATGAACTCCTCGGCCGCGCTCAAGGCGTTCTGCGGCCGGCACGGCGGGATCGTGTGCACGTCCTCGAACGCGCGCACCGTGCTGGAGTGGGCGTTCGCCCGCGGCGAGCGCGTCCTCTTCTTCCCCGACCAGCACCTCGGCCGCAACACTGCCAAGGCGATGGGCGTGCCGCTGGCGGCGATGCCGATGTGGAACCCGCGCAAGCCGCTCGGCGGCAACGACGCCGAGGCCCTGCGCGACGCGCGCGTCATCCTGTGGCACGGCTTCTGCTCGGTGCACAAGCGGTTCACGACGGCGCAGATCGCCGCCGCGCGCGAAGCTCACCCGGGCGTGCAGGTCGTGGTGCACCCCGAGTGCCCGATGGCGGTGGTCGACGCCGCCGACGCGGCAGGCTCGACCGAGCTCATCCGCCAGTTCGTCGCCGACGCCGAGCCCGGCTCGACGATCGCGATCGGCACCGAGATCAACATGGTGAACCGGCTCGCCGCGCAGCACCCGGACAAGACGATCTTCTGCCTCGACCCCGTGGTGTGCCCCTGCTCGACGATGTACCGGATCCACCCCGGCTACCTCGCCTGGACGCTCGAGTCGCTCGCCGCCGGCGAGGTCGTCAACGAGATCCAGGTGGACCCCGACGTCGCCCGGCACGCCCGCACGGCCCTGGAGCGGATGCTCGCGGCCGCGCCCAAGCCGCTCACCGGCACCCCCAGCACGAGCACCACCAGCACCAGCAGCACCACAGGAGGCCCCCGTTGAGGATCGTCGTCGTCGGATCCGGCCTCGCCGGCCTGCTCACCGCCATCGAGGCGAGCACCGCCCACGAGGTCGTGCTCGTCACGAAGGGCGCCCTGACCGAGTCCAACACGGTGCACGCCCAGGGCGGCGTCGCCGTCGTGGGCCCGCGGCCGGACAGCGTCGTCGCGCACGTCACCGACACCCGCCGCGCGGGTGCGGGCCTGTCCGACCCCGCCGCCGCGATGGCGCTCGCCGCCGACGGCCCCACCGCGATCGACCGGCTCCTCGAGCTCGGCGTCACGTTCGACCGCGACGGCGGCATCCTGTGCCGCGCCCTCGAGGCCGCGCACAGCTACCCCCGCGTGCTGCGCGCCGGTGGCGACGCGACCGGCGCGGAGATCGTCCGCGCGCTCGTGGTCGCCGCGCTCGACCGCGGCATCGAGGTGCGCGAGCACACCATCGCGATCGACGTCGTGCTCGACGGCGGGCGAGCGGTCGGCCTCGACGTGCGCACCGCCTCGGGTGAGGTCGAGCGCGTGGCGGGCGACGCCGTCGTGCTCGCGACCGGAGGCGCCGGCCAGCTCTACCCGACCACGACGAACCCCGCCGTGGCGACGGCCGACGGCGTCGCGATGGCGCTGCGTGCCGGCGCCGAGATCGCGGACGCCGAGATGGTGCAGTTCCACCCCACGGTGCTCGCGGCCGCCGAGCCGTTCCTCGTCTCCGAGGCCGTGCGCGGCGAGGGCGCGGTGCTCGTGGACGACGCCGGGCGCCGGTTCATGCTCGACGTGCACCCCGCCGCCGAGCTCGCCCCGCGCGACGTGGTGGCCCGCGCCATCGCCGCCCAGGAGCGCGCGCAGGGCTCGCCGGTGCGGCTGGACGCGACGCGGCTCGGCGCCGCGACCGTGCGCCGCCGGTTCCCGACGATCGTCGCCGCGTGCGCCGAGCGCGGCTGGGACCTCGGAGGCGAGCCCGTTCCCGTGACGCCCGCCGCGCACTACTGGATGGGCGGCGTGCGCACCGACCTCGCGGGCCGCACGAGCGTGCCCGGCCTGTGGGCTGTGGGCGAGGTCGCGTGCACCGGCGTGCACGGCGCCAACCGCCTCGCGTCCAACTCGCTCCTCGAGGCCGCGGTGTTCGCGCGGCGGTGCGTCGCGGCGCTCGACGGCGAGCCCGCCGACACCTCCGACGCGCCGGGCCTCGTGGCCGGCGGGGCGGGTGCCGACCGGCCCGTCGTCGGCGCGGGGCGACCCGGCGCCGACGCGGCCACCGGCCCGCGTGCCGTGGCGTCCGACGGCTGGGCGCCCCCCGCCGTGGTGCCGCTCGGCGACGCCCCGGACGCCGGCCCGTGGACGCGAGCGGACCTGCAGCGCGTGATGTGGGAGCACGCCGGGCTCATCCGCTCGCGCGAGGGCCTCGAGCAGGCGCGCACCGCGCTCGCCGCGTTCGCGACGCCCTCGCTCCTGCCGGACGCCATGCTCGGGCTGGAGACGAGCGACGTCGAGGACGCCAACCTGCTGCTCGCGGCGCGCGTCGTGGTGGCCGCCGCGCTCGCGCGCACCGGGTCGTTCGGGGCGCACCAGCGCAGCGACCACTCCGGTGACTCGCCCGAGTCGCCCGACTCGACCGACTCGACCGGCGTGCTCGAGCCCGCCGAGACCGTCCACCGCGTCCTCGTCGCCGACCCCGCCGGCCTGCCCGCGCGCGGCATCCTCAGCGGCACCGTCGCGGGGTCGCTCGCGCTCGGCCGCGCATGACCGCCGCCTACACGCCGCAGGTGCTGCGCGCCGTCGTCGACCGCGCGCTCGCCGAGGACGCCCCGTTCGGCGACCTCACGTCCGACGCGTTCGTGCCGGCCACGGCGCGCGCCCGCGCCGTGGTCCGGACGCGCGAGGCGTGCGTCGTCGCGTGCGGCGACGTCGTCGCGGCCGTCATGACGGCCTGCTCCGACCCCGCCTCGCCTGCAGGCGCGGTGCGGGTCACGGACGTCGTGCCCGACGGCGAGCGGCTCGCCCCGGGCGACGTCCTCGCCGTCGTCGAGGGTCCGGCGCGGGCGGTGCTGCGCGGTGAGCGCGTCGCGCTCAACCTGCTCGCCCGGGCCGTCGCGGTGGCGACCCGGACCGCGGCGTACGTGGCCGCCGTCGGCGACGCGGTCTCGGCCTCCGGGCGTCCGGTCCGGGTGGTGGACACCCGCAAGACGACGCCCGGGCTGCGCGCGCTCGAGAAGCACGCCGTGACCTGCGGCGGCGGGTTCAACCACCGGTACTCGCTGTCGGACGCCGTGATGGTCAAGGACAACCACCTCGCCGCGCTGCTCGGCGCCGACGGCGAGGTCACCTCGGCCCTGCGCGCGGCCGCCGCGCGCCTGCCGCACACCACGCACCTTGAGGTCGAGGTGGACCGCCTCGACCAGATCGAGCCGGTGCTCGCCTCGGGCGTGGTGGGCACGCTCATGCTCGACAACTTCTCCCTCGAGGACCTGCGCGCCGGGGTAACGCTCGTGGCGGGCCGGGCGCTCGTCGAGGCCTCCGGGGGCGTGACGCTCGAGACGATCGGCGCGATCGCGCGGACCGGCGTGGACCTCGTCTCGGTCGGCGCGCTCACCCACGGCGCCGGATCGGTGGACCTCGGGCTGGACATGGAGCTGGCCACCTCGACCGCCGCGGCGGACCCGCGCCCCTGATGCCCTACCTCGACCGGGCCGCGACGTCCCCCGTACGGCGGGAGGCGCTCGAGGCGGCATGGCCGTTCCTCACCGCCCGGTTCGGCAACCCCTCCTCGGTGCACGCGCTTGGCCACGACGCGTCGACGGCGCTCGAGCAGGCCCGCGCCGACGTCGCTGCGGTGCTCGGGGCCCGGCCGGCCGAGGTCGTGTTCACCTCGGGTGGCACCGAGTCGGACAACACGGCCGTCAAGGGCCTCGCCCTGGCCCGCCGCGAGGCGGTGGGCGCGACGCGGGTGGTGATCTCCGCCGTCGAGCACCCCGCGGTGCTCGAGTCGGCGGCGTGGCTGGCGCGGACGGGCTTCGACCTGACGGTGCTGCCCGTCGACGGCGACGGCGTGGTCGACCTCGACGCGCTCGACGCCGCGCTCGCCGGCGGAGACGTGGCCGTGGTGTCGGTGCAGCTCGCGAGCAACGAGGTCGGGACGGTGCAGCCGCTCGAGGACGTTGCCGCGCGCTGCCACGCCGCGGGCGTCCCGCTCCACTGCGACGCCGTCCAGGCGGCGGGTGCCCTCGCGCTCGACGTGGCCGGGCTCGGCGTCGACGCGCTGTCGCTGTCCGGCCACAAGGTGGGCGCGCCCAAGGGCACCGGCGTGCTGTGGCTGCGCCGCGGGGTCCGTCTCGAGCCGCTGCTGCACGGCGGCGGGCAGGAGCGCGGCGTGCGCTCGGGCACGCAGGACGTGGCTGGTGCGGTCGCGTTCGCCGTCGCGCTCGGGCTCGCCGACGCCGAGCGCGCCGCGGGCAGCGTCCTCGCCGCGCGCCGGGACGCCTTCGTCGCGCAGGTGCTCGACGGCGTGCGTCCCCTCCTGCCGTCGGCTCGCCTCACCGGGCACCCGGTGCGGCGTCTGCCGGGGCACGCGTCGTTCGTGCTCGGCGGCGTGTCGGGGGAGTCGGTGCTGCTCGAGCTCGAGCAGCGCGGCGTGCTCGTGTCCTCCGGGTCGGCGTGCCACGCAGGGTCGGACGAGCCGTCGCACGTGCTCACCGCGATGGGCCTCGATCGCGAGCTCGCCCAGACGGCGCTGCGTGTCACGTTCGGCCGCGAGGCGAGTTCCGAAGACCTGTCGCTCGCCGCGCGCGCGGTGGTCGAGGCGGTGGCGGCGCTCGTGCGCCGAGGGACCTCGTCCGGAGAGGTCGGATGACTGAGTGGTCCGTGCCCCGGCAAGAGGCCACACCCGCGCGCTAGGGTCGGCGCGTGACGGTCGACGAGCACTCCCCGGTGCTCGACGCGCACGTCCACGTCTGGGACCCCGCCCGCCTTCCGTACCCCTGGCTGGCCGGCGTGCCTGCGCTGAACCGTCCGGTGACGCTGGACGAGCGCGCCGACGGCGATCCCCGCACCCGCTGGTGCCTCCTCGTCGAGGCGGACGCGCGTCGCGACCAGGCGCTCGCCGAGGCGGGGTTCATGGTGGAGCTCGCCCGCTCGAGCGGTCGCGACGCGAGCCGGACAGACGTCGCGGACCGTCCCGACTCGCCGCCGGGGCCGCCCGGCGAGTCCGGGCAGCGGCCCGACCCCGCACCCGAGGTCGTCGGCGTCGTGGCCGCGGTCGACCTCCGCTCGCCGACGCTGGCCGCCGACCTGTGCGCGCTGCTCGCGCTGGGCCAGGTCGTCGGCGTGCGGCACCTCCTCCAGCACGAGCCCGACGGCGCACTCGCCGATCCGCTCCTGGCCCGCGGACTCGCGGTGGTCGCCGAGGCGGGGCTGGTGTTCGACGCGTGCGTCCGGCACGAGCAGCTGGACGCGCTGGTCCGTCTGCTGGCTGCTTCACCGGCGACCCGTGTGATGCTCGACCACCTCGGGAAGCCGCCGGTCCGTGCGGGGCTGGGCTCGCCGTCGGGCGCGGCCTGGGCGCACGCGATCGACCGGCTGGCCGCGCGCCCCGAGACGTGGGTCAAGCTCTCCGGGCTGGCGCCCGAGTGCGCGTCGCGCGACGAGCTGGATCGCCACGGCGGCGACCTCCTGCGGCACGCGCTCGCGGCGTTCGGGCCCGACCGGGCCGTGCTCGCCTCGGACTGGCCGGTCAGCGCGACCCTCGGCGCGGCGGTGACCCCGGCCGAGTGGTGGACCTGGGTCGCCACCGAGGCGGACCTCGGCCCGGCGGGCTGGCGCGCCGTCGCCGAAGGGACCGCGCGCCGTGCCTACCGGCTCAGCCACGCGTAAACATCGGATGACTCCCGCCCGTGCGAACACCCGGTGTGGAAGAATCGCCGCGGCGCCCACCCCGCGCGCCTGCTCCTCGTCAGCCGGAAAGCCAGAGGTTCGTATGCGTCTCGCCCGACTCGGTCCCGTGGGTCAGGAGGTCCCCGTGCTGCTCGACGGCGAGCGCGTGCTCGACCTGCGCGGCCTCACCGCCGACATCGACGGCGCCTTCCTCGCCGCCGACGGCGTCGCGCGCGTGCGCGCCGCCCTCGAGGCCGGCGACCTGCCCGAGCTCCCGGACGCGGCGGGCCGCCGCGTTGGCGCCCCGATCGCGCGGCCCTCGGCCGTGTACTGCATCGGCCAGAACTACGCGGCGCACGCCGCGGAGTCGGGCGCCGAGCCGCCGGAGAACATGGTGATGTTCATGAAGTCGCCGAACACGGTGGTCGGGCCGGACGACGACGTCGTGATCCCGCCGGGCAGCACGCGCACCGACTGGGAGGTGGAGCTGGCGCTGGTGATCGGCACCCGCGCCGCACGGCTCGCCTCGCCCGAGGCGGCGCGTGCACACGTGGCGGGGTTCGCCGTCGCGAACGATCTCTCCGAGCGCGAGTGGCAGCTCGCGCTCTCCGGCGGGCAGTGGTCCAAGGGCAAGTCCGCGCCGGGGTTCTGCCCGCTCGGGCCGTGGCTCGTGACGCCGGAGGAGATCGACGCCGACGACGTCCGGCTGCGCAGCAGCGTGAACGGCGAGCCGCGGCAGGACTCGCGTACGTCCGACCTGATCTTCTCCCTCGACCACATCGTGTGGGAGCTCAGCCAGTACCTCACGCTCGAGCCGGGCGACCTCGTGCTCACGGGCACGCCCGAGGGCGTCGCGCTGTCCGGCCGGTTCCCCTACCTCGCCGCGGGCGACGTCGTGGAACTCACCATCGACGGCCTCGGCACGCAGCGGCAGCGCTGCGTGGCGGCGTGAGCGCCGTGAGCGCTGTGGGCGTCCCGGTGGGCCACCTCGACGGCCTCGTCGCGCTCGTCACGGGCGGCGCCTCGGGGATCGGCGCGGCGATCACGACCCGCCTGCGGGCCGACGGCGCGCGCGTCGCCGTGCTCGACGTCGCGCCCGAGCACGCCGACGCCGACCTCGCCGTGCGCGTCGACGTCACGGACGACGCGTCCGTGCGCGCCGGCGTCGAGGCCGTGGTCGAGGCGTTCGGCCGGCTCGACATCGTGGTGAACAACGCGGGCATCGGGGCACAGGGTGACGTGGCGGCCAACGACGACGCCGAGTGGCTGCGCGTGCTCGACCTCAACGTTGTCGGCGTCGCGCGGGTGACCCGCGCCGCCCTGCCGCACCTGCGCCGGTCGCCGAGCGCGGCAATCTGCGTGACGTGCTCGATCGCGGCCACCGCGGGGCTGCCGCAGCGCGCGCTCTACAGCGCGACCAAGGGCGCGCTGCTCTCGCTCGTCCGGGCGATGGCCGCCGATCACGTCCGCGAGGGCATCCGCGTCAACGCGGTCAGCCCCGGCACGGTCGACACGCCCTGGATCGGGCGGCTGCTCGACGCCGCGTCAGACCCCGCCGCCGAGCGCGCAGCGCTGGAGGCGCGCCAGCCCCACGGCCGGCTCGTGCGTCCGGAGGAGGTGGCCGACGCCGTCGCCTACCTCGTCGGGCCGCGGGCGGCGTCGACCACGGGCGTCACGCTCGCCGTCGACGGCGGGATGGACGCGCTGCGGGTGCGGCCGACCCGGTAGCGCCGGGCCCGGGTGGGCGTCGCCGCGTCTGGGGTGGACGTGGCGGTGGCGGTGTCCACGTGAGGCGCCCGACGGCGAAGGCGAGCGACGAGCGCTCGGCTCGCCTCGCCGTCGGGCCCGGTCGTGCGGACCGAGTCAGGCCACGCGCGACTTCGGCGACACCCGGTAGGTGTCCTCGGGGTCGTCGTAGACGACGCCGCTGAGGGCGGTGTCGATCGCGGCCATGGTGTCGGCGTCGAGCGTGATGCCGGACGCCTTGACGGTGTCCGCGAGCTGCTCCGGGCGCGAGGCGCCGACGAGCGCGGCGGACACGTTCGGGTTCTGCAGCACCCACGCGATCGCGAGCTGCGGCATGCTCAGCCCGGCCTCGGCCGCGACCGGCTTGAGCCGCTGGACGGCCTCGAGGACCTCCTCGCGCAGGAAGCTCTTGATGAAGTTGGCGCCGCTCTTCTCGTCGGTCGCACGCGAGCCCTCGGGCACGGGCTGACCGGGCAGGTACTTGCCGGACAGGACGCCCTGCGCCATGGGGGACCAGACGACCTGGGAGATGCCGAGCTCGGTCGAGGTCGGGACGACCTTGCCCTCGATGACCCGCCAGAGCATCGAGTACTGCGGCTGGTTCGAGACGAGCTGGATGCCGAGGTCCTTCGCGATCGCGTGGCCCTCGCGCAGCTGCTCCGCGGTCCACTCCGAGACGCCGATGTAGAGCACCTTGCCCTGGTGGACGAGGTCGGCGAACGCGCCGAACGTCTCCTCGAGGGGCGTCTCGTAGTCGAACCGGTGGCACTGGTACAGGTCGATGTAGTCGGTGCCGAGGCGGCGCAGCGAGCCGTGCACGGAGTCGCGGATGTGCTTGCGGGACAGGCCGGTGTCGTTCGGGCCCTTCGGGCCGGTCGGAAAGTAGACCTTGGTGAAGATCTCGAGCGACTCGCGGCGCTGGCCGGCGAGCGCGCGTCCGAGCACCTCCTCGGCGGCCGTGTTCGCGTAGACGTCGGCGGTGTCGAAGGTGGTGATGCCGGCGTCGAGCGCCGCGTGCACGGTCGCGATGGCGTGGGTGTCGTCGACCTGGGACCCGTGCGTGACCCAGTTGCCGTAGGTGATCTCGGAGACCTTGAGGCCCGAGCTTCCGAGGTAGCGGTAGGAGACCATGGCTCCCAACTTACGGCGCCCGCCGCAGCGGTGCCGCCGCCTACCCCAGGCGCCCGTCGCCCGGCCGGGCCACCCGGAACCACCGGAAGCCGTACGCCTCGAGCTCGACCTCCACCTCGCGCCTGCTCCCGACGCTCACCTCGCCGGGACCCAGCAGGTCGGACAGCCGCACGCCGTCGGGCTCGTCGTCGAGGACGAATTGCGCGACCGCGGGCTCGTCGGAGAAGTTGTGCAGCGCGACCATCCGCCCGACGTCCGCGCGCAGCGAGTGCGCGAGCACCGCGGGAGCCGCGTCGCCCGGGTCGAGGATCGCCAGCTCGCCCCACCCGATCTCGGGCGAGCGGTGGTAGCGGGCGATGAGCCGCTGCACGAAGCACAGCAACGAGTCGGGGTCCTCCACCTGGTCGGCGACGTTGACGTGCTGCGGCGCGTACCCGCCGGCCGGCGGCGTCGCCACGAGGCGCGACGGCGCGACGTCGGAGAACCCGCCGTTCTTGCGGTTCGACCACTGCATGGGCGTGCGAACCGCCTCGCGGCCGGGGACGTCCGGGTTCTCGCCCATCCCGATCTCCTCGCCGTAGAACAGCACGGGCGTGCCGGGCAGGGTGAGCAGGAGGCTGTAGGCCATCCGGACGCGCCGCGGGTCGCCGCCGAGCATCGGTGGCAGGCGCCGGGTGATCCCGCGTCCGTAGACGCGCTGGCTCTCGTCGGGCGCGAACGCCTCGAACACCTCCGCGCGCTCGGACTCGCTCAGCTTGTCCAGCGTCAGCTCGTCGTGGTTGCGCAGGAAGTTCGCCCACTGCGCCTCGACGGCCAGCCGGGGGCGCTCGCGCAGCGCCTTCACCAGCGGCGCGGGGTCGTGGCGCGCGAGCGCGAGGTAGATCGCCTGCATCCCGACGAAGTCGAACTGCATGGTCAGCTCGTCCGCGTCGTCGCCGCCGAAATACTTCATCTGCTCGTCGTAGGGGAGGTTGACCTCGCCGAGCAGCACCGCCTCGGGGGAACGGCGCTGGAGGAACCGGCGCAGGTCGCGCAGCAGCCGGTGACCGTCCTGGACGTCGCCCAGCGGAGCCTCGAGGAAGTACGGCACGGCGTCCACGCGGAAGCCCGACACCCCGAGCTGGAGCCAGAACCCGATGGTCTTGGCGATCTCGTCGCGGACCTTCGGGTTGCCGATGTTGAGGTCGGGCTGGTGGGCGTAAAAGCTGTGCAGGTACCACTGGCCCGACCGCTCGTCCTTCTCCCACATCCCGTCGACCTCGCCCGGGAACACCTCGTTCGGCTCGTTCGCGGGCGGGGGGTCCTCACGCCAGACGTAGTAATCGCGGTAGGGGGAGTCGACGCTGCGCAACGCCGAGCGGAACCACGGGTGGCGGTCCGAGGTGTGGTTGACGATGAGGTCGACGATGACGCGCATGCCGCGGTCGTTGGCGGTGCGGATCACCTCCACGAGGTCGCCGTGCGTGCCCAGGCGCGGATCGACCCCGTAGAAGTCGCTCACGTCGTAGCCGTCGTCGAGGTCGGGCGTCGGGTAGAACGGCATGAGCCACAGGCACGTCACGCCCAGCTCGGCGAGGTAGTCCAGGCGCAGCGCGAGGCCCTGCAGGTCGCCCACGCCGTCGCCGTCGGAGTCGAGGTAGACCTCCACGTCGAGGCAGTAGACGACGGCGGTCTTCCACCACAGGTCGCTGGTGTCGGTGATCCTCATGCGAGCCTCCTGATCTCGGCGAGCAGCCGCGGCGCCGCCGCGAGGAACGGGTCGTTGTCCTGCGCCACGTGGTGCAGGTAGAGGCGGTCGAAGCCGATCGCGGCGAGGTCCGCGAGGCGCCGGGCGAGGGACGTCACGTCGTGGTCGACGAGGACCGCCGCGCGCAGCGCGGCCTCGTTCACGACGGCGTCGCTCGCCTCGGTCGGTGCGCTCGCCTCGGTCGGTGCGCTCGCGTCGGTCGGTGCGCTCGCCTCGGTCGGTGCGCTCGCCTCGTCGGCCGCGAGCTCGCGCGCCGCGACGTCGAAGTCCTCCGGCTGCTCGAGGTCCCACGACTGCGGCTGCGGCACGACGGCGTTGCGCCACTGGTCCACGGCGAGCGCGTAGGCGGCGGCGTCGTCCTCGGCGAGGCTGACGTGCACCTGGAGGGCGAGCGGCCCGCGTCCGCCCGCCCCGCGGTAGGCGTCGACCACGGCGCGCAGCGCCGCGGGCTCCTGCGCCACCGTGACGAGACCGTCGGCCCAGCCGGCCGCCCACGCCGCGGTCTCGGCGCTCACGGCGGTGGCGAGCAGCGGGGGAGGCGTCGCAGGGCGGCTCCAGACCCGGGCTCGGTGTGCGCGGACCAGGCCCTCGTGGGAGACCTCCTCACCCGCGAGCAGCCGCCTGATCACCGTGACGGCCTCGCCCAGCCGCGCCGTCCGGGTCGCCTTGTCCGGCCACGGGTCGCCCGTGACGTGCTCGTTCATGTTCTCGCCGCTGCCCAGCGCCGCCCAGAACCGTCCCGGGTGCATCTCCTCGAGGGTCGCGAACGCCTGCGCCACGACCACGGGGTGGTAGCGCTGCCCGGGAGCGTTGACCACGCCGATGGGGAAGGTCGTCGTCGCGAGCGCCGCACCGAGCCACGAGAGCGCGAACCCCGAGTGGCCCTGCCGCAGGCTCCACGGCGCGAGGTGGTCGGAGCACATCGCACCGTCGAAGCCCGCGGCCTCGGCGCGCTGCACGTCGCGCAGCAGGCGGGAGGGCGATATCTGCTCGTGGGAGGCGTGGAAACCGAGGAGGACCATGACCCAGTCTCACCCGGGCGGCGCGGTGGTTGCACGTCGCGGGCTCGCCGTCGCTGCCTTCGCACGCCCTCGCACGCCGCCGCAGGGCGTCCGCGCACCTGCCCGGCGACCCACGCCGTCGGACGTCTCGGGCAGGATCGCAGGATGACGTTCACCACCCGCCCCGAGCTCGTCGGCACGTTCGGCATGGTCGCCTCCACGCACTGGCTCGCCTCGGCCGCCGGGATGGCGGTTCTCGAGGAGGGCGGCAACGCGTTCGACGCGGCGATCGCGGCGGGGCTCGTGCTGCACGTCGTCGAGCCACACCTCAACGGCCTCGGCGGCGACATGCCGCTCCTCGTGCACGACGCCGCCACGGCCGCCACGCGCGTCGTGTGCGGCCAGGGGGTGGCGCCACGGGCGGCGACGATCGAGGCGTACCGCGCGCTCGGCGTCGACGCCGTGCCGGGCACGGGGCATCTGGCCGCCGTCGTCCCCGGCGCGTTCGGCGCGTGGATGCACGTGCTCGCCACGCGCGGCACGCGCCCCCTCGCCGACCTCGCGCGCTTTGCGATCGGCTACGCGCGCGACGGGCACCCGCTGCTGCCGCGCGCCGCCGGCACCGTCGAGGCGCTCGCGGACGTGTTCCGCGACCGCTGGACCTCCTCGGGCGCCGTCTACCTGACCGGCGACGGCGTGGGCGGCCTTCCGCTGCCGGGTCGCCGGTTCCGCAACCCCGACCTCGCGGCCACGCTCGAGCGGCTCGTCGCCGCGGCCGACGCCGCGGGGCTCGACGTCCCGGCGCAGGCCGAGGCGGGGCGCGCCGCGTTCTACTCGGGCTTCGTCGCGGAGGCGGTCGACGCCTTCGCCCGGACCCCCGCCTGGGACGGGGTGGCCGACGGCGAGCACGCGGCCTTCCTCTCCGGTGCGGACCTCGACGCGTGGCGGGCGAGCGAGGAGGCCCCCGCGGTCGCCCGTTTCGCGGGGCGCACGATCGCCAAGCCGGGAGTGTGGAGCCAGGGACCGGTACTGCTGCAGCAGCTCGCGCTGCTCGAGGCCGCCGGGGTCGGTGACCTCGCGGAGGACGATCCCGCGTGGGTGCATCTCGCGATCGAGGCGTGCAAGCTCGCGATGGCGGACCGCGAGGCCTGGTACGGCGACTCGGTCGAGCCCGGGGTCGGTTCCGCGCCGGGGGACCTGCTCGCCGACCTGCTCGACCCCGCCTACACGCGATCGCGCGCGGCGTTGTTGGGCGGTTCGGCCGACGCTCACCTGCGCCCGGGTTCGCCCGGCGGACGTCCCGCGCGACTGCCGCGGCACGTGCGCGAGGCGATGCACGCCGTCGGGCACTGGCCGGACGGGCTGAACGAGGTGCGGCCGGGGGAGGGCGAGCCCACGCTCGCGCGCGGCGACACGTGCCACCTCGACGTGGTGGACAGGTGGGGGAACGCGGTGTCGGCGACGCCGTCGGGCGGGTGGCTGCAGAGCTCGCCCGTGGTGCCGGGGCTCGGGTTCTCGCTGCCCACGCGTGCGCAGATGTTCTGGCTCGAGCCGCACCTGCCCGCCTCGCTCGTGCCCGGCCGGCGGCCGCGGACCACGCTGAGTCCCGGCATGGTGCTCGACGGCGAGGGTCGGTTCGTGCTCGCGTTCGGGACGCCCGGCGGGGACCAGCAGGACCAGTGGACGGTGCCGTTCCTCGTGCGGCACCTGCTGCGCGGCGCGGGACTGCAGGAGGTGATCGACGCGCCGGCGTGGCACTCGACGCACGTGCCGAGCTCGTTCGCGCCGCGGGGCGCCGAGGTGCTCGGGGTACAGGCCGAGTCGCGGCTGGGGCCCGAGATGCTGGCGGACCTGCGGCGGCGCGGGCACGACGTGACGGACGCGGGTCCGTGGAGTCTCGGGCGGATCAGTGCGGCCGGCGTGCGTCCGGACGGGATGCTGCACGCGGCGGCGAACCCGCGGGGCAACCAGGGCTACGCCGTCGGCCGCTGACCCCGGTTCGCGAGAGACTTTCTGTCCTTTCGCGAGAGGTTCTCCGTCCTTTCGCGAGAGGTTCTCCGTCCTTTCGCGAGAGACTCTTCGTCCTTTCGCGAGACGATCTCGGCGGGACGGCGAGGCAGTTCCCGACGCCCGCCAGACGTTCCGGGGGTCTTCGAGGTCCCGGTCGTCGATGGTGTTCTCCGTCTGTGCCCCGGGGTGGCCCCGGCGCGCGCGCTCGAGGCGAGGCTCGCCGTCGGGCGCGGTGGCGAGGCGCCCGACGATCCCGCCCGACCGGCCCCCGGGTAGGCTGGATCCTCGTGGCCACCGACTTCCCGAGCGAGATCTCTGCGCTCCGCAACACCCTGAGCCAGATCACCGCCGTGACCGATCCCGAGGCGCTGCGCGCCCAGATCGCCGAGCTCGAGGTGGCCGCGTCCGCGCCGGACCTGTGGGACGACCCCGAGAAGGCGCAGGGCGTGACGTCCCGCCTGAGCCACGCGCAGGCCGAGCTCGAGCGGCTCGAGCGGCTGGACTCCCGTGTCGACGACCTCGAGACGCTTGTCGAGCTCGCGGGAGAGGAGGACGACGCCGAGACGCTCGCCGAGGCGGAGAGCGAGCTGACCTCCATCCGCAAGACGCTGGCCGAGCTCGAGGTCCGCACGCTGCTGGCGGGGGAGTGGGACGCGCGCGAGGCCGTCGTCACGATCCGCTCGGGCGCGGGAGGCGTCGACGCGGCCGACTTCGCCGAGATGCTGCTGCGGATGTACCTGCGCTGGGCCGAGCGGCACGGCTACGACGCCAAGGTGCTCGACACGTCCTACGCCGAGGAGGCCGGGCTGAAGTCGGCGACGTTCGAGGTCAAGGTTCCGTACGCGTACGGGACGCTGTCGGTCGAGGCCGGCACGCACCGCCTGGTGCGGATCTCGCCGTTCGACAACCAGGGCCGGCGGCAGACGTCGTTCGCGGCGGTCGAGGTCATCCCGCTCATCGAGCCGACCGACCACATCGACATCCCCGAGAGCGACATCAAGGTCGACGTCTTCCGCTCCTCCGGCCCCGGCGGCCAGTCGGTCAACACGACCGACTCCGCGGTGCGCCTCACCCACCTGCCCACGGGCACGGTCGTGTCGATGCAGGACGAGAAGTCCCAGATCCAGAACCGCGCCGCCGCGATGCGCGTGCTGCAGTCGCGGCTGCTGCTGCTCAAGAAGGAGCAGGAGGCGGCGCAGAAGAAGGAGCTCGCGGGCGACATCAAGGCCTCCTGGGGCGATCAGATGCGCTCGTACGTGCTCCAGCCCTACCAGATGGTCAAGGATCTGCGCACGGAGCACGAGGTCGGGAACCCGGCGGCGGTGTTCGACGGCGACATCGACGACTTCATCGACGCCGGCATCCGCTGGCGGCGCCAGCAGCAGCTCGAGGCCGAGCGCGGCTGAGCCGCTCGGGGGGCGCCCGACGGCGAGGATCGCCTCCCGAGGGTCCGCCGACTTCCTCTCGCGAAAGGACGGACTTCCTCTCGCGAAAGGACGGACTTCCTCTCGCGAAAGGACGGACTTCCTCTCGCGAAAGG
>NZ_VENP01000004.1 GCF_006351005.1 Miniimonas arenae | reverse complement strand
CGGACACGTCGACGGTCGCGGTGCCGACGTTGAGCAGCTCCACGGCGTCGGGCTGACCGGTGCCGAGCACGTCGTCGTGCACGATCTCGTTGAGCACCACCGTGGGCGCGTCGGCAGGGACGGGCAACGCGGACGACGGCGCGGCGAGCGCCCCGACGGCGAGCACCGCCCCGAGGGCGGCGATCAGCGGGCGACGGCGAGACGTGGGCATGCGAGCGGACTCCCGGGTGCGTGGTGCGTGCTCGCGCTCCCCGGCGCGGGCTCTGTCCGCGATTGCACCGGGCGCCGACGACGGCCCGGTGACCCGTCCGCGACGGGCCGGCGTCCCGGGGGTGAACGGCGAGCGCCGACGAGCCCGGGTGCGCGGCTGGGGAGGGATCCGCCGCGGCACCCGGGCTCGTTCTCAGGGGCTTCACCACCCCCGGTGGGACCAGCGGCCTGACCTCCGCTGATCCGTCCGGACGGGGGCCTGACCTCCACCCGTCCGGAGCGCGGGGCGGGCGGCCTGACCTCCGCCGCCCCGCGAGCTGTGTGTCAGCCGTTGCCTCCCCCGCCGAAGCCCGGCAGCCCGGGGATCTGACCCGACTGACCCTGGTCGGACTGACCCTGGTCGGTCGAGCCCGAGCCCGTCGAGCCCGACGCCGTGTCGGTCTCGGGGCGGACGGCGAGAGAGACGTTGACGTCGATCGCCTCGCCGTTGCGCACCACGGTGAGGGTGACCTCGTCGCCGGCAGAGAACTGCCGGACGAACCCGGTCAGCGACTCGGCGCCGCTGACGGCCTTGGAGTTGATGCCGACCACCACGTCGCCGGCCTTGAGCCCGGCCTCGGCGGCGGGCGTCCCGCTGGAGACCGACTCGATCTTGGCGCCGGCGCGAGTGGTGCCGTCCGCCGTCGCGGTCGCGTCGGAGAGCGTCACGCCGAGGTAGGCGTGCTCCGCGGTCCCGGAGGAGATGAGCTGCTCGGCGACGTCCTTCGCCTGGTTGGCGGGAATCGCGAAGCCGAGTCCGATCGAGCCCGACTCGCTCGACGTCGTGGCGATCGAGGAGTTGATGCCGATCACCTCGCCGCTCGTGTTGAACAGCGGGCCACCCGAGTTGCCCGGGTTGATCGCGGCGTCGATCTGGATCGCGTTCGTCACCACGGGCGCGCTCGAGGCGCTGCTCTCCTCGCCCGTGGTGGAGACGGGCCGGTCGACGGCGGAGACGATGCCGGTGGTCACGGTGCTGGCGAGGCCGAGCGGGTTGCCCACCGCCATCACGTCCTCGCCCACGAGCACCTGCGAGGAGTCGCCCCACTGTGCGGCCTTGAGGTCGCTGGGCGGATCGGTCAGCTTGACGACGGCGATGTCCGTCGTCGGGTCGGTGCCCACGATCGTGGCGTCGAAGATCCGGCCGTCGGCCAGCGTCACGGTGATGCCGCCCGACGTGGCGCCCGAGACGACGTGGTTGTTGGTCACGACGTACCCGTTCCCGGCGTCGATCACGACCCCGGACCCGGCCGCGGTGCCGCCGCTCATCACGACCGTGATGGCGACGACGGAGTCGCGCACCTGCGAGGCGAGGGACTGCCAGTCGACGTCGGTGGTGGTGGACGCGGCCACCTGCGTGGTGGTGCCGAGGTCGGAGTACGCGCTCGGCGCGGCGCTCTGGTCGAACGCGCCGGTGGCCAGTGCCGTCCCGCCCGAGGCGAGGACCGCGGCCAGCATGGCCGCCGCGGCGACGGCCGGCCAGGAGCGGCGCGGCTTCGGGGTGACGGCTCCCGAGGTGGCGGTGGCGACGGCGGGCGCGCCGCTTGCGGCGCCAGGCGCCCCGGCGGCGCCGGGGAAGGCGGCGGACGCCGTGGACTCGGTGTACCCCGGCTCGGCCACGGACACGCCCGGCTGCCAGAACGCGGCGCCCTGCTGGGCCGGCGCCGCCGAGGCGGCGGCGGGGGCGGCGGGGGCGGTCTGCGCGGGGTGGGTGGCCGCAGCGGCGGGGGTCGACGGCGTCTCAGCGGTGGGCGCCGCGGGGTAGGACCCGGCGACGTTCGCGACACCCGGCACGGTGCGGCCGGCCGACAGGCGCACCGGAACGGTGTGCTCGCCCACGCCCGGCGCCTGACCCGGCGCCTGCTCGCCGGGGCGCGCCGCCGGCGGGTAGCTGGGTGGCTGCGGGGTGTTCTGCTCGCTCATCGGGCTCTCCGTATCGTCCGTGCGCCGTTCGTGATGGAGACAGTGAAGCGAACGGACCTGGTGCGTCCCTGGAGCAAACCTGTGAGATCTCTGGAGGGGTTCGGAGGCCGGACGTTCCCTCGGCGGGCGCCCTCGCGCAGAAGCACGGGGCGCAGGCCGGCGGGCGTCAGCCCGCGGCCGTGCCCGCGGCGGTGCCCGCGGCGGTGCCCGCGGCGGACCGCAGCCGCTCGAGCAGCCCGGCCCGCCGGGCGGCGGCCCCCACCCGCGAGAGCCGCACCTCGACGATCCCGACCCCGCGCACTGGCGAGCCGAGCACGGTGAGGAGCTGGTGCGCCGTCGTGACCTCGGTGTACGCGGCGCCGACCGCGTGGGCGTACGCGCCGACGTCGAGCGCCTGCGGCGTCGCGAAGACGCGCTCGTGCGCCGCGGCGTGCTCCGGGCGGCCGTGCTCGAGCGTCGCGAAGATCGACCCGCCGTCGTCGGCGAGCACCACGACCTGCAGGTCGATCGGCCGCTCGAGGCGCCCGCGCGCCAGGCCGCCGAGGTCGTGCTGCAGCGTGAGGTCGCCGAGCAGCACGCGGACCGGCCCGGTGGTCTCGGGCCGCGTGCCGGCGAGCGCGTGCCCGACGGCGGTGCTCACCGTCCCGTCGATGCCCGCCACCCCACGGCTCGCCACGACGCGGGCGCCCGCCACGCCCGCGAGGTCGAGCTCACGGATCGCCATGGACGCACCGGCGACCAGCACGCCGTCATCGGCGCGCACCGCGTCCGACACCAGCCGCGCCACGACCCAGCCCTCGAGCGGTCCGCCGGCCAGCGCGGCCGCGACCTCCGCGTCGAGCGCGGCGTCGACGGCGAGCCCGGCCGCCACCCACCGCTCTCCCCACGCGCGGTCGCCCCCCTCCCCGAGGGGAGCTCGTCCGCCGGCCTGCGGCGCCTCGCCGCCGGGCGTGACGTGCATGGCGTCTGGCACGTCGAACCACGCGCGGCTGGGGGGATCGACGATCGTGACCGCGACGTCCTCGCGGGCAAGCAGCCGCGTCACCTGCCGCGACAGCGTCGGCCGGCCGAGCACGACGGCGTGGCGCACCTGGGCGCCCAGCACGTCGAGCAGGACGGGGGTCGCCGGGAGCGGGCGCGCGGCGTCATTCCCCGGCCAGCCGGCGGCACGCGGCACACCGCCGAGCGGCCCCCGCGCGCCGGACGAGGGCTCCGCGAGCAGCGGTGCGTCGAGCGCGGCCGCGAGCTCGCGGGCCTGCGGGCCGGCGCCGTCGCCCGCGACCACCACCGTGCCCGGCGCGGCGACGACCGGGGCGAGCGCCGAGACCGAGGCGGCGCTCGCCGTCGGGCGCTCGTGCGCAGTGCCGTCCCCGCGATGCGCCGAGAACGTCTCGGCGACGGAAGCCCTCGGGACCAGGGGGTCGGCGAAGGGGACGTTGAGGTGCACCGGACCGGGCAGCGGGCCGAGGGCGCGTTCCAGCACGCGCCCGACGGCGGGCCCCGCCTCGCCCGGGTCGCTCACCTCGACCACGGCGCGGGGGCGCGAGACGCCGCCTGCGGCACCACCGGCGTCGCCGAACATCCCGACGTGCTCGGTGGTCTGGCTCGCGGCCTGCCGGACGAGCGCGGCCGGGCGGTCGCACGAGACGACGACGAGCGGCACACGCTGGTGGCCCGCCTCGACGAGCGCGGGGTGCAGGTTGGCCACCGCCGAGCCGGAGGTCACGACCACGGGGACCGGGCGCCGCGTCGCGACCGCGAGCCCGAGCGCCTGGAACCCGGCGCTGCGCTCGTCGACCACGACGTGCAGCCGCAGCGCGCCGGCCTCCTCCGCCGCGAGCAGCGCGTAGGCCATCGGAGCGCTGCGCGAGCCCGGCGCGAGAACGACGTCGCGGACGCCGCCGGCCACGAGTGCCGCGACCACCGTCTCGGCCAGGGCCTGCGCCACCGGGCGGTCCTCGGCGTGGCTCACCCGCCCACCGCCGCGAGGCGCGCCTCCCAGCGCGCGCGGGTCTCGCCGTCGGCCCCGAGGCTCGCGCCCGGGCGCGGCGCGACCTCGCCGGGTCGCGGCACCGGCAGCGCGCCGTCCACGGGCAGCAGCGGGTGCGCCGACACGTCGCGCGCGAACAGGTGCACGGTCGCGAGCCCGCACGCGTACGGCAGCTCGGGCAGCGCACCCGCGAGCGCCAGCCCCGCCGCGATGCCGACGCTGGACTCCAGCGCCGAGGACACCACCACCGGCAGCCCCACGGCCTCGGCGAGGTCGAGGCCCGCCCGCACGCCGCCGAGCGGCTGCACCTTGAGCACCACGACGTCCGCCGCCTCCGCGCGCCGCACCGCCATCGGGTCCTCGGCGCGCCGGATCGACTCGTCGGCCGCGACCGGCACCGACTGCCGCCGCCGCACCCAGGCGAGGTCCTCGACGTCGGCGCACGGCTGCTCCGCGTACTCCAGCCCGCCAGCCGCGCGGTCCAGGCGCGCGAGCGCCGTCACGGCCTCCTCGCGGTCCCAGCCCGCGTTCGCGTCGACCCGGATGGCGCCGTGCGGGCCGAGCGCGTCGCGCACCGCCTCGAGCCGGGCCTCCTCCTCGCGCAGGGTCTGGCCGCGCTCGGCGACCTTGACCTTCGCCGTCGTGCACCCGCCCGAGGCGAGCACGATCGCGTGGGCGCGCTCCGGGTCGACCGCAGGCACGGTCACGTTCACGGGGACGCGCTCGCGCACGGGCTCGGGCCAGCCGCGGTCGGCGGCCTCGAGGGCCGCGGCGAGCCAGGGCCGGCTCGTGCGGTCGTCGTAGTCCCAGAACGGGGAGAACTCCCCCCAGCCCACCGCGCCGCGCAGCAGCACGCCGTCGCGCACGTCGAGGCCGCGGAAGCGCGACGTCAGCGCCGTCGCGTAGACCAGCACGTCCCGGGGCACCCGGCCACCTTAGGACGCCGTGCCCGACGGCGAGCCCGCCGCCTCGCCGTCGGCCGCCGGCGAGGCGGGGGTCGAGGTCGCGGGGGGCCGGGCCCCGGAGGCGGACGCCGCTGCGGCGGGCGCGGGCGCGGGCTCGGGCTCGGGCTCGGGCATCTCGCTGCCGTCCTCGACGGCAAGCAGCCGGACCTCCTCGATCCGGTGCCCGTCGACGGCGGTCACCTCGAGGTCGTGCTCGACGCCGTCGGGATCGGCGACGCGCACGACGTCCCCGACCACGGCCACCCGGTCGAGGCGGTCCATGACCAGGCCGCCGACCGTCTCGTACGGCCCGTCCGGCAGCACGACGCCGGTGCGGTCCTCGACGTCCTCGATGGTCAGCCCGCCGCGCACCGTCACCGGGCCGCCGGCGGCGTTCGCCGGCTCGACACGGGAGCGGTCGTGCTCGTCGTCGATCTCCCCGACGAGCTCCTCGACGAGGTCCTCGAGCGTCACGATCCCGTCGGTGCCGCCGTACTCGTCGATGACGACGGCGATGTGGATGCGCCGCCGGCGCAGCACCGAGATCGCCGGCAGGAGCGCGTTCGTGCCGGGCAGCACGACGATCTCGCGGGTGAGGTCGCGCACCGTGCGGGCGGGCTCGCCCGCGACGTCCGCGACGAGGACCGCTCCCGCGTCGTCGTCGCCGCTCGTGCGGACCGCCTCGAGCGCGGGCGACGCCGCGTCGACGGCCGCGAGGAAGAGGTCGCGCACGTGCACGAAGCCGAGGATGTCGTCGACCCCGCCATCGCGGACGGGGTAGCGCGAGAACGGCTCCTGCGCCACGACCGTGACCGCCTGCGCGATCGTGAGGTCGGCGTCGAGGAAGACGACCTCGTGCCGCGGGCGCATCACCTCCGTGAGCGAACGCTCCGACGCCTCGAAGACGTCGCGCAGGATGGCGCGCTCGACGTCGGGCAGCCCCTCGTGGGCCGTGACGATCGAGCGCAGCTCCTCCTCGCTCATCTCCTCCCCCGACCGGCTCGGGTCGCCGCCGAGCAGCCTCACGAGCGCGTTCGTCGAGACCGACAGCAGCCAGATCACCGGCCGCATCAGGGTCGCGAACGAGTCCAGCGGAGGCCCGACGGCGAGCGCCAGCTGGGAGGAGCGCTGCAGCGCGAGGCGCTTGGGCACGAGCTCGCCGAGCACGAGCGAGAGGTAGGCGATGACGAGCGTGCACAGGATGAGCGCGGTGGTGCTCGCGGCCCCCGCGCTCAGCCCGAGCGCCTCCAGCCCCGGCGCGAGGTCCGGCGCGATCGTCGAGGCGCCGTACGCGGCGGAGAAGAAGCCCGCGACGGTCACGCCGATCTGCACCGCGGCGAGGAAGCGGTTGGGGTCCTCGGCGACGGCGGCGACGCGCTGCCCGCGGCGTCCCTTCCGCGCGAGCTGCTCGATCTGGCTCTCGCGCAGCGAGACGAGCGCGATCTCGGTGCCGGCGAAGATCCCGCCGACGAGGATGAAGATCAGGACGAGCCCGATGTTGGCCCAGGTCTCGGCGTCCATCAGCGGGCCGCCGCCGAGGTCGACCTGGGCGGGTGATGTCGGGGGTTGTCCATCCCTCCATTCGACGGCATCGGCGGCACGCTGCGCAACCGCGCCGACCCGAGCGCGACCGGGCCGGGTGCGGCGCTGGGTAGGTTGGCCGCGTGACCGACCAGCTGCCGACCCGCGTCTCCGACACCTTCGACCCGAGCCGCTGGCGCGTCGTCGAGGGGTTCGACCTCACGGACGTCACCTACCACCGGGGCGTGGACCGCTCGGGCGGGACGGTGCGCGACCTGCCCGTCGTGCGGATCGCGTTCGACCGCCCCGAGGTGCGCAACGCGTTCCGCCCGCACACCGTCGACGAGCTGTACCGCGTCCTCGACCACGCCCGGATGACCTCCGACGTGGGCACCGTCATCCTCACCGGCAACGGCCCGTCGCCGAAGGACGGCGGCTACGCCTTCTGCTCGGGCGGGGACCAGCGCGTGCGCGGCCGAGACGGCTACCGCTACGCCGTGACGGACGACGGCGGAGCGCCCGTGGGCGAGACGCGGGAGTCGGTCGACCCCGCCCGGGCCGGGCGCCTGCACATCCTCGAGGTGCAGCGACTGATGCGCACGATGCCCAAGGTGGTGCTCGCCGTCGTGAACGGGTGGGCCGCCGGCGGCGGGCACTCGCTGTTCGTCGTCGCGGACCTCGCGATCGCGAGCCGCGAGCACGCCGCGTTCATGCAGACCGACGCGAACGTCGGGTCGTTCGACGCGGGCTACGGCTCGGCGCTCCTGGCGCGGCAGGTGGGCCAGAAGCGCGCGCGGGAGATCTTCTTCCTCGCGCGGCGCTACAGCGCCGAGGACGCCGAGCGGTGGGGCGCGATCAACGAGGCCGTGGACCACGCCCGCCTGGAGGACGTGGCGCTGGAGTACGCCGCGACGATCGCGACCAAGTCACCGCAGGCGATCCGGATGCTCAAGTACGCGTTCAACCTCGCCGACGACGGCCTGGCCGGGCAGCAGGTCTTCGCGGGCGAGGCCACGCGGCTGGCGTACATGACGGACGAGGCCGCCGAGGGCCGCGACGCGTTCCTCGAGCGGCGCGACCCGGACTGGTCGGGCTTCCCGCACTACTACTGAGGCCCGCGGAGCCCCCACCGGGGCACCACCAGGCCACCGCGCCGTCCTGCGCAGCGCCGGGCTCAGCTGATCGTGACGTTCCCGCCGGCGTTCGGCACGAGCTCCACCCAGCTGTTGCCCGGGGCCAGCAGGATCGGCGTGCCGTCCTCCGCGGTGAGGACCACGGGGTCCTTCGTCCCGCCCTTGGACCACGTGCCCTTGACCGCCTTGCCGCCGCCGAGGACCCAGACCTCACCGGTCCCCTCGAGCACCGTCTCGGGCACCGGGGCGCCGGCCGGGTCGACCGTGCCGGTGTCGCGCACGTCGACCCGCATGATCACGACGTTCGTCGCCGAGAGCCGGACGCCGTCGGCCGAGATCGCGGCGTCGCCGATCTCGTTGCGCACCCACTTCCCGGTTCCGGCGTCCCAGTCCCAGCTCGGCTTCGCGGCCGGGAAGGTCGCGTCCACGTGGCTGGCGGGGGCGCCGGCGACCTCGGCGGAGGACTCGGCCGCGGTGGGCGCGAACACGAACTGCTGTGGCGGCGGGGCGGTGCGCTGGCCGTCGTCGGCCGCGTAGAAGTCGGCCATCGTGCCGTAGACGTTGTGCGGCGCGCGGCGGTCGCTCGCGCGGTACATCCCGTCCGCGCCCTCGTCGTTGCTCAGCACCTGCAGCCCGGCGTCGCGCATCTCCTGGACGAAGCCGCCCTGCCCGCCGGAGAACACGATCATCCCGCCGAGCGGCCCGGCGATCGCGGCGTCCATCGGACGCACCGAGCGGATCGGGCCGACGGTCGTCGGGATCGTGGAGTGGAACACCGCGTTGAACCGCGTCTCGCCCCCCTCGACCATCTGCTCCCAGACGACGTCCGCCTGCTCGAGCCCGATCTGGGGGCGCGCCTGGCGGGAGTTCTCGATCTTCACCGAGATCGCCGGCCGCACCTCCTGGCCGCCCTCGACACCGGTGAGCGGCCACGTGGGCGGGATCACGGGCGCGGGCGCCGCAGCCTTGTCGACCACGACGACCGGCGGCACGGTGGTCGCGGGGTCGGTCGGCCGCACCTGTTCCGCGGGGCCGCTGCACGCGGCCAGCAGAAGCGCGCCCACGGCGGCGAGGGCGCTGATCGGAAGTCTCACTCGCACGGCGCCCACTGTGCCACGGCGCTCGCGCCGCGCCTCCTAGGCTGGCCGCGTGCCTTCGTTCTCCGCGCCCGGTTCGGCGCACCGGGCGGACGGCCTGTCCGACGGCGAGCTCACGGCCGCGCTGGACGGGGACCGTCCGCTCGTGCTCGGGGACGCGGAGGTGGCCGCGCCCGGCACCGGTGCCCGTGGCCTCGCCCGCGCCCTCGGGGCCGCCGCGCTCGTGCCCACGTCGGGCTCGACGTCGGGCGTTCCCCGGGTCGTGGCGCTCACGACGGCGAACCTGCGCGCCTCCGCGAACGCGACGCACGAACGCCTCGGCGGCGCCGGGGCGTGGCTGCTCACGGTGCCGGACACGCACGTCGCGGGCCTCATGGTGCGGGTCCGCGCCCACCTGGCCGGGACACCGGTCGTCCACGCCGACGGCCCGTTCCGCCCCGAGGGTCTCGTCGCGGGGGTCCGGCGGCTCGCGGCGGTGGCGCCGGGCGGGCGCCGCTACGTCTCCCTCGTGCCCACCCAGCTGCGCCGGGTGCTCGCCGACCCGGCCGCCACCGAGGCGCTCGCCACGTTCGACACCGTCCTCGTCGGCGGCGCGGCCACGCCACCGCCCCTGCTCGACGCCGCGCACGCGGCGGGCGTCCGCGCCGTCACCACGTACGGCATGACCGAGACCGCGGGCGGGTGCGTGTACGACGGCGAGCCCCTGCGCGACGTCGACGTGCGACTCGGCGCCGACCAGCGCGTGCTGATCGACGCGCCCCAGGTCGCCCTCGGCTACGTCGCCGGAGGCGTCCTCGAGCCGTTCGACGGCACGTTCGCGACGGCGGACCGCGGCCTCCTCGCGGACGGTCGCCTGTGCGTGCTGGGCCGGCTCGACGACGTGCTCGTCTCGGGCGGCGTCAACGTGGACCCCGCGCAGGTCGAGGCCGTCGTGGCCGGGCTCGACGGCGTGGCCGAGGTCGCCGTCGTCGGCGTGCCCGACCCGGAGTGGGGACAGGCGGTCGTCGCCGTGGTGGTCCCGACGACCCCGACCCCCGGAGACCGCAGGGACCTCGCGGAGGCGGTGCGCGCCGTCGTGCGCTCGTCGCTGCCGCCGGGCTGGGTGCCGCGCCGCGTCCTGGTGCGCGATTCGCTCCCCCTGCGCGGACCGGGCAAGATCGACCGCCGGGGCCTGGCGGCCGAGCTCGCCGACCCCGCCTGACGAGAGGGGACGCGGATGGCCACGGCCAAGGACTGGGTCGAGGGCGCGCGACCGAAGACGCTGCCGGCGGCGATCGCGCCGGTCCTCGCGGGGACCGGGGCCGCGGCGGGCGTCGGCGGGTTCGACGGCGTCGCCGCGGTGCTGTGCGCGCTGCTCGCGCTCGCGCTGCAGGTCGCCGTCAACTTCGCCAACGACTACTCCGACGGCGTGCGCGGCACCGACGACGTGCGCACCGGGCCGATGCGGCTCGTCGGCTCGGGCGCCGCGACGGCCGGGCAGGTCAAGCGCGCGGCGCTGCTCACCGGCGCCGTGGCGGCCCTGCTCGGGGTGGCGCTGTGCGCGTGGACGGGGCGGTGGTGGCTGCTCGCCGTCGGCGCGGCGTGCCTCGTGGCCGCGTGGGGCTACACCGGGGGCCGGCGACCGTACGGCTACCTGGGCCTCGGCGAGGTCATGGTGTTCGTGTTCTTCGGGCTCGTCGCGACGGCGGGCACCACGTACGCCCAGGCCGGCACCGTGACGGTCGGCACCTGGTGCGCGGCCGTGGCGGTCGGGTCGCTCGCGTGCGCGCTGCTCATGGCCAACAACCTGCGCGACCGCGCGGAGGATGCGGTCGTGGGCAAGCGCACGCTCGCGGTGCGCCTCGGCGAGGACCGCTCGCGCCGCGTGTTCGGCGCGATGGTGCTCCTGCCCTACCCCGCGGCCGCGGTCGCGGCGCTGGCCGGGCTCGGCACGCCGGGTCTGCCGATGGCGCTCGCGCCGCTGCTCGTGCTGACGTCCCTACCGGTCGCGCTCGCGCTCGCCCGGCTCGTCCGGCACGGCGTCGCCGGTCCTGCGCTCATCGGCGTGCTGCGCGACGTCGGTCGGCTCGAGCTCATGGTGGCCGTCGCGTTCGCGCTCGGGCTGTGGTGGGGCGGCAGCGGCGGCTTCGGCAGCGGGTTCGGGGTCGGCTGAGTCGGGGCCGGCCGAGACGGGGCCGACTGAGTCGGGGCCGGCCGAGTCGACCACCGCGTCCTCGACCGACTCGTCCACCCCGGCGACCAACGGCTTCGCGGGACGGTTCGCCCGCTCGGCGAGCGCCCGGGCCGCCGCGTCGCGTGGACGCGCGAGCAGCAGGTAGGACACCGCCGCGGCCACGATCACCGACACGAGCAGCCACACCCAGCCACGCAGACCGACGAGGTACAGCACCGCGAGGCTGGCGACGAGGGTGAGCAGACGCAGCAGCGAGTAGCGCAGGAGGGGCACCGAGCCAGGGTAGTTCTCTGCCCGGCGACGTACCCTGAGGAGATGATCCGCCTGCTGATGTTCCTGGCTGTGACGGCGGCGGTGGTCTACGGCCTGGTGTGGCTCTCCCTCCGGCTCCGCGCCCGCGGCGCCGAGCCCACGCCGAGCCGCCCCGCACCGGACGACGACCCCGAGTTCCTCGCCGAGCTCGACCGTCGGCTGCGCCAGCAGCGCCGCGAACGGGCGCGCGCCGAGCAGGCTGCCGCCGAGCGCGGGTCCCGGACGGACGCGACGCACGACGGCGAGGCCGACCACGCGGGCACGGCGGGCACGACCGACGCGCCCGGCACCACCGGCACGGCGCACGCGTCCGGGACGGCAGGCGCGACGGGCACGGCAGACGCGACGGGCACGACGGACCCCGGCGAGGCGGACCGCGCGGACCGCGCGGACCGCGCCGACCACCCGGGCCACCCCGGCCACCCGGGCCGGCCCGACGACGACGCCACCGGCACCGCCCCCGGCGCGACCGGCGGCGACCCCCGCCCCGGAGTGTCCTGACGGGCGGCATCGGGGAGCTCGCCGAGAGCCCGCTGCACGCCGCGCTCAAGCGCGAGCTCGCGGGTCCGGGGTCGCGGTTCGAGGTGCCCGTGCAGCGCTGGGTGATCGACCTGGTGCGCGCCGACGGCGAGCTCGTCGAGGTCCAGACCGGCGGCTTCGGTCCGCTCGGCGACAAGCTCGACGCCCTGCTCGACACGCACCGGATGCGCATCGTGCACCCCGTGCCGGCTCGGCGCTGGGTGGTGCGGACCGACGCCGACGGACGCGTCCTCTCCCGCCGCCGCTCACCCCGACCCGCGGCCGCCACCGACCTGTTCCACCCGCTCGTCGCGATCCCCACGCTCCTGGGCCACCCGCACCTCGTCGTCGAGGTGCTGCTCGTGGAGGAGGAGCACGTGCGCGGCCCCGCGCCGGTCCGCACCTGCCGGCGGCGCCGCGACCCCGGCGAGCGCCGGCTCGTCGGGATCCTGGACCGGCACGAGCTGCGCGAGCCCGAGGACGTCCTCGCCCTCCTCGGCCCTCGCCTGCCCGCCGGCGAGTTCACGACGGCGGAGCTCGCCGTCGCCCTGTCCGTCCCCCTGGTCCTCGCGCAGCGCATCGCGTTCTGCCTGCGCTACCTCGAGCTGGCCGAGCAGGTGGGGCGCCGCGGGCACGCGCCGCTGTACCGGCGCTCCAGGACGGCTCCCGCTGCGCGACCGCCCTTCTGACCGTCCGAACCGGCTGCTCGGAACCGGCGGGTCAGACTCCGGAGTAGCTGTGCAGCGAGCTGAAGAAGAAGTTCACGACGTAGTAGTTCACGAGGATCGAGACGAACCCGATGATCGAGAACCAGGCGGCCCGCCGGCCCTCCCAGCCGCGCGTGGAGCGGGCGTGCAGGTAGGCGGCGTAGACCACCCAGATCACAAAGCTCCAGACCTCCTTGGGGTCCCAGCCCCAGAAGCGGCCCCAGGCGTGCTCGGCCCAGATCGACCCGGAGATCAGCACGAAGGTCCACAGCACGAACCCCACGGCGTTGATCCGGTAGGACAGCCGCTCGAGCGAGTCCGCCGTCGGCAGCTTGGCCGCGAGACGTCCCGCGGTGCCGCGGTGCTCGGCCCGGTCCTTGACCAGCTGCAGGACCGAGGTCGTCGCGGCGACGGCGAACACACCCATCGCGCTGGAGGCGATCGACACGTGGATCGCGAGCCAGTAGCTCTGCAGGGCGGGCTGCACGGCGGCCGGGTCGGTGTAGAGCACCGTGAGCGCGAGGAAGAGCGCCAGCACCGCGAGCAGCGAGATGAAGGTCCCGAGGTAGCGCACGTCGCGGCGCCGCTGAATGCCGAGGAACAGTGCGCTCGCCACGAACACCGCGACCATCGTGAACTCGTACATGTTCGCCCACGGCACGCGCCCGGCGGCAATGCCGCGCAGCACGATCCCGATGAGCAGGAACAGCGCACCGAGCACGAAGGTCGACATCCCGATGGCGGCGGCCCGACGGCGAACCTGCGTCGGCCCCGCGGCGTCACCCGAGCCCGTGGCCGGCTCGGCCGCACCGCCCGCGTTCGTCCTCGCCGCGCCGTTCACCGGCGTCGCGGGAGGCAGCGCGGCCGCGTCGGCGGTCGCGCTCCCGGCTGCCTCGGCGGGCGCACCGGCCGCGACGAGCTGCGGCTCGCGGACCCGGGACGGCGCGCTCGCGACGCGACGCGAGAGGTCGATCGCGAAGGTGACCGTGGCGATGAGGTAGCACGTCATCGCTGCCGTGACGAGGTAGAGGCTGAGCTGGCCGAGCTCGGTCATGCGGTGCTCCCAGGGGACTGCGTCGGCGGGGCGTCCCCCGAGCCGGGCCCGCTGCGCAGCGGCGTCAGCACGCGCTGCAGCTCACGGTCCAGGCCGGGGTCGTCGCCACGCGCGAGCGCGGCGGCGGTGACCACTGTACGGCCCGCGTCATCCGCGCCGACACGGACGAACACGCGCCGACGCGGCAGGAACAGCGAGCCCGCCAGCCCGCCCAGCGCGAGCAGCGCGAACGTGAGGACGAAGCCGAGCGTCGGGTCGTAGCGCAGGTCGAGCCCGACGTAGCGGGGCAGGTCCTCGAACGTGATCGTCCCGAGCCCGTCGGGCAGGTCCACGGTCTCCCCCGGGCGGACGACCACGCGCACGGGCTCGGTCGTCTCGGTGCCGTCGTCCGCCGTCGTCTGCTGCGTCACCTGGGTGAGTCCGTCGGTGTCGAGCTGGTAGACGTTCTGGGGCACGCCGTCGTCCAGGCCGAGGTCGCCGGACCAGACGTCGAGCACGAGCGCCGGGTCGTCGGGGTAGGGCGAGATCGAGAACGCGTTGGCGTCCGCGTCCACGACCGCCGTGGGCAGGAGCCAGCCGTTGAGGCCGATCTGCGTGCCCGTCGTCGTGTCCGCGACTTTGATGACGCCGCGGGACTCGTACGTCGCGTCGTTCTGCGGGATGAACGGGACGGCGCCGGAGAACGCAAGCGCGCCGCTGGCGTCGCGCACCTGCACCCGCGGCGCGAACCCGTTGCCCATGAGGTAGACGTTCGCGCCGCCGACCCGCAGCGGGTGGTTCACCTTGATCGTCGCGGCCGTGGGCTCGCCGTCGGGCTCGGTCACGGTGACGGACGCGGTGAAGTCCTTCGCGGCGCCGGTCGTCTCGTCGAACTCGGCGGTGAAAGAGTCCAGCTGCATCCGGAACGGGTCGAGGGAGTCCGCCGCGAACCACGTGCCGGCGTCGAAGGAGTCGTAGGCGATCCGTGAGTTCGCGAACGTCTCCCCCTCGACCACGATGACCTGCCCGCGGTAGTGCACGAGCGAGCCGTACGCCACCGAGACGAGCAGGCCCACGAGCGCGAGGTGGAACGTGATGTTGCCGGCCTCACGCAGGTAGCCGCGCTCGGCCGACAGCGTGACGACGCCCCTGGCCTCCTCGCGCCGCACGCGGTAGGGCTTCAGCGCCGTCGTCGCGGAGGCCACGACGTCGTCGCGCGTGCTCGTCGTGACGAACGCGTCCCGCACCGGGAACCGCGAGAAGCGGCGCGGCGCCCGGGGCGGCGGCTCCCGCAGGGTGCGCACGTGATCGATCGCCCGCGGCACGATGCAGCCCACGAGGCTCACGAACAGCAGCAGGTACACGGCCGCGAACCACGGCGAGGCGTAGACGTCGAAGAGGCCGAACCGCTCGAGCACGGGCGCGAGGTCGGGGTGGTCAAGGTAGTACTGCGCCACCTTCTCCGGCGTCTGCGGCCGCTGCGGGAAGAACGCACCGGGCAGCGCCGCGACGGCGAGCAGCAGCAGGAGCAGCAGCGCCACGCGCATCGACGTGAGCTGGCGCCACATCCACCGCAGCCACTCGCGGGCGCCCCACCGGGCGAGCTGGTCGCCCGTGGCGGTCGCGGTCGGGGTCAAGGTCGCGGTGGCGGTGTTGCTTGCAGGGGCAGACGGCGCTGCCGTGGCCGAGGCGCGCGCCGCCTCGCCGTCGCGAGCCTCGCCGTCGCGGGCTGCGCCGTCGGGCGTGCCGTCCTCGCCCGACTCCTCCACCTCCGGCTCGCCGGCCAGTCCCTCGGGGCGGTAGCGCATCACACCACCGTCCCGTACTGCGCCACCCACGAGCCCACGACGCCGATGAGTCGCCCCCACAGCCCGGTCACCAGCGCGAGACCCACCAGCACCAGCAGCGCGCCGCCGATCCGCATGATCGCGAGGCGGTGCTCGCGCAGGAACCGCATGGCCCGCGCCGAACGCCGGAACGCCAGTGCGATGAGGACGAACGGCAGCCCGAGACCCGCGCAGTAGGCCAGCGCGAGGATCGCACCGCGCGCGGGCGAGCCGGTGGGCAGCGCGAGGATCGTGATCGCCGCGAGCGTGGGGCCGATGCACGGCGC
This sequence comes from Miniimonas arenae, assembly GCF_006351005.1. Taxonomy (GTDB): domain Bacteria; phylum Actinomycetota; class Actinomycetes; order Actinomycetales; family Beutenbergiaceae; genus Miniimonas; species Miniimonas arenae. Next base: position 88,386 of record NZ_VENP01000004.1, on the reverse strand, counting down.
CCAGCCGAACCCGAACGTCACGCCGAGCAGCGCCGCGCCGCCGATGCCGGCGCGCGGGCCGACGTGCACGCGGGCCTCCCGCTGCAGCCACGGCAGCCAGCCGAGGAACGCCAGACCCATGAGGATCACGACGACGCCGAGCACGCGCATCACGACGTCGAGCCACGGCGTGAGCGCGGCGCCCACCTGCACGAAGACGAGTCCGAGCGCGACGAACACCACGGAGAAGCCCGCGACGAACGCCAGCACGCCGGCCAGCAGGCGGCCCCGCGCGGCGCCGGTGACCTGGCCGAGGTCCTGACCCGTCATCCCGCTCACGTACCCGAGGTAGCCGGGCACGAGCGGCAGCACGCACGGCGAGGCGAACGACACGAAGCCCGCGAGGAGCGCGACCGGGAGTGCCACGAGCAGCGGCCCGTTCAGCACGGTCTGGGCGAAGGCGTCGCCGATGCCGCTGAGGTCCATCAGCTCTCGGCGAGCGTGTCGTCGATGAGCCCGCGCAACGTCTTCCCGTCGGCGAGCCCCATGATCCGCGCGGCCGGCCGACCCTCGCGGTCGAGCACGACCGTGGTGGGGTAGGCGCTGAGCGGCACCACGCCCTCGAGCGCGGCGACGGCAGTGGCCGAGGAGTCCTGCAGGCTCGGGTACCCGACGCCGAAGCTCTCGTTGAAGGCCTCGACCCGGGCGGCGTCGTCGCGCGCGTTCACGCCGAGCACCTGCACGCCCTGGCCGGTGTAGTCGGTCGCGATCGCCGCGAGGTCGGGCGCCTCGACGCGGCACGGCGGGCAGTCGGCGTACCAGAAGTTGAGGACCACCACCTCCCCGCGCCAGTCGGCGAGGTCGACGGCCTGGCCGTCGAAGGTCTCCCCGGTCAGCTCGATCGCGTTCTGGCGGTCGGCCGGGGCCCAGGTGGTGAAGGAGCCGTCGCCCGCGTCGTAGCCCGCGTCCGCCACGGCCGGGGTGTCCGACCCCTGGGCCGAGCAGCCGACGAGGCCGCCGGCGAGGAGAGCGCCCACGGCAAGCGCGGCGAGCGCCGCCCCGCGCGGGTGTGCCGTTCGCCCGGCACGGGCCGTGCGGCTACGCACCGGGCACCGAGGAGGCACCGGGCAGGAGCGCGGCGGCGGGCTCGGCGTAGTCGTGCCCGACGAGGCGCGCGTCCTCGAACGTGAGGGAGGTGACGGACGCCAGCGAGCACTCCCGCGAGCGGGGGTCGTGCCACAGCGGCCGGCCCTGCAGCGAGCGTCGGACGGCCCAGATCGGCGACTGGTGCGAGACGAGCACGGCCTCGTGGCCGTCGGCCAGTCGGCGCGCGTCGGCGATCGCGGCGAACATGCGGTCGCGCTGCTCGGTGAACGGTTCGCCCCACGACGGCCGCAGCGGGTTCCACAGGTGCCGCAGCACCGACGGCGTCAGGAGCTCCCGGCCGCCCGCACCGGCGAGTCGGCGGCCCTCCAGCAGGTTGGCGGCCTCGATGAGGCGCTCGTCGGTCTCGACGTCGAGCGCGAGGGTCGCGGCGATCGGCGCCGCGGTCTCCTGCGCACGCTGAAGCGGGGAGGAGATGACGTGCGTCACGTCCGCGCCCGCGAACGCCTGGGCGACCGCATCGGCCATCGCGGCGCCCCGCTCGGACAGGCGGTAGCCGTCGAGCCTGCCGTAGAGCACGCCGTCCGGGTTGTGGACCTCCCCGTGGCGCACGAGATGGACGATGGTGCGGGACATGCTCCCTAGTGTCGCAGACGTCCCTGGGTGCTCCGGCCGGGTCGCTCCGGCCCGGTCGCTCACGGCTGCAGCACTCATGCCGAGCGCAGGGCGACGCACCGAGCGAGGACCCGACCGGTGTCGTTCCCGAGCGCGGGCCACCCAGCCACCCGGGTGGTCCGGTGCGCTAGCAGCCGGCGTTCCTGCCACTCCCACCGTCGACGCCGGCACCCTCGGCCCAGGCACCCTCAGTCCCAGCACCCTCACCTCCAGCACCCTCGGCCCCACCCGGCAACGCGTCGATCCCCGCGGCCTCGAGCACGGCGCGCATCGCGCCGCCGAGGTCGCGCAGCTGCTGCGCCGAGAGCACGTCGACGAGCCGGGCCCGCACCGAGGCCACGTGACCGGGCGCCGCCTCCTCGAGGCGACGCATGCCGCGCTCGGTGAGAGCGGCCTCGACCCCGCGGCCGTCCTTCGCCGCGGGGCGGCGGGCCACGAGCCCGGCGCTCTCGAGCCGCGCGACGGTGTGCGTGACGCGGCTGCGAGAGTGCGCCACCGAGTCGGCGAGCTCGGACATCCGCACGCGGTGCTCCGGGGCCTCGGACAGCCGCACGAGCAGCTCGTACTCCGCCATCGACAGCCCGCTCGCCGTCTCCAGGTCGGCCGAGAGCGCGCGCATGAGGAACGAAGCCCCCACGATGGTCGCGCGCCAGTCGCGCTGCTGCTCGGCGGTGAGCCACCGCGGCTCACCCGCCGTTCCCGACGCGCTCACCGGCGCTTCCTCGCCGTCGCGCGGGGTGTTCATGAGCCGATGGTACGGAGGTGGCGAGCCGTCTCGGTGCGCGATCCGCTCGCCGCGATTACTTGTCGAGACAAGCACATCTGTGATAGAAGTTGAGTGTTCAACCAACCAGACGTCTCACCTTGGAGCACCTCATGGGCATCCCCACCGGCACGTACGCCATCGACGCCTCGCACAGCGAGGTGGCCTTCACCATCCGTCACGCGGGCATCGCCAAGGTGCGCGGGCGCTTCACCGAGTTCTCGGGCGCCGTCGTCGTGGCCGACAACCCGGCCGACTCCACCGCGAACGCGACCATCGTCGCGAGCAGCGTGGACACCGGCAACGCGCAGCGCGACGGCCACCTGCAGTCCTCGGACTTCTTCAGCGTCGAGACCAACCCCGAGTGGACCTTCACCTCGACCGGCTTCGCCGGCGCGGGCGAGGACTTCACGCTCAGCGGCGACCTCACGGTCAACGGCATCACCAAGCCGGTCGAGCTCGAGGTCGAGTACAACGGCGCCGGCGCCGACGCGTACGGCAACGAGCGCATCGGCTTCTCGGCCAGCACCGAGATCTCCCGGACCGACTTCGACATCACCTGGAACGCGCCGCTGGAGGCGGGCGGCGTGCTGCTCGGTGACAAGGTGAAGATCCTCATCGAGGTCTCGGCCGTCAAGCAGGCCTGACCGCGCTGCGCCCGAAGGCGCGACAGCACCGCCGTGAGGGGCGGGTCCCGCGGGACCCGCCCCTCACGCGTGTCCGGACGTTCGCCGTCGCGCACGACGGCGAGCCGACGGCGCGGCACCCTGACCCGGCGTACGCCGTCACCGCGCGCGCACGACGGCGAGCTCGCCCCGCCCGGCCGCCTCACCCCCGCAGGGCCGCCAGCACCCGGGTGGCGTCCAGGCGCCAGTGCCCGCGCTCCGCGCCGTCGACGAGCACGACGGGCACGAGCTCGCCCCACGCCTCCTGCAGCTGGGGTGACGCGTCGACGTCGACGCTCACCCACCGCTCGCCGCTCGCCTGCGCGACCTGGCCGAGCACCTCGTGGGCCTCGGCGCAGAGGTGGCAGCCGGCGCGCTCCAGCAGGATGATCCGCACGTCGCTCATGACCACAGTCTGCGGCAGAACGCAACCCCTGCCCGAGCCCGGCACCTGGTCGCATAGATCACCCGGCGCATGAACTTTCCCCGCGACACGCAGGATCTTCACATCCTGCCGCGCAGATATCTCACCCGGTGGTTACGATCGTCCCCATGACGACGACACTCGGCGACACCCCCCTCGTGGCGATCGGCACGCTCATCCGCGGCGCGCGCCAGAACAAGGGCCTCACGCAGGCCCAGCTCGCCGAACGACTGTCCACCTCGCAGAGCGCGATCGCCCGCATCGAGCAGGGCAGCCAGAACCTCTCGGTCGACATGCTCGCCCGCATCAACGCTGCACTCGAGGCCGACCTGCTCCCGATCTCCTCCTCCCCCCGCCCCACGCACCTGCGGGTGAGCGGTGGGCACCGGCTCTCGGGCACCATCACCGTCAACTCCTCCAAGAACGCGGCCGTCGCCCTGCTGTGCGCCTCGCTGCTCAACCGCGGTCGCACCGTCCTGCGCGGCGTCGCGCGGATCGTGGAGGTCGACCGGATCGTCGCGGTGCTGCAGTCGATCGGCGTCCAGGTGACGTGGTCCCAGGACGGCCGCGACCTCGAGATCATCCGCCCGGCGGACCTCGACCTCTCGGGGATCGACGACGACGCCGCGCGCCGCACCCGCAGCATCATCATGTTCTTCGGCCCGCTGCTCGGCCAGGAGCCGACGTTCGAGCTCCCCTACGCCGGCGGCTGCGACCTCGGCACGCGCACGGTCGAGCCGCACATGATCGCGCTGCGCCCGTTCGGGCTGGACGTCACGGCCACCTCGGGCGAGTACCACGCTCGCGTGGCGAAGGACACGGGCGCGCCCGTCTACGTCGTCCTCACCGAGCGCGGCGACACGGTCACGGAGAACGCGCTCATGGCGGCGGCCGGCCGGGACGGCGAGACCGTCATCCGCAACGCCTCGCCCAACTACATGGTCCAGGACCTGTGCTTCTACCTCGAGCTGCTCGGCGTCTCGATCGAGGGCATCGGCACCACGACGCTCCGGGTGCGCGGACGCCGCGTGATCGAGGCGGACGTGGAGTACCACGTGAGCGAGGACCCGGTCGAGGCGATGAGCCTGCTCACCGCCGGCATCGTGACCGGCTCGGAGATCACCGTGGCGCGCGTCCCGATCGAGTTCATGGAGATCGAGCTCGCCGTGCTCGGCGAGATGGGGCTGCGCTACACGCTCTCGCCCGAGTACACCGCGCTCAACGGCCGCACCAGGCTCGTCGACATCACGGTCTCGCCGAGCGACCTCAAGGCGCCGATCGACAAGATCCACCCGATGCCGTTCCCCGGGCTCAACATCGACAACCTGCCGTTCTTCGCGCTGATCGCGGCGTGCGCCACGGGCCACACCACGATCCACGACTGGGTGTACGACAACCGCGCCATCCACCTCACCGACCTGACCCGGCTGGGCGCCGACGTGCGCCTGCTCGACCCGCACCGCCTCGACGTCACGGGCCCGACCCGCTGGTCCGGCGCCGAGGTGAGCTGCCCGCCCGCGCTGCGGCCCGCCGTCGTGATCCTGCTCGCGATGATGGCCGCCAAGGGGACGAGCGTGCTGCGCGGGGTCGACATCATCGCGCGGGGCTACGAGCAGCTGGCCGACCGGCTCATCGAGCTGGGTGCGCACATCGAGACGTTCCGGGACTGAGGGCGGTGCCGGGGCGCCCACGGGCGTCCCGGCACTCCGGACGCACGAAGGGCCGCCACCCGATCGGGTGGCGGCCCTTCACCGCGTCAGCGGACGCGACTCACTTCTTGTTGCGACGCTGGTGGCGCGTCTTGCGCAGCAGCTTGCGGTGCTTCTTCTTGGCCATCCGCTTGCGGCGCTTCTTGATGACGGAACCCATGGTTCACCTCGCTCGTTGATCGGATCGGGTCTCCACCGCGACGTGGAGCCCATCGATGAGCGTCGCGTGGAACGAAATCCCGGACAGTCTACTCCCGCGCCGAGCCGCGCGCTCACCAGCTCGGGTCCAGGCCGTGCAGCGGAAACACCGCGGTCCGGGTGGCGAGGATCGTGCGGTCGACGTCGTCGGCCGGGTCGTACCCCTCGGCGAACCGCTTGAGCTCCACCGCGAGACCGTCGCTCCAGTGCTGCGGCGCCGCGATCCGCAGCCGGCTCTCGACCTCCTCGACCCAGGCCCGTGGCAGCTCGGCGTCCAGGTCGGGCGCGGCGCCGGCGGCGATCGCGGTGAGCCCCGCCCAGACCCGCGGCACCACCTCGACGACGGTGTAGCCCCCGCCGCCCGTCGCGATCCACCGGTTCCCGGCGTGCGCGGAGGCGAGGTCGCGCATGAGCGCGGCGGCGGCGAGCTGGTGGTCCACGCTGACGCGCAGGTTCGTCATCGGGTCACCCATGTGGGAGTCCGCGCCGTGCTGGCTGACGAGCACGTCGGGCGCGAACTCCGCGAGGAGCGGGGCCACGATCGCCTCGACGGCGCGCAGCCACGCGTTCCCCCGCGTGCGCGCCGGGAGCGCGACGTTCACGGCGTAGCCCTCCGCGCCGCTGCCGCCGACGTCGGAGGCGAATCCCGTGCCGGGGAACAGCGTGAGGCCCGACTCGTGGACCGAGATCGTGAGGACCCGGGGGTCGTCCCAGAATGCGCGCTCCACGCCGTCGCCGTGGTGCGCGTCGAGGTCGACGTAGGCCACCCGCTCGGCGCCCTGCGCGAGCAGCCAGCGGATCGAGACGGCGACGTCGTTGTAGACGCAGAACCCCGACGCGCGGTCCGGCATCGCGTGGTGCATCCCGCCCGCGACGCTCACGGCGTGCGGCCCGGCTCCCGACCACACCCAGCGCGCGGCCGCGAGCGTGGAGCCGACGGTCCGCGCCGCGGCGGCGTGCATCTCGGGGAACATCGGGGTGTCCTCGGTGCCGATGCCGCGGGCCTCGTCGGGCTCGCCGCGCGCCCCGGCCTTGACGGCCTCGACGAACGCGGGGTCGTGCACCAGCGTGAGCAGGTCGTCGTCGACGTCCTCGACGCCGATCTCGACGACGTCCGGCAGCGCGAGCGCGCGCACGAGGTCGCGGGTGAGCTCGATCCGCACGGGCGCCATCGGATGGCCGGGGCCGAAGTCGTACCAGAGGAGGTCGTCGGACCACACGAACGCGGTCGGCCCGTCGGGGGCACGGTGAGCGCGGGGGGCCTCCGCCACGTCCTCACCTCCCTGTCCGACGCGCTCACCCTAGTGCGCACCCAGGCCCGGGAAGGGCGCTTCGGCCGGCGGGAGCTCCGGGCCGGCGCACGGCGCGCGATGTCAGCGATCTGTGCCGCACCCACGCGCGATGCCAGCGATCTGTGCCGCACCCACGCGCGATGCCAGCGATTCGTAGCGGCTTTCGACGCCCACCCGGCACGAATCGCTGGGTCCGCCCGCTCGACCGGGACACATCGCTGGCTCCACCGCACTAACCGGCACACATCGCTGGCGTCGGCTGGGGTCGGCCGGCGTCGGCCGGGGTCGTCTGGCGTCGTCTGGCGTCGTCTGGCGTCGGCCGACCAGCCGCATCCGAACCGGCGTCAGACCGACCCGTGCGTCCCCACGCGGACGAGCTCCTCGCCGTCGGGCGTGCGCACGCTCGCGGTGACGCCACCCTCGCCGGTGAGCGTGAGCTCGACGTCGAGCGCGCCGCCGTCCGCCGCGCTGCGGTAGACGAGCCGGTCGGCGGCAACGTCGAGCACCTGCGTGCGCGCACGCACGAGCCACGGGTGCCGCCGGCGCAGCGCGACGAGCGCGTGGTAGGCGCGCCAGAGCATCGGGTCGGAGCCCGCGACGCCCGGCAGGTAGGCCGGGTCGGCGGGCAGCGCGGGCCGCACCGCGTCGTCACCGCCGAGGCGGTCCTCCTTGACGCCGCGCCAGCCGAGCTCGTCGCCGTAGTACACGGTCGGCACGCCACCAAGCGTCATCAGCACGGCGGCCGCGACGGCGGCGCCGTCGGAGCCGACCTGGGAGGCGATCCGCGTGACGTCGTGGTTGCCCACGAACGTCGCGGGGACGAAGGAGTCCAGCAGCGCGTCGTGCCGGCGCAGCGTCCAGTCCAGCTCGTGCGGGTTGCGCGAGGCGAGCGAGGACCAGGTCGCCTTCCACAGCTCGTACTCCGTGACGGAGTCGATGCCGGAGTCGCGCACGTACGCCGCGTAGTCGCCGTGGATCATCTCCCCGACGATCCACGCGTCCGGGTGCGCCGCGCGCACCCGGGGCAGCACCGCCGCCCAGAACGCGGGGTCGACGGCGTAGGCCGCGTCCAGCCGCCAGCCGTCGGCGCCCGCATCGAGCCAGTGCATCATGACCTCGGCGACGTAGTCCTGCACCGCCGGGCTGGAGTGGTCGAGCGCGACGAGCGAGCCGTGGCCCTCGAAGTCGGCGAACCTCGGGCCGTCCGGCGCGTCCCAGTCGATCCGGAACCAGCCGGCGACCTCGCCGTCGGGACCCTCGGCCAGCGCACGGCGGGCCAGCGGGTGCTCGCGCGAGACGTGGTTGAAGACGCCGTCGAGCAGGAGCCGCACACCGCGGTCGCGGCACGCCGCCACGAGCGCGTCGAAGTCGGCGCGGGTACCCAGCCGCGGGTCGATCGCGAGATGGTCGAGGGTGTCGTAGCCGTGCGTCGCGGAGGCGAACACGGGCCCGAGCGCGAGGCCGTTGAGCCCGAGCTCCACGACGTGGTCCAGGTACCGGGCGACGTGCGCGAGCCCCTCCCCCGGGCCCGCGGGCACGTGGGGCCCCCGCACGTCCCGTCCGTCGATCCCGAGCGGGTAGACCTGCCACCACAGGGCGTGATCGATCCACGACATCGCCTTCTCCTTACCGAGCGCTTACTGAGCCTGACTCAACGACGCTCACGATACCTCGTTGAGCCAGACTCAACAAGGGGGTGGGAGCGCGCGCGACACACGGTCTATGGTGAGCGACGTGACGGACGGGCCCGGGGAACGCCGTCGGCGCCTCGCCCCCGAGGAACGACGCGCCGGCATCGTGGCAGCAGCAGCAGCGGCGTTCGACCAGGAGTCCTTCGACCGCGTCGCGGTCGCCGACGTCGCTCGGGCCGCGGGCACCTCCGAGGCGCTCGTCTACCACTACTTCCCCTCCAAGGCCGACCTGTACGCCGGCGCCGTCGGCGCACGGCTCGGGCACCTCGGCGACGCGGCCGAGGCCGCGGTGGCCGCACTCGGCCGCGACGCCTCCGCGCGCGACCAGGTGCGCGCCGTCGTGCTCGCCCACCTGGACCACGTCGCGAAATACCCCGCCGCGTGGGCGGGCGGCCTCGACGGCGTGGGCGCCGAGCCGCCGGGCGGCGTGGCCATCCGCGAGGCGGCGCGCCAGCGGCGGCTCGACCTCCTCGCCGAGCTGCTGCTCCCGGACCCCCGGCCCGAGCGGCACTACGCGCTCGCCGGGCACGTCGCGCAGGTCGACGGGCTCTCGCGCGACTGGGTGCGCCGCGGCCGCCCCGAGGAGGAGCGCGCCAGCATCGTCACCGTCGCGCTCGGCGCGCTGCAGGGCGCGCTCGGCGACTGGGGGCGGTGAGCCATGGAGCTGCCCACCCCCATGGTCGCCGCACGCGACCTCGTCGACCGCATCGCCCGGCGCTCGCCGGCGCGGCTCGCCGTCGCCGTCTTCGCCACCGTGGTCGCCGTCGTCACGCTGCTGCTGTTCCAACCGGCCGCGACCGCCTCGGGCGAGCGCCCGACGCTCGTCGAGGCGTTCTTCACCGCGACGTCCGCGGTGTGCGTCACGGGACTCACGGTGGTCGACACCGCGACGTTCTGGTCGCCGTTCGGGCAGGCGGTCATCCTCGTGGCGATCAAGGTGGGCGGCCTCGGCGTGATGACGCTCGCCTCGATCCTCGGCCTCGCCGTGTCGCGGCGGATCGGCCTGACCCAGCGGCTGCTCACCGCGAGCGAGACGAAGACGAACCGGCTCGGCGAGGTCGGGGGGCTCATCCGCGCCGTCATCGTCGCCTCGGTGACGCTCGAGGTGGCCCTCGCGCTCATCCTTTTCCCGCGGTTCCTCACGCTCGGCGTCCCGGTCGGTCGCTCGGCGTGGGAGGCCGTGTTCCTCGCGGTCTCGATCTTCAACAACGCCGGGTTCGTCATCATGCCGGAGGGCATGTACCCCTACGTGGGGGACTGGTGGATGTGCCTGCCGATCGTGGTCGGCACGTTCGTCGGGGCGATCGGCTTCCCCGTGATCCTCAACGTGTGGGTGAACCGCCACTCGCTGCACCGCGTCGCGCTGCACACGCGCCTCACCGTCGTCACCAGCGCGCTGCTGGTCGCGCTCGGCACCCTGTTCATCGGCGCGTTCGAGTGGTTCAACACGAAGACCTTCGGCCTCCTGCCCGTCGGCGACCGCATCCTCGCCTCGCTGGTCGCCGGGGTGACGCCGCGCTCGTCGGGGTTCTCCACCGTCCCGATCGGCGACATGCGCGAGGCGACCTGGTTCCTCACCGACGCCCTCATGTTCGTCGGCGGCGGCAGCGCGTCGACGGCGGGCGGCATCAAGGTGACGACGCTCGCCGTGATGGTGCTCGCGATCGTCGCCGAGGCCCGCGGCGATCGCGACGTCGAGGCGTTCGGCCGGCGCATCGACCCACCGACGCTGCGGCTCGCCGTCGCGGTCGCGTTCATCGGCGCGACGCTGGTCGGGATCGCGACCCTGCTCCTGCTCACGATGACCGACCTCACCCTCGACGTCATCCTGTTCGAGGTGATCTCCGCGTTCGCGACCTGCGGACTGTCCACCGGCATCACGCACACGCTCCCCGAGGGTGCCCAGGTCACCCTGGCAGTGTTGATGTTCTTCGGCCGCACCGGCACGATGACGCTCGCCGCCGCCCTCGCCCTGCGCAACCGCCGCCGGGTCATCCGGCTGCCCGAAGAGAGGCCGATCATTGGCTGACATGCCGTACCAGCCCGAGACCCCCCGCAAGCGCCAGGAGGTGGACCCCGAGGCGGTCCTCGTGGTGGGGCTGGGCCGGTTCGGCAGCGCCCTCGCCACGACGCTGGACTCCCTGGACCGCCGCGTGCTCGCCGTCGAGCGCGACCCCGACCTCATCCGCACCTGGTCGGGCCGGCTGCCGCTCGTCGAGGCCGACGCGACCAACCCCGAGGCGCTCGAGCAGCTCGGGGCGCGCGAGTTCCACACCGTCGTCGTCGGCGTCGGCACCGCACTCGAGGCGAGCGTCCTCATCACCGGCAACCTCGTGGACCTGGAGATCCCGCAGATCTGGGCCAAGGCGATCTCTGCCGCGCACGGGCGGATCCTGCGCCGCATCGGCGCGCACCACGTGGTCTACCCCGAGTACGACGCCGGGCAGCGCGTCGCGCACCTCGTCTCGGGCAAGATGCTCGACTTCATCGAGATGGAGGACGGCTTCGCGATCGTCAAGATGCGCCCGCCGCGCGAGCTGCACGGGTTCACGGTGGCGCAGGCTGCGGTGCGCAAGCGCTACGGCGTGACGATCATCGGGGTCAAGGCGCCCGGCGTGCCGTTCCAGTACGCGCTCGACGACACCCGGATCGACGCCGAGGACGTGCTCATCGTCTCGGGCGACGCCACGCTGCTCGAACGGTTCGCCGCTCGCCCGTAGGCGGCGTGCGCGCCCGGGGCCCGACGGCGAGCAGCAGCTTCGCGCGCCCGCTCGCCCTCGCGGGCGGCACAGGCGCGAGGGCGCGCGCTACGGCTGCGGCGGGGTCGGCAGCGGCCACCAGCTCGCCGCGCCGACCAGCCCGAGCACGAGCAGCACGACGACGGCGACGGCGAGCAGCGCCACCCACACCCGCGTCGCCGTGGGGCCCGGCGCCGCGACCCACCAGAACGCCCGCGCCCCGGTCCGCGTGGGCTGGGCCACGGGGACCCACCACGCCGCAGTCAGGCCCGCGGCAAGCGCGACCGGGGCGACGAACGGCCCGAGGTCGTCCGGCACGTTCCCGACGAGGTCCGTCGTCACGAGGGTCGTCCCGATCCACCACGTGCTCGACGTGACCACCGTGCCGATGAGCAGGGGCAGCAGCGCGGTGAGGGCACCGAGCGGGAGCAGCGGCAGCGCCCACCCGGCGGCCACCCAGCCGTCCGAGCGCCGCGGCCCCGCGGCCAGTCGCCGCCGTCGTGTGCGGCGCTCCATCAGTCCGAGCGTGGTGAGCAGCACGAACGCCCCCGCGGTGGTGACCACCGCGAGTCCCGGCCAGCGCGACGCGAGGGCCGCGGCCGCGGCACCCGAGAGCGTGACGAGTCCCGCGCGGGGCGGCGGTGGTGCGGCCCAGGGCGGCGGCGCCGCGGGCGCGAGCCCGGGCTGCGCGCCGTACCCGCCGGCGCGCGGGTCCGGCGCCAGCGGCAGTGTGGTCTCGGGGACCGATGACGGCGAGGCGGCCGCGGGCTCGGCGCGTCCGAGCGGACGGGGCGGATAGCTCACGGTCGCGGCCGTCGCCTGGCCCGCCGCTCCGCCTCCCGGGCCGCTCGCGCCCGGTGCCCCGCCCGTCGTGGCACCGGCCGCGGTCCCGCCCGAGGCCGCGCCGGACCGTCGGGCCCGCACCCGGGCCCAGACCCCGCCGGCCGTGGGCTCGACCGGCGCAGCCGCTCCAGCCGCTCCGGTCGATCCGGCGGCCTCAGCCGGCTCGGCGGGCTCAGCCGACCCCTGCGCAGGCGAGCCCGTCGGCCCGACCGCAAGCCTCGCCGTCAGGCGCGGCGGAACCGCCGGGACGACCACGGTGGCCTGCGGCGGCAGCGTGGGCAGCCCCTCCGCGCTGAGCTCGAGCACGTCGAGCAGCGCCTGGGGGTCCGGCCGTGCGGCGGGCTCGACCGCGAGCGCCGCGCGGAACGCCGCGGCCACCCCCGGGTCGAGCCCCTCGACGTCCGGGGCGCCGGAGGTCATCCGGGCGATCACCGCCTCCATCCGGCCGCGCCCGAACGGGGGCCGGCCGGTCGCCGCGAACAGCAGCACGGCCGCCCAGCCGTACCAGTCGCCCGCGCGGTCGGGGGCGCCGCCGGCGATGGAGGCGGGGTCGAGGTAGCCGGGCGTGCCGGTGACGAACCCGGTGTGGGTGAGCCGCGCGTCGTCGAGCAGCTGGGCGATCCCGAAGTCGATGAGCACGGGCCCGTCGTAGGTGACCATGACGTTGCCGGGCTTGATGTCGCGGTGCAGCAGCCCGACGGCGTGCACGCCGCGCACCGCGTCGGCGAGGCCGACCGCGAGCGGGTGCAGGTCGACCGGGTCGAACGCGCCCTCGCTCGCCACGGACTCCTCGAGGCTGATGCCGTCGACGAGCTCGGTCGCGATGAACGCGACCTCGTCGTCGATCTCGGCGTCCAGCACGCGCGAGACGCGGGCGCCCTTGAGCCGGTGCAGGTTCGCGACCTCGCGCGCGAGCCGGGCGCGCGAGTCGGGGTCGGCGTTCACCCCGGGGTGCAGCAGCTTGAGCGCGACGACGACGCCCGCGCCGTCGCGCGCCTCCCACACCGTTCCCATGCCGCCCGAGCCGAGGCGGCGCACGAGGGTGTACCCCGCGACGACGTCTCCCTGGCCGGCCACGTCCGTCAACCTAACGCGGACCCGGCCGCGGGGCCGGGACCGCACGCCGTCGAGGCGATGCCCCGCGGTCACGGCGGGCACGCTTCCTCCCCCGATGCTCGCCCGCGCGACCGCCTGGGGACCGCCCGCGCGACCGCCCTCGCGACCGCGCCGAGCGTTCACCCGGGCGTGTCTGCCGCCCGGCGGCAGGCTCCCGTACGGTGGAACGGTGAACTCCGCCGAGCCGACCGACCGCCCCGCCGCCCCGCCGACCGAGCCGGAGCACGACGCGCCGGACGACGGCGCGGACCTCGTCGTCGTCGCCAACCGGCTCCCGGTGGACATGACGGTGGAGAGCGACGGCACCCGCACGTTCACCCGTTCCCCCGGCGGCCTCGTGACGGCGCTCGCGCCGCTCATGCGCAAGGAGGACGGCGCCTGGGTCGGCTGGGTCGGGACGCCCGACGTCGAGCTCGAGCCGTTCGAGGAGGACAGCATCGACATCGTCCCGGTGACGCTGTCGGCCGACGAGGTGGAGCTGTACTACGAGGGCTTCGCCAACGGCACGCTCTGGCCGCTCCTGCACGACGCCGTCGTCGATCCCGAGTTCCACCGCACCTGGTGGAACGCCTACGTGGCCGTGAACCGGCGCTTCGCCCGCCGCGCGGCCGAGGTCGCCGCACCGGGCGCCACCGTGTGGGTGCAGGACTACCAGCTGCTGCTCGTGCCGAACCTCCTGCGCGCACTGCGGCCGGACCTGCGGATCGGCTTCTTCCTGCACATCCCGTTCCCCCCGGTGGAGATCTTCGCGCAGCTGCCGTGGCGCAAGCAGGTCCTCGAGGGCCTGCTGGGCGCCGATCTCATCGGGACCCAGCGCGCGAGCGACGCGGGCAACGTGCTGCGGGCCATCCGTCGCCTCACCGACGTCACCACGCGCGGCCAGGTCGTCACGGTCGGCTCGCGCTGGACGCGCCCCGAGCGGCACGTGCGCGTCGCGGCGTTCCCGATCTCGATCGACACGGCGGCGATCGCCGAGCTCGCCGCGACGCCGGAGATCGAGCAGCGCGCCCGGCAGATCCGCCACGACCTGGGTGACCCGGACGTCATGCTGCTCGGGGTGGACCGGCTCGACTACACCAAGGGCATCCGGCACCGCCTCAAGGCGTTCGGCGAGCTGCTCGCCGACGGCAAGGTCGCCGCGCCGGACGTCACGCTCGTCCAGGTCGCCTCGCCGTCGCGCGAGGCGGTCGAGCGCTACAAGGTGCTGCGCGACGAGGTCGAGGTGACCGTCGGGCGGATCAACGGCGACCACGGCGCCCTCGGCCGCGCCGCGATCCACTACCTGCACCACTCCTACCCGCTGGAGGAGATGGTCGCGATGTACCGCGCGGCGGACGTCATGCTCGTCACCGCGCTGCGCGACGGGATGAACCTCGTGGCCAAGGAGTACGTCGCGGCGCGCGTGGACCTCGACGGCGTTCTCGTGCTCTCAGAGTTCGCGGGCGCGGCGGACGAGCTGACCCAGGCGGTCATCGTCAACCCGCACGACATCGACGGCATGAAGAGCGCCATCCTCGAGGCGATCGGGATGAACCCGCGCGAGCGCCGCCGTCGGATGCGCGCGCTGCGCCGCAAGGTGGTCGACTCGGACGTCCAGCACTGGGCCTCCTCCTTCCTCGGCACGCTGCAGGCGATGCCGCGCCGGGACACGCATGTCTGACGCACCCGGTGCACCCGCCCCGCTCGAGGTGCACGACGGCGAGCAGGACGACGCGCTCGCGCTCGCCGTCGCGCGCCTCGCCCCCGCGAGGCACGTGCTGGTGGCCCTCGACTTCGACGGCACCCTCGCCCCGTTCGCCGACGACCCGATGGCCGTGCGTCCCGTGGCGGGCGCCGCTCAGGTGCTCGACGGCGTCGCTCGCGGCGCGCGCAGCACGCTCGCGCTGGTCTCCGGCCGCCGGCTCGCGGACCTGGCGCGGCTCGCGTCCCCGCCGCCCGGCACGCTGCTCGCCGGCAGCCACGGCGCGCAGGTCGGCCGGATCGACGCGGACGGCGCGCTCGTCACCGAGCCCGACGAGCGCACCGAGGCGGAGGAGCAGCTGCTCGCGATGCTGACCGCCGACCTCGAGGCGATCGTGGCCGGCGCCCCCGGCGCGTGGATCGAGGAGAAGGCGTTCGCCCGCGTGCTGCACACGCGCCGGTGCGCACCGGCCGAGGCCGAGCGCGCGACCCGCGCCGCGGTCGACGGCCCCGCAGCCCGCCCGGACGTGCACCCCATCGTCGGCAAGGCGGTCGTCGAGCTCGGCGTGCGCGCCACGACGAAGGCTGACGCCGTCGCACGGCTGCGCGCCCAGGCCGCAGCCGACGCCGACCTGCCCGAGGCGAGCGTCGCCGTCGTGTTCGCGGGCGACGACACCACCGACGAGACCGCGCTCGCCTCGCTCGGCCCGGCCGACCTGGGGATCAAGGTGGGCGACGGCGAGACGGCCGCCGCGATCCGGGTCCCGGACGAGGCCGGCGTGGTGGCGTTGCTGCACGGGCTCGCGGCCGCCCTCTGAGCGGGAGCTACAGCGCCCGCACCCGGCGTCGCTCGTGCAGCACGTGACCGGGCAGGAACCGGGTGTCCTCGAGGGTCGCGCCGTCCTCGTGCCAGCCGTGCCGCTCGTAGAACCGTGCGGCCCGGTCGTTTCCCTCGAGCACCCAGAGCTCGGCGCGAGCGAAGCCGGGCCGGGACGGACGGCGAGGGACATCGCGTCAACCTACTCGGGTGTGAGCTCGGGTGTGAGAAGGACCACCTCAGCGGGTGCTTCCGTGTGTCACACTTGTCCCGTCCCGCGACCCTCGTGGCCGGGGCGTGTCAGCGCAGTCGCTGCTGTCACTCTTCACAACGGATCGTCCGGCACGTACCTGCCGGTGAAGGGATCGACCTACCCATGGCTACCGTCACCTACGACAACGCCACCCGGATCTACCCGGGCTCCACGCGCCCCTCGGTTGACCAGCTCAACCTCGAGATCGCCGACGGCGAGTTCCTCGTCCTCGTCGGCCCGTCCGGCTGCGGCAAGTCCACGTCGCTGCGCATGCTCGCCGGCCTGGAGGACGTCAACTCCGGCCGCATCCTCATCGGCGACCGCGACGTCACGGACGTCCAGCCGAAGGACCGCGACATCGCGATGGTGTTCCAGAACTACGCGCTGTACCCGCACATGTCGGTCGCCGACAACATGGGCTTCGCGCTGAAGATCGCCGGCAAGTCCAAGTCGGAGATCCGCGAGCGCGTCGAGGAGGCTGCGAAGATCCTCGACCTGACCCAGTACCTCGACCGCAAGCCGAAGGCCCTCTCCGGTGGTCAGCGTCAGCGCGTCGCCATGGGTCGTGCGATCGTGCGTCAGCCCCAGGTGTTCCTCATGGACGAGCCGCTGTCGAACCTCGACGCCAAGCTCCGCGTCCAGACGCGCACCCAGATCGCCTCGCTGCAGCGTCGTCTCGGCGTCACCACGGTCTACGTGACGCACGACCAGACCGAGGCCCTCACCATGGGCGACCGCATCGCGGTCCTCAAGGACGGCCTCCTCCAGCAGGTCGGCACGCCGCGCGAGATGTACGACACCCCGCAGAACGTGTTCGTCGCCGGCTTCATCGGCTCGCCCGCCATGAACATCGGCGAGTTCAACATCCAGGACGGCCACGCCCAGCTCGGCCGCGCGATCATCCCGCTCTCGCGCGAGACGCTCGCCGCGGTGACCGACGCCGACAACGGCAAGATCCAGGTCGGCTTCCGTCCCGAGTCGCTCGACCTCAGCTCCGAGGGCAGCGGCGGCGCGTTCCCGGTCGAGGTCAACCTCGTCGAGGAGCTCGGCTCCGACGCGTTCGTGTACGGCCAGCTCGCGGCCGGCACCGAGGGTGCGGCGCACATCAGCTCCGGCGCCGGGGAGTCGCAGATCATCGTGCGCGTCGACCCGCGCCAGGTGCCCGAGAAGGGTTCGCACGTGTGGGTCTCGATCCGCGCGGGCGAGCAGCACAACTTCTCCGCCTCGACCGGCGAGCGTCTGCCCAACTGACGTCCGCCACACGGCACAGACCAGCACGTCCCGCGAGGGCGGCCCCGTCCGGGGCCGCCCTCGCGGCGTTCTCCGGTCGTCGTCGTGGGGGAGAATGGGGACCATGGCAGCACCCGGTGACCCGATCCTCACAGCACGCGACCTCTGGGTCTCCTACGGCTCCGAGCCCGTGCTCCGCGGCATCGACCTCACGCTCGTCGAGGGCGGTGCACCGGTCGGCGTGATCGGCCCGTCCGGAGCAGGCAAGACGACGCTCGTGCACACGCTGCTCGGCACCGTCACCCCCAGCCGCGGCTCGGTGACGTTCCGCGGGCACGCGACGCACCGCCTGGGCCGGCGGGACAAGAAGGTGTTCCACGGCGCAGTCCGGCACGTCTCGCAGTACGGGGTGCCGACGCACGACCCGCGGCTCACGGCGCAGCGCTACCTCGACGGCGCGCTCAAGGACGCCCGCCGCGCGGGTCGCACCCACCCCACGACGGTGGACGGGCTCCTCACGTTCGTCGCGCTCGACCCGGCGTACGCCGCGCGCAGCGTGGTGACGATGTCCGGCGGTGAACGCCAGCGCCTCGCGCTCGCCCACGCCCTTGCGACCCGGCCCGACCTCATCCTGCTGGACGAGCCGCTCACCGCGATCGACCCCGGCCTGCGAGCCGAGGTGCTGCGCCGCCTCGCCGGCCTCACCGCGGACCTCGGCATCGCCGTGCTCCTGGTCAGCCACGACCTGGAGTCGATCGAGCGGCTCTGCTCCGAGGTCCACGTCCTGGCCGACGGCGAGCTCGTCGCCTCCGGTCGGCTGCGGGACGTGCTCGCGACGGCGAACCACCCCGCCGTCGTCGACCTCGCCGAGGCCGCACCGCTCACGGCCCAGCGCCTACGCTGACCTCCGCCGACCGCCACGCACCCCACCGGACCGCCGGTCCCACAGCCCGTCATCGACCCGATCGGACGCAGTCCCATGGCCGAGCCGAACCGCCTCCAGATCACCGCCGCGTCGCCGGACCCGGCGCTGCTCACGCTGCCGTGGCACCTCCCGCTGGAGGAGTGGCCCGACTCGGTGCTCGCCGCGCTCCCGCGAGGCATCTCCCGGCACGTGGTGCGGTTCGTGCGGCTGTCCGGCCGGGTGATCGCCGTCAAGGAGATCGGTGAGACCGTCGCGCACCGCGAGTACGAGCTGCTGCGTCAGCTCTCCCGGATCGACGTCCCCTCGGTCGAGCCCGTCGGGGTGATCACCGGCCGGCGCTCGCTCGACGGCGAGCCGCTCACCCCCGCGCTCGTCACCGAGCACCTGGCGTTCTCGCTGCCCTACCGCGCGCTGTTCAGCCAGTACCTGCGGCCCGACACCGCGACGCGCCTCATCGACGCGCTCGCGGTCCTGCTCGTCCGGCTGCACCTGCACGGCTTCTACTGGGGCGACGTCTCGCTGTCCAACACCCTGTTCCGCCGCGACGCGGGCGCCTTCGCCGCCTACCTGGTCGACGCCGAGACCGGCGACCTGCACGACCGGCTCTCCGACGGGCAGCGCGCCTACGACCTCGAGATCGCCCGGGTCAACGTCATCGGCGAGATGATGGACCTCGAGGCCGGCGAGATCCTGGACTCCCCCATCGACACCATCACGGTCGGCGAGATGCTCGTGGTGCGCTACGAGGAGCTGTGGCAGGAGCTCACCACGTCCGAGTGGTTCGAGCCCGGTGAGCTGTGGCGGGTCGAGGCGCGGATCAACCGCCTCAACGACCTCGGGTTCGACGTCGGCGAGCTCGACATGTCCACGGACATCGACGGGACGAGGATCCGGATCCAGCCGAAGGTCGTGGACGCCGGGCACCACCACCGACGCCTCATGCGCCTCACAGGGCTCGACGTGCAGGAGAACCAGGCGCGCCGCCTGCTCAACGACCTCGACTCCTACCGGGTGGAGTTCGACCGCCAGGGCGAGGACGAGGAGTTCGCGGCCCACGACTGGCTGACGAACGTGTTCGAGCCCGCGATCCGGGCCGTGCCGCGCGAGCTGCGCGGGAAGCTCGAGCCGGCCGAGATCTTCCACGAGCTGCTCGAGCACCGCTGGTTCAAGTCCCAGGAGGCCAACCGTGACCTCCCGATGAACGAGGTCGTGCGGACCTACGTCGACGAGGTGCTGCGGCACCGGCCGGACGAGCAGGCCGTGCTCGGCCTGGACACCATGACGCTGCAGGCCATCTCCGACGAGGACGACGAGCTCATCGGCTGAGCCGACGCCGTCAGGCGTGACCGCGGCGCACGCCGTCGGGCGTGACGGCGAGCCACGCCGTCGGGCGCGACGCTCATCCACGCCGGGCGAACGCCGCGCGCGGCGCTCACCCACGCCGTCGGGCGCGACGGCGAGCCACGCCGTCGGGCGCGGCGCTCACCCACGCCGGGCGAACGCCGCACGCGGCGTCAGAGCGTCGCGGTGATGCGCACTGTCGCGCCGGCGGGCGCGTACGGGACGCGGTTGCCCTCGACCGGCACGCCGTCGACCTCGAGGCGCGCGCGGACGCCCTCGGCGCCGGAGTTGCGCACCGTCACCTCGTAGGTCGCGCCGCGCAGCACCCGGCGGACCGTGAACTCGGGCACGTCAGGGCCGATCTGCGGGTCCACGACGAGCGCGTCGTAGTCCGGCCGCACCCCGAGCAGGTACTGCGAGACCGCCACGAAGTTCCAGGCCGCGGTCCCGGTCAGCCAGGAGTTCTTGGCCTCCCCGGCGCGCACCGCCTCCTTGCCGGCGATCATCTGGGCGTACACGTACGGCTCGAGCCGGTGCACGTCGCTGATCGCCTCGCGGTAGGCGGGGGTGATCCGGCGGTAGTAGTCGAACGCGCGCTCACCGCGACCCAGCACGGTCTCGGCGATGATCACCCACGGGTTGTTGTGGCAGAAGATGCCGCCGTTCTCCTTGTAGCCGGGCGGGTAGGTGGAGACCTCGCCCAGCTCGACCCGGTAGGTGGTGTAGGCCGGGCTCTGGAGCACGAGCCCGTGCGGGGTGCCGAGCATCTCGCCGACCGAGTCCAGCGCGAGCACGGCGCGCGAGTCGGGCAGGACGCTGCCGTCCTCGCCGCGCTCGACGCCGACGCCCGCCATGACGGCGAACCCCTGCGGCTCGATCCAGATCTTGCCCTCGTCGTCGGCGTCCGTCCCGACCGGGTTGCCGTAGTAGTCGAACGCCCGCAGGAACCAGCGCCCGTCCCAGCCGTGCTCCAGCAGCGCCGCGCGCACGCCGTCGACGGCGGTCCTGGCCGCCTGCGCGACCTCGGTGAGCCCGCGACGCTCGGCGAGGGCCGCGTAGTCGGCGCCGTACAGCACGAGCTGGGCGGCGATGAAGGTCGACTCGGCCGCGCCGCCCGTCTTGTTCTCGGTGGTCTGGAAGGACTCCCCGGGCTCGGTGGAGAAGGCGTTGAGGTTGAGGCAGTCGTTCCAGTCGGCGCGGCCGATCAGCGGCAGGCCGTGCGGACCCAGGTGCGAGACGACGAAGTCGAACGAGCGCGTGAGGTGCTCGAACAGCGGCACCTCGGTGCCCGGCGCGTTGTCGAACGGGACCGGCTCGTCGAGGATCGTGTAGTCGCCGGTCTCCTTGAGGTAGCCGGCGACGCCCGCCACGAGCCACATCGGATCGTCGTTGAAGCCGGAGCCGATGTCGTCGTTCCCCCGCTTCGTGAGCGGCTGGTACTGGTGGTAGGCGCTGCCGTCGGGGAACTGGGTCGAGGCGATGTCGATGATGCGCTCGCGGGCGCGCTCGGGCACGAGGTGGACGAAGCCGAGGAGGTCCTGGTTGGAGTCCCGGAAGCCCATGCCGCGGCCGATACCGGTCTCGAAGTAGGACGCCGAGCGCGACATGTTGAACGTGACCATGCACTGGTACTGGTTCCAGACGTTGACCATCCGGTCCAGCTTCTCGTCGCTCGAGGACACGGTGTACGTGGCGAGCAGGCCGGTCCAGTGCTCGCGCAGCGCCTCGTGCGCGGCGTCGAACGCCGCCGGCGTGGCGAACCGCGCCAGCAGGGCGTGCGCGCCCTCCTTGTTCACGATCTGGTGGGCCTCGTCCGCCCACTTGTGCTCGACGTCGTTCTCCAGGTACCCGAGCACGTAGACGAGCTCGTGGCTCTCGCCGGGAGCGAGCTCGAGGTCCACCGAGTGCGAGCCGATCGGGTACCAGCCCGAGGCGACGGAGTTCGCCGACGCCCCGGACCTCGGCACCGCCGCGTCCGCGAACGACGCGAACGTCCCGCCGAGGAACGTCTCGCGGTCGGTGTCGAAGCCGGCCGCGCGCTCGCTGACGCCGAAGACGGCGTAGTGGTTGCGGCGCTCGCGGTACTCCGTGCGGTGGTAGATCGCCGAGCCGCCCGACGGCGTGTCCTCCTCCACCTCGACCTCGCCGATCGAGAGGTTGCGCTGGTAGTTCGTCTGGTCGTCCTGCGCGTTCCACAGCGCGAACTCGACGAACGAGAACAACGAGACGCGCTTGGGGGCGTCCGAGACGTTCGTGATCGTGACCTTCTGGACCTCGGCGTCCTCGCCGAGCGGGACCAGGAACGTGGTGGCGACCCGCAGGCCACCCCGCTCGCCGGTGATCGTGGAGTAGCCCAGGCCGTGCCGCGCCTCGAAGTGGTCCAGCTCGGCGCGCACCGGCTGCCAGGTGGGGGTCCAGACGTCGCCGTCGTCGTGGACGAACAGGTACCGGCCGCCCTCGTCCGTGGGGATGTTGTTGTAGCGGTAGCGCGTGAGGCGGCGCATCTTGGCGTCGCGGTAGAAGGAGTAGCCCCCGCCGAGGTGGGAGAGCAGCGAGAAGAACCGCTCCGAGCCGAGGTAGTTGATCCACGGGTACGGCGTGAGCGGCGTGGTGACGACGTACTCGCGCGCGTCGTCGTCGAAGTGGCCGAACTGCATGGCGGTGTCCTCCTGGCTGGCGTGGTCGGCGCGCGAGGGCACGGGTCGTTCCGCGTGTGCATGCCGGCCGGGTCAGCGTAGCGGGATCTGCGTGGAAGCGCTACCACGCTCGGCGGCCCGCCAGGTTTGGCGGTGCCAGCGGTTCGTGCCGGATGCTCGCCCGCCCGGTGCCAGCGGTTCGTGCCGCCACCCCATCGACGCTTTGCGGCAGAGCGACAGTCCCTCACGCCACAGCGACTCACCGCGCACGCGCCATCGGCCGCATGCCCCTGACCAGCACCGACGCTCCGCAGAGATCCGGCGTGGCGGCGGCGAGTCGCTCTCCCGTCACGCACAGTCGCTGTGGCGTCACGGGGGCGGCGCGCAATCGGCGAACCCGGGGCCCGGGCGCCCCGATGCAGGGAACGAGGGCGGCGCGCAACCCGCGCTTCCCGCTCCACCCCGGCGAAGCCCGCCAGGGCAGAGCGGGCGCGCGAGTCCAGCAGTCAGCGCGTGCGGTGCTGCGAGACCTCGTACAGGGCGCGCGAACCCAGCAGTCAGCGCGTGCGGTGCTGCGAGACCTCGTACAGGGCGAGCGAGGCGGCCACGGACGCGTTGAGGCTCTCGACCGACGACGCGATCGGGATCGCGGCGATGAGGTCGCAGGTCTGGCGCACGAGGCGGGACAGCCCCTTGCCCTCCGACCCCGCGACGAGGACCACGGGCCCGTCGGCCACCTCGAGGTCGCCGATCGCCGTCGGACCGTCGCCGTCGAGGCCGACCACGAAGCAGCCCGCCTTCTTCAGCTCCTCCAGCGCGCGCACGAGGTTCGTCGCGCGGGCGACCGGAACCCGGGCGGCCGCGCCGGCCGACGTCTTCCACGCCGCGGCGTTGACGCCCGCCGACCGGCGCTCGGGCACCAGCACGCCGTGCGCACCGAACGCACCCGCGGACCGGATGACCGCACCGAGGTTGCGGGGGTCCGTCACGCCGTCGAGCGCGACGACGAGGGCGGGCTCACCCGCGTCGAGCGCCGCGTCGAGCAGGTCGCCCGGCTCGGCGTAGACGTACTCGGACACCGTGAGGACCACGCCCTGGTGCACCGAGCGGTCCGAGAGCACGTCGAGGTCGGTCTTCGTGGTCTCCACGAGCGGAAGGCCGGCCTGGGTGGTGAGCCGTACGATCTCGCGCACGCGGTCGTCCGCCTCGATCCGCGAGGCGATGTGCAGCGAGCGTGCCGGCACACCCGCGCGCAGCGCCTCGACGACGGCGTTGCGCCCCACCACGACCTCGTCGCCCTTGGCGCGGGCGGACCCGGGCCGACGGTCCTGCCGGCCCTGTCCGCTCTTCGCGCCACCGGGTCGCTGCTGCTCGCGCTTGGTCGCGGCCGCCGCCCGGCGCGCGGCCGGGTGACCGGTGCGCGCCTCGGCGGGTGGCGTCGGCCCGCGCCCCTCGAGCCCGCGGCGGCGGTTGCCCCCGGACCCGACGGTCGCGCCCTTCTTCGACCCCGGCTTGCGCACCGCTCCGCGGCGCTGGCTGTTGCCTGCCATGTCAGCTCATCCCTTGATCGTCCAGCGGGCTCCGCCCGCACCGTCCTCGACGACGACGCCCGCGGCCGTCAGTCGGTCCCGCAGCGCGTCGGCGCGGGCCCAGTCCTTATTCGCCCGAGCGGCTGCTCGCTCCTCGAGCACGCCCGCCACGAGCACGCCGAGCGCGTCGTGGGTGGCGTCGGTGCCGGCGGCCGAGCGCCACGGCTCCGCGAGGGGGTCGAGGCCCAGCACGTCGAGCATGCCGCGCACGCGCAGCGCCGCGACGCCGGCTCCCGCGTCGTCGCCCGCGGCGAGGGCCGCGTTGCCGCGGCGCACCTCCTCGTGGACGCTCGCGAGGGCGGCCGCCACGTTGACGTCGTCGTCGAGCGCCGCGACGAAGGTGTCGGGGAGTTCGCCGTCGGACACCTCGCGGGCGTCGGCCTCGCCGGCGACCTCCGCGGCGCGCACCACGAAGCCGGACAGCCGCTCCCAGGTCGCGGCCGCCTCGGCGAGCGAGGCGTCGGAGAACTCCACGGTCGAGCGGTAGTGGGCACCGACGAGCGCGAGCCGCACCACGGGGGCCGACGCGCGCTCCAGCACCTGGTCCACCGCGAGGTAGTTGCCGAGCGACTTGCTCATCTTCTCGCCGTCGCTCGTCACCCACGCGTTGTGCAGCCAGTACCGCGCGAACGGGTAGCCGGCCGCGTGGCTCTGCGCCTGCTCGTTCTCGTGGTGCGGGAAGCGCAGGTCGATGCCGCCGGCGTGGATGTCGAACTCCTCGCCCAGGTAGCGGTGCGCCATGGCCGAGCACTCCAGGTGCCAGCCCGGCCGGCCGGGGCCGAACGGCGTGGCCCACGCGGCCGTGGCCGGCTCGCCGGGCTTGGCCGCCTTCCACAGCGCGAAGTCGTGCGGGTCGCGCTTGTCGGGGGCCGGATCGGGGTCCGCGAGCATGTTGTCCAGCGCCTGGTGGGTGAGCGAGCCGTAGTCGGGCAGCGACCGCACGTCGAACCACACGTTGCCGCGGTCGCCCGGGTAGGCGTGCCCGCGCGCCACGAGCCGCTCCATGAGCGCGACCATCTCGGGCACGTGCCCGGTCGCCCGGGGGGAGTACGTGGGCGGCAGCACGCCGACGGCCGCGTAGGCCTCGTCGAAGGCGCGTTCGAACCGGTACGCCCAGGCCCACCACGCGACGTCGGCCGCGGCGGCCTTGGCGAGGATCTTGTCGTCGACGTCGGTCACGTTCCGCACGAGAGTGACGTCGTGGCCGCTGCGGCGCAGCCAGCGGACGAGGACGTCGAACGCGAGCGCGGACCTCAGGTGACCCACGTGCGGCTCGCCCTGCACGGTGGCGCCGCACAGGTACATCCCGACCCGGCCGGGCTCGAGGGGCACGAACGCGCGCGGGGCGCGCGCAGCGGAGTCGTGGAGGTGCAGCGTCACCGGGTCAGCCTACCGACGCCCGCTCGGGGCGTCCGGCCCGCACGGGCCGCGGCCGGAGTTGCGCCCGCGGTCGCTCGGCGCGCTCCTTCGCACACCAGCGCACGACGGCGAAGCCTCCGACACCGGCGACGTCACCGGGGCGGCAGGAGAGTCGATCACGACCCGCCGTCGCCGACCAGCGCCGACGACAGCGGGAGTCGCGATCAGGAGGCGAGGACCTCGTCGAGGATGGCCTCGGCCTTGTCCTCCTCGGTCTTCTTCGCGAGGGCGAGCTCGGAGACGAGAATCTGCCGCGCACGCGCGAGCATCCTCTTCTCCCCCGCCGAAAGGCCACGGCCGGCGTCGCGACGGGACAGGTCGCGCACCACCTCGGCGACCTTGATCACGTCACCCGACGCAATCTTCTCGACATTTGCCTTGAACCGACGCGACCAGTTCGTGGGCTCCTCGGTGTACTCGGCGCGAAGCACCTCGAACACCTTGTCGAGCCCGTCCTGACCCACGACGTCGCGGACGCCCACGAGGTCGATGTTCTCGGCGGGAACCTCGATGATGAGGTCGCCCTGGGCCACTCGAAGGGTCAGATACACCTTCTCCTCCCCCCGCATCACGCGAGTGGAGATCTTCTCGATGAGGGCCGCACCGTGGTGCGGATAAACAACAGTCTCGCCGACCTCGAAGGACATGTAGGGCACTCCCCTTTCCAGAGGCAATCCTACCATGGCATTCACGCACACCCTGTTCACATCCCGTCCATTTGCGCAGGTCACCGCCACGCGGGCGGGCGCAGGGGGATCCGCGCGGGTTCGGGTCGGGGTGCGGGTCGGCGCGTGACGAAGCCCGTCGGGGTGTGGTCGCTGCTCGATCGGGTGCTCGTCCCTTCCTCGTGAGCCCTCGTGGGGCGCTCGCCGGGGACGTCGTCCGGTGCGGGAGATGACGCGGAGTCGGTACGGTGGGACCACTCACGCACTCCCGGAGGATGCATGTCCCGCACCGTCACCCGTGCCGCCGGCGCACTCCTCGCCGTCGCCGCGCTCACGGCCTGCTCACCGGTCCTCACCGACGAGCCCTACGCGTCGTCCGACGGCGTGCAGCTGCGCTGGGGCGAGAACGCCTCCGTCAAGGGCGAGAACATTCTCGTGATCGCCGACGCGGTGGGCGGGGACGCCCGCGTGGTCGGCGGCCTCACCAACAACGGCACCGAGGACGCGCAGATCACGTTCGGGTTCACCGACGGCGACACGACCCGGGTCACCGTGCCCGCGGGCGAGACCGTCCTGCTCGACCCGACCAGCGGCGAGGACGTCGTCCTCGCCGACGTCCCCGTGCAGCCCGGCGCCGTCGTCGACATGACGTTCGACACGCCCGGCCTCGGCACGCAGTCGATCGCCGTGCCCGTGCTCGACGGGACCCTCGCGGAGTACGCCGACCTCGTGCCGTGAGGCGCGCGTGAGGTGACGTCCGAGCGCGCCGCGGGGTGCGCCGTCGGGCCGGGTCGGTGCGGCGGATCCCGGCGGCGCCGTGCGCCGGACGACGAGGCCGGCGAGACTCAGCGCAGCCCAGCGCGCCTCAGCGCGCGGGTGAGACCAGCTTGTAGCCCAGCCCGCGCACCGTGACGATCGCCTCGGGCACGCCCGGGTCGCGCTCGACCTTCGCCCGCAGGCGCTTCACGTGCACGTCCAGCGTCTTGGTGTCGCCCACGTAGTTCGCGCCCCAGATCCGGTCGATGAGCTGCCCGCGGGTGAGCACGCGGTCGGCGTTGCGCAGGAGCATCTCGAGGAGCTCGAACTCGCGCAGCGGCACCGGCACGACCTCGCCGTCCACGCGCACCTCGTGCCGGTCCACGTCCATGGCGATGCGCCCCACCTCGAGCACGTCGGCGGTCACCTCGGCCTGCGGCTGGGCGCCCGCCTCGCCTCGCCGGCGCAGCACCGCGCGCACCCGGGCCAAGAGCTCGCGGTAGGAGTACGGCTTCGTCACGTAGTCGTCGGCGCCGAGCTCGAGACCCACGACCTTGTCGATCTCGTCGTCCTTCGCCGTGAGCATGATGACCGGCACGTCGCTCGTGCGGCGCAGCTCGCGGCACACCTCGGTGCCGTCCATCCCGGGCAGCATGAGGTCGAGCAGCACGAGGTCGGCCCCCTCGGCGTCGAAGACCGCCACCGCGTCCGGACCGGTCTCGGCCTGGAGCACCTCGAACCCCTCCTTCTCGAGGCGGTACGCCAGGGGGGCGCGGTAGGACTCCTCGTCCTCGACGATCAGGATGCGGGTCACGCGGTTCCTCCGGTGGGTGCGGCCGGTCCGCCGGAGGTGCTCTCCGGACGGGGGGTGGTCAGGGTGTCGGTGCGGCGCTCGCCGCGGGTCGAGGTGCTCGCGCCCGAGGCGCGCGTGGCGCCACCGGTGCTCGCGGCGGCGTTGCGGGCGCCCGATCCGGGACCGGCGCCGGGGGCGGGGCCGTTCTCCGGCGCGGCCGCCGGCGCGGCAGAACCTGGCCCTGCAGAGCCTGGTCCTGCAGAGCCCGCCGCTGCGGCCGCCGGTGCTGCGGCGGCCGGCGCTGCGGCGGCCGGCGCTGCGGCGGCCGGCGCGGCGGGGGCGGCGGCGGCTGAGTCACTGGTGGGAGAGTCGGCGCTGGGCAGGCGCAACGTGAAGGTGGATCCACGGCCCGGCTGCGACCACACGGTGACCTCGCCGCCGTGGTCAGCCGCGACGTGCTTGACGATCGCGAGCCCGAGCCCGGTACCGCCGGTCTGGCGCGAGCGGGCGGCGTCGACCCGGTAGAAGCGCTCGAAGACGCGCGGCAGGAGATCGGCGTCGATCCCGATGCCCTGGTCGATCACGGCGATCTCCACGAGCCCGTCCCGGCCCGAGCGTGCCGCGACCGTGACCCGGGTCCCGCCGTCGGAGTAGCGCAGGGCGTTGTCGACGAGGTTGCGCACGGCCGTCACCAGCAGGGCCTCGTCGCCGAACACCTGCAGGCCGCTGCCGCCGGGCGCGGCGATCGCGATGTCGCGGGCGCGCGCCTCGACCTCGTTGCGCGAGACGGCCTCGGTCACCACGGCGTCGACGTCGACGACGCGCGAGTCCAGCAGCGCGTCGGCGTCCTGCACCCGGGAGAGATCGATGATGTCCTGGACCAGGGCGCTCAACCGGCGCGCCTCCTGGGCGAGCCGACGCGAGAACTCCCGGACGACGTCGGGCTCGTCCGCGGCGTCCTCGAGCGTCTCGGCGAGCAGCGCGATGGCGCCCACCGGGGTCTTGAGCTCGTGCGAGACGTTCGCGACGAAGTCCCGACGCACCTCGTCCAGCCGCACGGCGGCCGTGCGGTCCTCGGCGAGCAGCAGCACCCGCTGCCCACTCAGCGCGGCGATCTGGGCGTGCAGGATGAGGCGCCCGGCGCCGGCGACCGGGCCGCGCGGCAGCGTGAGCTGCACCTGCCGGATCCCGCCCTCGCGGCGCGCCTCCGTCACGAGCTCCACGAGCTCGGGGTGCACGAGGTGTCCGCCGCGGGCGAGTCCGAGCGCGTAGGCCGACGGGGTCGCGCGCACGACGGCGTCCTCGGCGTCCAGCACGACCGACGCGGTCCGCAGCACCGAGAGCAGGCGGACGAGGTCGCCGTCGAGCTCCTCGCCCGTCGTCGCGGGCGGCGTCGGGCGCTGCTGGCGCTCGCTGACGCGGAACGCCAGGACGGAGACCGCGATCACGAGGAGCCCGAGCAGCACGGCCGACACGACCTGCACGTTGTCTCCCACGCGTCGAGCGTAGGCTGCTCGCCGAAGCGCACGGCACCGCAGCGGGGCGTCTCGCCGCCCGTCCCCGCCGAGTTCATCGGCGGCTCACCGGCCGTTCACCTCGTCGTGGAATCGTCGCCTCGAACACATGCCCGCCCGGCGGGCACCACGACCCAGATGGGGGAAAACGTTGCGAGAGATCTTCCAGCAGGAGCTGGAGCAGGTCGCGGACGACCTCGCCGCCATGGCATCGCTGGTTCGCACCGCGATGCAGGACGCGACGACCGCGCTGTTCACCCAGGACCTGGGGCTCGCCGAGACCGTCATCGAGCGCGACCGGCGGATCGACGCGCTCCAGGACGGCGTCGACCAGCAGTGTGTGACGCTGCTGGCCCGTCAGCAGCCGGTGGCCACCGACCTGCGGGTCGTCGTGAGCGCGATGCGGATGTCGAGCACGATCGAGCGGATGGGCGACCTCGCCCGGCACATCGCCTCGATCGCGCGCGGTCGGTTCCCGGACCCGGCCCTGCCCCCGCTCGCCGAGCCGCTCTTCCGCTCGATCGCGGACGCGACCAACGCCGTCGCGAGCGACGTGGTGGACCTTCTGGAGTCGCGCGACGTCGAGCTGGCGCACCGCGTGATGGCGGACGACGACGAGCTCGACCGGCTGCACCAGGAGACGTTCCGCATCATCCTGTCGCCGTCGGCGGACGCCACCGCCTTCACGCCGCAGCAGATCGTCGACATCACGCTGCTGGGCCGGTACTTCGAGCGTTTCGGCGACCACGGCACCTCGGTGGCGCGCCGGATCCTGTTCCTCGTCACGGGCGAGACCGTGTCCTCGACCGCCGGGGTGCGCTGAACAACCCGCCCCGCACGCCCGCGGCCCCCGACCTGACCCGGTCGGGGGCCGCGTGCCGTCCGGGCCGGGCTTTGCGGGCGCGTGGGGCGGGACGAGCGCACCCCCCGACCTCGTGAGGTCGGGGGGTGCGGGGTGCTGCCGGCTTCTCGCGTCGCGGAGCGGCCGGTCTCAGCGCCCCTGGTTGGCGACCGCGGCGATCGCGTCCTTGGCCGCCTCGGGGTCGAGGTAGGTCCCGCCGGCCGTCACGGGCTTGAGGTCCTCGTCGAGCTCGTACACGAGCGGGATGCCGGTGGGCACGTTGAGGCCGGCGATGGTCGCGTCGTCGATGCCGTCGAGGTGCTTGATGATGGCGCGCAGCGAGTTGCCGTGCGCGGCCACGAGGACGGTCTTGCCCTCCTTGAGGTCCGGGACCACGGCGCTCTCCCAGTAGGGCAGCGCGCGCACGAGCACCTGCGCGAGGGCCTCGGCGCGCGGGATCGGCTCACCGGAGTAGCGCGGGTCGCCGTCCTGGGAGAACTCCGAGCCCAGCTCGATGTCCGGCGGCGGGACGTCGTAGGAGCGGCGCCAGAGCATGAACTGCTCCTCGCCGTACGTCTCGAGCGTCTGCTTCTTGTCCTTGCCCTGCAGCGCGCCGTAGTGACGCTCGTTGAGGCGCCAGGACCGCTTGACCGGGATCCAGTGCCGGTCCGCGGCGTCGAGCGCGAGGTTCGCCGTCGTGATCGCGCGGCGCAGGAGCGAGGTGTGCACGACGTCGGGCAGCACACCGTTCTCGGTGAGCAGCGTCCCGCCGCGCTTGGCCTCCTCGACACCCTTCTCGGACAGGGCCACGTCGACCCAGCCGGTGAAGAGGTTCTTGGCGTTCCACTCGCTCTCGCCGTGGCGGAGCAGTACCAGGGTGTAGGTCATGTGCTTATCATGACGCACTCGCGTGACCTGGTGGGGGCCGTTGGGCCCACGACCGGTGGCCGGGACACGGCGCGACGAAGGGCCCGGACCAGGCGGTCCGGGCCCTTCGGGCGTGCGTCAGAGCGCGCGCGAACGCGTCAGTTCGCGGCCTCGTACGCGGCGCGCACCTCAGCCGGGATCCGGCCGCGGTCGCTCACCGTGTGACCGTTCTCGGCGGCCCACGCGCGGATCACCGAGGCGTCGGACGCCTTGCCCGAACCCGACGACGAGCCACGGCCCGAGCGGGCCGGGGTGGTGGTGCGGCGACCCCCGCTGCGCCTCGCGGCGCCGACCCAGCCGGCGAACTCCTCCCGCAGCTTGGCGGCGTTCTCCGCCGAAAGGTCGATCTCGTAGGTGACGCCGTCGAGCCCGAAGGTGACCGTCTCGGCCGCCTCCTTGCCGTCGAGGTCGTCGATGAGCAGCACGCTGACTCGCTGTGCCATGGAATTCCTCCTGGGTGTCGCCGTTGCTCGTGAAACATCAGAGCAGTGAGGCAAGAGTGAATGAGAGCGCGGGACATGTCAACAAAGAAGTGCCGCAGCCGGTTGTTCCGATGGCGACCGACCGCGTTCGAGGACTTACTCAACTCTCGTGAGGAATGTCTCACGAGACGGTGAGTTCGCCGTCGCGGGATCTTCAGGAAGAGGGCGGCCCCATTCGTTCGCGCCGCTGCGCCTCCTCGGCCAGGCGCTTAGCGCGCTCGCGGCGATCCGCGAGAACGATCGCTCGCACCACCACCAGAAAGAGCGCCAGAACGCCGATCGAGGGCACGAGCGCGCCGAGGTTCTCCCACATCCTTCGACCCTACGCCTGCGGCCGGACGAGCGGGAACAGGATCGTCTCGCGGATGCCGAGACCCGTGAGCGCCATGAGCAGGCGGTCGATCCCCATCCCCATGCCCCCCATCGGCGGCAGCGCGTGCTCGACGGCGCGCAGGAAGTCCTCGTCCACGCGCATCGCCTCGGGGTCGCCCGCGGCCGCGAGCAGCGCCTGCGCCTCGAACCGCTCCCGCTGCACGACCGGGTCGACGAGCTCGGAGTAGCCCGTGCCCAGCTCGAACCCGCGCACGTACAGGTCCCACTTCTCCACGACGCCAGGGGTGGATCGGTGTGCGCGGACCAGTGGCGAGGTGTCGACCGGGTAGTCGTGGACAAATGTCGGGGCCACGAGATGGTCCCCCACGAGGTGCTCGAAGATCTCCTCGACCACCTTTCCGGGTGTGAGCGCACGCACACCGTCGAGATCGATATCGAGTCGCTGGGCGACGGCGAGCAGCGTCGCCATCGGGGTCTGGGCGGTGATCTCCTCACCCAGCGCGTCCGAGACCGATCCGTAGAGGGAGAGCCACGGCCACTCCCCGCCGATGTCGTAAGGAGAACCGTCGGCCAGGGTGACTTCGGTGGTGTCGAACACCGACAGCGCGGCCTCCTGGATCAGCTCGCGCGTGAGGGTGGCAATCCCGCGATAGTCGGTCCACGCCTGATAAGCCTCGAGCGAGGAGAACTCGGGGCTGTGCGAGGAGTCGACACCCTCGTTGCGGAACTGCCGACCGATCTCGAACACGCGCTCGACGCCGCCGACCACGGCCTGCTTGAGATAGAGCTCGGTGGCGATCCGCAGCGAGAGGTCGGCGTCGAACGCGTTCATGTGCGTGCGGAACGGCCGCGCGCTGGCACCGCCCGGCTGGGACTGCAGGATGGGCGTCTCGACCTCGACGTACCCGCGGCGGTGGAAGGACTCCCGCAGCGAGCGCACGACGCCGGCACGCACCCGCACCATCCGGCGCGCCTCGGGCCGGGCGATGAGGTCGAGGTAGCGCCGCCGCACGCGCGTCTCCTCGCTCGTCTCCTTGTGCAGCGTGGGGAGCGGACGCAGTGCCTTCGCCGCGAGCTGCCACGAGTCGGCCATGATCGACAGCTCACCACGCCGCGACCGCACGACCCGGCCGTGCGCGAACAGGAAGTCGCCCAGGTCGACGTCGGCCTTGAAGTCCGCGAGGCGTTCCGCGCCCACCTCGGCGAGGGAGAGCATCACCTGGAGGGTCAGCCCGTCGCCGTCGGCGATCGAGACGAAGCACAGCTTGCCGGTGTTGCGCAGGTGCATGACGCGGCCCGCGACGCCCACCACGTCGTCGGTCTCGGCGCCGGTCTCCAGGTCCGCGTGCGTCGCGCGCACCTGCGTGATCGTCGTGGTGACGGGGACGGCGACCGGGTAGGGCTCACGGCCCGCCTCGAGGAGGCGCTCGCGCTTCTCCTTGCGGACCCGGACCTGCTCCGGGTCCGCCTCGAGCACCTCGGCGTCGAGCGCGTCCTGGTCGACGGCGTCCTGGTCGACGGCGCTGGCCGCTGCGGTCTCGGGGGCGGCACCGGTGACGTCGGCGGTCACGTCACGCGCGGGGGTGGGGTCGATCGGTTCTGGCACCCGGCGAGTTTACCGGCGGGCGGCGAACGGCACCGCGCCGGTGTCGATGAGGCGCACGCCCTCGACGACGGCCGCGACGACGTAGCGCGGCTCGGCCGCGCCGGGTCCGGCGTTCGTGCCGACCTCGCCTGGCCCGCCGGTCGCGCTCGGCTCGCCGGTCTCGTCCGCGTCGCCGACTTCCCCGGGCTCCACCGGCTCGAACGTCACCGGCTCGAACGTCACCGCGTCGACGATCTCGGCGTAGTCCACCTCGACGCCCTCGACGTCGAGCTCGGCCCGCGCGGCCGCCAGCGCATCGGTCGGGCTCGCGCCCGCGGCGCCGAGCCGCGTCACCGCGGCCACCGAGCGCGACAGCGCGAGGGCGCGCTCGCGTCCGTCCGCGCTCAGCCGGGAGTTCCGGCTGGACAGCGCGAGCCCGTCCGCCTCGCGCACGGTCGGCACCGACAGCACCCACAGCGGCACGTCCAGGTCGGCCACCATGAGCCGCACGAGCGCGAGCTGCTGCGCGTCCTTCTCCCCGAACACCGCGACGTCGGGCTGAACGAGGTGGAACAGCTTGCTCACCACGGTGAGGACTCCGGAGTAGTGGCCGGGTCGCGAGGCCCCCTCGAGCCGGTCCGCGATCGGCCCGGGGTCGAGCGTGATGCTCGTACGGCCGCGCGGGTACATCTCCTGCACGGAGGGCGCGAACACGACGTCCGGCGCGTCGGCACCGAGCGCGGCCAGGGCTGCGACGTCGGCCTCGAGCGTGCGGGGGTAGACGGCGAGGTCGCCCGCGTCGCCGAACTGCGTCGGGTTGACGAACACCGACACCACGACATGCCGTGCGGCCTGCCGCGCCGCACGCACCAGCGCGAGGTGGCCGGCGTGCAGCGCGCCCATCGTCGGCACGAGGGCGACCTCGCCGACCATCCCGCGGCGCGCGGCGCGCAGCTCGGCGACGGTGTGCACGACGGCGGGCCTCGCCCCGGTCGTCGCGGCCGGGACGGTCTCGGGCCGGGCCGCGAGGGCGCGCCGCAGGTCCGTCGCCGCGGCGTCGTCGATCCGCCGCGCGCGCTGCGCCAGCGCCGTGGTCGCCAGCGCCATCGCGCGGTAGGTGCCGCCGATCTCGCCCGCGCCGGCTCGGCCGTCCGCTGGGTCGACAGCAGCACCGAGCCCCGGCTCCACGTCGACGAGCCCGCCGGCGTCGAGCGCGTCGAGCGCCCGCAGGTGCGCCGCCACGGTCCCGACGTCGCCACGGCTCACCGGGCCGGTGAGCGCGGCCGGGCCGCGGGTCAGCGCACCCTCGAGCGCGGCACGGGTGACCGGGCCGAGCAGGCGGCCGGCCCCCTCGGTCGGCGACGTCCCGGGCTCCTCGCCCGAGGCGTCGGCGAGCACGGTCTGCGCCTGCGACACGAGCGTCACGAGGTGGTTCGCCGCGTGGCACAGGGCCGCGTGGTAGGCGGGCCGGGCGGCGTCGGCGAGGAGCACGGGCTCGCCACCGAGCTCGACGACGAGCGCCTGCCCGATCGGCTGCACGGGTGCGGGCGCGGTCACCGCGAAGGGCGTGCCCTCGAGCCGCGCGAGGTCGAGCGAGGTCCCGGTGAACGTCATCGCGGGGTGCACCGCGAGCGGGATGGCGCCTGCGGCGACGGCCGGCGCGAGCACGTCCGTGCCGTGGCTGCCCGAGGGGTGCAGCACGATCTGGCCGGGGCGGAAGCCGCCCTGCGCCGCGACCCAGCCGACGACGTCGGCGATCGCGTCGTCGGGCACGCCCACGATCACGAGATCCGCCGCGCGCGCGACGTCGACCATGTCGAGCACCGGCACCGCCGGCAGCAGCGTCTCGATCCGGCTCAGCGTCTCCGGCGAGCCGCCGCTCACGCCCACCACCTCGTGCCCGACGGCGCGCAGCGCGCTGCCCAGCACCGCGCCGACCCGGCCCGCCCCGATGATCCCGACGGCGAGCCGTCCCGGCTTTGCACTCACCGGTCCATCCTGCCCGACGCCGCTCCTCCTTCGGTCGGCAGCAGCACGGTGAAGGAGGTGCGGCCGGGGACGGAGTCGACGGCGATCCGGCCCCCGTGCGCGGAGACGATCGCCTCGGCGATCGCGAGCCCGAGCCCGGTCGAGGCGAGCTCACCCTGACCGCGTCCGCGCGCGGTGTCCCCCCGGGAGAACCGGTCGAACAGCGTGGGCAGCAGCGCCGGGTCGATGCCCGGCCCGTCGTCGGTCACGGTGAGGACGACGACGTCGCCGAGCTCGCCGTCGTGCCCCGCGCGGACCGAGGTGGTGACCGTGGTGCCCGCCGGGGTGTGCACGCGGGCGTTGCCGAGCAGGTTGACGAGGACCTGACGCAGCCGGGGCTCGTCGCCCGGCACGGGCGGCACGCCGTCCTCGGGCACGTCGAGCCGCCAGCGGTGGTCACGGCCGGCGGCGTGCGCGTCCGAGGTCACGTCCACCGCGATCGCCACGAGGTCGACGTCGGCGTGCGTGAGCTCGCGGCCGGCGTCCAGGCGCGCGAGCAGCAGGAGGTCCTCGACGAGGGCCTGCATGCGCTTGCCCTCGGCCGCGACGCGTCCGACGGCGTGCTCCGTCTCGGGGCTCAGCTCGCCGGTCGAGGCGCCGCGGCGCAGGACGAGCTCGGAGTAGCCGCGGATCGAGGCGAGCGGCGTGCGCAGCTCGTGGCTCGCGTCCGCGACGAAGGCGCGCACCGTCGTCTCGCTCTCGTGGCGCGCCGCGAGCGAGGACTCCACGTGCCCGAGCATGCGGTTGACCGCGGCGCCCACCTTGCCCACCTCGGTGCGCTCGTCGGTGTCGCGCGCCGGGACGCGCTCCGCGATCGCGACGTCGCCGCGGTCCAGGGGCAGCTCGGAGACGCGCGCGGCGGTCTGCGCGACGCGATCCAGGGGTCGCAGCGCGCGGCGCACGAGCACGGTCGCCGCAGCGGCGGCGAGCACGACGGCGAGCGCGCCCACCAGGAGCTCGACGACGAGGTAGCGCTGGAGCGTCTCGGCGCTGTCCGCCCACGGCAGGGCCGTGACGAAGCGGGTACCGTCGCTGCGCTCGGTGGCCATCGCGCGGTAGGTGCCCAGGCCGTCGAGCGTCACCCACTCCGGTGCGGTCCCGACGTCCTCCAGGTCCGCGACCTGCGCGTCGTCGAGCTGGACGACCTGGGCGTCCTCGTCGATGTAGGCCCCGGAGGCGACGCCGTCGGACACCTCCACGACGATCGTGCCGGCGGCCTGACCGAGAACGCCGAGGCCGAGCGGGGGCGTGTCGCCGCCGGCGCCGCTGCCCTGGCCGGAGCCGGCGCCGTCGGAGCCGTCGGTCGGGGGTGGGGTGGGCGCGGGGCCGTCGCCGCCCCACGAGCCGTCGCGGTCCGGCGCCATCCGGCCGCGCTCGGCCGATGCCTCGAGCGAGCGGTCCACGCCGCCCACGAGCTGCGCGCGCAGCGACAGCGAGGACACGGCGCCGAGCAGGACGGCGATCGCGAGCGCCACGCCACCGACGACGAGGATGAGCTGGGTGCGCAGGCGCAGCGGGCGGCGCGCGGCGTCCCCCCGGGACTCGGCGCGTCTCGACCGCCCGCCGACGTCGGCAGCCGAGCCGGCGGCTGCGGAGACGCTCCCGGAGCGCTCGGGCGTGCTCGGCTCGGGCGTGCTCGGCTCGGGCGTGCTCGGCCCGGTCACGACGCGGGCTTGAGCACGTACCCCGCGCCCCGCAGCGTGTGGATCATGGGCTCACGGCCCGCATCGATCTTGCGCCGCAGGTAGGAGATGTAGAGCTCGACGATGTTCGCCTGACCGCCGAAGTCGTACTGCCAGACGCGGTCGAGGATCTGCGCCTTGGACAGCACGCGGCGCGGGTTGCGCATGAGGTAGCGCAGGAGCTCGAACTCGGTGGCGGTCAGCTGGATCTCGTCGCCGCCGCGGCGCACCTCGTGGGAGTCCTCGTCGAGCGTGAGGTCGCCGACCTCGAGCACCGCGTCCGGCCGCTGGGCGAGCGCGCCCGAGCGCCGCATGAGGGCGCGGAGCCGGGCCACGACCTCCTCGAGGCTGAACGGCTTGGTCACGTAGTCGTCGCCGCCCGCCGTGAGGCCGTGCACGCGGTCGGCGAGGGAGTCGCGCGCGGTGAGGAACAGGACCGGGACGCGGTTGGTCGCGCGGATGCGGCGGAGCACCTCGAGGCCGTCGATGCCGGGCATCATGACGTCGAGGACGACCACGTCCGGGTCGAGCTCCTTGACGACCTTGAGCGCCTGGTGGCCGTCGGCCGCCGTCTCGACGCGCCAGCCCTCGTACCGCAGCACGGTCGCCAGGAGCTCGCGCAGGTTCTCCTCGTCGTCGACGACGAGGACGCGCAGGGGGGACCCGTCCGTGCGGGTCAGGACCTCGGGGGTGGCCGCAGCCGGGTTCGTCATGACGCTCATCATCCGCGCGCGCGATGTGTCGACGCTACGGCGTGGCTGTGACATGTCTGTGAGTCCTCGATCAGCGCACCGAGCGCCCGCGGTGCGCCGGGCGGACTGCGTCAGGGCTCCGCGTGGCGCATCCACTGCTCGGGACCCGCCACGCGCCGCGCGGCACGTGCGCGCTCGGCCTGGTCCGCCATCAGCGCGGCCGCGACGGCGGCGTCCACGTGCGGCAGCGTCGGGGAGATCCCGCCCGACGTGTGGGCCGAGAACGTCACGACCCGCAGCCGACGGTCGATGGGGCCCTGGCTGACCCCGAGCGACTGCGTGCGCTCGTGCGGCACGAACGTCAGCTCGCGCCAGATCCGGCCCCGCCGCAGGGCCAGCGCGGCGCCGAGCACGCGGAAGGCGTTGCGCCGCCAGGCCAACGGGTCCACCCACCGGGCGCGACGTGGAGCGGGCACCCACCCCTCGGCGTCGCCCGAGCCGACGAGGCCCGCCACGACGGCGTCGTACTCCTCCGCGTGCAGGTCGGGCAGGACGAGGCGGAGCATGACCGCCACCTCCTCGCGGGTGCCCACCGGGAGCAGCGCGTCGGTGAGGGCGTCGCCGTCGGAGCCGATCCCCACGTTCGCCAGCGTCACGCGCAGCCGCCACCACCCGGCCAGGCGCCAGAGCGGACCCTGGTGGACCGCGACGGCCTGGACCCGCCCGGGCGGGATGGTCTTCGCCTTCGTCTCGAGCAGGCCGGCGCGCACCCGCAGACCGTCCGGGGACACCGCGACGCGCGTGTTGAACTCGCTGGAGAACCGGCCCCACACGAAGCCGACGACGCCGAGCAGCGCGAAGATGCTGCCGAACAGGGCCTCCCACGACCCGGTGAAGACGCCGAACCCGACGACGCCCACGATCCACAGCAGGAGCACCACCGTCGCGCCGTGCAGGAGGAGCGACCCGACGAGCCGACCCGGCGCGAGCTGGAACACCTGGTGCTCGGGCGCCTCGGGCGCGAGCCGCCGGGCGAGCCCAGCCGGCAGGGGACGCGGCGTCGTGGCATCGAGCCCCGTCGAGGCGTCGGGGCGGCCGTCGGGGCCGACGGCGCCGTCGCGCCCCGCACCGGGCGCACCGGACGCTCCAGGCGCACCCGGTCGGTTCACGACGCCGTCCTCGGCGTCCGGGCCGCCCACGCTCGCCGCGGCGTCGGCGCTCTCGCTCGCTCGCACGACGTCGGCGACCGAGTCCTGCCCGGCGTCGATGGCGGCGAGGTCGAGGTCGTCGACGTCGACCCCGGCCGCCCGCGCGAGGACCTCGTTGCGCACCGCCTGCGCCTCGTCCTGGGTGAGGTAGGCCAGCGAGAGCACGGCGTCCGCGCCGCCGGCGCTCTCGACCTTGACCGCGGCGAAGCCGAAGATGCGCCCGAGGATCGGCTGCCCCACCTCGACCGCCTGGATGCGGGTGAGCCGCGCGACGCGCTCGCGCCGGAACAGCACGCCGCTGCGCAGGACCACGGCCTCCGACGTGATCGCGTACTCCATCCGCCGCCACGCGAGGTAGCTGTAGCCGAGCGAGACGAGGATCGCGAGCAGGATCACGCCGGCCACGAGGCCGATCACGGCGAGCACGGGCAGCGGGATCCGGGCGAGGTCGTCGAAGGACTGGAAGAGCGCGATCGCGACGAGTGCCGCGGCCATCTTCCAGGCGGTGAGCAGCGGGGTCACGCGGTGCACCCTCCGCCACTGCGTGGTCGGGCCGACGCCGTCGCTGCTTGCGGCGCCCGCGCTGGCCGCACCGCCCGCGCCGCTCGCGACGCCTGCCCCGCCCGGATCGCCCTGGCTCACAGGCCCGCCAGCGAAGACTCGCCGAGCTGCGTGAGCCGGTCCTTCAGGCGTGCCGCCTCGGCGGCCTCGAGGCCGGGGACGGTCGCGTCGGTGCTCGCCGACGCGGTGTGCAGCTGCACCTCCGCGATCCCGAGCGCGCGGGTCAGCGGCCCGGAGGAGACGTCGGTGAACTGCATGCGCCCGTACGGCACGACGACGAGCGACCGGAACAGCACCCCCTTGCGCACGAGCAGGTCGTCCGCGCGCTCCGCGTAGCCGTACGCGCGCACCTGGCGCGGCACGAGCCACGCGATCCAGGCCATGAACGCCGCAACGGCGAGCGGCGCCGCCCACACCCAGCCGCCGAACACGATCGCGAGCACGAGGCCCGCGACGAAGGGAAGCGCGAGCCAGGCAGCGGCGGTGACGAGGCGCGCCCGGACGAGGCGAGGCGAGACGCTGCGCCAGGTCACGCCGTCGGGCGCGAACGGGTCGGTGCCGGACGTCGACTCACCGCCGACGGCGTGGCCCGGCTCCGGGAGCGGGGCGGGGCCGGGCTGTGCGGACGAGGCAGGGCCGGACGCGGGGTCGGTCATACGCCCATCGTGCCAGGGCGGCCCGTCCCGAGGGCCGAGAGTCAGGCCGGGTCGGCGGGCGGACCGCCGCGCCGGCCGGAGCCGCGGGGGTCGTCCGGGTCGTCCGGCACGCGGCACCAGTGCTGCACGAGCAGGCCGGCCGCCACGCACAGGAGCGCCGCCACCAGCGTCGCCGACCCGACGAGCACGTCGCGCCGTGCCGCCGGGGCGTCCGCGACGGCGGCCACCGCGGCGATCTGCGCGGCTCCCGCGCCCACCATGGCGGCGCCGACGAGCGCAGCGGTCACGGCCAGCGCGGCGACCCGCGCCGCCGCGATCGCGTCCATCGTGCCGCGGCCACGCACGAGCTGGCGCACGCGCCAGCCGAGCGCGAGCACCACCACGGCGCCCACCAGGAGCAGGATCGGGACGACGAGGGGCGCCGGCACGCTGGTTCCGCGGCTCGAGGCCCACTGCAGCACCAGGAACACCACCGTGAACCCGATGAGCGCCGCGACGATCAGGCCCACCGGTCGGGCGCGGACCACGTCAGGTCAGCCAGTCGAGCGCGAGCCAGCGCACGGCGTCGCGGTCGGGCGCGGTCTCGGCCAGCACGACGACGCTGCCGCCGCCGAGCCCCTCGAGCACGGCACGCGGGTCGAGCTGCGCCCAGGGCACGAGCACGGCCGCGGACGACGCGGCGCCGGGGAGCGGCAGCTCGACCCCGTCGACCTCACCGATCAGGCCCTCGACGGCGAGCACCTCGGCCGTGACGCCGACCGCCGCCGCGCCCTCGGCCGCGTCGCGCAGCGCGTCGGGCGGGAGCGTCGTCGTGATGGCGACGACGGCGGTGTGCAGGTCCGCGCCCGACGTGGCGGTGCGGGCGAGGGGTGAGACGTCACGCACATCGATCCCGGCCGCGGCTCGCAGGCCGTCGACGCTGCGTGCGAGGTCGCCGCGGGCGTCGTGGGTCGATGCCGAGAGCACGAGCAGTGCAGGCAGCGGCGCCTCCGCGCTGGGGCGGCGCACGGGCGGGCGGGCGGGCACGGCGGACGACGACGGCGGCGCGGGCTGCGGCGCAACGACGGCCTCTCCGGCTGCGGCGACGGGAGCGGGTGCGGGCGGCACGGCGGGCAGGCCCCACTGTCCGGGTGCAGCGTCAGGCTCGGCCTCGGCGTCTGGCCCGGGCTCGACCTCGG
This sequence comes from Miniimonas arenae, assembly GCF_006351005.1. Classification (GTDB taxonomy): domain Bacteria; phylum Actinomycetota; class Actinomycetes; order Actinomycetales; family Beutenbergiaceae; genus Miniimonas; species Miniimonas arenae. The sequence goes on along the minus strand of NZ_VENP01000004.1, from coordinate 47,398 downwards.
CGTCGGGCTCGGCCTCGGCGTCGGGCTCGGCCTCGGCGTCGGGCTCGCGTTCGACGTCGGGCTGCGACTGGCCGACGTACGGCGCCTCGTCCGCGGGTTCGCCGGCGGGCTCCGGCTCGCCGTCGAAGGGCTCCTCGTCCAGGTGCTCGCCGGCGTCGGGCCGGTGGTCGGGTACCGCCTGGCCGTCGAACGGCGCCTCGCCGTCGAAGGGCTCGTCGTCGAACGGCGCCTCGCCGTCGAAGGGCTCGTCCGCGCGCGCACCGTCGGCCGGACTGCCGGGCTGTGCCTCGCCGTCGAACGGCTCGTCGCCCTCGCCGGGCGCGGCCTCGTCGTCGGCGACGCCGAGGCTGTGCCGTGGCTCGCCGTCGGGCGCCTCGTCCGCCACCGAATCGCCGGGGCTGTCGAACGGGTTGTCGCTGGGTCGACCGTCGCGGCCCGCCGCGGCTGCTGCGCCGGCGGCCGCCACCGCCGCGGCGGCGAAGCCCGCAAGACCGGGCGGCACCGCGAGCCCGGGAACCGGGGGCGCTGCGGACTCGACCGCGGCGGGCAGCGCCGCCGGCGCCACGACGGGCGCGACCACGGGGCCGGCCGCAGGGTGCGCGACGGGCGGGAAGGCGGCCGCCGCACCGGGGGCCGGCTGCGCAGCGGCGGGGTCCGCCGGACCGCCGGAGGCGTCCACCCCGGCCGGGGCCGCGGCGCCGGCGGGCGCGGAGCCGGCTGCACCGCGCCGCAGCGTCACCTCGACGCCGGTCACCGGGACGCCGAGGGCGACCTCGGGCTGGTGCACGGTGACGCTCACCCAGGTGGCGCCGGCGTCGAGCACCGCCGAGGCGATGGCCTGCGCGCGTGCCGTGAGGCTCGCGGCGGGCCAGCCCAGTGACTCCGCGGCGGCCTGGGCGAGGCCGGGAAGGTCGGGCTCGCCGTCGGCGCCGAGCTCGAGGTCGACCAGGAAGGGCTCGAACTGCTCGGAGCCGTCGACCGAGGCGACGGCGCCGCGACCAGCGAGCCCGAGGATCCGGTAGGTGTCGGTCACGGCGTCAGCCTACGGCGCGGGGTGCGCGAGCGCCCGAGCCGCGCGCGGCCGACGGCGAACGGTGCCGCCGGTCCGCGAGCTCGCGCACCGAGCCTCACGCGTGCGGGGTCTCCCCCGGCGGGACCTCCTCGACGACGACCGCGGGGTGCTCCGGGTTCGCGGCCGCCGCCTGGTCCTGCGGGGCGAGGACGGGCAGGTCCTGCGCCACCTCGAGCGGGGAGCGGACCGGCGGGCGGTTGCTCACCGGACGGGCCGGGGAGGAGTGCCAGACCGGGCGCGGCTCGCGCTTGACGACCGGCTCGAAGACCGCGGCGAGCTCGCTCTCGTTGAGCGTCTCCTTCTCGAGGAGCTCGAGCGCGAGCGCGTCCAGCACGTCGCGGTAGGTCGTCAGGATCTCCCACGCCTCGTCGTGCGCGGCCTCGATGAGGCGGCGCACCTCCTCGTCCACGATGCCCGCGATGTCCTCGGAGTAGTCCCGCTGGTGGCCGTAGTCGCGACCGAGGAAGACCTCACCGTCGGCCTGGCCGAGCCGGATCGCGCCGACCCGCTCGCTCATGCCGAACTGCGTGACCATCTTGCGGGCCGTGGCGGTGGCCTTCTCGATGTCGTTGGAGGCGCCGGTGGTCGGGTCGTGGAACACGAGCTCCTCGGCCACCCGGCCGCCCATCGCGTAGGAGAGCTGGTCGAGCAGCTCGTTGCGGGTCGTGGAGTACTTGTCCTCGGCCGGCATCACCATCGTGTAGCCCAGCGCCCGACCACGCGGCAGGATCGTCACCTTCGTCACGGGGTCGGTGTAGCGCAGCGCCGCGGCGACGAGCGCGTGGCCGCCCTCGTGGTACGCGGTGAGCTTGCGCTCGGACTCGTTCATCACCCGGGTGCGCTTCTGCGGACCGGCGATGACGCGGTCGATCGCCTCGTCGAGCGCGCGGTTGTCGATGAGGTGGGCGTGCGAGCGCGCGGTGAGCAGCGCCGCCTCGTTGAGCACGTTCGCGAGGTCCGCGCCGGAGAAGCCGGGCGTGCGCTTGGCGACGGCCTTGAGGTCGACGTCCGCCGTCATGGGCTTGCCCCGCGCGTGCACGTTGAGGATCGCGAGCCGGCCCTTGAGGTCGGGCGCGTCCACGGTCACCTGACGGTCGAACCGGCCCGGGCGCAGCAGCGCGGGGTCGAGGATGTCGGGGCGGTTGGTAGCCGCGATGAGGATGACGCTCTGGTTCTTCTCGAACCCGTCCATCTCGACGAGGAGCTGGTTGAGGGTCTGCTCGCGCTCGTCGTGACCGCCGCCCAGACCGGCGCCGCGGTGGCGCCCGACGGCGTCGATCTCGTCCACGAAGATGATCGCCGGCGCGCTGGCCTTGGCCTGCTCGAACAGGTCGCGCACGCGGGAGGCGCCGACGCCGACGAACATCTCGACGAAGTCGGAGCCGGAGATCGAGAAGAACGGCACGCCTGCCTCGCCGGCGACCGCCTTGGCCAGCAGCGTCTTGCCGGTACCAGGGGCGCCGAAGAGCAGCACACCCTTCGGGATCTTCGCGCCGACCGCCTGGTAGCGCGCGGGGTCGGCGAGGAAGTCCTTGATCTCCTGCATCTCCTCGACGGCCTCGTCGACGCCCGCGACGTCGGCGAACGTGACGTCGGGGTTCTCCTTGTTGACCTGCCGCGCCTTGGACTTGCCGAAGCTCATCATCCGCGAGCCGCCGCCCTGCATGCGCGACATCACGAACCAGAACACGCCGACGAACAGCGCGAGGAGGAAGAAGGTCGACAGCAGCGAGGACCACCACGGCGTGGACGGGACCACGGAGTTGTAGCCGTCGGCGGGCGCCGCCGAGGCGACGAGGTCGACGACGTGCTCGCCCTGGGGCGCGACGTACACGAACTGCACGTCGGTGCCCTTGTTGACGCCCTCGCCGTCGGTGAACGGCTCGCTCAGGGTGAGCTCGACGCGCTGGTAGCCCTCGGTGATCTCGGCGGACGTCACCGTGTCGCCGCGGAGGAGCTCCATGCCCTCGGAGGTCTTGATGGTCGTGACGCCCCCGCCGCGCAGCAGGCTGAGGCCCAGCATGAGCACGAGGACCGGCAGGAGGATCCACAGCAGCGGGCCGCGGAGCAGCTTCTTGGCATTCATGTGCGGGGCCGCGCGGCCCACCCTTCTCGTCGAGACACCTGGGGCGACGGTATACGACCAAGGCGCCCCGTTAGCCCGCTGTTCGCCGACGGCAGGACGCCGCGGCGCTTGACGGGCCTCGTCGGTGCACCCGGAGGGACTGCACGAGCCTCCGACGCACCGACAGGTGACAACGCCGACGGCGCGGCGTCGGTTCCCGATCGCGTGCCCGACGGCGAGCTCCCGTGCGCGGTCGGCTCACCTCGCGCGTCGCGCGCCGTCGCGGGGCGACCGTTGCCACGACGGGCCCGCGCCGGCACCGCGCCGGCCGACGTCGGCCCACGCCGGCCCGCGCCGGTCCACGACGGCCCACGTCGGCCCACGCCGAGGCGCCGGCGGTCTCACGCCGGACGCTGGTCGAGGGCACAGGCGCGTCCCAGGCGCCGCGCCGAGGCTCGGCGCATGACGACCTCCACCGACACCCCGTTCGTCCCGTCCCCGCAGCCGGGCTCGGCGCCGACCCCGCCGCAGTCCGACCCGGCGGCGACGACGGCGCCCGAGCCCACCGCCCCGTCCGCGACCCTCGCGGCCGCCCAGGCCGACGACACCCGCCCGCTGCCGCCTCCGCCGTCGGGCGTCGAGCTGGCCGAGGGCGCTGTCCCCCCGCCCCCGGCGCCCGGTGCCGAGACCGCTCAGGAGGTCCCGCCGTCGACCCCGTTCCTGCGCCGGACGTGGGTGCGCGTGGCGGGCGCGGTGCTCGCCGTCGTGCTCCTGTTCGGGTCGGGCTTCGCCACGGGCTACGCGGTCTCCTCGGCGCGACTGCCGCTGCGCGGCGCCGGGACGAGCGACGTCCAGCCCGGCGGCGCGGGCGGACCCGGCGGCGGGCCGGGCGGTGACCAGGGCGGGATGCCCGGTCAGAACGGGCAGCAGAACCAGGGCCAGGGCGAGGACTCCGGCGACACCGGGTCGGGCACCTGAGTCGGCGCGGCGGCCGCCACGCCGACGGTTCCCTCGGCGGTCAGCCGCCGTAGACGTGCGGGGCGAGCACCGCGACGAACGGCAGCTGCCGGTAGCGCTCGGCGTAGTCGAGGCCGTACCCGACGACGAACTCGTTCGCCACGTCGAACCCCAGGTACCGCACGTCGACCTGGACCTTCGCGGCGTCCGGCTTGCGCAGCAGCGTGGCGACCTCGAGGCTCGCCGGCCCGCGCGAGCGCAGGTTCGACAGCAGCCACGAGAGCGTGAGGCCCGAGTCGATGATGTCCTCCACGATGAGCACGTGCCGCCCGGTGAGGTCGGTGTCGAGGTCCTTGAGGATCCGCACCACACCGGAGGACTGCGTGCCGGCGCCGTAGGAGGACACCGCCATCCAGTCCATCGCCACGTCACCGTGCAGATGGCGCATGAGGTCCGACATGACGAACGCGGCGCCCTTGAGCACACCCACGAGCAGCAGCTCGCTCCCTGCGTAGTCCTCGTCGATCTGCGCGGCGATCTCGGCCAACCGTCGCTGGATGTCCTCCTCGGACACCACGACACGTACCAGGTCCTGCCCCAGCTCGGGGTAGCGCCACTCGGTCACGGGTCAAGCCTGACACACGGCTCGGGCTGCGGGGTCACGCCGATCGGCAGGTCACGCGGGATCGGCGGGTGCGTCCGCTGCGCCGTCCCCCGCCGGCTCGTCGTGCGGCGCCTCGCGGTGCACCGGCCGGGCGGGCGTGCGCTCGAGCAGGAGCCGCTCGCCCTCCCGGCGCACCCTGAGCCCGCCGGGCACGTCCACGCCGACCTGGCCGCGCCAGCGCAGCAGCAGGTCGTCCACGCCGTCGACGTGCCGCGCGGCAAGCGACCCCGCGGGGGCGCCCGCCTCGACGAGCCAGTAGCGCACGGCGCGGCGCCGGATCGGCCCGGGCGCCGCGGCCAGACCCGCGACGTCGACGGCGGCGGGCCAGCCCGGCCGGCCGGGGACCTCCGCCGTGCCGACCACCGAGCGCGCGAGCAGCGCCCACCCCTCGTCCTCCAGGTACCAGACGTCCTCGCGCAGCTGGTCGGCCGTGCGCGCGAGCGCGGGCACCGGGTCGGCCCCGAGCGCCCGCGTGAGGGCGGGCAGCACGACGTCGCGCACCGCCGCACGGGGCAGGGGCTCGCCGTCGGCCCGGCGCAGGGGTCCGTCGGCCGCGTTGCCGGGGTCCTCCCACCACTCCAGGTCGAGCGCGCGGCACGCGGCACGCAGCTGCGCGCGGCGCAGGCCGAGCAGCGGCCGCCGAATGATGTCGGCCACCGGTTCCATGCCGACGAGGGAGCGTGCGCCGCTGCCGCGCGCGAGGCGCAGCAGGACGGTCTCGGCCTGATCGTCCATCGTGTGCCCGAGCAGGACCGCGACCGCGCCGGTCTCCTCCCGCACGGCCTCGAGCGCGCCGCGTCGGGCCGCACGCGCGGCGCCCTCGACGCCCCCGGTGTCCGCGACGGCGACCTGCCGCACCTCGACCGGGTCGAGCCCGAGGTCGCGGCACTGCTGCGCGGCGCGCGCGGCGATGCTCGCCGACGCGGGCAGCAGCGCGTGGTCGACGACGACGGCGCCCGCCCGCAGGTGCAGCCGCGGCGCCACGAAGGCGGTCGCCGCGGCGAGCGCGAGCGAGTCGGCGCCGCCCGAGCACGCGACGAGCACCAGCGAGCCCGGCGCGAGGTCGGCCAGCGCCGTGCGCACCGCGAGGCGCGTGCGGGCGACGTCGGGATGCGGTCCGCTCACGGCGCGCTCACCCGTGGACGCGGGTGACCCAGGCCGCCGGGTCGGCGATCTCCGCGGGCGTGGGCAGCGCCTCGGGGCCGGACCACACGGCGTTGAGGCCGGCGTGCCCGACCTGCTCGCGCACGCCCCGGACGAACGCCGCGCCGTTGCGGTACTGCAGCAGCTTGGCGTCCATGCCGAGCAGCCGCCGCATCACCAGCGTGCTCAGCGTGCGCTCGTCCCGGCGGCGCTCGAACGCCTCGCGGATCGAGCGCACGGTCGGAATCGCACGCGGGCCCACCTCGTCCATCACGACGTCGGCGTGCCCCTCGAGCAGGGACATCACGGCGATCGCGGCGGTCAGCTGCTCCTGCTGCTCGCGCGGCAGGATCGCCTCGAGCAGGCCGGGCACCTCGGGGGTGCCCGAGCGCGTCGCGCCCGTGAGCCGGCTGAGCAGTCCGGCGAGGCCGCCGCCGCCGGCGTCGGCCTGGTCGTCGTCGGGGGGCTCGGCGCTGTCGGCACCGTCCGGGACGAGGCCGTGCTCGCCGTCGTGCTCGCCGTCGTCGTCCCCGCCGAGCTGGCTGCGCAGCACGTCCTGCAGGACGCCGACGAGGTGGTCCCCCAGCCAGGGCGCTGCGGCGAACTGGACGGCGTGCGTCTGCTCGTGCAGGCACACCCAGAGGTGGAAGTCGGCGGCGTCGGCGTCGAGCTGGCGCTGCACCGCGAGCACGTTCGGCGCCACGAGCAGGAGGCGGCCGTCGCCCACGTACGGGTCGTACTGGCCGAGGATCCGCGTGCTGAGCAGACCGAGCGCCCAGCCCAGCTGCTCCCCCGCCACACGCGCGGCGCCGGGCACCCGGGGAGTGGGCAGCGCCTCGCCGGCCATCGCGCGGAAGGTGTCGGCGGCCGCGGCCGACCAGCGAGCGCGGTCCACCACGAGCACCCGACCGTCCGCGGCGCGCTCGGCCGCCTCGGTCAGGCCGGTGACGTCGGCGACGTAGGCGGGGGCGTCGACGGCGGAGGACCGCAGCGACCCGACCAGGGCCTCGAGCCCGGGACGGTCGATCGGCGGACCCGCCTTGACGACCCCGGCGGCACGGCGAGCGGCGTGCTCCCAGTCGACCGCGCCCTCGGTTCCCCGTGCCATCGCCCCAGCCTACGTCGGTCGGACGCGCGTTCCGGGCGGTTGCGCCGCCTGTGCGGACGGGGTCACGAGCAGCCGCACGCGGTCAGCGAGCGGACCCACGCGTCGATCTCGAGGCGGGCGGCGTAGCTGCCCGCGGTGGGCACGCCGTCGGCGATGACGGCGAACACGAGGAGGCGACCGTCCGCCGTGGGCGTGTAGCCGGCGAGGCTGACGACGCTCGGGAGCGTTCCGGTCTTCGCGCGGACGAGGCCGTCGTCGAGGCTGCGACCCGCGAGCGTGCCCTCGAGGCCGGCGACGGGCAGCGCGACGACGAGCGGACGCAGCTGCGGGTCGGTCGCGGCCTTGACGAGGACGTCGGCCAGCAGGCGGGGCGAGATCCGGTTGAGCGAGGACAGGCCCGAGGTGTCCGCGAGCGACGTCCCGGTCACGTCGATCCCGAGGTTCGCGACCGCGTTGAGCACGCCCGACGCCGCACCCTCGAACGTCGCCGGCAGGCCCGCGTCCAGCGCGACGAGCCGCCCGAAGACCTCCGTGAGGGTGTTGGAGGAGTCGGCCATCGCGAGGTCGAGCAGATCCACGAGCGGTGCCGACTCCACCCGCGCGACCTCGGTGGCGCCGTCCGGGACGAACGAGCGGGAGGGACCCTCGCCAACCTCGATCCCGCGGTCGCGCAGCGCCTGCGCGAACGTCTCGGCGGCGGTGTCCGACGGCGTGGAGTCGCGCCGGACCTGGCCGTCCACCACCCCGAGCATGATCCCCATCGCCTGGATCGGCGCGACGAAGCCGCCCGAGAGGTCGATCTCGGACCAGCCCTGCGCGCGGGGCGTGCGGTCGAAGAGTGTGTCGTCGAACCGCAGCGCCACCGACGTCGTGCCGGCGGCCTGCAGCGCGGCGACCGTGCGGTCCGCGAGGTCGCCGAGGCCCGCACGACCGAGCACGGCCGAGGGGTCGCCCGCGCCGGCGGCCAGCGCCATGTCGCCGCCGCCGACGAGGTAGAGCGTGTCGCCGTCCAGGCGCGCCGTGGTCGGCAGCGTGGCCTCGAGGTCGAGCGTGCTCACGGCGGCCGCCGCGGTGAGCACCTTGGTGGTGGAGGCGGGCAGGCGTGCGGCGTGGGCGTCGGCGTCCGCGAGCACGTCGCCGCTCGCGGCGTCGACCACGATCAGCCCGGGTGGGGTGCCCACCTCGGGCCGGGCGCGCAGCGCGGCGACGGCGTCGGCCAGGCCCGCCGCGGTCGGCACCGGCGCGGAGTCGTCGAGGGACGGCAGCACGGCGGCGGCCGGCAGGGGCGTCGAGATCGTCGGGGTCGGGAACGGCTCGGCCTCGGGCCAGGGCGCGTCGGTGGTGAACGGACCGGGCACCATCCCTCGCGCGTCCGCGGCCACGTACCCGGTCACGAGACCGACCGCGACGAGGGCGCCGACTCCGCCCACCAGCACCCGCCTGGTCCGCACGAGCGAGCTCCTCCTCCGGGTGTGACCACCCCGACACGTGTTCGGCCCTCCGGTGCGCCACACTGTGACCCGTACTGCACGAGGTCTGGACCGGGGGTTCATCCGACGGTCACCTGACCGAGACCCACACAGTAGGTCACCGGGCACGCCGCCGTGGTGAGCGCACGCGAGAGGACACGACGTGAAGTTCGACGTGACGATCGAGATCCCCAAGGGCCACCGGAACAAGTACGAGGTGGATCACCTGAGCGGCCGGATCCGACTGGACCGGATGCTGTTCACCTCGACCCGGTACCCCGACGACTACGGATTCATCGAGGGCACCCTCGGCGAGGACGGCGACCCCCTGGACGCGCTGGTGCTCCTGGAGGAGCCGACGTTCCCGGGCTGCCTCATCGAGTGCCGTGCGCTCGGGATGTTCCGGATGCGCGACGAGGCGGGCGGCGACGACAAGGTCCTCTGCGTGCCGGTCGGGGACCAGCGCGCGTCGTGGCGCGACGACATCGACGACGTGTCGGAGTTCCACCGCCTGGAGATCCAGCACTTCTTCGAGGTCTACAAGGACCTCGAGCCCGGCAAGTCCGTCGAGGGCGCGCACTGGGTGGGACGCGAGGAGGCCGAGGCCGAGATCGTGCGCTCCTTCCAGCGGGCCAAGGACGCGGGCCTCGAGCACGGGCACGGGTCGCACGGGCCGGGGCACTGACGCCTGCCGGACTGGGGCTGACCTGCGGTGACCGCGGCTGACCTGCCCGGACCGTGGCTTGACCGCGGCTGACTCGCGCCGACCTGGCTTGCCCGCTGCTCGCGGACTCGGGCAGCCATCCCGGGTCACCGACGACGAACGCCCCCGCCGACACGGCGGGGGCGTTCGTGCGTCTCGGCGGTGGACCGCCCGAGTGGCGGTGCCGATGTCCGAGCCGGAGCGGTGGACCTGGCTCAGCCGGCGTGCTTCTGGACGAGCGCCGCGAGCTTGGGCAGCGCGCCCACCATCACCTTGGCGATCTGGCCCTTGAACTTGTCGAACATGGCCCGCTCCTTGCCGCCGGCGGGCACCTCCGACTCGATCTTCGCCTGGAGCGCGGCGCCGACCTCGTCCTGGTGCGCCGTCACGTAGGCGGGGAAGTCGCCGCCCTCGGCGTTGCTGCGCTGCCAGAAGGGGTCGAGGGCGTCGGCCAGGGTGCCGAGGTAGGCGGCGGAGCCGCGCTGGACGACGTCGGGCTTCTGCTTCTTCGCCGCCGAGAAGGCGGCCTTCGCCGCGATCCCCGTCAGGCCGCCCATCCCCGCGACCTCACCCTCGATGAGCGTGGTGAGGTCGGCGACGACGGCGGGCTTCTTGTCCGGGGCGGTCAGGGTCTCGCGCAGCGTGGTCATGGTCCGATGCTAGGCGCCGATCCCGACACGAGCGCCAGCGCTCGGCGCCGGGGCGCTGCGGCAGGGCTTGAGGACGGCCCTCCGGCCGGCGCTCAGGACGTGCGCACGGCCGGCGCGACCTCGCCGAGGAACGCCGCGACGATCGGCCCGAGCGTGTCGAACTCGATGAGGAACCCGTCGTGCCCGTAGTCGGAGTGCATGACGTGCAGGTCCGCGTCGGGGATGCCCCGCGCGATCCGCGCCGAGTGGGCGGGCAGGAAGAGCCGGTCGGAGTCGACGGCGATGACCAGCGCGCGCGCCGTGACGCTCGCGAGCGCCGTCTCCACGCCGCCGCGGTCGCGGCCGATGTCGTGCGTGATCATCGACTGGGTGAGCGCCACGTAGGAGCCGGCGTCGAACCGCCGCGCGAGCTTGCTGCCGTGGTGGTCGAGGTAGGACTGCACGGCGTACCGGCCCGAGCCGTCGAGCGGGTTCTCGGCGCGCTGCGGGATCCGGCCGAACCGGGTGTCCAGCTCCCGTGCGGACCGGTAGGTGGTGTGGGCGATCTGGCGCGCGATGGCGAGCCCCGCCGTCGGGCCCTCGCCGTCGGGCGCGTCGTAGTAGTCCCCGCCGCGGAAGGCTGGGTCGGCGCGGATGGCGCCGAGCTGGGCGTGCGCCCAGGCGATCTGGTCGCCGCTGGTCTGAGCTGCCGTCGCAATCGCGGCGAGGCCACGGACCCGGTCGGGCGCCGTCACCGCCCACTCCAGCACGCGGTGGCCACCCATCGACGCGCCGATCACGAGCGCCCACTGGGTCACGCCGATCGCGTCGGCGAGGCGGATCTCGGCCTCGACCTGGTCCCGCACGGTGAGGGCGGGGAAGCGCGAGCCCCACGGCGCGCCGTCGGGCGCCGGCGAGGCGGGACCGGTGCTGCCCTGGCAGCCGCCGAGGACGTTCGGGGCGACGACGAAGTAGCGGTTGGTGTCGATCGGGCGACCCGGGCCGACCATCGCGGGCCACCAGCCGGGCGTGGGGTGCGCCGGCCCCGCCTCGCCGACGACGTGGGAGTCGCCCGTGAGCGCGTGGAGCACGAGCACGGCGTTGTCGCCCCGTGCGTTCAGCGTGCCCCACGTCTCGTACGCCATCCGCACGCCGGGCAGCTCGCCGCCGCCGTCGAGGTCGAGCGTGCCGACGTCGACGAACTTGCGGTCGCCCGCCGGTCGTCCGGGGCGCCACGCTGCGCTCGCGGGGAGCACGCTCACCTCGGGGGTGCGCACCTGGCCGCGCGCCGCGGGGGCGACGGTCCGGCGGGCGCGCCGAGGCTGGCTGGTCACCGGCACATCGTAGGGCTCGGGCACGACGCCCCCTCCTCTCGTCCCCGCGTGCCCGCGGTGACACCCGGCCGGGCGGCCGGGCGTCACCGCGGGCGCGAGCAGCTCTCAGTCGGGCCCGTTCGGGCCAGTCGGGTCCCGTCAGGCCTCGGTCGGGCCTTGGTCGGCCAGACCCGATCAGGCCTCGACGGCGACCGGGACGTCCCCGGCGGCGTCCACCTCACCGGGCTCACCCGTGGCGACCCGGGCGGCGGCCGCGAAGCCGTGCTCGAGGTCGGCGAGGATGTCGTCGATGTGCTCGAGCCCGACGGCGAGGCGCACCAGCCCGGGCGTCACACCCGAGTAGAGCTGCTCCGCCGGGGTGAGCTGGCTGTGCGTCGTCGAGGCCGGGTGGATGACGAGGGAGCGCACGTCGCCGATGTTGGCGACGTTGGAGTGCAGCTCGAGCGCCGAGACGAACGCCTGCCCGGCCGCGGCCCCGCCGTCGAGCTCGAAGGCGAGCACCGCGCCGGCGCCCTTGGGCGCGTACTTGAGCTGGTTCGCGTGCCACGGCGAGGACTCGAGTCCCGCGTAGTGAACGCGGACCACGTCCTCGCGCGCCTCGAGCCACGCGGCGACCTTCTCGGCGTTCGCGACGTGCCGCTCCACGCGCAGCGACAGCGTCTCGATGCCCTGCGCGATGAGGAACGCGTTGAACGGGCTGACGGCGGCGCCCAGGTCGCGCAGCAGCTGCACGCGCGCCTTGAGGATGAAGGAGAGGTTGACGCCGAACGCGCCCCCGACGCCGAGGTCGCGCGCGTAGACGAGGCCGTTGTAGGACGGGTCCGGCGTGTTGAAGTTCGGGAAGCGCTCGGGGTGCTGCGCGTAGTCGAACGTGCCGCCGTCGACGATCACGCCCGCGATCGAGGTGCCGTGGCCGCCGAGGTACTTGGTCGCCGAGTGCACCACGACGTCGGCGCCCCAGCGCAGCGGGTTGACGAGGTACGGCGTCGCGACCGTGTTGTCCACGATCAGCGGGACGCCGACCTCGTGGGCGACACCGGCGACACCCTCGATGTCGAGCACGTCGGTGCGCGGGTTCGGGATCGTCTCGCCGAAGAACAGCTTGGTGTTCGGGCGCACCGCGTCGCGCCACTCCTGCAGGTCGTGCGGGTCGGAGACGAAGGTGGTCTCGATCCCGAGCTTCGGCAGCGTGTAGTGCAGCAGGTTGTAGGTCCCGCCGTAGAGCGAGGACGAGGCGACGACGTGGTCGCCCGCCTCGGCGACGTTGAGGATCGCGAGCGTCTCCGCGGCCTGCCCGGACGCGACGAGCAGCGCCCCCACGCCGCCCTCGAGCGCCGCGACGCGGTTCTCCACCGCCTCCTGCGTGGGGTTGGTGATGCGCGTGTAGATCGGGCCGAGCTCGGCGAGCGCGAACCGCGCCGCGGCCTGCTCCGCCGACTCGAACACGAACGACGTCGTCTGGTAGATCGGCAGCGCCCGCGCGCCGGTCGCCGGGTCCGGGACCTGGCCGGCGTGGATCTGCTGCGTCTCGAACTTCCAGTCGGTGCTGCTCATCGCGTACTCCTCGCGTGTGTGGCGCGGCGCCCCGTCGACGTCGCCTGGTTCCCCCGGGTCCGGCGCCCTGCGGCGCTGCCAGAACGGTAGGCAGGGCGCGCCGGAACCACCCCTCGTGGTCGCGCTCGTCTCAGCATCCGGACTCTGGGTCCCGTCGACGAGGACACCCGCGCGCGACGGCGAACTACACCCGTGTGATTATTGGTCGGCCCCTTTCCCGCGTGTCGCGTTGACAAGACGAGGTGCGGAACTCTCAAGCCTCACGCTATGGTCGAGACCAGAACGTGACCTTCGCGGTCCGGACACCACTCGTCCACACCGCTTCACCACCTGATGGGAGAGCCCCGTGACATCGACGTCGAGAGGTCGTGCGCGCAACCGCGCCGGCGTGCTCGCGGGCTCGGCGCTCGCCGTCGTGGTGCTCGTGGTGCCGCAGTCCGGGGCGAGCCCGCTGCCCTCGCAGGCGGACCGCGACGCGGCGTCCGCCGCGGTGGACGGTGCGGAGGGGCGGGTCGCCGAGCTGGAGGCCGAGCTGGCCGCTGCGGACGCCAGCGCCGACCAGGCGGAGACCGACGCGCAGATCGCCGCCGAGCACGCGCTCGAGGCCCAGGTCGCCGCCGACGACGCCCGGGCGGCGCTCACCGACGCGCAGGCTGCCGCGGACGCCGCGGAGGCCGAGGCGGCCACCGCGCTCGACGACCTCGCGGCTGTCGCGATGGACACCTACCGCAGCGGCGGTCGCGCCGCGAGCGCCGCGGAGGTCTTCGTCGGAGCGGACGGGTTCGAGGACGTGCTGCGGCGCTCCACCGCCTACACGATGGCGAGCAACGCGGCCGGCGACGCCGCGCGCACCGCCGAGGAGGCGCAGGACGCCGCCGATGCCGCACGGACGGCCGCGACGAACGCGCAGACCACGTACGACCGGCGCGAGAAGGACGCCACCGAGGCGGCGAGCGCCGCCGACGCCGCGGCCAAGGAGGCCATCGCCCAGCGTGACGCCCTGGCCGCGACCATGAGCTCCGCGGTCACCGAGCTCGCGCAGCTGCGGCAGACCAGCGAGGAGCTCGAGCGCCAGTACCAGGAAGGTCTCCTCGAGCAGCGTCGGGCGGCGCAGGAGGCACAGGCCCGGCGCGACGCCGAGGCCGCCTCGCGCTCGTCCGCCGCCTCGGGCGGGGGTCCGGCCGCGTCGACGACGGCGAGCGGCGGCTCCGGCGGATCGGGCACCTCGGGCGGATCTGCCGGCTCGTCGGGTGGGTCTGGCACGTCGGGCGGCTCGAGTGCGTCGGGCGGCTCGGGATCCTCGGGCGGCGCAGCCCCCGCACCCGCCCCCACGACGGCAGCCCCGGCGCCTGCGCCCGCTCCCGCGCCCACGACGGCGGCGCCCGCCCCCGCGCCGGCCCCGGCCCCGGCCCCCGATCCGGCACCGGCGCCGGCGCCGGCGCCGGCGCCGAGCAATCCGCTCGGCCAGCGCGCCGTCGACCTCGCGCTCACGCAGACCGGCAAGCCGTACGTGCGCGGGGGCGCGGGCCCGGACACCTACGACTGCTCGGGTCTCGTGCAGTGGACCTACAAGCAGCTCGGCGTCAGCCTGCCGCGCACCACGAAGCAGCAGTGGGCCGCGACCACCCGGGTCAGCTCGTCCCAGCTGCAGCCGGGCGACCTCATCTTCTACTCGGACAACGGCGCCGCGAGCGGGATCTACCACGTCGCCATCTACACCGGACCGGGCATGCGGGTGCACGCTCCGAGCCCCGGCAAGAGCGTCGAGCACGTGAAGATCTGGAGCACCAACATCGTCGGGTACGGCCGGGTCTCCTGAGGCGCGGGCCCGCCGCGTCTCCGGTGCGTCGTACGCTCGGGCCATGACCGACATCGCCGTCGACCCCGTCTTGCTGGACGCCGATCTCGCCGAGTCGTGGGACGCCGTCATCGATTGGCTGCGCTCGCTCGACGACGAGGTGTTCGACGCCGAGACCCCCCTGCCGGGCTGGCGCGTGCGCGACCTCGTGACCCACCTCGGGCTCTCCATGCGCGTCCTCGCGAACGCCGAGCCCGCGGACCCCGCCGACGGCACGACGCAGCGGCACGACCTCTGCTCCTACCTCGCGGCCTACTCCGCCGACGCCGACGGCATCCGTGAGGCCGCGCGCACCGGCGAGGACGACACCGCCGACCCGGTCACCCTCGCCGAGGAGCGCGGCGCGGCCGCCCTGGCGACCCTCGCCCGGCTCCGCCGCGAGGGCGTGACCCGGGTGCTCACGCGCCGCGGGGTCATCGACCTCACGACGCTCGTGCTCACCCGCCTGGTGGAGGTCGTCGTGCACGGCGACGACCTCGCGCGCTCCGCGCACGTGCCCACGCCCGTCGACCCGACGGCGCGCACCACGGTGGCGCAGGCGTTCCTGTCGATGGTGAACCGGCGCTCGGGCTACGACCTCGAGGTCGGCGACGAGCGCGCGTGGATCCGCCTCGCCGCCGGGCGCATCGGCTGGGACCAGCGAGGCGGAGCCCTGCGCTCGGGGAACCTGGCCGAGGGCCTGCCGGACCTGCGCGAGTGGCTCCCGGTGGTCGGCTGAACCCGGTCTCTGCGTCAGAGCGACGTCAGAGCGACGTCAGAGCGGCGTCAGAGCGGCGTCGCGTGCAGCCAGACCACCCCGTGCGCCGGCAGGTCGACCCCGCGGCGCAGGTCCACGTCGGTGGAGCCGATCAGCTCGCGCGCGACGTGGTCCACCCCCGAGAACGTCATCGCGTCGACGTGCACCGCGTCGTCGCCGACGTTCGCCAGCACGATCACCCGCGGGAAGTCGTCGGTCCACCCCGGCCGCTGGAACGCGACCACCGAGCGCAGGCCGGTGTGGAACGGCAGCAGGCGTCCACCGCCCAGCTCGGGCGTGCGCCGTCGCACCTCGATGAGCTCGCGCAGGCGCGAGAACACCTGGCCCGACGCCGTCGTGACGTCCTCGCGGTTCGCGTAGGCCTCGGCGGGACGGAAGGGCCGGTGCACCCAGCGGGAGTCCCCGGCCTCGTCCGGGCGGTCGCGGTAGCCGTAGTCGTTGAGCTGCGCGACCTCGTCCCCGAGGTAGAGCAGCGGGATGCCACCGGTCGAGAGCGCGATGGCATGGGCCAGGACCACCCGGTCCACCCCGCCGGCGTCCCCGGCCTCGACCCCGGCGAGCGACGCCGTCGTGCCCGCGATCCGGCAGTCCCCGGTCCGCGGGTTGTCCTGGAAGGGGACCCCGCGGGAGAACGAGCCGGGCACCCGCCCGACGTAGAAGTCGTTGAGGAACCGCCGGTGCGGGTAGCCCTCGATGCCGAGCTCGGCGGCGTCCTCGTCGGCGAACGTCCAGCCGATGTCGTCGTGGCTGCGCACGTAGTTCACCCACGCGGTGCCCTCCGGCAGCGCGTGCCGGCGCTCGAGGGCCTGGTTGAGCAGGCGTGCGTCGCGGGTCGCGAGCGCCTCCCACGTGAGCGCCATCTGCAGCGGGTTGTAGGAGACCTGGCACTCCTGCGGCGAGACGTAGCTGACCACCTCGTCGGGGTGCACGATCGCCTCGGACTTGAACAGCAGCGCGGGCGCTGCGATCCGGAGCACCGCGTTGAACGCCTGGAGCAGCAGGTGCGCCTGCGGCAGCGACTCGCACGTGGTGCCGAGCTGCTTCCAGATGAACGCGACGGCGTCCATCCGCAGGAGCTCCACGCCCTGGTTGGCGAGGAACAGCATCTCCCCCGCCATCGCGCGGAAGACCCACGGGTTGGCGTAGTTGAGGTCCCACTGGAAGTGGTAGAAGGTCGCCCAGATCCAGCGGCCGTCCGCGAGCTGCACGAACGAGCCGGGATGGTCGTCCGGGAAGATCTCGCGCGTGGTGCGCTCGTAGGCGTCCGGCATCGTACGGTCGGGGAAGATGAGGTAGAAGTCCTCGTACGCGACGCCGTCGACCACCTCCCCCGCCACCGCGCGCCGGGCCCACTCGTGCTCGTTGCTCGTGTGGTTGAAGATGAAGTCGACGACGAGGCAGATGCCGTTGTCGCGCAGCTCCCGGGCCAGTGCGGCCAGGTCGCGCATCGAGCCGAGCGCGGGGTTCACGTCCCGGTAGGACGACACCGCGTACCCGCCGTCGGAGTTGCCCTCCGGCGAGGCGAACAGCGGCATGAGGTGCAGGTAGGTGAGCCTCAGCTCACGGAAGTAGGGGATCTGGCGCCGCACTCCGTCGAGGTTCCCGGCGTACCGGTCCACGTAGCAGACCCCGCCGAGCATGCCGTTCGAGCCGAACCAGAACGGGTCGCCCTCGCGCCGCGCGTCCAGCGCGCGCAGGTCCTCCGGACGCTCCCGCCACGACGTCGCCGCGAGATCCACGACGGCGAGCAGCGCCTCGAGCGCGTCCGCTCGCGTCCCGTAGACCTCGCCGAAGAGGCGGTGCAGCGTGGGGAAGTGCTCCGCGAACCGGGCGGCGAGGACGGGGTCGTACCCCGCGTCACCGGGTCGGAGCGCGGCGATGCGCTCGCGGGCGGTGTCGGCGTCGACGAGGACCGAACGGCTCAGCGCGGTCATCTGGCTCTTCCCTTCGTGGCGGTACCGGCGCCGGTGGCTGGCCTGGCCTGCACCGGTGCTGTCCGACGGCCGTCTGCGTCGGTCGGCGGCGCGACGTCGGGCGGCGTCGGTCGGCGTCGGTCGGGAGCGCCGCGACCGGGCTGCGACGGGCGAGCCGGCCCAGCGTCAGTCGATGCTAGCGGGACCGGTCGCGGCACGCGCGGGTTCTTCCGGAGATCTGGCCACGGGCGCCGCCGTGGCGCCACACTGGCGCGATGTCAGAGGCGTCGTTCCAGGGGATCCTGCTCCAGACGGGCAACAACACCGGGATCGAGGTGCCCCTCGAGGTCATCGAGGCGCTGGGCGGCGGGAAGCGCCCGGCCGTGACGGTCACCGTCAACGGGTTCACCTTCACCTCGACCGTCGGGGTGATGGGCGGCCGGTCCCTCGTGCCGTTCTCCGCGGAGAAGCGGCGGGCGACCGGGCTCTCCGGCGGGGACCCCATCGAGGTGACCCTGGCGCTGGACACGGCGCCGCGCACCGCCGAGGTGCCCGACGACCTCGCGGCCGCGCTCGACGCCGCAGGCGCCCGGGCTGCGTTCGACGCCCTCTCCCCCAGTCGGCGCAAGGCGCACGTCGACGCGGTCACCGGCGCCAAGGCTGCCGCCACGCGGGAGCGGCGGGTGGCGGCCGTGGTGGCCGGGCTTGCCAGCTGAGCGCCCGGACGGCCGAACGCCGAGTCGTGGTCACGCGGCACCACCGAACGCCGAGATGTGGTCACCACGGCCCCCCTCCATGACCACGACCCAGCGCTCGCACGCGCCAGGACCCGGACTCGGCCCTGATCATCGCGGGCTGAGCCGTGTCGGAGCCCGGCGCTAGGGTGCCGCCATGTTCGATCACGTCGGTGTTCAGGTGAACGACCCCGCGGCGACGACGACGGCACTGCTGGCCGCCTTCGCCCCGATCGGTCTCGTGGAGATGGTGCGGCACGACAGCCCGGGCGGGCTCGTCGTCGGGCTCGGCGACCGCCAGCTCGGCGACCGCCCCGGATCCGGCCCGTACCTCTGGCTCTCGGCAGCGCCCGAGGGCGGGGTGCGGCACGAGGCCCACATCGCGCTCTCGGCGCCGTCGCGCGAGGCGGTGGAGTCGGTGCACGAGGCCGCGACGGCGGCCGGGCTCGAGATCCTGCACGCGCCGCGCGAGTGGCCGGAGTACCACCCGGGCTACTACGCGGTCTTCTTCCGCGACCTGGACGGCAACAACGTCGAGGCGGTCCACGCCGGCAGCTGAGCGCCGCCCGGCGCGGGAGCGCGAGAAGGCCGGCGCCCCGACGCGGGGGCGCTGCGCCCAGGTGGCGCCGCAACGCGCTGCTGCGACTCGCGCGCGGATTGGGCACGATGGGCGTATGAGACTCCCGGGGCGCGCGGTCCGCAGCACCGGTCCGCTGGCCGGGCTCCCGCCCCGCCCGGCGCTGCCCGCGCTGCCCACCATCCCCGCGCTCGCCGCGCTGGCGGCCGCCCCGCCCCGGGGTTTCGTGCCCGAGCACCAGCCCGACGCAGACGGCGTGAGCCCCTTCGACGCGATCCCCGCGCCGCCCCCGACCGACGCCTGGGCGCCCGACGTCCTGGGCAGCGGCCACGAGGCACGCACCCTTCCCCTGGCGGACGACTTCGAGGGCGAGGTCGTCGCGACCCTCGTGCGCTACCGGGCCGAGCTCGACCCGGCCGCGCCGGAGGGTGCGACGGACGCGGAGCCGCGGTACGCCGTCGTGTACCTGCACGGCTGGAGCGACTACCTGCTCAACCCCGAGATCGGGCCGTTCTGGGCCGGGGTCGGCGGCGTGTTCTACGGCGTCGACCTGCGCAAGTACGGTCGCAGCCTGCGGAGGTACCAGACCCCGGGATACATCGACGACCTCGCGACCTACGACGAGGACATCGAGGCCGCGCTCGACGTCGTCGAGGAGGAGCACCCCGGGTTGCCGGTCGTGCTGATGGCGCACTCGACCGGCGGGCTCACGGCCAGCCTCTGGGCCGACCGCTTCCCCGGCCGAGCAGCCGCGCTCGTCCTCGTCGCGCCGTGGCTCGAGACGCAGGGCTCGACCCTGGTGCGCTCGGTGTCCACGCCCGTGGTGACGGAGGTCGCGAAGGCGTTCCCGCTCCGGGTGATGCCGAACGTCGACCTCGGGTTCTACAACCGCACGATCTCCGACGCCCACGACGGCGAGTGGCCGATCGTCGGCGTCTGGCGCCCCGAGCACTCCTTTCCCGTGCGCTACGGCTGGCTCGCCGCGATCCTGCGCGGCCACGGCCGCGTGGCCCAGGGGCTGGCGGTCGACGTCCCGGTGCTCGTGGTGCGCTCGGCGCGGACGTTGATCAGCCCCATGTGGGACGACGCGATGGCCTCGAGCGACATCGTGATCGACGTCGACGTCGTCGCCCAGCGCGCGCTGCGCATCGCCCCGACGGTCACGGTCGCCACCGTCGAGGGCGCGCTGCACGACGTGCTTCTCTCCCGCCCGGCGGTGCGGGCGCGGGCGTACGCGGAGATCGCGCACTGGGGCCGCGCGTACCTGCCCTGAGGGGCGATCGTTCGCGGCGCATGCCCGGAGAGAGTCGGGCGTTCGCGGCGTACGTCGGTGCCGCGGCGCGCGCGGGGTGTCAGCGGCGCACGGCGCGCCGTCCGCGGCCGCGTGGCCGCGGACCGCTGAGCGCCTCCTCGAGCGCCTCGCCGAGGTAGGGGCCCTCGGCCCCGAAGCGCCACGCCAGCCAGCCGTCGGGCACGTCCCGGCCGAGCGCGGTGGCCGCGGCGGCACCCGGATCGGCGAACTGCCTCCCCGCCGTCACGATGACGCCGTCCTCGGCGAGCAGCGCGGGCTCGGCGGCAGGGTCCTCGGTGAGGACCAGCTCCGCCTCGCCGACGAGGTCCACGACGGCGCGCAGCGCGCCCCGCGGAGCGGGCGCCGGCGCCGGTCGGCGGCGACCTCGGCGGGACGCTCCGTCGAGGCGGGCCTCGGACTGCTCGGCAGGATCGGGGGCGTCCAGCTCCGTCGCTGACTCCTCGGGCCCCGCCGGAACCTCAGGCTCCTCGGACTCCGTCTGGGGCTCGGGCGCGGGCTCCGCCGGAAGTTCAGACTCCTCAGACTCCTCAGGCTCCTCGACCTCCGCCCAAGGCTCGGGCTCGGGCTCGGGCTCGGGCTCGGGCTCGGGCTCGGGCTCGGGCTCGGGCTGCACGCTCGCCGCCTCGACGAGCGCCGGCCCGACCCCGCCGACGAGTGTCACGCCGTCGGAGTCCGCCTCGAGCACGACGTGGCGCGGCAGGAGCCGCGCGCTCACCGGCTCGACGGACAGCATCGGCTGACCCTCGTGCTCGCCCAGGCCGACCTGGTGCACCGCGACCGTGGCGCCGTCGAGCACCTCGACCGCCGAACGCACGCCGTCCGCGAGCGCCGCGGACACGATCATGAGGCCGGGCGCCGCCTCGCCCCGCGGCGGGATGGACTCGCGGAAGTCGGCCCAGTCCTGGCGCAGCGCGTCGGGCCCGTCGGGGTACCAGGTCGCCACGTCCCGCCACGGCGCACGGCGCACGACGGCGGAGCGAGCCAGGGCGGCGACGAGGGCCTCGCCGTCGAGCGACTCCCGGACGACGACGACGACGGCCGCGCCCGTCGAGTCCAGCGCGACGAGGTAGTCGCCGAGCACCTCGTCGTCGTCACGCCAGGCGATCGGGAGCAGGGGGACACCGACGACGTCGAGCACCGCGTCACGCAGGTCCGTGGCCACCTGCTCGGACCAGGCGTCGACGGAGCCGGTCGGCCGAACGGGGAGGGCGCGGCCGTACGCGAGGGCGAAGAGCGGCATCGGTACTGCACCACCTGGAGGGGAAGGACGTGAGCGGCGGCCGCGGAGCGCCCGGCCGGGGCCGGGCCGCGACCCGGTCTCCTATTCTGCCACGCGCACCTGGGCGTGCCCCGGGTCGTGGCCCTCCACCAGGACCTGCGCGAGCGACCGCCCGTGGACCCCCGCGAGCTGCTCCGCCTGGGTGCGACAGGAGTACCCGTCGGCGAGGAACACGGCCCCCTCGGGGGCCTCGCGCAGCGCCGGCAGCAGGCCGTTCTCGGCGACGGCGACGCTCACCTCGTAGTGCCCCTTCTCCATCCCGAAGTTGCCCGCGAGGCCGCAGCAGCCGGCGAGCTGGCGCACCTGCGCCCCGGCGCGCCGCAGCAGGGCCGCGTCCGCCTCGTACCCCATGACGGAGTGCTGGTGGCAGTGCGGCTGCGCGATCACGGTCGTCCCGGTGAGGTCGGCCGGCGGTCGCCAGTCCGCACCCGGCCCGAGGTCGGGATCGGTGAGCAGCTCGGCAAGCGTCCGGGTCGCGGCTGCGACCTGCGCCGCGCGCGGGTCGTCGGGCAACAGCTCGACGAGGTCGCTGCGCAGCACGGCGGTGCAGGACGGTTCGACGCCGACGATCGGCACGCCCTTCGCGGCCGCCGGGCCGAGCACGTCGAGGACGCCGCGCAGCCGCGTCTTCGCCCCGTCGAGCTGGCCGGTGGAGATCCAGGTGAGCCCGCAGCACGCCGGCTGCTGCGGGATGCGGACCGTGTACCCCGCGTCCTGCAGCAGCCGAACCATCGCCTGCGCACCGCGCGGGTCCAGGTGCTCGGAGAACGAGTCGGCCCACAGCAGCACGTCGCGCACAGGCGTCGACCCGGCGTCGCCCCACTCGACCGACTCGACCGACGCCCCGGCCCGCCGGGAGAACCACCGCGAGAACCGCTGCGTGGTGAACGACGTCATCTCGCGTCGGGCGTCCATCCCCAGCAGCGGGAACAGCACCCGGCGCAGCGGGGCCCAGCCCAGGACGAGGTTCGCGAGACCCGCGACGGCGGGGATCGCCGTCGTGATCCTCGCCCACCGCGGCAGCCAGCCGAGCACGTAGTGCTGGACGGGGCGCACCTTGCCCTTGTACCGGCGGTAGGTGACCTCGGCCTTGTAGGCCGCCATGTCGACGCCGGCGGGGCAGTCGTGACCGCACGCCTTGCACGAGAGGCACAGGTCGAGCGACTCCGCGACCTCGGGCGCGTCCCAGCCCTTGACGAGCGTCCCGTTCGCGAGCTCCTGCAGCACGCGGGCGCGGCCGCGGGTGACGTTGCGCTCGTCCTTGGTGGCCTGGTAGCTCGGGCACATGAAGCCGCCGGCGGCGGAGCTGTCGGCGCGGCACTTGCCCACCCCGACGCACCGGTGCACCGCCATGGTGAGGTCGCCGCCGTCGTGCGTGAACGCGAAGCCCTTCGCCCCGAGGGGGCGCGCCGCGGGCCGGCGCAGGTCGGTCGTCACCGCGGCCGGCCGCACGAGCACGCCGGGGTTGAGCGTGTCGGAGGCATCGAAGAGGCCCTTGACCTGCTCGAACAGCTCCAGCACGGCGGGCGGGTACATGTGGTGCAGCAGCCCGCTGCGGGCCCGCCCGTCGCCGTGCTCGCCGGAGAGCGACCCGCCGTAGCGGCCCGCGAGCCGCGCGGCGTCGTTCATGAAGCCCTCGAACTGCGGGACGTCCGCGCGGCGGGTCAGCGGCAGGTCGATCCGGGCGTGGATGCACCCGTCGCCGAAGTGGCCGTACGCGAAGCCGTCGACGCCGTACTGCGCCAGCAGAGCGTCGAAGTCGCGCAGGTAGGCGCCGAGGTGCTCGGGCGGCACGGCCGCGTCCTCCCAGCCGGGCCACGCCTGGGTGCCGGCCGGCGTCCGCCCGGCCAGGCCCACGCCGTCGGCCCGGATGCGCCACAGCGCAGCCGCGGTGGCGCGGTCGGTGGTGACCATCGAGTCCACGCAGCCGCCCGCGGCCACGAGGGCGGCCGCGTTCGCGAGGGCCTCGGCCTCGTCGGCGCCGCCGACCTCGCAGAACAGCCAGCCCGCGCCGCGCGGCAGGTCCGGCACCGTGCCGTGGTGACGACGCACGACGTCGACGAGTCGGGCGTCCATGCCCTCGACGGCGAGCGGGCGCAGCGCGACGAGCGGCACCACCGCATCGGCCGCGCTGGGCATGTCCGGGTAGCCGAGCACGACGAGCACCGGCGTGGTGGGCAGCGGGACGAGCTCCACCGTCGCCTCGAGCAGCGTGACGAGCGTGCCCTCGGTGCCCACGAGCATCCGCGCGAGGTTGCTGCCGCGCTCGGGCAGGAGGTGCTCGAGCGAGTAGCCCGAGACCTGCCGCGTGAAGCGGCCGAGCTCGGTGCGGATCGTCGCGAGGTTCGCGGCGACGAGGCGCTCGAGGCCGTCCACGGCGTCCAGCGCGCCACGTCCCGCACCCGCGGTGAAGCGCCGGCCGGCGCCGTCGACGACGTCGAGCGCACGCACGTTGTCGGCCGTGCGGCCGTAGGCGAGCGCGTGCGGACCGCACGCGTTGTTCCCGATCATCCCGCCGAGCGTCGCGCGGTTCTGCGTGCTCGGGTCGGGGCCGAACCACAGCCCGTGCGGCCGCGCCGCCTGCTGCAGGCTCGACATCACCACGCCGGGCTGCACGACGGCGGTGCGCGCCTCCGGATCGATCTCGCCGATCGCGTTCAGGTGGCGGGAGAAGTCGATGACCACGCCGGGTCCGACGGCGTTGCCCGCCACGCTCGTGCCCGCACCTCGCGCCGTGATCGGGCTGCGATGGCGGCGCGCGACGTCGAGGATCGCGAGCACCTCGTCGGTGTGCCGGGGGAACGTGACGACCTCGGGGACCACGCGGTAGTTGGACGCGTCCGAGGAGTACTCCGCGCGGCGGCGACGCGAGGCGTCCGCCTGGGTCACACGGCTGAGGTCGGCCAGGAGCGCCGCGGCCGCCTCCGCCGCGTCGTGGCCCGTCCCGGCGGGCGGCGCGAGAGTCGTCACCGGGGAAGTCTCGCACCCGGATCACGGGGGGCGCCGGGACGTCCGGCCCGTGGCCGGGACTCCGGTCGCGACGATCGGGGCAGACGGCGCGGGTGGAGGCTGTCCGGGCGTCCGAGAGGCGTCAGCCGGTGCTGACGATCCAGCCCATGGCCACGGGGCTCGCGGCGGCCGGCAGGCTCGCGGAGCCGAGCTCGCCGATGGTCACCGGGGTCTCGGCCGTGGTGCTCACGCCGCTCGGGGCGTCGAGCGTGGTCGTGGCGGGCGCGAGGTCCATCGTGCAGACGGCTCCGCCGGCCTGCGTCAGCTCGACCGTGACGCCGGTGCCGTCCGCCTCGAGCCCGGTGGCGACCAGCGGGCAGGTGCTCGAGCCGAAGGTCGTGACGAACAGCTGGGTGCCGTCGCTGCTCCAGCCGACACCGGCGACGGCGTCCGCGGGCTGGTCGGTGCCGTCGGGCAGGCCGCGGACGAACGTCACGCCGTCGGGCAGGTTGGTGATCCCGCTCGCGTCGGCGGTGCCGCTGCCACCGGCGGTGGCCGAACCCGTCGGCTCGGCGGAGGCGGTGGCCGAACTGGTCGGCTCGGCCGAGGCCGAGGCGGTGGGAGCGCCCGCGTCACCCTGCGGCGACGTGCACGCCGTGAGCGACAGCGCGGCGACGGCGGCGGCGAGGCTCGTGAGAACGAGCGGGCGGATCGAGCGTGGCATGCGGGCTCCTTCGGTCGGGCGCCAACGTACCGCGGACGGTCGGCGTCAGGACGCCGACGCGGCCGCGCGTGCGGCGATCCGCTGCTGCACCTCGGGACGCCGGAGCGGCGGCACGGTCTGCGGCGGCTGCCGACGCTCCGGCAGGTCCTCCAGCAGGTGGTGGGTGATGTGGGCGATCTCGGCGACCGCCTTCTCGAACGCGTCCGCGGTGCGGGCGCTGGGATGGGTGATCCCGGAGACCTTCCGCACGTACTGGCGGGCGGCGGCCTCGATCTCGTCGTCGGTGGCGGCGGGGGCGAGCCCGCGGAGCTCGGTGATGTTGCGGCACATGCGACCACGGTCCGCCCCGTGCGTCGTCCCGTCAACGCCTGCCCCCACGAGAGCGCGGGAGGTCCGTGCGGTGACGGCACGGACCTCCCGCGTCGGGGCTCCATCCCCCCGGCGTCGCCGTCGGTCTGCTACGAGGCGGACGTGAAATCGAGGTCGGAGTCCGCGACGGCGATCACCGAGTAGGTGACCCCGTTCGCGTCCGCGAACTCGTAGGCGGGCACGAGGAGCACCGCGCCGTCGTCACGCCAGACCTGGGCGAGGCCGAGGCGGACCGACACCAGCTCGACGGTGGTGACCGGCCACGGGACTGCACCGGTCTCGGTCGGCGTCGCGGGAGCCTCGGTCGGCGTGGGAACACCCACCGTGACCGGAAGGTCAGCGCCTGCGGCGTCCCGCGCCGCCATCGGCCACATCACGTTCTGCGGGCCGAATCGAGGGTCGTTCAGTCGGTCGGCCGCTGCGTCGACGCTCACGATGGGGTACTCCCCCACTGCGACCGGGGTCGCGAGGGATCCGGAGGCGTAGGTCAGACCGTCGCCCGTGATCTCGACGGAGATCGCGAGCTGGGTGCTCTGCCCGTCGACGACCCTCGTCGCGGTGGCGCCGCGCGTGACCGCGCCCTCATAGGTCTCGGTCGGCGCGATCACGTAGTCGGCGGGATCCCGGCCGAGCGTGCCGAGCAGGTCGGTCAGGGTCGTCACCGCGGCGTCCTCGGCCGGCAGGGCTGCGGTGAGCCCGTCGATGCACGCCTGGTAGGCGTCGTTGTACTCGTTCCACGCCTCCTCGTCGGCGCCGTCCGAGGGGGCCGTCGGGACGTCCTGGCTGCACTGGGACCACGGGTCGAAGGCACCGTTCGCGTACCAGAAGTTTGCTGTGCCATCGAGGTTGACCCACAGCTGCAGCGCGGCACCGTCGTTCCCTCCGACCTGCCAGCTGCCGTTCTCGAGCGTCGGTGTCCCAGCCACGCCGAGCGCCGCCGCGAGTGCCGCGACCGCGTCCTGGCTCGTGGCCGACCGCGCGTCCAGGCCGTAGGCCGTCGCGGACTCGATGCCCAGGTCCGCCCCGGGCGGGGCGGTGAACACCATGCGCCCGAAGGCCGGGTAGATCGCGGCGTCCGAACCGCCAGCGCTGTCCGTCGCCGAGCCGGCAGAGTCCCTCGCCGCCTCGGCCCCGGGCGCTTGTGCGCCACCCAGGGAGATCGGGGCCGGGAGGGCGCTCGCGGGCGCCGCGGCATCGTTCGCGCTCGCGCCCCCACCGGCGCCGACGGCGTAGCCCGCGACGCCCACGAGGGCGGCGGCCGCGCCGGAGGCGACCCACGTGCGCACGCGGTGCCGACGGCGCGCACGCGCCGCGGCGAGGTCGAGGACGGCGGGGGGCTCGCCGTCGGGCGACGACGGCGACGCCGTCGGGGACGACAAGGGCGCGGCGACGTGCTCGCCGTCGGGCTCGTCCGTGCTCGGCGAGGCGGACGACTCGGGCTCGTTCCGGGCCGCGAGCACACGCGCGACGAAGCCGGGGGTGGGCTCGACGTCGTGCGCGGGGTCGGCGACGCGCAGGCGGGCCAGCAGCTCCTCCTGCACCGCGTCGGTCTCGTGGCTGACCTCGAGGTCGTCGGCGTCCGCCTCGTCAATGCGATCACCCGAGGCAGGCTCGGCGCCCGCGGCGGGCTCGTGCGTGGCGGCGTCGTGCGCCGTGTGCTGCGCGGTGTCGCCCGGCACCCCCTGCTCCTGCCGGGTGTCGTCCGTGTCGTCGGTGTCGTGCTGGTTGATCTGGTCGTGCGGGTCCTGCGGGTCCTCGACCCGGTCCGCACGGTCGCGCTCGTCGTTCATGGCGACCTCCTCTCACCGCTGAAGTGTCTGGTCGGGGGCGGGTCTTGCAGCGGCGTGGCGTGCGCCACGGCCGCTGCGGCGCGTCTCAGACGCTCAGCCGCTCGCCCCACGCCTGCCGCAGCCGCTTGCGTGCGCGCGACAGCGCCGCGTCCGCTCCCGATCTGCTGATCCCCAGGACCTCGGCGAGCTCGGCGCCGTCGAGCCCCTCCCACGCGTGCAGGAGCAGGATCTCGCGGTCCCGCCCGGACACCGTGGCCAGGGCGCCGCGCAGCTCGGCGTCGAACAGGGCCGAGATCTCGGGATCGGTGCCCACCCGGGGGTCCGTCCCGCGGTCGGGCAGGTGCTCGACCGGCTGGTCGACACGCTTGCGGCGGTGGTTGGCGAGCACGTACCCGGCGGTCGTGTAGAGCCATGGCAGCACGGCCTCACGGGGCACCACGTCGCGCCGTCGCCAGCACGTGAGCAGCACCTCCGCGGCCAGGTCCTCGGCGTCCTGCACCGGCGCGCGCCGGGCGAAGTAGCGCACGAGGGCGCGCGCATGCGTGCGCGTCACGTCCTCGAACCACGCGTCGTCGTCGTCCATCCGCCCCTCCCGGCCCGTCCCGACAGTCTGCCCGGGCAGCCGCGGGCGCGGCGTGACCTCGGCATCACACCCCGGTCGTGTCGCGACGCGGCCCGATCTTGCACGTCGGTCCCGTACCCGCGCTCGCACGCACCACGCCGCCCCGTGCGCTTGACTGTGCCCATGGACGCGCACCGCCCCCGGCGACGGCCCGGCGCCGAGTTCGTGCTGCTCGCCACGCGCGCCGACGAGACGGTGGCGGACGCGGAGTACGAGGCGTTCGCGCGGTTCATGGGCATCGGGCAGGAGCGCCTGCGCCGCGTGCGCCTGGAGGCCGTCTCGATGCCCGCGCTGGACCTCGACGCGATCGCGGGCATCGTGGTCGGCGGCAGCCCGTTCACCTCGAGCGACCCGTTCGGCTCAAAGTCGGCCGTGCAGGTGCGGGTCGAGACGGAGATCGCGGCGCTGCTGACGGACGTGTGCGAGCGCGACGTCCCGTTCCTCGGCGCGTGCTACGGCGTCGGCACGCTCGGCACGTTCCTGGGCGGCACCGTCGACACCACGTACGGCGAACCGGTCGGCGCCGTGCCCGTCACGCTCACCGACGCGGGCCGCGCCGACCCCCTGCTCGCCGGCATCCCCGACACCTTCCAGGCCTACGTCGGCCACAAGGAGGCGCTGAGGGACGTCCCACCCGACTGCGTCCTGCTCGCCTCCTCCACGACGGCGCCCGTGCAGATGATGCGGTTCCGCGAGAACGTCTACGCCACGCAGTTCCACCCCGAGCTCGACCGCCAGGGCATCGTGGACCGGCTGCTCGCCTACCGCTACGAGGGCTACTACGACCCCGCGGAGGTAGACGAGGTCGTCGCCCGCGTCCGCGCCGCCGACGTGCGGCACACCGGCCAGGTCCTGGCGGCGTTCGCCGCGCGCTACGGGTAGCCGGCCGCGGATCGCTGGTCCGCCGTCGTGCCGGCCGCGGAACGCGCGCCCGACGGCGTGCCGCCCGCCGCGGCCGTGTCACCCGCCCGCAACGTGGGCCGGGCAGGATCGGCCCTCGTGACCGACTCCTCCGCTGCGCTTCCGACCGCCCTCGTGCTGCGCCACGCCCCCGACATCGGCCTCGGGAACGTGGCCGGGACGCTCGCGGCGCACGGCTACGCCGTCACGACCCTCGACGCCCCGACCGCCGACCTCGACGGGCTCGACGTGCTCGCGCCGGACGTGCTCGTGGTGCTCGGCGGCACCGAGGGCGCCTACCAGGGCGAGATCTACCCCTACCTCACAGCCGAGACGGCGCTGCTGCGGCGGCGGGCCGACGCGCGGCGTCCGATCCTCGCGATCTGCCTCGGCGCGCAGCTGCTCGCGCAGGCGCTCGGCGCGAGGGCGTGGCGCGGCGAGGTGCACGAGGTCGGGTTCGTGCCGATCGACGTCACCGCGGCGGGCGTGAGCTCGCCCGTGCGGCACGTCGCGGGGGTGGCGATGGTGGAGTGGCACCACGACACGTTCGCGGTGCCCGACGGCGCGGAGCTGCTCGCGACCACGCCCGCCTACCCGCAGGCGTACCGGATCGGCCCCTGGCTGCTCGCGGTGCAGTTCCACCCCGAGGTCGACGAGGAGATCCACCGCGGGTGGGTGCGGCAGTGGGCGGACGAGATCGAGGACGGCACCGCGGAGCAGCTGACGGCGGACCGGGCGCGGTTCCTCGACGGCGCGCAGGCGGCGTCGCGCGCGATGGTCGGGGAGTGGCTGACGCAGCTGGGCTGAGTCGCGGTCGACCGGGTCGGCGCGCACGGCGGACCCGACGACGGCGCCGATCGTGCGACTCGTCGGCCCGGTCGACCGGTCCCCGGTCTGCCCGGAAGGGCAGCAGACGTGCACGCGCCGCGCTGTCCCGGCCGGCGGCCGATCACGGATGCTGAGGCATGCGGACCTCGCGGCGCTCGGCGGACGCATGACCCGTGCAGCCGCGCACGAGGAGACGACCCCCCGGCGCCCGGACGCGCCGGTCCGCCGACCGGCACCGGCCGCGGCTCGGGACCAGGTCGACGCCGCACCTCCCCCGGCTGTGCTGCGCTCCCCCGCCGCCCTCGTCGCGCTCCAGCGCGCTGCGGGCAACCGCGCGACCGCGGGCCTCGTGGTGCAGCGGGCACTGGTCAACGACGCCTCGTGGGATCCCGTCGACCCGGTGACGGGGCAGGGCACACGGGTCGAGGCGGTCGTCGGTCCGGGCTACACGTACGGCTCGGGTCCCGGCACGCAGGTCGGCTTCCGGCCCTACGACTACACCCACCTGTTCAGCTCGGCCACGGCGGGCGCCATGTACTGCCAGGGCCACCTGCTCAACGACAACCTCGGCGGGCCGGGCAACCCGGGTCACGCGAACGCCGCGCAGAACCTCACGGCGTTCCCTCAGCAGCCGACCAACGGCGACCACAAGAACCTCATCGAGAAGTTCGTCAAGACTGCGGCGAAGACCGCCTGGTTCCGCTACACCGTCCAAATCACCTACGGCACCGGGTCCGGGCCTCGCCTGCGGCACCGGCTGCACGGCAACCTCGCGCCCGCGACGGCTGCGGGACTCGGCCCGACGGCCGCCACCTTCGGGTACGCCAACAGCCTCACGGCGACGTGGGAGGAGCTCCAGGACGGGCCGGCCGTGACCAATGCCGGGGCGATCGCCAAGGTCGGCGGCGCCGCGGGCTCGCTCGTGATCCAGATCCCCAGCCCGCTGTCGTACGTCGCGCCCGCCAAGCAGGCCGACGAGTACCCGGGCGGCAAGGGCGCGAGCTGGAGCCACCTGCCCTCGTTCAAGGAGCACCAGCAGGGGGCGACGGGCGGGGCGCTGCCGCCGACCAGCGCCAAGACACTCCCCCCGACCCTCGCGCGCCCGCACGTCATCCCGCAGCGCTGGCACGGGATCGAGGCCGCGCGGGCAGGCATGGGGGTCGCGGGCGGGGCGAACGCCGCGTGGCAGGCCGGGCACCAGCACTACCTCGACGGCGTGACGGCGTCCCGGAACGGCCCGGCCTCGGCGACCCGCCTGGGGCGCGGCTACACCACCGGGTACGCCGACTTCGAGGCCGGGATCACGCACGGGCGGGCCAACCCCCTGGCGTCGCCGCCCGCGAGTCCGCCCGCCGCGATCGTCTCGCACGGCGAGTACTGGACCGGTGTGGGCAAGGGCCGCACGACCCCGCTCGCGACGCCGCCCACGACGGGGCGCGCCGAGATCGCGGGCCACGAGGACTTCTGGGCCGGCGTGACGCACGCGAAGAGCCATCCTCTCCTCGCCGCTCCGGCGGGCAACCGCGGTCAGGCGGAGGGACACCGCGACTACTGGGGCGGCGTGACGCACGCCCGGGCGAACCCCCAGGGCGTCGTCCCGCCAGGCAACCTCGGTCAGGGCGGCGGGTACGACGACTACTGGACAGGCGCGGGAGCGGCGCTCGCCGACCCCACCTCGGCGACCCCCCTCGTGCTCGGCGCCGCCGCCGGGCACGCCGACGTGCTCGCGGCGCTCACCCACGCGCAGGGCAACCCGCGCGGGACGGCACCGGCCAACGCCACGACGGTCGCGCAGCTGGCCGTCGCCGCGTACTGGGCGGGCGTGGACTTCGCCCGCAGCCGGCCCGTTGGTGACGCGTTCGTGGCGGCCCCGCCCGCGGCGGGGATCGGCGTCGCCGGGGTCCGAGCCTTCCGCGACGCCCTCACGCTCGTCGCCCACGACCTGCCGTCCCTCGCGGTGGTCCCGGCGGGGGGTGGCGCGCGCGAGGCGGCCGCGGACTACCGCACCGGGGTCGAGGCACACCTCAACGGGACGCCCGCGGACCACGCGCGCACCGCGCACGCCCTGGGCTGGCAGGCCGCGGCGGACGGGGAGTCCGCCGGGCGGGCCGGCACGCCCGCCACACGCACCGACGCCGGGTACCTCGCGGGCTTCCACCACGGGTCAGGAGAGGCGGACGCCCGCTCGGACCGTCCCGCGGACGTCGCGGTGGGCGGCGGCGGCGACCTGTCCCGCGCCGGTCACTCGGGCTACCTGGCCGGCGAGGCCGCGGCGCGCGCAGACCTGTCCTCGGCAGCGCCCGGCCGCCCGAGCGAGTCGCGCGGGCACGCCGAGTACCTCGCGGGCGTCGCGCACGCTCGCGGGCACGCCCGGGGCGTCGCCGCTCCCGGCGGCGAGGCCGCCGCAGTGCGCGCCGTCGCGGAGTACTGGCAGGGCGTCGACCACGCCCGCACGACCCCGGGCCCGTACCCGACGGCGGTGTCCGCCGCCCGTGCCGGCACCGAGGACTACGCGGCGGGCGTGGCCGACGGCGAGGCCACGCTCGCGGCGACGCTCGCCGTCGGGCCGGTCGGCGGTGGGCGCGGCGAGGGACTCGCGGACTACCGCGACGGCGCGACGGCGTGCCGCGCCGGGCTGCCGGCCGACCCTGCACGCTCCGGCGCGGCCACGGCGTGGCAGGCGTGCCAGGACGGACTGACCGCGGGAGCCGCGGCGCTGGACGCCACCAGCCAGCCGCCACGCACCGAGGGCGCCTACCTCGTCGGGTTCCTGCACGCCTACGGCGCGGTGCACGCGCGGGCCGGACGAGCCGTTCCCACGCCGGGAGCGGGCGGTGACGGCGTGGCCGCCGAGGGGCACGGCGCGTACGGCGCCGGCCTCGCGTCGGCGCGCAACGACCTCGCGGCGCCGCCCCCCGCGGGTCCGGTCGAGGGGCTCGGGCACGCGGAGTACCTCGCCGGGGTCGCGGCCGCGCGGAGCGCCGACCGGAGCAGCCCCCCTGCCGCGGACAGCCAGGCGCGCACGGCCGCGTGGTCGGAGTACTGGCTCGGGGCCGACGCGGCGCGGACGGTCTTCGACGACGCCGGGGCCGCGGCGTCCGCCGGGCGCGCCGGTGCGGCGGACTACCGCGCGGGCGCCGACCACGCGGCGAGCACGCTCGACGCTCTCGCCGACGTCGAGCCCGCGGGAGGCGCTCGTCACGAGGGGTTCGTCGACTACCGCGACGGCGTGGAGGCCTGCAAGGCGGTCGGCCCGCCCGTGCCGAGCCGGTCCGGCCACCAGCGCGGGTGGCAGGCGTGCGCGGACGGGATGCCGGCGGGCGACGACGTCGCGGGCACCCCGGCCCCCCTGCGCACCGACGCCGGGTACCTGAGCGGGTTCCACCACGCGCGGGGCGGCGCGCTCGCCCGGTCGGGGCAGGCCGACCCCGGCGGTGCCAGCGCCGCGGAGCAGCTCGGCAGCGGCGGCCATGCCGAGTTCCTCGGCGGCGCCGTCTCCGCACGGTCGGACGCGGCCGGCGCCGCGCCGGCGCGCGTGCTCGCCGCCCGCGGACACGCGGACTACCGCACCGGCGTGGCGGCCGCCGCGAGCCACCCCCGCGACGCCGACGCGCCGACGGACTCGACGGCGGCGGCGCAGGGCTGGCGGGACTACTGGGCGGGGGTCGACCTCGTGCGGGCGAACCCGACGACCGCCATCGCGACCGCCGCGACCCATGGCGCGGGCGGCGCCCAGGGCGCCGACGACTACCGGGCAGGGCTCCTCCACGGGGCGGCCCAGGCCGCGGGCGCCCTGCCGGCTCAGTCGGGTGCGGTTGAGGGGGCGCAGGACGTCTGGGCCGGCGAGCAGGCGACCGTCGCGGCTCAGCCGGGGACGGCACCTCCGGGATGGTTGACCCCCATCGGTCAGACGGTCTTCGCCGCGTACTGGACCGGCGTGGCACAGGCCCGGTCGAGGCTTGCGGGGTTCAAGGGCGCTCCCCCGACGGGTCGGGTGACCCTGCTCGGGTTCGCGACCTACCGCGACGGCGCGCTCGCGGCGGCCCGTGAGGAGGTGAACGACCTCACGCGGCCTGCGTTCGCGCTGGGCTGGGCCGACGGCGACGCGGGCCGCCTCGACGCCCGCAACGGCGTGGCGCCGGCGCAGCCGCACGGCGGGTACCTGCGCGCGCACGAGATCACGCCTCGCGCTCCGGTCAAGCGGTCGGGCGATCCGCTCGAGAGCGATCGCCACGGGCCCGGCGACCAGTGAGACGGTCCGCGACCGCGTGACCATGACGAAGGCCCGGAACACGTGGATTCCGGGCCTTCGATAGAGCCGCCTAAGGGAATCGAACCCTTGACCTATTCATTACGAGTGAATCGCTCTGCCGACTGAGCTAAGGCGGCGACGCTGACCGAGGATCGCCCGGGCAGCGGCGTCCACTGTACCCGAGCCTCGGCGAGGCGCCCAATCGGCGTCAGCTCGCGGCTCGCGCGACCGCCTCGAGCACCGGGAGCACGCCGCCCACCACGTCCCACTGCCGGCGCAGGGTCGCGGGCTGCGGGAGCACCGCGGCGATGACGGCGGCCACGTCGCCGCGCGAGATCGGCGCGGGCTCGAGGTCGACGCCGAGCTGGACGTGGCCCGTGGGCTCGTCGTCGAGCAGCGCCGCGGGGCGCAGGATCGTCCAGTCCAGCTCGCTGCGGCGCACGGCGAGGTCGGAGACCTTCTTCGCCGCGACGTAGGCCTGCCAGACGGGCGAGGAGTCGGCGGACGGCGGCTGGTCCACCCCGATCGCCGAGACCTGGACGTAGCGCCGGATGCCCAGCTCGGCGCACGCGGCGAGCGTGGCCAGCGTGCCGCCGAGGTCCACGGTGCGCTTGCGCTCGACGTTCCCGTCCGGCCCGCCGCCGGCCGCGAACACGACCGCATCCACGCCGTCGAGCACGGGCAGGTAGTCCACGACGCCGGCGCGCTCGATGTCGAGCAGCCGCGGCTCGGCGCCGAGCGCCTCGAGCTCGCTCGCCTGCTCGGGTCGGCGGACGAGCGGCACCACGGTGCAGTCGTCGGCGAGCAGGAGCGGCAGGAGGCGTCGCGCGACCTTGCCGGCGCCGCCCACGATCGCGATGGTCCGGGGCCCCGCAGCTCGCTCCGTCATCCCCCCATCCTGCCTCGCGTCCTCGTGTGACGCACGTCACACCCCGGCCGGCGTCAGATCTGCCGTGCTCGTCCGTCGAGGTAGGTGTCAGGACATCGGGGGTTCGGGTCCGGCGCCGCAGGGGGGCGCAGGACCCGGACCCGATGACCCGGCCAGCTCGAGCTTCCAGAGTCCGGCGCCGCAGGGGGGCGCAGGACTCCGGAACCACCAGGGTCCGGCGCCGCAGGGGGGCGCAGGACCTCGGGACCAGCGAGCTCGCGTGGGGGACGCGAACTCGCGAGAGACCAGCGGGACGGCGGCGCGGAGGGCGCGTCGCCGTCCCGCTGCCTTTCCGGGCCCCTGCGGCGGCGCACAGGCCGAGTGGACCCGCGCTCAGCCCTCCGTGACGGTCGGCACCGGCGCAACGGGCTGCAGCATCGGCGGTGAGTCGTCGCAGCCCGAGAGACCGACGGCGAGCAGCGCCCCCGCCAGCCCGGTGACGACCACGCGCACCGTCACGCGCACCGCAGTCCCGACCCTCATCGCCGCGCCCCCTCGCCCTGCGGTCGCAGCGCGACCGTCATCGCCTCGACGGCCAGCAACGGCGCGACGTTCCCGGCCAGCCGCGTGCGCGCCACACCGATCGCGTCCATCCGCGCGAGCGTCCCCTCGGGCGTGCTGGACGCGGCGACCGCGCGGACGTCCGCCGCCTGCGCCTCGTTCACGAGCGAGACCTCCGCGCCCAGCTGCACGACGAGCACGTCGCGGTAGAACGAGAGCAGGTCCGTCATCGCCCGGTCGAGCCCGTCGACCACGGCGCGCTTCGCCCGCCGCTTCTGGTCCTCTTCGAGCTGGCGCACCTGCGCCCGCACCGTCGGCGGAAGGGTGGCCTCGCCGTCGGCCCCGAGCGCCCGCAGCAGCGCGGCGCGCTCCGTGGCGTCACGCTCGGCTGCGCTCGCCGTCGCCTGCGCCGTGGCGACCTCGACGAGCTCGCCCGCGGCGAGGATCGCGTCGCCCACCCCGCGGACCCGGCTGGCGATCTCCAGCACCCGGGCGCGCCGCGCCCGAGCCTCGGGGCGCAGCGCGAGGCTCGTCGCAAGCCCGATGTGGCTCTGCGCCGCGCGCGCCGCCAGCAGCGCCTCACCGCCGTCCACGCCGTGCCGCCGCACGAGCAGCCCCGCCACCGCCTCGGCGGTCGGCACGCGCAGCGTGACGTGCCGGCACCGCGAGCGGACGGTGGTGATGACGTCCTGCTCGCTCGGCGCGCACAGCACCCAGACGGTGCGCGGCGGCGGCTCCTCGATGGCCTTGAGCAGCGCGTTCGCGCTGCGCTCGACGATCCGGTCCGCGTCCTCCACGACGATCACCCGCCAGCCCGACTCCGCCGGGGAGCGCTGCGCGAGCGTCACGAGGTCGCGCACCTCGGCGACCGTGATGACGGTCTTGTCCGTCGCGACGACGTGCAGGTCCGGGTGCACCCCGCGCAGCACCCGCTCCGCGGCCCCCGCACGCGCGAC
This sequence comes from Miniimonas arenae, assembly GCF_006351005.1. Taxonomy (GTDB): domain Bacteria; phylum Actinomycetota; class Actinomycetes; order Actinomycetales; family Beutenbergiaceae; genus Miniimonas; species Miniimonas arenae. The sequence continues at coordinate 11,451 of NZ_VENP01000004.1, read as the reverse complement.
GGCGAGCTCACCGCCGGAGGTCGGCTCGCCGTCGGACCGGGGCGTGCTCGAGGCGATGAGGTCCGCGGCGAACGCGCGCGCGGCGACCGAGCGGCCCGATCCGGGCGGCCCGGTCAGCAGCCAGGCGTGCGTCATGGCCGTCGGGTCGGCCACGGCGTGGCGCAACACGGCGACGGCGTCCTCCTGGCCCACGACGTCGGCCCAGATGTCGAGCGGCGCCGCGGCCTCGGGGCTGGTGCCGGCACTCATGCCGGCACCACCGGGGACACGCGGCCGAGCAGGGGCGCGACGGCGAGCCGCACCTCGGTCTCGAGCTCACCGACGCTTCGCGAGGCGTCCAGCACGCGCCACCGCGCCGGCTCCTCGGCGGCGAGCGCGAGGTAGGCCGCGCGGGTGCGGCGGTGGAACTCCTCGCCGGCGCGCTCGAGCCGGTCCGGCGCACCCGTGAGCCGCTGCGGCAGGAGCGCCGGGTCGAGGTCGAGCAGGATCGTCATGGCGGGCAGTAGACCACCGACCGCCCACATCTGCAGGTCGCGCAGCTCGGCCATCCCCAACTCGCGCCCCCCGGCCTGGTAGGCGAGGGAGGAGTCGAGGTAGCGGTCGGTGAGCACCACCGCGCCGCGCTCGAGGGCGGGCCGCACGAGCGTCGCGACGTGGTGCGCGCGGTCGGTCGCGTACAGGAGTGCCTCGGTGCGGGCGTCGACGTCGTCGCCGTGCAGGACGAGGGTGCGCAGCGTCCGGCCCAGGTCCGTGCCGCCCGGCTCGCGGGTGCGGACCACCTCGAGCCCGTGCTCCTGCTCGAGCCAGTCCGCGAGGTGCGTCAGCTGCGTCGACTTACCGGCGCCGTCGCCACCCTCGAAGGAGAGGAACAGCCCGCCGGGCAGGCGAGTCGCGGCACGGGTCACCGGCCCAGGGTAGACGGCGCGGCCGGTCACTCCCCCGGGAAGACCACCCCGAGCTGGGCGCGCGCCTCGTCCATGAGCTCCATGACCTCGACGCTCGCCTGCCACGACATGAGCGGCGAGCTCGTCTCCCCGGCCGCGACCCGACGCGCGACCTCGGCGGCCTGGAACTGGAACCCGCCCTCGTGCTGCACCGGCAGGCGCCAGGAGGCGCCGTCGTGCGTGGACAGCGCGACCTCGACCGGCGTGTAGAAGCTGCCCGCCAGGTCGATCCGGCCGTGGGTGCCCGCGATCGTCGCCTCGTTCGCCATCGCCGTCTCCAGCGAGGCCTGCGCCACGGCCACGGTGCGCTCGCCGTAGCGCAGCACGACCGTCTCCCCCGTGTCCACCCCGAGCTCCGACAGCGCGCCGAACGCGTGCACCTGGTCCGGGACGCCGAGCAGCGCGTGCGCGAACGACAGCGGGTACACCGTGAGGTCGAGCATCGCGCCGCCGGCGAGCGCCGGGTCCCAGAGCCGGTGCTCGGGTCCGAACACGAGGTGCTGACCGTGCTGGGCGGTGACGGTCAGGACCTCGCCGATCGCGCCGTCGTGCACCGCGTCGACCACCGCGCGGTAGTGCGGCAGGAACCGCGACCACATCGCCTCCATCGCGAACAGCCCGCGCGACGCGGCGAGGTCGAACAGCTCCCGCGCCTCGGCGGCGTTCCGGGTCAGCGACTTCTCCACGAGCACCGGGCGGCCCGCGGTCAGCGCGAGCGAGGCCAGCTCGAGGTGGGCGCTGTGCGGCGAGGCGACGTACACGGCGTCGACCTCGCCGTCGGCCACGAGCTCGGCGTACGAGCCGTACGCCCGGGGGATGTCGTGGTCGGCCGCGAACGCCTCGGCCCGGCCGAGGTCACGGGACCCGACGGCGACCACCCGCGAGGCGGTGTAGCGCGGGATCTCGTGGGCGAACCGCCGTGCGATGCCGCCGGGCGCGAGGATGCCCCAGCGCAGCGCAGGAGCGTCGGCGGGATCGGGGTAGGCGTCCGCGGGACGCAGCGGGCTGGGGGCGGTCGACGCGTCGGGGTCGGTCACGCGGTCAGCCTACGGGCGGTGCGTACGCTGACCCGCGTGACCACGGTGCGCGCCGCGCTCGCCTCACCGCGCCGGCTGCGGGCCGAGGTGCTCGGCGGGCTCGTCGTCGCCCTCATCCTCATCCCCGAGTCGATCGCGTTCTCCGTGATCGTGGGCGTGGACCCGCGGGTCGGCCTCTTCACCACCGTCACGATGTCGATCGCGATCGCGTTCACGGGCGGCCGACCCGCGATGATCTCGGCGGCCACCGGCGCGGTGTCGCTCGTCGTCGCACCCCTGGCGCACGCGCACGGCGTCGACTACCTCGTGGCGACCGTACTCCTCGCGGGCGTCGTCCAGGTCGTGGTGGGCGTGCTCGGCGTCGCGCGCCTCATGCGGTTCATCCCGCGCTCGGTGATGGTCGGCTTCGTCAACGCGCTCGCCTCGCTCGTCTTCATCTCGCAGCTGCCGCAGCTCGTCGGCGTGCCGTGGCTGGTCTACCCGCTCGTCGTCGCGGGCGTCGTGATCATCTGGCTCACACCCCGCCTCACGACGGCGATCCCGCCGCCGCTCGTGGCCGTGGTGGTGCTGAGCGTCGTGGTGCTCGTCGGGCACCTCGCGGTGCCGACGGTCGGCGACCAGGGCGCGCTCCCGACCTCGCTGCCCACCCTCGGGCTGCCCGACGTCCCCCTCACGTTCGAGACGCTGCGGATCATCGGGCCGACCGCCGTCGCGATGGCGCTCGTCGGCCTCATGGAGTCGCTGCTCACCGCGAAGCTCGTCGACGACCTCACCGACACCCCCTCCTCCAAGACGCGTGAGGCGTGGGGTCAGGGCGTGGCGAACGTCGTGACCGGCCTGTTCGGCGGGATGGGCGGGTGCGCCGAGATCGGACCCACGATCGTCAACGTCCGCCAGACCGGCGCGCGCAGCCGGGTGTCGACGTTCCTCGCCGGCGCACTCCTGCTGGGCCTGGTCCTCCTGCTCGGCGACGCCGTGGCGCGGATCCCGATGGCGGCGCTCGTCGCGGTCATGCTCATGGTCGCGTTCACGACGTTCGAGTGGCGCGCGATCGCGCCGCGCACCCTGCGCCGGATGCCGAAGTCCGAGACCGCCGTGATGCTCACCACGCTCCTCACCACGATCGTCACCCACAACCTCGCGATCGGTGTGATCCTCGGGGTGCTCGTCGCGGGCGTGCTGTTCGCGAACCGGGTCGCGCAGGTCACGACCGTCACCCGGGTCGCTCGGGTGACCCGGCTCGGGGACACGGACGAGGCGCGCGACGGCGAGCACACCTCCGACGGCGAGCGCACCTGCGAGCACCCCTCCGGCAACGCGTCCGACGGCGAGCAGACGTACGCGATCGAGGGCGAGCTCTTCTTCGCCTCGGCGAACGCGGTGATCGAGTCCTTCGACTACACCGGCGACCCGGACCGGGTGGTGCTCGACCTCACCGGCGCGCAGGTCTGGGACGCGTCCGGCGTCGCGGCCCTCGACGCCGTCGTCGAGAAGTACGCCCGGCACGGCACCCGGGTGCGCATGGTGGGGCTCGGCGAGCGCAGCGCGGCGCGGCTGGAGCGCCTGCGCGGGCACCTCGGCGGGCTCGGCCAGTAGCGGCCGTCGCTCCCCAGGCGGTCCACATGCGGCGGCGGCCGGGTTGCGCGGACGTCGGCGAGCCGAGGTATGGTCCGCCACGAACGACCGCGCCGATCCGGCCCGTACGGAGGCGACGCGGGCCCCCACTTTCGGAAGGCCGCTCGTGCCCACCAAGACCCCGACCAAGCTCGTCATCGTCGAGTCGCCGACGAAGGCGCGCACCATCACGCCGTTCCTCGGCGCGGGCTACGAGGTCGAGGCGAGCGTCGGGCACATCCGGGACCTGCCGCAGCCGAGCGAGCTGCCCGCGGAGATGAAGAAGGGGCCGTACCGCAAGTTCGCCGTCGACGTCGACAACGGGTTCGACCCCTACTACGTGGTCGACGCGGACAAGCGCAAGAAGGTCGCCGAGCTCAAGAAGAAGCTCAAGGATGCCGACGAGCTCTACCTCGCCACCGATGAGGACCGCGAGGGCGAGGCCATCGCGTGGCACCTGCTCGAGGTGCTGCAGCCGAAGGTGCCGGTCAAGCGCATGGTGTTCCACGAGATCACCCGCGAGGCGATCCAGCGCGCCCTGACCGCCACGCGCGACCTGGACACCCGCCTCGTCGACGCCCAGGAGACCCGCCGCATCCTCGACCGGCTCTACGGCTACGAGGTCTCCCCCGTGCTGTGGCGCAAGATCGGCCCCGGCCTGTCCGCGGGTCGCGTGCAGTCGGTCGCCACCCGCCTCGTGGTCGAGCGCGAGCGCGAGCGGATGGCGTTCGTCGCGGCGTCCTACTGGGACGTCACCGGCACCTTCACCGGCGGCGGAGACGCGGCCGAGCCCGGGTCCGGCACCACGTTCACCGCGCGGCTCAGCGCGCTCGGCGGCACGCGCGTGGCCACGGGTCGCGACTTCGACGACACCGGCGCCCTGCGCACGCGGGCCGGGTCGGTCGTGCACCTGGACGAGGCGGCGACCACCGCGCTGGTGAGCGCGCTGGACGAGGCGAGCTTCGCCGTCGTGGGCGTGGACACCAAGCCGTACACGCGCCGCCCGGCGGCCCCGTTCACCACCTCGACGCTGCAGCAGGAGGCGAGCCGCAAGCTCCGGCTCAACTCCCGCGCGACCATGCGCACGGCGCAGGGGCTGTACGAGAACGGCTACATCACGTACATGCGCACCGACTCGGTGACGCTGTCCACCGAGGCGATCGCGGCGGCGCGGCGCCAGGCCGCGGACCTCTACGGCGCCGAGTTCGTGCCCGAGAAGCCGCGCGTCTACGCCAACAAGAGCAAGAACGCCCAGGAGGCGCACGAGGCCATCCGGCCCGCCGGCGACCACTTCCGCACGCCGGCGCAGGTCGCCGGGGAGCTCTCGGGCGATCAGTTCCGCCTCTACGAGCTCATCTGGAAGCGGACGGTCGCCTCGCAGATGGCCGATGCCCGCGGGTCGACCGCCACGCTGCGGATCGGCGCGCCGACGACGGCGGACGTCGCCTCCGAGCGCTCCGGCGCGCATCCCTCGGGCACGGTCGCGGAGTTCTCCGCGTCCGGCACCGTCATCACCTTCCGCGGGTTCCTCGCGGCGTACGAGGAGGGCCGCGACGCCGGCCGGTACGACGCCGAGGCCAGCGAGGCGCGCCTGCCCGACGTCAGCGAGGGCGACGCCGTGACGAAGGAGAACCTCGAGGCCGCGGGCCACGAGACCTCCCCGCCGCCGCGCTACACCGAGGCGTCGCTCACCGCGGCGCTGGAGGAGCGCGGGATCGGCCGCCCGTCCACCTACGCGGCCACGATCGGCGTCATCACCGACCGGGGCTACGTGCTGCGCCGCGGGCAGGCGCTGGTGCCGTCCTGGCTCGCGTTCTCCGTGGTCCGCCTCCTCGAGGACCACTTCGGCTCGCTCGTGGACTACGACTTCACGGCCGCGATGGAGTCCGACCTGGACCGCATCGCGAGCGGCGAGCAGGACCGCGTCGCCTGGCTGCAGGAGTTCTACTTCGGGCCGTGGACCTCGGGCTCGCCCGGGCTGCAGTCGCTCGTGGACGACCTCGGCGAGATCGACGCTCGCGACATCAACTCGATCCCGGTCGGCAACGGCATCACGCTGCGGGTGGGCCGGTACGGCCCCTACCTCGAGGGCACCGGCCCCGACGGCGAGGCGCTGCGCGCCTCGGTCCCCGAGGACGTCGCGCCCGACGAGCTGACGCCCGAGCGGGCGCTGGAGCTGCTGACGACGCAGTCCGACGGCGACCGCGAGCTCGGCACCGACCCCGCCACGGGCTACCAGGTCGTGGCGCGCAACGGCCGGTACGGGCCGTACGTCACCGAGGTGATCCCGGACGACGCGCCGGCCGCCGCCGACGAGAAGGGCGCCGCGGCCGGGGAGACCGGCACGACGGCGACGGGTACGACGGGTACGACGGCGAAGAGCACCGCGGCGAAGGGCCGCAAGAAGGCGCCGGCGAAGGTGAAGCCGCGCACCGGGTCGCTGCTGAAGTCGATGTCGCTGGACACCGTGACGCTCGAGCAGGCGCTGCAGCTCATGTCGCTGCCGCGCGTGGTCGGCACCGACCCGGAGTCCGGCGAGGAGATCACGGCGCAGAACGGCCGGTACGGGCCCTACCTCAAGAAGGGCACCGACTCGCGCTCGCTCGAGACCGAGGAGCAGATCTTCGACGTCACGCTCGAGGAGGCGCTCGCGATCTACGCGCAGCCCAAGCAGCGGCGCGGTCAGCGCGCGGCCGCCTCGGCGCTGCGCGAGCTCGGGAACGACCCGGTGAGCGAGAAGCCCGTGCTCGTCAAGGACGGCCGGTTCGGTCCGTACGTCACGGACGGCACCACGAACGTCACGATCCCGAAGGCAGAGTCCATCGAGTCGCTCACGCCCGAGCGGGCGTACGAGATGCTCGCCGAGAAGCGCGCCAAGGGGCCGGCGAAGCGCCCCGCGGCACGCGGTCGGGCGTCGACGACGTCGCGCAGCTCGACGACGCGCTCCCGCGCGGCGGCGCCCAAGGGCTGACCGAAGGCTGCTGCGGCGTGTGCTCACCGGCGGGCCGCCGCGCGCTCTGCTCCTCGCACGGTCGCCGGCTGCGCGGTCCACGCCCCGGCGGGCCGCCGGCGGGATGCTGCCCGGCGGTCTGCCGCCCGGCACAGGATCTCCGCACGACCGCGACGCGGCGTCGACAGCACTCCCAGGTCCCGCTGAGCCGGCCGCCTACCGTAGGTTCATGACCATGGTGACGCCTCCGGGCGCCGGCGCGCAGCCGGGCAGCGCGCCCGGCGCCCTGCCGGGCCCGCCGGCCGGTCCGCCCGGTGCACCCGGCGCTCCCGCGCCCAACCCCTACGCCTCCGGTACGCACGCGCCCGGACCGCACGCCCCCGGCCCGTACCCGCCCGGCCCGTACCCGCCCGGCCCGCACGCGCCGGCACCCCGCCCCACCCGAGCCCAGACCCGCTGGGTCTGGTGCCTCGTCGGCTCGCTGCTCGCCGTCGCGAGCATCGTCTGGATCTGGGCGTTCTTCGAGGTCGACGCGCGCGGCCGCTACGCCGACCAGCTGGCGTTCCTCGGCTCCGAGCGCGGCCGCGAGCAGATCGCGGGCATCAGCCGCCTGATCCTCGGGGTCGTGTCCCCGTGGTTCCTCGTCGCGGCCGTGACGCTCGCCGTCGCCGTGGCGCTGATCCGACGCCGCTGGGGCGACGCCGTGCGCGCGGCCGGAATCGTCGCGGGCGCGAACCTCACCACCCAGATCCTCAAGGGGCTGCTCGAGCGACCCGTCGACGACGGCCTGCTCGGCTGGGCCTCGGACAACTCGCTGCCGAGCGGGCACACCACGGTCGCCGCCTCGGTCGCCGCCGTGGCACTGCTCGTCGTCCCGCGCGCGGCACGACCGGTCACCGCGATCCTCGGCGCCGCCTACGCCGCCGCGACGGCCGTCGCCACGCTCGCGCTCGGCTGGCACCGGCCCGCCGACGTCGTCGCCGCGTTCGCCGTCGTGAGCGCCTGGACGCTGCTCGTGCTCGTGCCCAGCAGCGGACGCGCCGCCGACGGCGAGCCCGGCACCGCGGGCCGCATCCTCGCCGCGTGGCTGCTCGGGCTCACGTCCGTCGTCGGGATCGGCGTCGGGTTGGCCGTGCTCGTCATCCTGCTCGCGGGCGTGGACGCGAGTGCGATCCCGCAGGTCAACGGCACGATCACGACGGCGTCGACCACCGCCTACGTCGGGGCCTCGTTCGGCGTCGTCGGCAGTGCGGCGCTTGCGTCGTGGGCGCTGCTGCTCGCTCGCCGCTGAGCGGCCGTCCCGGTCGGGTCGTCGGCATCGCGGCGCTTGCGTCGTGGGCGCTGCCGCTCGCCCGCCGCTGAGCGGCCGTCCCGGTCGGGTCGTCGGCAGCGCGGCCCTCGAGTCCTGGGCGCTGCCGCTCGCCCGCCGCTGACCTGCGGCTTCGCCGGGTGGCCCAGTCTGGTCAGTCGGAGACCTGGCCGGACCAGCGCGCGGCGCGGAGCACGCCGTCGGGCGTCCAGGAGTCGAAGGTGACCTCGCCGACCACGGTCGGCTCCACCCAGACCGCGACGCGCGCCTCCTCGCGCGGCACCGCGGCGAACGGCGAGGTCGCGCGCCGCAGGGGCGACAGCTCGGTGAGCAGCCGGTCCAGCTCGGCGTCGGAGAACCCGGTGCCGACCTTGCCGACGTAGCGCAGGTCGCCGCCGGGCTCGCGCACGCCGAGCAGGAGCGACCCGATGCCGCCCTCGCGGCGGCCTTGCCCCGGCCGCCATCCGCCGATCACCACGCGCGCCTCGCCGTGGTGCTTGACCTTGACCCACGCGCCGGTGCGCTTGCCCGGCAGGTACGGGGAGTCCGCGCGCTTGGCGAGGACACCCTCGCCGTCGGCCGCCGCGTCGGCCGCGAGCGCCTCGACGAGCGTGCCGTCGTGCACGGGCGAGACGAACCAGCCGCCCTCACCCTCACCGATCCCGGCGCGCGGGTCGGCGACCGGCAGGTCGAGCGCCGCGAGCACCGCGCGGCGCTCGGCCAGCGGCCGGGTGACGAGGTCGACGCCGTCGAGCGCGAGGACGTCGAACACCACGAGGCGCAGCGGCGGCTTCGGCGGACCCGCCCGGTTCTGCAGGCGGTGGAAGCTCGGCCGCCCGTCGTCGTCGAGGGCGATGATCTCGGCGTCGAGCACGGCGTCGTGATCCTGCAGCGCGTCCGGCGCGTGGGCGAGGTCGGCGAACTCGGGCGTGAGGTCGCGACCCGAGCGGGCGGTGAACCACACGGCGGCGTCTGGATCACCCTGGGCGCCGTCGCCGTCGCCGTCGTCCGCCGCCAGCACGCTCACGACGGCGCGGTACCCGTCCCACTTCGTCTCGAACGTCCACCGCGGCAGCTCGAGGTCGCCGTGCGTGATCGGGTCGTAGGTGCTCGCGAGCATCGGCGGCACGCTCGTGGGCCGACGGCGAGCGGTCGCTTTCGCGGTCGCGCGCGGGGACGGCGCGGGCGGGGCCGGGGGCGGGGCCGCGGACCGTGCCGGCGTCGTGGACCGTGCCGGCGACCCGGCCTTCCTCGCACGGGGGGTGTCGCCGTCGGCCTTGCCGTCCAGCGTGCCGTCATCCGAGGTGCCGACCCCGCCCGGCCCGTCCCCGACGTCGTCGCGCGCGACCTCGCCGGCCGCCTCACCGGGCGGCAGCAGCGGGGCGAACGCGTCGCCGTCGAGCACGCGCTCGAGCACCTCCGCCATCCGCAGGTGCCGCAGCGAACCGGACCCACCCTCGCCCCCGCCTGACGCCCCCTCCTCGATCTCCGCCCACGTGCGCGGCGCCGCGACCCACGGCTGGAGCCGTCCGCGCACGGAGTACGGCGACACGGTCGTCTTCGCGGGGTTGTTCTGCGTGTGGTCGACGAACACGCGGCCCTCCCGCAACGACCGCTTCATCTGCGTGATCGCGAGCGCGGGCAGCTCGGCGGCGAGCGACTCGGCGAGCTCGGCCGCGAACGCGCTCGCGCCCGCGGCACCGACGCCCTCGAGGCGCGCGTACAGGTGCAGGCCCTTGCTGCCCGACGTCACCGGGACGCACACCAGGCCCATCCCGTCGAGGAGCTCGCGCGCCGCGAGCGCCACCTCGCAGCACTGCGCCAGGCCCACGCCCGGGCCGGGGTCGAGGTCCACCACGAGCCGGTCGGGCGCCGCCGTCGCGGCGTCGAGGGAGTACGGCCGCCGCCCGGCGAGCACGTCAGCGGGCAGCCGCCACTGCGGCACGTGCAGCTCGATCGCGGCCATCTGCGCGCACCACACGAGCGTCGCGACCTCGTCCACGAGCGGGTAGTCGACGGTCCGCTCGTGGTGCACGACGGCGGCGCGCGGCACCCAGTCCGGCGTGCCGGAGTCGAGGTTCTTCGTGAAGAACGGCTCGGCGCCCTCGCCCGTTCCGTGTGGCCAGCGCTTGCGGGTCACCGGTCGGCCGGCCAGGTGCGGGAGCAGGACCGGCGCGATCCGCCAGTAGTACTCGACGAGCTCGGCCTTCGTGGTCGGGCCGATGCCGGCGTCCGGGTCGCCGGGGAAGAGCACCTTCTCCGGGTTGGTGAGCCGCACCGTGCGCTCGCCGACGCGCACGAGGCGCGCTACGCCGTCGGGCACTACGAGGCCTCGCGGGCCTTCTTGCGCGCCTCGACGCTCTTGCGCAACGCGGCGACGAGGTCGACGACGTCGGTGGGCTCCTCCTCCTTCTCCACCGCGGTGAAGGACTCGCCGCCGGAGAGCTTGTCGTCGATGAGCTGCTTGAGCTGCGCGGTGTACTCGTCGGTGAACGCGGTGGGGTCGAAGTCCTCGGCCATCGACTCCACCAGGCTCGCGCTCATCGCGAGCTCCTTCTTGCTGATGGTCGGCTGCTCCTCGAGCGCCGCGAACTCGGCCGCGCGCACCTCGTCCGGCCAGATCATCGTCTGCACCACGAGGACGTCACCGCGCACCCGCAGCGCCGCGAGGCGCGTCTTGCCGCGCAGCGCGAAGTGCACGACGGCGGTGCGGTCGGTCTCCTCGAGCGTGCGGCGCAGCAGGGCGTACGCCTTGGGCGAGCGGGAGTCGGGCTCGAGGTAGTAGCTGCGGTCGAGCAGGATCGGGTCGATCTGCTCGCTCGGCACGAACTGCAGGACCTCGATCTCGTGCTTGGCCTGCGCGGGCAGGGAGTCGAAGTCCTCGTCGGTGAGGATGACACGCTGGCCGTCCTCGGAGTCGTAGGCCTTGGCGATCTGGTCGTAGCTGACGACCTCGCCGCACACCTCGCAGCGACGCTGGTAGCGGATGCGGCCGCCGTCCTCGGCGTGCACCTGGTGGAAGGCGACGTCGTGATCCTCGGTCGCGGAGTACACCTTGACCGGCACGTTGACCAGGCCGAACGCGAGTGAGCCCTTCCAGATGGAGCGCATCTGGGCATCATCCCCTGATTGAAGGTTCCTGGGAACCCACGCCCGCCCACCCGTTCGCGAGAGGAAGTCCGTCCTTTCGCGAGAGGAAGTCCGTCCTTTCGCGAGAGGAAGTCCGTCCTTTCCCGAGGCGATCTCCGTTGGCGCCAGTAGCGGTGATACCGTCGTGATACCACTCTGCTCACCTCGGAGGACGCCATGGCCATGACTCTGCGACTCGACGACGAGCACGAGGCTGCGCTCGCGCTCCTCGCGGCGGCCGACGGCGTGAGCAAGCAGGAAGCCGTACGGCGAGCCGTGCTCGAGGCCGCGTCCCGGCGCGCCCACAGCTCCGCCGTTCGCGACCTGGGCGAGCGCGGGATCGAGCGTTACCGGGACCTGCTCGACCGGCTCGGCGAGTGACCTGCTGTGACGCTGTTCCTGTCCAGTGAGGACCTGAGCGACCTGACCGACTTGCTGAAGGTCGGGCCGGTCCGAGACCGCGGCCTG
>NZ_VENP01000039.1 GCF_006351005.1 Miniimonas arenae | reverse complement strand
GGCCGTGTCCACGTGGGACGCGCCGCGGGGGTCGTGGCCGCGTGTGGGGTGGACGTGGCGGTGGCCGTGTCCACGTGGGACGCGCTGAGCGGGTCGTGGCCGCGTGTGGGGTGGACGTGGCGGTGACCGTGTCCACGTGGGGCGCGCCGGCGGGGTCGGGGGCGAGGGCGCCGCGAGGGCGACGGCACGCGCTCCGAGACTCCGTTGCAACTCGCGCAACGTCGAGATGAAAACGTGATGTCGTGTGAGCGCTTCCACCGCTCACGCGGCGGTCGCTAGTCGTGTGCAAGTGCTCGACACAGCGTCATACGTGCTGCAAGCAGTTCACTTTCTTGTCGTATCCGTGTGTCCCGGGTCACAATTGGGGAGGCTCGCGAGAGGCGATGACGCCTCCCGCGGGCCACGAAGCGCCGGGCCGACTGACCCCGACCACGGCGCTGCGCGCAGCACCGGCACGACCCAGCACCACCGTTCCACCGGACACCTCCAGCACCATCCGCACCACCCGCACCACCACGAGCAACACCCGAACCACCCTGACCCGACGACGAGACCAGGACCTGACCCGTGCGCACCTCGAGCCCCACCCCGCTCCCCGCCCGCCGCCGCATCGCGGCGTTCGCCGCCCTCGCGCTCGTGCCCACCGGCCTCGGCGCCGTGGCCGCGCCGGTGATCGCGGCCCCCGCGACCGGCACCACCGCCGAGGCCGTCACGCCCACCGCCGACGGCGACCGCACCTTCACCCTCGTCGGCAGCCTCCAGGACGAGCTCGGCTGCCCGGGGGACTGGCAGCTCGACTGCGCGGCCACCGCACTGGCCCCGACCGGCGTCGCGAACCAGTACGCCGCCGACTTCGAGGTCCCGGCCGGCACGTACGAGTACAAGGTCGCGGTGAACAACGCGTGGGACGAGTCCTACGGCAAGGAGGGCGGCAGCGACAACGCGCCACTCACGGTCGCCGGCCCGACCACCCTGCGGTTCACGTTCGACGACGTCACGCACCGCACGGGCCTGACGCCCCTCGACCTCGGGGGCGACTACACCGCGGCCGACGACGCGCTCGTCGCCGCCCCCGTGCGCCAGCAGGGCGCGGGCGAGCAGTTCTACTTCGTGATGACCGACCGGTTCGCCAACGGCGACACCAGCAACGACACCGGCGGCCTCACCGGCGACCGCCTGACCACCGGCCTGGACCCGACCGACAAGGGCTTCTACCACGGTGGCGACATCGCCGGGCTGAGCGACCAGCTCGACTACATCGAGGGGCTGGGGACCACGGCGATCTGGCTCACGCCGTCGTTCATGAACCGTCCGGTCCAGGGCGAGGGCGCCAACGCCTCGGCCGGCTACCACGGCTACTGGATCACCGACTTCACCCAGATCGACCCGCACCTCGGCACGAACGAGGAGCTCGAGGCGTTCATCGACGACGCGCACTCACGCGACATCAAGGTCTACTTCGACATCATCACGAACCACACGGCGGACTTGAACTCCTACGCCGAGGGCCAGTACGGCTACGTCGAGCAGTCGGCCGAGCCCTACCGGGACGCCGACGGCAACGCCTTCGACCCCGCGACCTACGCCGGCACGAACGACTTCCCCGAGCTGGACGCGGCGACGTCGTTCCCGTACACCCCGGTGATCGCCCCCGAGGACGCGAACCTCCGCGTCCCGAGCTGGCTGAACGACCCGACGCTCTACCACAACCGCGGCAACTCGACCTGGACGGGCGAGTCGGTCACGTACGGCGACTTCGACGGCCTCGACGACCTCATGACCGAGCACCCGCAGGTCGTCAACGGCTTCATCGACGTGTACGACGCGTGGGTCGACCTCGGCATCGACGGCTTCCGCATCGACACCGTCAAGCACGTCAACACCGAGTTCTGGAAGACGTTCACCGCGGCCGTCTCACAGCACGCGGCGGACCAGGGCCGTCCCGACTTCTTCATGTTCGGCGAGGTCTACGACGCCGACCCGACGAAGCTGAGCCCGTACGTGCGCACCACCGACATGGACTCGGTGCTCGACTTCTACTTCCAGCAGCAGGCGGTCTCCTACGCGTCGGGCAACTCCGCCAACGCGCTCGCCGCGCTGTTCGCGGGCGACGACTACTACACGACGGCGAGCACGTCCGCCTCCGCGCTGCCCTCCTTCCTCGGCAACCACGACATGGGCCGGGTCGGCTACGCGGTGCGCGGCACCGACGACCCCCTGCAGCGCTCGCTCCTCGCGCACCAGCTCATGTACCTCACGCGCGGCCAGCCGGTCGTCTACTACGGCGACGAGCAGGGCTTCACGGGGTACGAGGGCGCGGGCAACCTCGGCGGCAAGGACAAGGACGCCCGCCAGGACATGTTGGCCACGCAGGTCGCCGAGTACGCCGACCAGACCCTGCTCACCGGCGAGCAGGCGGGCACGGGGTCGCACTTCGACACCGACGCGCCGCTCTACACCGCGATCGCCGACCTCGCCGAGCTGCGCAGCAGCACCCCGGCGCTCACCGACGGCGCGCAGATCGAGCGCCTCGTCGACACCGACGCGGGCGTCTACGCGTTCTCGCGCGTCGAGCGCACCGAGCGGATCGAGCACCTCGTGGTGACGAACAACTCCACCTCCTCGCGCACCGTCGACGTGCCCACCCTCACGGCCGACGCCGCCTTCAGCCCGCTGTACGGGGACGTGTCGGCCACGACGTCCGACGCCGACGGCGTGGCGAGCGTGACCGTGCCGGCGCGCACCGCCGTCGTGCTCGTCGCCGACGCCCCGGTGACCGACCCGGACGGTGCCGCCGACATCGAGGTCTCGACGCCGGCGGCCGGCGCCGCCGTGACCGGCGTGAGCCCGGTCGCGGCGACGACGGCGGACTCGTGGCGCGAGACGTCGTTCGCCTGGCGCGTGGTCGGCTCCGAGACGTGGAACCCTCTCGGCACGGCCGAGGACACCACGCCGCGGGTCTTCCACGACGTGTCGGGCCTCGCCGCAGGCACGCTCGTGGAGTACCGCGCCGTGACCGTCGACGCGGGCGGGGACGCCTCCGCCGCCTCGACGTTCGCCTCCGTCGGCACCGACGTCACCACCGAGGGGCCGGCGGAGCCCGAGCAGCCGAGCTACGACTCGGTCGCCGTGCCCGGCTCGCACAACTCCGAGATGGGCTGCCCGGGCGACTGGCAGCCGGACTGCGCTGCGGCCCAGCTGACGCTCGGCACCGACGGCATCTGGTCGGGCACGTTCGACCTTCCGGCCGGCGACTACGAGTACAAGATCGCCGTCAACGGCAGCTGGGACGTCAGCTTCGGTGCGGGCGGCGTGCCCAGCGGGGCGAACGTGGCCTACTCCCACGCGGGCGGGGCGATCACGTTCTTCTTCGACCCCGTGAGCAAGCAGTTCTCGAGCACCGCCGAGGGCCCGATCATCACGCTCGCAGGCAGCTTCCAGTCCGAGCTCGGGTGCCCGAGCGACTGGGCCCCGGACCAGCTGTGCGCATGGCTCACCGACCCCGACGGCGACGGCGTCTACACGTTCAGCACCCCCGCGCTGCCGACCGGCTCGTACGAGGTGAAGGTCACGCACAACCGCTCGTGGGCCGAGAACTACGGCGTGGACGGCGTGCGGGACGGTGCGAACATCCCGTTCTCGGCCTCCGAGGGCAAGGTCACGGCCTTCAGCTACGACATCGCCACGCACCGCCTCACGGTGACTGTCGAGGACCCGCCGCTGCCCGGCACCGGCGAGCAGCGCGCGCACTGGGTGCGTGCGGGCCTGCTCGCCTGGCCGGCGGACCTCGGTGGGGCCGCGGCCGACGGCGGGACCTGGACCCTGCACCACGCCGCGAACGCGGGGCTCGTCGTCGGCGACGACGGCGTGACCGGCGGCGAGGACCTCGCCCTCAGCGTCGACCCCGCCGGCCTGCCGGCGGACGTGCTCGAGGACTTCCCCGCGCTCGCCGGGTACACCGCGCTGCGGCTGACCGGCGCGGACCGGTCCGAGATCGCCGAGATGCTGCGCCAGGAGGTCTGGGTGTCCCGCGCGGACGACGACGGGCTCACGGCCGTCACCGGGGTGCAGATCCCCGGCGTGCTCGACGACCTGTACGCGGGCGCCGTCGCCGACGTCGCGCTGGGCGTGACGTTCGACGACGACGGCGGCGCGGCCGTCTCGCTGTGGGCGCCCACGGCGCGCCTGGTCTCCCTGCAGGTGGGCGACGGCGGAGGCGAACCCTCGGGCGGCGTCGTCGCCGAGCTCGACCCCGCCTCGGGCGTCTGGTCGGTGCCCGCGGGCACGCTGGACGTGGGCGACACCTACCGCTGGACGGTGCGGGTGTACGCCCCGAGCACCGGAGCCATGGAGACCAACGTCGTCACCGACCCGTACTCCACGGCGCTGACGGTGAACTCCCAGGCGAGCGTCGTCGTCGACCTCGACGACTCCTCGACGCGGCCGGCGCAGTGGGAGGACACGGCGGCGCCCACGGTCGAGCGGACCGTGGACCGTGCGGTGTACGAGCTGCACGTGCGCGACTTCTCGATCGGCGACGAGACCGTCCCGGCCGACGAGCGCGGCACGTACGCGGCGTTCACGCACGCCGACTCCGCCGGCATGACGCACCTGAAGGAGCTGGCCGACGCCGGCATCACCACGGTGCACCTCCTGCCGACGTTCGACATCGCCTCGATCGAGGAGGACCGCGCCGCACAGGCGACGCCCGACTGCGACCTCGAGGCGCTGTCCGCCGCGAACCCGGCCGGCACCGAGCAGCAGGCCTGCGTCGGCGCCGTGCGCGCGGACGACGGCTACAACTGGGGCTACGACCCCTGGCACTACCAGGTGCCCGAGGGCTCCTACGCCACCGACCCCGACGGCGCGGCCCGCGTGACCGAGTTCCGCTCGATGGTCGGGGCGCTGCACGCCGCAGGCCTGGAGGTCGTGCTCGACCAGGTCTACAACCACACCGCGGCGTCCGGGCAGGCCGAGAAGTCGGTCCTGGACCGCATCGTGCCCGGGTACTACCAGCGCCTCGACGCGGCCGGGAAGGTGCAGACCTCCACGTGCTGCCAGAACGTGGCGACCGAGCACGAGGTGGCGCAGAAGCTCATGGTCGACTCGGTGGTGCTGTGGGCGCGGGAGTACCACGTCGACGGCTTCCGGTTCGACCTGATGGGGCACCACTCCACGGAGAACATGGCCGCCATCCGGTCCGCCCTGGACGAGCTGACGCTCGCCAAGGACGGCGTCGACGGGAAGTCGATCTACCTGTACGGCGAGGGCTGGGACTTCGGTGAGGTCGCCGGGAACGCGCTGTTCGAACAGGCCAAGCAGGGTCAGCTCGACGGGACGGGCATCGGGACGTTCAACGACCGGCTGCGCGACGGCGTGCACGGCGGTTCGCCCGTCGACGGCGACTCGACCTTCGACCAGGGCTTCGGGACGGGGCTCGGGACCGACCCGAACGGGCGCTCGCGCACGGGCGACGCCGACCTGGGCGGGCTCACCGACCTGGTGAAGCTCGGCATGGCCGGCAACCTGCGTGACTACTCGCTCGTGTCCGCCTCGGGTGCGACCGTCACCGGCGCCGAGCTGGACTACCGCGGCGCCCCGGCCGGGTACGCCTCGGAGCCCGACGAGATCGTGAACTACGTCGACGCGCACGACAACGAGACGCTGTACGACCTCTCGGTGCTCAAGCTCCCGACCGACACCACGATGGAGGAGCGGGTGCGGATGAACACCGTGCAGCTCGCCACCGTGGCGCTCGGCCAGTCGCCGTCGTTCTGGCACGCGGGCACCGAGCTGCTGCGCAGCAAGTCGCTGGACCGCGACTCCTACGACTCCGGCGACTGGTTCAACCGGATCGACTGGACGGGTCAGGAGAACACGTTCGGCTCCGGCCTGCCCGGCGCGTGGTCGAACGAGGCGAAGTGGCCGGTCATGACGCCGCTCCTGAGCGACCCGACGCTGAAGCCGGACGCCGACGCGATGGCGGCGGCGAACGACCAGGCGCTCGAGCTGCTCCGGGTCCGCTCGGAGGTCCCGCTGCTGCGACTGGGCAGCGCCGACCTCATCGAGCAGAAGGTCACGTTCCCGGGCAGCGGCCCGGACGAGGCCGCCGGGACGATCGCGATGCTCGTGGACGACACCGTGGGCGAGGAGGTGTCCGAGGACCTCGCCGGCGCGCTCGTGCTGATCAACGCCTCGCCCCACGACGTCACGCGGACCTTCCCTGACCTCGTGGGCCGCGAGTTCGCCCTCACCCCGGCGCAGGCCGACGGCGAGGACGCGGTGGTCGCGGGCGTCACCTGGGACGCCTCGACCGGGTCCGTGACGGTGCCGGCGCGCTCCTACGCGGTGCTCACCGAACCCGACTATGTGGCGCCGCAGCCCGTGGCGACCACCACGTCGCTGTGGCTCTCGCAGCACGAGGTGCGCCGCAGCCAGTTCCTGCCGGTGTTCGGGTTCGCCACCGTGCGGACGGCGGACGGCACCCCGGCACGCGGGTCGCTCGAGGTGCGGGTGGGCAACCGCGTGGTGAGCACCACGCCGGTGATCATCGGCATCTCGGCGACCGTGATCTGGCCGCGCACGCTGTCGACGGGGACCTACGACGTCACGGCGACGTTCGTGCCGCGGGACCCGACGACGCAGGCCGGTTCCAGTACGGCCACCCCGCTCCGGGTGCGCTGAGCCGGCGGCTCGCGATCGGTGCGGACGATTCCGGAGCCCGGCGCTCCGGAATCGTCCGCATCGATGTGCCGCGGGCGCGAACCGGTCACTCCAGCGCCGCAACCTCGGCGGCCACGTTGGCTCGGGCCCGGTGCTCCCACCATCTCGACCCGGCGCCGGTGGCGTACAGCGGACCCGAGAGCAGCGCGGTGAGGATCGCGGAGCGACCCGCGCGGAACTCCCGGTCCGGGACGTCGGCGTACTCGCCGCGGATCGCGGCGGCGTAGTCGGCGTACCGCGCGGGTGCGGCGCCCAGCACGGCGAGGTCGGCGTCGCACAGCACGGCCCCGACGGCGTCGCTCGCCTCGACCTGGTGCGTCGCCGTGAGCAGCACGAGTCGGGCGACCTCGTCGGCGTCGGGGTCGCCGAGCGCGGTGAGCGTGCGTCGGGCCAGCGCCGCGGAGGCGGCCTCGTCGCTGTCGGGCGCTCCGTCGGGCGCGGCGCCACCGGGCACGCCACCGCTGGACGCACCGCCGTCGGATGCGCCGTCTCGTCGCGCCGCGGCGCCGCGGGAGAGCCCGGAGCGGTGCACGGCGTCGTGGAACCAGGCGGCGAGGGACGCGCGGCGGTGGGCTGCGCCGTCGAGCCCTTCGGCGGCGGCGAGCGCGTCGACGGCGTCGAGCGTCTCGGTCAGGTGCTGGGTGTCGTGGTACAGGCGGCCGCGCTCGCCCCACCGGGCGAGCAGGTCGGCGCCGACGCGTGCCCATGCGTCGTGCTCGGGGGCGCCGGGGGTGACGTCGCGGCCGGACGGCGAGCTCGCCGTCGGGGGAGTCACCGCAGCCGTCCCCGTCTCGCGCGGGCGGCGCGTGTCGGCGGCGGGCGCGAGGGCCGTCCAGCGCGCCTCGAGCGCGGCGCGGTCCCGCGCGCGGTCACGCGGGGTGCGCCGCAGGCCGGACGCGCGCAGCGCGCGCACGAGCTCGTGCGCGGTGACGGCCTGCGCCCCGAGGGCGATCAGGTCGGTGTACCGCTCGGCCGGGACGTCGTAGTGGTCGCGCTCGAAGCCGCGGGCAGGAAGACCGGCGCGTACCGCGAAGGTGTGCAGCTCGGCGAGCGAGGTGTCGGAGACGAGGTGCGACCAGAGCGTGCCGTGCGCCGGCCAGAGCGGTGGGTCCAGGAGCAGCGTCACGCAGGCGAGGCTAGCCCCGCGGGGTGCGCGCGAGCGCGGCGGCGACCTCGGCCGCGAGCCGTTCCGGGCGCGGCGCGGGCAGCGCGTCGACCGGCCACCAGCGCAGGTCGTCGGACTCGTCGCTGATCGTGGCGACCGGCGGGGTGCCGTCCGCGGTCGGCCGCGTGCGCACCACGAAGCCGACGTTGAGGTGGCGGGTGGGCACGCCGAGCGAGCACGTGAACGGGTGCGCGTCCAGGCGCACGGGCTCCGACTCGATGACGACGTCGACGAGCCCCGTCTCCTCGCGCACCTCGCGCAGCGCGCCGTCGGCGAGGGTGGCGTCCTCGGGCTCGCAGTGCCCGCCGGGCGGCAGCCACATGCCGGCGCGTGGGTGCAGCACGAGCAGGGTGTCCCTCGCGGTCGCGTCCAGCACGACTGCCCCGACCGTCACGTGGCCCGGCGCATGGGCGCGCCAGAGCGCGTCGGAGGTGGTCGCGAGCAGCGCGAGGTAGGCCTCGCGGAGCGTCGCCTGCTCCTGCGTCGGCGCGGGCCAGCCCGCGAGCAGCGCGAGCGCCGAGCCGGCCAGCGGGTGCGCCTCGGTCACGGGCGCACGGCCTCGGCCGACCGGGCGTCGGGCGTCTGCTCGACCTCGTCCGTCGGCGCGGCGCCGCGGTGCTCGCCGTCGCGCTCGGTCCGCGCCAGCACCTCGGGGCGCACGACGGCGAGCCGACCGCTCGCGGCGCCGTCGCCGTCGCGCGCGGTCACCACCCAGCGCTCGGCCGGTATGGGGTAGACGCGCTCGGTGTGCGCCTGCCCGTCCACGAACGCCTCGAGGATCGAGTGGTCGACGGCGACCAGCACGTCGGCGCCCACGCCCGTCCACACCTCGCGCTCGCCGTCGGGGCCGGCCAGCGCGACGCGCACCGTGTGGCGCGGGGGCTCGGACCCTGCCTGCCGGGGTGCGCCCGCGGCCGGGCGTGTGCCGGACGTATCGACCGCGCCTCCCGGGGCGGGTGACGCGGCGTCTGCGCAGCCGGCGCCCGCGACCGACGCCTCGGCGACGGCGAGCCAGACGCGATCGCCGGTCTCGCCGTCGTGCGGGTGAAGGTCTCCGTGCGCGGCGAGGACCTCCGGGGCGAGCGCGGTCACGACCCGGTCGCCGGCGACGTCGAGCGTGCGGGGATAGGTGAGCGTGCCGGTCCAGTTCCGCTCGGACAGGTTCGGCGGCGGGGCGACTCCGTCCGCCTCCCACGCCCACCCCCACAGCAGCACGCGGGAGGTCGCGGAGCCGGACCGCTTCTGCTCCACGTCCGCCAGGTCGAGCACGGCCTGGGGCGCGTAGAAGGCGGGCCCGTCGTCGATCGGACCGCCGGCGCGCGGCACGAACCGCACGCCGGCGCCGACACCGTCGTCCTCGGTCGGCTCGAGCCCGCCGAGCAGCCACGCGACGCGCTGCGGACCGTGGCCCAGGGCGGCAGCGGCTTCCGAGTCCCAGAGCGAGAGCAGCAGGACCCAGTCCTCGCCCACGGGAACGAGCTGCGGGCACTCCCAGATCGCACCCGGCGCGTACTGCGCCGCGACCGGGTCGTCGCCGCGCAGGAGGGTGCCCAGCGGGCGCCAGTGGTCCAGATCGTCCGCGTCGAACAGCAGGAGCAGCGCCACGCCGTCGGCCGTCCCGCCGCCCTGGACGGCGAGCCGCCGGCCGCGCCACGTGAACAGGTACGGGTCGCGGACGTCGCGCACGCCCTTGGGAGAGCGCGGGGTGACGACCTCGTCGGGCTGGTGCCACGCGTCGGCCGCGGTTCGGCGCGCGACGGCCACCCGCGCCTGCGCGGCTCCGCCGACGGGCACGGCGGTGTAGACCAGGGCGGGCTCGCCGTCGACCACGTGCGCGACCCCCGTCCACACGCCGTCCTCGTCGATCGTGCCGGGCCGCGGCACGAGCGCCGGTGGGTGCGTGCGCCACGTGACGAGGTCGGTGGAGGACAGGTGGGCCCACTCGATGTCGCCCCACGCCGTCCCGCCGGGGTTGTGCTGGCACATGACGTGCCAGCGGCCGTCCCAGCGGCCCACGCCGCACGGGTCGTTGACCCACCCCGTCCTCGGTCGGGCGTGCAGCTGAGGGCGGTGCAGATCGGGGGTGGTCACCTGGGCAGGCTAGTAGCCCGGGCGCGGGCGTGCCCGCCGGTCCAGCGTGCTCGCCGGCCACGTGCTGGCCCGCGGGGCTCGCGGCGTCCCGCGGGGCTCGCGGCGCCCGCGCGGCTCGCGGCGCCCCGCTCACCGCGAGCGCGCCCGCGCGTCACCTGGCCACGAGCGCGCCGCGGGGCTCGCGGCGCTTGCGTCACACCGCGAACAGCCGCGTCGTCGCCGCCTCCGTGTCCGAGTAGTGCGCGGCCGCCTGGTCCAGGGCCACGCCGATGGAGTCGAGCGAGGACTCGACCTGGGCCTGGGTGGTGCGCCACTGCGCGGCGAGGGCGCCGAACTGCGTCGCGGCGCCGCCCTGCCACGAGGCCTCGAGGGTGGCCAGGTGCCGCATCATCGCCGCGACCTCCGTGGCGATCGCGAGGCCCGAGGCCCGGGTGGCGGCGGCCGCGCCGG
Source organism: Miniimonas arenae (assembly GCF_006351005.1). Classification (GTDB taxonomy): domain Bacteria; phylum Actinomycetota; class Actinomycetes; order Actinomycetales; family Beutenbergiaceae; genus Miniimonas; species Miniimonas arenae. Next base: position 20,723 of record NZ_VENP01000039.1, on the reverse strand, counting down.
CCACCGCCTCCGCGTCGACCGTGTACTGCGTCATGGTGCTCCTCCGTGTCCTGCCCGCACGGGCGGCGGGCCTGGAAGGAGGCTACGAACGCGGTTGGCTGCGCGGGGCGCGGCCCAGCGTCGTCGTGGACACGTCGGCGAGCGAGCGCTCGTGGGACAACTCGCGCGGGCGTGGCTGCGGTCCCTCGCCGGTGTGCGGCGTGGGGGCGGCCGTCTGCGCGGGGGCGCCCTCGCCGTCGGGCTCGTGCCCCGTGCGCTCGAGCTCGTCGAGCTCGTCGGTGAGGCGGGTGAGCTCGGCCGCGAGGTTCTCGCGCGCCGCCTCCTCCCACTGCTGGCCCATCGGGCTGCAGAACAGGCGTGGCCGAGCGCGCAGCTTCTGCAGGATCGCGATCCGGGCCTCGAGGTAGTCCTCTGCGGGGATGTGGGCGTACTCGGCGCGGATGTTGCGCAGGTACTCCGCGTACTTCTGCGGCTCCGCGGCGAGACCGGCGAGGTCGGCGTCCGACAGCGCCTGGGCGTCGACGTCGCTCGCGGCGGCGGAGTGCCGGTGCACCTGCTCGACCATCGCGGCGATCCGGTCGACGACGTCGGCCGGGACGCCGATCGTGGGCAGCTCGCGCCGCGCGCGCTCGGCGCCGGCGATCGGGTCCTCGCCGCCCTTGTGCGCGTAGCTGGCCCGACGCGCGGAGGTGAACTCGGCGCCGTGGTACCAGCCGGCCAGGCGTACCGCGTCCGGGTCGTGGGTCTCCTCGGCCAGCTGGTCGATGCTGGCGAGGACGTCCACGAGGTGCCGGATCGCGTGGTGCCTGCGGTCGGCGCTCGTCCAGCTCGAGACGAGCCCTGCGGCCACGTCCTCGATCCGTTCGGTCGGTGCGTTCGCGCCGATCGCCTTGGCGCTCCGCACGAATGCGGGCACGAGCCACTGCGGCGCTTCCGTCACGCCCATCGTCATATCCAGTCGTCGGGGTCAGGCACGCTCAGAGAGCCCGGCCATCGTAACCCCGGGGCGCCGGACGGGCGCCTGGGCGGGCGAACGGCGCCTACAGGAACGGCGGTGGGCGGCCCGCGGCGGCGTCGCGCCTCCGGGGCGGCGTCGAGCGGCTGTGGCAGGCTGCCCGGATGACCTCATCGACGAGCGGGAGCGCCGGCGGCGGCACGAGCGGGCCGAGCGGGGGAGTGGACGCGGCACGCGGCGGTCGCTCGGGCGACGCGTGGGAGAAGGCGGCTCGCGCGGGCTACGCCGTCAGCGGTGCGCTCCACCTCGTGCTCGGCTTCCTCATCGTGAGCATCGCCTTCGGCAGCGGCGCCGAGGCCGACCAGAGCTCCGCGCTCGGCACGCTCGGCCACTCACCGCTGGGGGCGGGCGTGCTCTGGCTCGCCGCGGTCGCGTTCCTCGCGCTCGGCGGCTGGCAGGTCGCGGACGCGGTGCACCACGGCGAGCCGGCCGATCGCGCGAAGGCGGCCGGCCGCGGTGCGATGTACCTCGTCCTGGCGTTCGTGTCGGTCTCGCTTGCGCTCGGGTCGGGCGGGTCGAACGGCGACGGCCAGGCGCAGGGGTTCGCGGGCGCGCTCGTGCAGGCGCCGGCCGGACGGCTTCTCGTGGGCGCGATCGGGCTGGGCATCCTGGCCGGCGGCGCCTACCACGTGGTGAAGGGCGCCAGGAAGACGTTCCTCGAGGACCTCCAGGCCACTCCGGGTGGTCAGCTCGGCCGCGGCGTGCGGGCGATGGGGACGGTCGGCTACATCGCGAAGGGCGTGGCGCTCGCCGTCGTGGGCGTGCTGTTCGTCGTCGCGGCCGCGACGGCCGACCCCGAGCAGGCGCAGGGGATCGACGGCGCGATCGACAGCCTGCTCGGACTCCCCGGCGGGCCGGCGATCGTCGTCGCGGTCGGCGTCGGGTTCGCGGCGTACGGCGTCTACTCCTTCGCCCGCGCGCGCTACGCGAGGATGTGACGTGCTCGCCGGACCCCCGCCGACCGCGCCGAGCAGGGCGGAGGTGGGCCACGCCGTCGTGCGCCGTGTGCTGGTGCCGGCCGTGGTGCTCTGGCTCGTGGTGGTCGGGGTCGGGTTCCTCCTCGTGTCGGTGCTCGCGCTGCCCGAGGTCGGCGTCAACGAGGCGCTGGTGCGGGCGCGGACACCCGTCTGGGACACCGTCACCGCCGTGCTGTCCGGGCTGGGCACCACCGAGGCGCTGATCGGCACGTGCGTCGTGGTGGTGGGCCTCGTGTGGTGGCGGACGCGGCGGTGGTGGTTCGCCGTGGTGCCCGCGATCGCGCTCACCGTGCAGACCGCGGTCTTCCTGACGAGCTCGCTCGTGGTCGGTCGCGAGCGCCCGGACGTGCCGCGGCTGGACGAGGCGCCACCGACCTCCGGCTTCCCGAGCGGGCACTCGGGCGCCTCGACGGCGTTCTACGTGGCGTGTCTGCTGTGCGCGACCCGGATCCGCACCCCCTGGTTGCGCGTGCTCGTGCAGGTGGTGTGCGCGCTGGTGCCGCTCGCCGTCGGGGTGGCGCGGATGTACCGCGGGATGCACTTCCCGAGCGACGTGCTCGCCGGGTTCGCGGTGGGCATCACGTGCGCCGTCATCGGGTGGCGCTGGCTGCCGAGCACGGTGCCGAGCCGCGGGCGCTGAGCCCGGGCGCGCGCCGGCGTCGGTGCGTCGGGGCGGGTGCGTCGGGGCGGACGAGTCGCGGGCTGACGGTGGACGATCCCTGGGCACCGCGGGGGCGTGCAGGCGCCGGCCCCGACGAACTGACTGGTCGCCCTGACACATTGACTGGTCCGACCCCGCTGCCGCCGACGCGACCTGGGCAGACGCACGCCGAAGCGACCGCTGAAGGCATCTGGCCAGTCAAAGCGCCAGGGCGACCAGTCACAGCGTCCGGGCCGCGGCGCGTACCCGGACGTGGCGGGCCTGGTGGGGTGAGGCGACGACCCTCGGCGGGCGGCCACGCCCGGGTGAGACACCGAACCGCTTGACGGTGCTAGATCGATTCAATAGCCTCCTGCGTCACCAGTGTTGTACCGATTTAGCGAACGTCGTCGTCCGGGAGCAGAGAGGCTCGTCGCCCATGAGAAGGCCCGTCATCACGTTTGCCGCCACGCTGGCTGCCGCCGGTCTGGCGCTCACCGCCTGCAGCTCCGGAGGCGGTGGCGGGGACGCCACCGACGACGCGGGCGCCGGCGACGGCACCTCGGCCGGTGAGGCCACGCCGGACGCGACCCCGGTGACGATCACGCTCACGTGGTGGGGCAACGAGGACCGTGCCGCCATGTACGAGGAGGCCGTGGACCTCTTCGAGGAGAAGTACCCCTACATCACGGTGCAGACGAGCTGGCAGGCGTTCTCCGACTACTGGACCGCGCGCAACACCGAGGCGGCCGGGAGCGCGCTGCCCGACGTCATGCAGTTCGACTCGACGTTCCTGCGCGAGTACGCCCAGAGCGGCCGCCTGCTCGACCTCACCGAGCTCGTGGCCGACGGCGACATCGACCTCTCCGGCGTGGACCCCGCACTCGTGGACGGCGTGTCCCTCGACGGCGAGACCCTCGGGATCCCGACGGGCACCAACACGCTCGGGATGTTCGTCAACCCGACCGTGCTCGAGCAGGTCGGGCTGGACTTCCCCGCCGACGGCTACACGTGGGAGGAGTACAACGACTACGTCCAGCAGGTCGCGGACGCCGGGGTGAAGACCGCCGACGGGTACCAGATCTACGGTTCGGGCGACTACACCGGGACGTTCTGGTTCTTCCTGCAGTGGCTCGTGCAGCAGGGGGTCGAGCCGTTCACCGACGACGGTCAGATCGGCTTCACGCAGGACGACGTCGTGACCTGGCTCGACAGCGTCAAGGACCTGCGCGACGGCGGGGCGTTCTTCCCGGTGGACCGCAACGTGGCGCTCTCGCCCAAGGGTGGTTTCACGGTCAACGAGGTGGGCTCCGAGGCCTCCTGGGACAACTTCCTCGCGACCTACACCGCCGAGACCGGCACCGACTCCCTCGAGCTGGTGCCGATCTGGTCGGGCGAGGACGGCACCCAGAACTTCTTCCGCGCCTTCATGATGGCGGCCGGTGCGAACACCGAGCACCCCGAGGCGACGGCGCTGCTGCTGAACTTCTTCGCGAGCGAGCCCGAGGTGGGCGCGATCTTCGGGACGTCCAAGGGCATCCCGGCGGACGAGGAGCAGCGCGCCGCGGTCGACGCGCCCGAGGGGTCGGTCGACGCGAAGGTCATCGCCTACGAGGAGGCCGTGCGGGAGACGGGGAGCGTCGCGACCGCGCCGATCCCGGTGCTCGGGTTCGGCACGGTCGAGGAGAAGTGGAAGCAGCTGGGCGAGGAGCTCGACTACGGCACCATCACGGCGCAGGAGTTCGCCGAGCAGTGGTTCGCCGAGGCCGAGCTGGCGGTGGGCTGAGGCCCGCCGCCATGCGGCCGGGGCCCGCGGCACGTAACGATTCAGTCTCGGGCCCTCGTTCCGCTTGACGCATCTGTATCGATTCAATATGGTCCTGTTGTACCGATTCAGCACACACATCGGACGTCCTGAGCAGAGAGGCTCATCGAACATGAGGAAGTCAGTCATCTCCATCGCCGCGGTCTTCGCGGCCGCCGGTCTGGCGCTCACCGCGTGCAGCTCGGGCGGTGGCACCGACGACGCCACCGGCGGAGCCACCTCCGGTGGGGACGGCAGCGCCGCAGGCGAGGCCACCCCCGACACGACCCCGGTCACCATCAACTTCACGTGGTGGGGCAACGACGACCGGGCCGACCGCTACAACCAGGCCATCGCGAAGTTCAACGAGGCCTACCCCTACATCACGGTGCAGACGAGCTGGCAGGCGTTCCCGGACTACTGGACCGCCCGCAACACCGAGGCGGCCGGCAATGCGCTGCCCGACGTGATGCAGTTCGACTCCTCCTACCTGCGCGAGTACGCCAGCACGAACCGCCTGCTGGACCTGCAGGAGTTCATCGACAACGGCACGATCGACCTCGGCAACTTCGACGAGAGCCTCGTCGCGGCCGGCAACCTCAACGACGTGCAGGCCGCGATCCCGACCTCCACCAACACCCTCGGCATGTTCGTCAACCCGACGGTGATCGAGCAGGTCGGAGTGGACTTCCCCGCGGACGGCTACACGTACGACGAGTACAACGAGTTCGTCCAGGCCGTCTCCGACGCGAACGTCACCAACGCCGAGGGCTACAAGCTCTACGGCTCCGGCGACTACACGTCGACGTTCTGGTTCTTCCTCCAGTGGGTCATCCAGCAGGGCGAGGCGCCGTTCACCGATGACGGTCAGCTGAACTTCACCGAGGACGACGTCGTCGAGTGGCTCAGCCTCACGGCCGACCTCCGCGAGAACAAGGCCGTCTTCCCGGTCGACCGCGGCGTGGCGCTCTCCCCGCTCGGCGGCTTCACGGTCAACGAGGTCGCGGCCGAGGCCACCTGGGACAACTTCATGGCGTCCTACACGGCCGACTCCGGCACCGACAACCTCGAGATCGTCCCGATCTGGTCCGGCGACAACGGCACCCAGAACTTCTTCCGCCCCTCGATGCTGCTCGCCGCCGGCGCCAACACCGAGCACGCGGAGGCCGCCGCGACGTTCATCAACTTCCTCCTGACCGACCCGTCGGTCGGCGAGATCTTCGGCACGAGCAAGGGCGTCCCCGCGGACTCCGAGCAGCGCGCTGCGATCGTCGCCGAGGAGGGCTCGACCGACGCCAAGGTCCTCGCCTACGAGGAGCTCATCGGCGAGACCGAGACCTCGACCGCACCGATCCCCGTCAAGGGCTTCGGCACCATCGAGGAGAAGTGGCGCAACCTCGGCGAGGAGCTGAACTACGGCAACATCACGCCGGAGCAGTTCGCGGACGAGTGGTTCGCCGAGGCCTCCATGGCGGTCGGCTGACCGTCCTCGCCGGGTAGGGTCCGCGCCCACGGCGCGTGCCCACCCGGCGCCGGAGGGCGCAGTCCCTCCGACCATCGTCCGACGGCGGCGTCCGCGTTGCGTGGGCGCCGCCGTCGGTGTCTTGTCTCTGATGTGCTTGGTGGAATTGGACCGAGGGAGGTCCGTGGTGGCTGCTGAAGCAGTGGTGATGGATCCTGTGCGGCGAAGTGCGATCAAGCGGCGTGATCGTGCGACTGCGCGGGTGGGTCTGGCGTTCTTGTCGCCGTGGTTGATCGGGTTCTTCGTCTTGACGGCTGGGCCGATGCTGGCGTCGTTGTACCTGTCGTTCACGGACTACAACTTGTTCGCGGCGCCGAACTTCACGGGGCTGGAGAACTACCAGCGCCTGTTCACGGACCCGAACTTCATCCAGGCGTCGAAGATCACGTTGTACTACGTGCTGGTCGGGACCCCGATCAAGCTGATCAGCGCGTTGGCGGTGGCGATGCTGCTGAACAACTCCCACCGTGGTCAGGGGTTCTACCGCTCGGCGTACTACATGCCCAGCCTGATCGGTGGGTCGGTCTCGATCGCCATCGTGTGGAAGGCGATGTTCATCGACAACGGCATCGTGGCCCGGGTCGTGGAGGCCCTGGGTGGGCCCACCGCGGCCGAGGGTGGCTGGGTGGGTGACCCGAACAAGACGATGCCGATGCTGATCCTGCTCACGGTGTGGCAGTTCGGTGCCCCGATGGTGATCGTCCTGGCCGGGCTCAAGCAGGTCCCGGTGGAGCTGTACGAGGCGGCCGAGGTCGACGGCGCGGGGCCGGTGCGCAAGTTCCTGCGCATCACGATCCCGATGCTGTCCCCGGTGCTGTTCTTCAACCTGCTGCTGGAGACGATCCACGCGTTCCAGATCTTCAACTCCGCGTTCATCATCTCCAACGGCACCGGTGGTCCGGCCCGCTCGACCCTGTTCTACACGTTGTACCTGTACTTCCGGGGCTTCCGTGACTTCCAGATGGGTTACGCCTCCGCGATGGCGTGGGTGCTGGTGGTCGTGGTGGGTCTGGTGACCCTGGTGATGTTCCGGACCTCGAACGCGTGGGTGCACTACTCCGGAGGTAACAAGTGAGCGCGACGTCGATGCCCCCGAAGGCCGTGGGCAAGACCGGTCCCGCCGGCGTCCTGCCCGGCGGCAGCGGTGCTGGGGTGAGCAGCGAGCGGTCTGCTCAGCTGCGCAAGCAGGCCAAGCGCCGCAACCTGGCCTCCTCCCTGGGGTTCCACCTGTTCAGCCTCATCGTGCTGATCGTGATCCTCTACCCCGCGGTGTGGATGCTGATGTCCACGTTCAAGCCGACGAACGAGATCGTCGGGGACGTGTCCCTGATCCCGCACGGGGCGTCCCTGGACAACTACCTCACCGCCCTGAACGGGATCGGCGGGGTCTCGTTCTGGGTGTTCGTGCGCAACTCCCTCATCCTGGCCGTCGCCTCGGTGGTCGGGGTGGTGATCTCCTGCTCCCTGGCCGCCTACGCCTTCGCGAGGGTGAACTTCCCGGGGCGGAACGCGTTCTTCGCGTGCATGATCGCCACGATGCTGCTGCCGTTCCACGTCGTGATCATCCCGCAGTACATCGTGTTCAACTCCCTGGGCATGGTGAACACCTACTGGCCGCTGCTGCTGGGCAAGTTCCTCGCCGCGGACGCGTTCTTCGTGTTCCTCATGATCCAGTTCATGCGCGGCCTGCCGAGCGAGCTGGACGAGGCCGCCCGCATCGACGGCGCAGGGCACCCGAGGATCTTCGCCTCGATCATCCTGCCCCTGATGAAGCCCGCCCTGGTCACGTCCTCGATCTTCGCGTTCATCTGGTCCTGGAACGACTTCTTCGGGCCCCTGCTCTACCTCAAGAGCCCGGACAAGTACACGATGCCCATCGCCCTGCGCGCCTACGTCGACCAGACCTCCACCAGCGACTACGGCGCCCAGATGGCCATGGCCGTCCTCGCCCTCCTGCCCGTCATGCTCTTCTTCTTCGCCTTCCAACGCCAGCTCGTCGGCGGCGTCGCCACCCAGGGCCTCAAGGGATGACGCGCACCCGCCCCCGGCGGCCCCGATGACCTCCACCGGCAGGCCCGGCCCGGGCGGCGGCGCACGCCGCCGCCAGGGCCGGCCGGTCGAGGACATGCGGCGCTTCGGCGGTGGGGGCGTCGCCACCTTCGGCGAGATGATCGTGGTGGGCCTCGTGGTCACCGCGCTCTCGCTGCCGGTGATCACGGCGGTGCCGGCTCTCGCGGCCGGCGTCCACCACCTCGAGCAGCACCTCACCGACCGGGCCGATGCCATGCGCGACCTGCTGCGCTCGGCCTGGCAGGCGATCCGCACCGGGTGGTGGGTCGGGCTGCTCACCGCGGTCGTCGCGTTCCTGCTCGCGCTCAACCTCTCCGCCGCGCTCCAGCGTCTCGTGCCCGGCGGGGTGGTGCTGGCCGGCGCGACGGCGATCATCGCCGTCGCCCTCGGCGTGTGGGTCTGCCGCGCGGCCGCGCTCTGGCGACCCGGCGCACGCTGGGGCGACCTGCTGACGCGCGGGCGGGAGCTCGCCGTCGCCGATCCCGTGGGCTCGGCGTACGTGATCGTCGCGTTCGGCGTCAGTGCCGTGGTGGTGTGGATGCTCCCTCCACTCGTGGTGCTGACGCCGGGGATGATCGCCATCGCGCTGGTCGCCGGGCAGCTGCGGCTGGCCCGACGCGGCGAGCCGACCGGCTGACCCGCCGAGCCGCCGCCTGTCCGACCGCCGCCTGTCCGACCGCCGCCTGTCCGACCGACGCCCGACCGACCGCCGGACCGACCGACGGACCTCCCGACCGACGCCCGACCGACCGACCCCCTGAGCCGCACCGTTGCGGCCCCAGAAGGAGAACGAACCATGGACCACGGTGGCTTCACCCTGCCCGGCGAGGCCGGACACGAGGCGCTCACGCTGCGTCTCGCCGAGCGCTGGGGGGCCGACGTCATTCGCGACTCGGACGGCACGCAGCTCTCGCCCGAGATCCTGCACGCCGGCCACGGCATCTACTCCACGATCTGCCTCATCCGCGAGGACCGCGCGTGGGCCGCGGAGCACTCGCGGCTGCTGCAGCAGAACGTGCTGATGTCGTTCCCGCGCGTCGCCGAGGGCGAGGAGCTGGTCATCGAGCTGCTCGAGGGGTTCTCCACCGACCAGTTCGTCGTGAACGACTGGGACGGCACCGAGTTCTGGCAGGTCTTCGACCGCACCACGGGCACCGAGGTGCTGCGTGAGCAGTGGTCGATCGGCGGCGAGGCCGCCGTCGAGACCAGCGCCGACACCGCCGACAGCGCCGATGCCGCCGACGCCGCCGATGCCGCCACCGCGCCCGGCACGGTCCGCCTCACCGGCGCCGTCCCCGGCCACTCCTACACGGTCAACTTCCTCGCCATGCGGCTGTGGGAGGAGATCTCGATGTACAACCACGTGACCAACGACTGGGGTGACCGCCCGCGCCTCATGGCCGTCGAGCCGCGGCACCCCGAGGTGGCCGAGCACCTCCTGGCGTGGCTGGAGGAGTGGTGCGTGACGCACCCGGACACCACGGTCGTCCGGTTCACCTCGCTCTTCTACAACTTCGCGTGGTTCTGGGGCTCGGATCCCGATTTGCCCCACGTCTACGCCGACTGGGGCTCCTACGACTTCACCGTGAACCCGATCGCGCTGCGCGAGTTCAACGCCGGGCGCGAGGTGCCGATCACGGCCGAGGACTTCGTCAACGCGGGCCGGTACACCTCGACCCACAACCCACCGTCGGCGATCTACCTCGAGTGGATGGCGTTCGTCGGCGCGTTCGTGCGCGACCTCGGGCGCCGCTGCGTCGACGTGGTGCACCGGCACGGCAAGAAGGCCTACGTCTTCTACGACGACTCCTGGATCGGCCTCGAGCCGTGGTCGCCGCAGTTCGGCGAGATGGGGTTCGACGGGCTCATCAAGGCCGTCTTCTCCGGGTACGAGGCGCGCCTGAACGCCGGCGTCGACGTCCCGGTGCACGAGCTGCGCCTGCACCCCTACCTCTTCCCCGTGAACCTCGAGGGCGCGCCGACCTTCGCGCCCGGCGGCGACCCGACGGCGGATGCGCAGTCCTACTGGACGGTCCTGCGCCGCGCGCTCCTGCGCGAGCGGATCGACCGGATCGGGCTCGGCGGCTACCTCTCGCTCGTCGAGCCGTTCGAGGACTTCCAGGCCTACATCGCGGGCGTCGCGGACGAGCACCGGCTGATCCGCTCGCTGCACGAGGCCGGCGCCCCCGAGGTCGCACCCGTGCGCGTCGCTGTGCTGACGGCGTGGGGCGCGCTGCGGTCGTGGACCTGCTCCGGTCACCTGCACGAGAGCCCGGACCTCTCCCTCCTGCACGTCATCGAGTCCCTCGCCGGGCTGCCGTTCGACGTGCGCTGGCTGTCCCTCGCCGAGGTCGCCACCGACGGCGTGCCCGACGACGTCGACGTCCTCGTCAACGCCGGCCCCGCGGGGACGGCGTGGTCCGGTGGTCCCGCGTGGGCCGACCCCGCGCTCACGACGGCGGTCACCGCCTTCGTCGCGAGCGGCGGCGGCCTGATCGGGGTTCAGGAGCCCGCCGCCTTGGACCGGGCCGAGGCGCCCGGTCGCCTCCACCGCCTGCAGCTCGCCCCCGTGCTGGGGGTCGACCAGGACGCGGGGGACCGGCGGGTCCTGTCGCGTCGGCGGTTCGAGGTGCACCAGCACCATCCCGTGCTCGACGGCGTCCCGCACGCCCTCGAGCACGTCGCCGCCGTGCGTGGCACGCACCTCGTGCGCGCGGGAGTGGACGTGCTCGCCGTCGACGGCGCCGGCCTCCCGGTGGCCACGGCGACGGCCTTCGGCGACGGCCGCGCGGTCTTCCTCGCCGACCACCGGCACGGGCCCGCGTCGGCGCGCCTGCTGGAGAACGCGCTGTGGTGGGCGGCCGGCCGCGAGCGGTCGGGTTGGACGTCCTCGGCGCCCGAGGTCGACGTCGCGCACTTCCCGACCGCCGGCCAGGTGCTCGTGGCGAGCTCGGCGTCGAGCGTCGTGACGACCGTGCTGCGCGCACCGTCGGGCGCCGAGCGCACGCTCGTACTCGCGCCGGGGGAGCTGCTCGCGCTTCCGGTGACGTAGCCCGGGCCCGAAGGCGGCACCCGCCCGCGCGGAAGTACCTCAGGCGGCGGGGAGCTCGACGCGGAAGGTCGCTCCGCCGTCGGGCGTATCGTCGCACACGACCGTGCCGCCCATGGCGACGACGGACGAGCGCACGATCGACAGGCCGAGGCCGGACCCGCCCGCGTCGCGCGAGCGGCCGGCGTCCAGGCGTGCGAAGCGCTCGAAGATCCGCTCGCGGTCGGCGGCGGGCACGCCGGGGCCGTGGTCGCGCACCTCCAGGCGCACGAGGCCGCCGGGGAGCAGGCCTGCGACGAGCTCGACCGGCGTGCCGGCGGGGGAGTAGGCGGCGGCGTTCCCGACGAGGTTCGTGAGGACCTGCTGGAAGGCGGCGCGGTCCACGGCGACGGCGGCGCCGGGCTCGAGGTGGACCTGGACGGTGCGGGTCGGGTCGAGCGCACGCAGGTCCGCGGCCGCCGACTCCAGCACCGGCGCGAGCGGAACGGGCTCGATCCGCAGCGGCGCGCCCTGGTCGAGCCGCGCGAGGGTGAGGAGCTCGACCACGAGCGAGCTCATCCGCGTCGCGGAGTCCTCGATCCGGCCCATCACGCCGGGCAGCTCGGCGTCCGGGATGCCGCCCATCCGGTAGAGCTCGGTGTACCCGGCGACCGTGGCCAGGGGCGTGCGCAGCTCGTGGCTCGCGTCGCCCACGAATCGCTGCATCCGCTCCTCGCTCGCGCGCTGGGCGTCGAACGCCTCCTCGAGGTCGCCGAGCATCGTGTTGATCGACGCCGCGAGCGACCCGACCTCGGTGCTGGGCGGCGGCGGGTCGGTGACGCGCTGGGACATGTCACCGGCGGCGATCGCCGCCGCGGTCGTCTCCATCCGGCGCAGCGGCTGCAGGCTGCGGCGCACGACGGCGTAGGTCGCCACCCCGGCGACCAGCAGCACCCCGCCGCTCACCGCCATGAGCGCGCCGACCATCCGGCGCATCGTCGCGTCCACCGAGGTGAGCGGCAGGGCGACCGCAGCCGTCCCGATGATCCGCCCGTCGGCCGACGTGAGGGGGGCGACGACGGCGCGCCAGCGGGTGTCGCCGGCCGCCGAGCCCGTGGTGAAGGGCTGGCTCCCGCGCCGCTCGACGTCGGTGATCGCGAGCGAGCCGACGGCGGGCCGGCCCGCCGTCGCGACGTCCTCGACCACCACCGACCCGTCGATGGTCGCGATGAGGACCGCGTACTCCGAGGGCACGAGCGGGTTGGTGGGATCGTCGTGGTCGGACAGCGAGCCCTGCCAGGACTGCTCCACGAGCGACTGCGCGGCGCCGGTGAGCTGGCCGTCGATCTCGGCGAGGAGGGACTGGCGCAGCAGCGTGAGCGCGAGGGAGCCGACCGTGACGAGGGCCAGCAGGAGCAGCGCCGTGAACATCACGACGAGGCGGACGCGCAGCGGCTGGCGGCGCCAGAGGGCGACCGGGCCTGCGGCTGGGCCGTCTGCGGGGCCGGCTGTGCCGGCGGCGGGGCCGGCTGTGCCTTGTCGGCCGGCTGGGTCGGCTGGGGCAGCTCGGCCGGCGGCGGGGTGGCGTTCGTCCGTCACGACTGCTTCAGCACGTACCCGAGCCCACGCCTGGTGTGGATGAGCGGGACGGGTGGCTCGCCGTCGGGCGCCTGCGGCGCGTCGATCTTGCGGCGCAGGTAGGAGATGTAGGACTCCACGATGGTGGGCTCACCGCGCCAGTCGTAGTCCCACACGTGGTCGAGGATCTGCTGGCGGGAGAGGACGCGGCCGGCGTTCGTCGTGAGGTAGCGCAGGAGCTCGAACTCGGTGGGTGACAGGTCGATGAGCCGACCGGCTCGGCGCACCTCGCGTGCGTCGGAGTCGATCTCGAGGTCGGCGTAGCGCAGGACGGCGTCGTCCTCCTCGCTGCCGCTGCGCCGCAGCACCGCGCGGATCCGCGCGACGAGCTCCTCGAGGCTGAAGGGCTTGGTGACGTAGTCGTCGCCGCCGACGGTGAGGCCCTGCACGGTGGAGGCCACGTCGTCGCGCGCGGTGAGGAAGAGGACCGGGACGGTGACGCCGCGGCCGCGCAGGCGGCGGGTGACCTCGAAGCCGTCCATGTCGCCGAGCATGACGTCCAGGACGACGAGGTCGACCCCGCCGTCGGCGATGACGCCGATCGCCTCCGCGCCGGACGCCGCGGTCACGACGTCGAACCCGGCGAAGCGCAGGGAGGCCTGGAGGAGGTCGCGCAGGTGGGGCTCGTCGTCGACGACGGCGAGCCGCGCCTCGGGCGTACGGGCGGCAGCGGTCACGGGGTCATCCTGCCCCGCCTGGCTGAGTGTTTCCTGGACGTGGCCTCGACGCGCCCCCCTTCGCGAGAGGATCTCTGTCCTTTCGCGAGAGGATCTCTGTCCTTTCGCGAGGTGATCTTCGTCCTTTCGCGAGAGGAAGTCTGTCGCGCCTGCACCCGGGCGATGCTCGCCGTCGTGAGCGGGGACTGCCAAGGGTGAGTCGGACGACGAGGTTCCTCTCGCGAAAGGACGAACTTCCTCTCGCGAAAGGACGAACTTCCTCTCGCGAAAGGACGAACTTCCTCTCGCGAAAGGACGAACTTTCTCTCGCGAAAGGACGAAAATCCTCTCGCCAACGGGCGGGCCGGGAGGCGGAGCCCGTCAGAGGTAGCGCAGCGGGTCGAACGCCGAGATCGGGATGATGCGCACCCGCGGCAGCGGGGCGTTGAAGGCGCCGAGGTCGTCCTCGAGGTCGTGGATCGTGAGCCCGCGCTCGGTCAGCTCGGTGAACTGGGCGTTCGCGAACTCCCGGAAGGCCAGCAGGCCGACGCGGTGCTCGCCGTCGAGCAGGGTCTCGACCTGCGGGAGGAAGTCGCCGTCGTGGCTGGCTAGCAGCACGTCGCCGCCGCGGCCCGCGATCGCCTCCAGCGTGCGCTGGATACCGATGTCGACGACCTTCTCGGTCGCGCTGCCCGACAGCGGGATCGGGTGGTAGCCCAGCGCCAGCAACGCCTGCACGAACCCCATCGGCATCTGGCCGGAGGAGGCGTTGAGGAAGAACAGCGCGGTGACCGGCTGGTTCCACAGGTGCTGCGCGAAGGTGTTGACGCGCTCCCAGCGCGGGCGCTCCTCGGGGGCGGGGCGGCGCCCCAGCACGCTCATGCCGAGCGTCGCGTCGATGTTCTCGCCGTCGACGAGCAGGTATGTGCGGTTCGGGGACGCGGGCTCCATGCCGCCCACCCTAGGGCTCAGCCCGCGAGGGTGCTGCCGTGCGGGCTCAGCAGCGCCGAGGGGCGGGACATCGACGATGTCCCGCCCCTCGGCGTCCGTGTGCTGATCCGGACTCAGCCCTGGGTGATCTGGTCCTGCGTACCGGACGGCGGCAGCACGCCGCGCTGCAGCGCCTCGAGCCGCAGCTCGATCTCCGTCTTGTCCCCGGCCGACTCGAGCTCGGCGAACTGGGACTCCAGGCTCGACGCCGCGATCTCGGCGTGCCCCGCGGCCTGCGCCTCCTGCTGGCGGACCGAGTCCTCCCAGCGGGACAGCTCCGACGTGGGGTCGAGCACGTTGATGGACCCGACGGCGTCGTGCACCTTCTGCTGCGCCTGAGCGGCCTTCGCCCGCGCCACGAGCTCGTCGCGCTTGGACTGCAGCTGGCTCAGCTTGTCCTTCATGCCCGCAAGGCCGACCCTGAGCTTCTCGGCGGTCTCGGCCTGCGAGGCGACGATCGGCTCGGAGGAGGCGACCTCCTTCTCGTAGTCGAGCTGCTTGCCGAGCGCGATCCGCGCGAGCTGGGTGAACCGGTCAGCCTCGGCCTGGTTGCCCTCGGCGGCCTTGCGCTGCGCCGTCGCGGCGGCCGCGGCCGCCTTCGCGCCCCACTCCTGGACCGCAGCCTTGTCCTCCGCGAGGTCCTGCTGGGCGAGGCGGGTGTTGCCGATCGTCTGGGCGATTGCGTTCTCCGCCTCGACGATGTTGTTCTTGTAGTCGCGGATGAGCTGGTCGAGCATCTTCTCCGGGTCCTCCGCGCGGTCCAGGAGCGAGTTGATGTTGGCCTTCGCGAGCTGGCTGATGCGCCCGAGGATCGTCTGCTTCTCTGCCACTGCCGTTCCTTCCTCTTCTGCCGTGCTGGGGATCGTGCTGGATCGTGCCGGACTGGTGGTGCTGGATCGTGGGTGAGGCGAAGGCGTGCCGGTGGGCGGCGCCTAGAACCGTCCGCCCCGGGTGCGGCCGCGAGAGCCGCCCCCGCTCGGGCGTCGACCCCCGCCGGAGGAGCGGCTGGACGAGGACCGACCGCCGGACGATCGGCCGCTCGACCCGCCCCCACCCCACGAGGATCCGCCCCCGCCCCACGAGGAGCCCCCGCCCCACGAGGAGCCGCCGCCCCACGACGAGCGCCGGTTGCCGCCGCCCATGAGGATGCCGCCGAGGATGAGCGAGCCGATGTCGACACCCCCGCCACCGGACCCCGTGCCGCCGTAGCCGCCCGCGCCGCCGTACCCGCCGCCGCCCTGCTGCTGCTCCCACGCGGCGACGTCGCGCTGGGCGAGCTGGGTCGCCTGAGCCTGCTGCTGCTCGGCCGCCTGCAGCGCCGCGAGCGCCGACGTCGGATCGCTCGCCTCGAGCGCGCGCGCCTGTCCGAGCAGCCGGATCGCCTCGGCCAGCGCGGTGCGGGCATCGGGTCCGACGGCGCCGCGTCGGGAGTCGATGTAGTCGTTGGTCGCGCGGATGGCGCTCTCGAGCCGGCTCGCGCGCTCGGTCACCTGGACGCGCGCCCGCTCGGCCACCTCGGCCGCCTCGCGGTAGGGCGCGAGCGCGGCGTCGAGCGCCGACTCCGCGTTCGCCAGCCGTGCCAGCGCCGCGAGCGGGTCACCACCCGGCTGGGTCGCCGTCGACGCTCCGCCCACGGCCTCGTTGGCGGCGCTGACCAGGGCGCCGACGGCCGCGTCCTGCGGCGCGAGCCGCCGCGCGTCGGACACGTCGGAGGTGATCGAGGCCGTCGCGGCCTGGAGTCGGCCGACGGCGTCGGCGAGCGTCTCGCGGGCCCGGTCCACGGCGTCGAGCAGGCCGGCGGCCTGGCCCAGGGCGTTCTCGGCAACCCGGGCCTGGGCCACCCCTGCGCCCGCATCGCCCGCGGCGACGTGCTGCTGACCGGTGGTGGCCGCCGCGCGGGCGGCGTCGACGAGCTGCGCCGCGTGGTCCGGGTTCGCTCTCACGGACGCCAGGGCCGTCGGTGGGTACTGCACCCCGAGCGCCGCGAGGGTGGCGCGGGTCGGCTCGAGCCGGGCTGCCGTCTCGTCCGCGCGGGTGAGGATGGCCGCCAGGCGCCCCGGCACGTCGGCCTGCTCCTTGCGCAGCGCCTCGAACGCGGCCGACTGCTCCTCGAGCGCGCCCGAGACGGACTCGCACGCCTGGAGCACCTGGATGGCGAGCGCACGACGGCGGCCCTCGTCCTGCGTCCGGTCGAGCTCCTGGCGCGCGGCGAACGCCGACCCGACCGTGGACTTGGCCTCCGCGAGCACGCTTGCGAAGGTCCCGGTCGCGTCGCTGCCGAACTGCGCCTCGGCGAACCCGAGGTCCTGCTCGAACGAGCGCAGCTCGTCGTCGATCGCCACGAGGGCGGTGCCGGATCGCGCCACGAGCTCCTCGGTCGGCAGCGACGCGGCGTCCGAGGCGCCGCCGGCGCCCGTCCCGCTCGCGCCGCCGTCGCGCCCCTTGCGCCGCCGGCGCAGCACCGCCCAGGTGCCTACGCCGGCGACGGCGACCGCGCCGACCCCGACGGCGACCGCGGCCCCCGAGCCGCCACCGCCCCCGGTGGACCCGAGCGCCTGGGCCGTGTCGACCACGACCTGCGACCAGGTCCCGTCACCGTCGGCGGCGGCCGTCGCGGCGGCGGTCGCGGCGTCGTAGGCGTCGTCGTACACCCCCTGCGGGACCGCGTCCGTCGCCGACAGCGCCAGCGAACGGTCGTCGACGGCGACGGCGAGCACCAGGTCGTCCTCGCCGAGGTTCGACATGGTGGCGGTCGCGTCCGCCCAGTCCGCGGCGCTCACGCCGTCGAAGGAGTCGACGAAGACCGCCCACAGCCGGTACGTGCCCTGGCTCTCGAGCTCCGTCAGCGCGGCGTCGGCGTCGGCGAACCCGGTCCCGAGGACCCCGTCGGTGGTGCTGTCGGTGAGCCGCTGCGGCAGGAAGAACGGCGCATCGGCGTACGCCGCCGCCGGCACGAGCAGGAGGAGAGCGGCCGCCGCGAGTGCGGCGAGGGCGCGCACGCCTCGGGCGGCCACACCCCCGCCGGGTCGGGCGCGAACGGTCGACGGCGAGCCAGCGGGCATGACCCGATCCTCGCCGTCGCGCTGGCGGTGCGCAACGTGCGCAGCCGGTGCGGTGCCTGTTCGACGCCGGTTCGACGCCTGTTCGCGGGCGGTTCGCAGGGTCGATCCCAGCACCCGGACCCCGGGAACAACCTTGTCGATGAGAACGCTGTACCGCCCGAGTCACACTCGTGACGAGACCCGATCCGGCGGAGGGCCCATGTCCGAGACGACTCAGTGTCGTGAGGCGAGCGACCTCGATCCACCCACAGCCCACCAGCGGGTGACCCGCGCGCCCGACCCGAGCGACGCCGTCGTGCCGGACGCCCCTGCGGCCGCCGCGCCCGCCACGCTCACCCCGGCGAACCGCCGTCTGCTCGCGCTGCTGCTGTGCTCGGCGTTCGTCGTCATTCTCAACGAGACGACGATGTCGGTCGCACTGCCGCCGATCATGGACGACTTCGGGATCTCGGCCGCCGCGGGACAGTGGCTCACCACGGCGTTCCTCCTCACGATGGCCGTCGTCATTCCCACCACCGGGTGGCTGCTCGGTCGGCTCGGCACGCGCGTGTCGTTCGTCGTGGCGATGGGCGCGTTCTCCGTCGGCACCGCGCTCGCCGCGTTCGCGCCCACGTTCGAGATCCTGCTCACCGCGCGGGTGGTGCAGGCGTCCGGCACGGCGGTGATGATGCCGCTGCTCATGACCACCGTGATGGCGGTGGTGCCCGCGCGCGCGCGTGGGCGCGTCATGGGGAACGTGGCGCTCGTGATCGCTGCTGCGCCCGCGCTCGGGCCGACCGCGTCCGGCCTCGTGCTGCGCTCGCTCTCCTGGCACTGGATCTTCGGCCTCGTGCTGCCGATCGCGCTCGTCGCGCTCGCGTGCGGCGCGCGCTGGGTCAGGGCGGAGACCGAGGCGGAGACCGGACCGCTCGACGTGCTCTCCGTGCCGCTCGCCGTCGTCGCGTTCGGTGGGCTCGTCGTCGGGCTGTCCCTGCTCGGCGAGGCGTCCGACGGGGGATCGAGCACGACGCCGTGGGTCGCCGTCGTGCTCGGCGTCGCCGCCCTCACGGTGTTCGTCTGGCGGCAGCTGCGGCTCGCGCCCGCCGGCCGCGCGCTCCTGGACGTGCGCGTGCTCGGCATCCGGGACTTTACGGTCGCGCTGGGCATCATGTGCCTCGCCATGTTCGCGATGTTCGGCGTGATGATGCTGCTGCCGCTCCTCACGCAGCGCGTGCTCGGCCTCGAGCCGCTCGGGGCGGGACTCGTGATGCTCCCGGGCGCGCTCGCGATGGGACTGCTGGGGCCCGTGGTCGGGCGGATGTACGACGCCGTGGGCGCGCGTCCGCTCGCCCTGCCCGGCCTCGTGCTCGCCGCGGGCGCCCTCGCGCTGCTGGCCGCGGGACCGCGTGCGGTCGGCGTGGTGCTGGCCGGGCACGTGCTCATGAGCCTCGGCATGGCCCTGGTGTTCACGCCCATGTTCACGGTGGCGCTGTCGGCGGTGGCCGGACCGCTCGTGGCCCACGGGTCCGCGACGATCGGCACGCTGCAGCAGCTGGCGGGGGCGGCCGGCACGGCGGCGCTCGTCGCCGTGATGACCACGGGGCAGGCGTCGCGCCTCGCGGCCGGGGCGAGCGAGAGCGACGCACTGGCCGGGGGCATCCAGTCTGCGTTGTGGGTGGGTGTCGGCGCGCTCGTGGTCGCGGCGTTGCTCGCAGTTTCCCTGCGCCGCCCGGCCGACGTCCCGGGTGGCGGGGCGGGCAACGGGGCGGGCGACGCCGCAGGTGACGGAGCAGGCGAGCGGGCGCACGCCGTCGGGCACTGACGCACACCGCGGTCGGGTGGCGGTGGCTGCGCGGGCCGGTCGCGGTGGCCGCGCGGAGCGTCACACGGGCGCGGGGTCGTGACGGTGGCCGCGCGGGTGTGACGGCGGGCGCGGCTGGGGGGCGGTGGCCGCGCTGAGCGTCACACGGGCGCGGGGTCGTGACGGTGGCGTCGTCGGGTGTGACGGCGGGCGCGGCTGGGGGGCGGTGGCCGCGCGGAGCGTCACACGGGGTGGTCATTCTGGTACGACTCAGGCGGCGAGCCGCCCGGCCCTCTGCAGCTCCACGCGAACGGTTCGCACAAGTTCGCCGGTCCCGAGGTCTTCCCAGCCCAGGTGGTACACCACGTGCCCCAGGCGGCGTAGGGCGTTGTCCTTCGCGGAGTCGCGGCGCGCCGTGCCGTTCTGGCGATGATGCGCCCCATCCATCTCGATGATCAGCAGTCGACCTCCTCCGAGATCCCACGTCATGTCGAACCGTCCGATGAATGTGCCGCGCTCGTCTAGCACCACGCGCTGCAAGTCGTTTGGGGCCAGACCCGCGTCGAGGCACTCGAGTCGGGCTCGGCTCTCCAGCGGCGAGTCCGCGCGTCGATCCGCCAGCTGGTTCCACTGGCGGACATGACGCACACCCGGTCGACTGTGCATCAGATCGACAAGTCGAACGAACTCGGCGCTGTTGATCACCTGCAGGTTCAGCGCGCTGTCGAACAGACTGACGGCGACCTCACGGTCGACGGCGCCGAGGACGTGGGTCAGCGCGGTGATCGGCTTCGCCACCCAGATGTTCTCCACCAGCATCGCGTCGGAGTCTCGGTCGAAGGAGCCGCGCCACTGGCGCACCCCGGTCCGCTCGCGGTCCTGTCTGCCCGGCGGCAACCAGAACTGCGGTTTGTAGTCGAGAGGTGAGCCCTGGACACCCACGAGGCAGAGCGCAGCGTGGCCTACTGCGACGGACTCGCTCCCAGCCGCGAGCGCGCCCACGAAGGCACGCTGTCGTAGTCGGTTGGGCCAGTCGTCGTGAGCGACCAGGCCAGGAAGTACGAGGAAGACGTCGCGCGTCACGCACAGCCACGCTCCGGCCTGAACGAGCCGCCGGATTCTGTCTTTCGAGACTCCTGCGATCGTGCACTGTTCCCGTGAGAGAAGCCCGAGCTGGCGCCGGGCCGTGCGCAGAAGCGGATGTGGAAGTGGACGAAACGCGCGGAGTGGGACGCGTCCGTCCGGGCGATGGCCGAGTGAGTCGCCGGAGAGGGAGCCGAGCGGGTCAGGGACGTCGAGCGGGATTGAGCGCACGGCTCAGCGAACAGCTCCGGCGGTAGGCAGCGCAGTTCGGCTGTGGATGAGCGCGAGCCCGAGGCCGTGGACGCGGGTTGGGGACAGGCGGGGGTGGTCATCTCCGTCGGTGGTCCACCACAGCGTCCTCGGGTGTGACGGTGGGCGCGGCTGGGGGGCGGTGGCCGCGCGGAGCGTCACACGGGGTGTCGGGTGTGACGGTCGGCGCGGCTGGGGGGCGGTGGCGT
>NZ_VENP01000038.1 GCF_006351005.1 Miniimonas arenae | reverse complement strand
CCCCGGTCGCACCAGCCCCGGTCGCACCAGCCCCGGTCGCACCAGCCCCGGTCGCACCAGCCCCGGTCGCACCAGCCCCGGTCGCGCCTGGGCCGGGCTGGCTGCCACCGTCGCGGCAGGAGGCGAGCCGGAGTCGGCGTCGCTCCATGAGCAGCAGCCAGGTGTCTTCGCGAACAAGGATCGAGACGTGCGGTCGAACCTGCGCACCGGTCCTCTGGCCGTAGCCCAGCGTGCGGGAGGCGAGGTCGGTCAGGGCATCGGCGCGGCGCTGGTCTCCGGTGCGGGTGTCATCGACCGCGGGCACCGGAGTGACTGCGTCCAGGGCGGCGCGCACGATTCCGCCTGCGACCGGGTCCAGGAAACCCGTCAGGTGCACTCCGCCGCCTCCGGCGGACATTCGGACGAACCGCCGGTCTCGCGCGGCGTCGAACCGCTTGTCCGCGGCGTCGGCGTCGATCGCGGCGGCCGCCTGCTGCAGCGCGCGGCGCAGCTGCGGCACCGGCAACCGGCGGCCCAGATCCACCAGCTCTTCCGGGTTCTCCGTCAGCGACGCCCGGGCGCGCTCGGACGAGCTCGCGAGTACGTCACCCATCGCCTGAACATGCCCGATCGTCAGCACACCCTCGCGGACGGCGTCTCCGACCTCGGGCAGGTCGGCCAGCGCGTGCGTGAGGTTCTCCTCGGCACGCGTGGCACCGCGGCTCTGCCGGCTGCTGGTGGTGCGCCAGCCGGTGAAGTCGCGTCGCTCTGCTCCGGGTCGGTGCCACCCGTCGGACTGCTTCACCAGACCGAGCACACCAGCCCGCGCCAGGCCGAGGACGGACACGGCCGAGTCGAGGCCGCTCAGCGACTCGGTCAGCGCTGTGGGGTCGATCGCCGGTGTGTCGGGCGCAACCTCGCCGAGCCTGGCTGCGTTGACCGCGGCTGCGTCGCGCGAGACCCCATCGAGGCCGGCCGGTCCGAGCCCCGACGCCCCAGCACCGCTCACCGGACTGCGCTGCAAGGTACGCACGAGGTCGGCGAGCCCAGCCACCGCGGTCCGGACCGCGGTGACGGCATCCCGCAACCGAGCCGCATCCGCACCCTGCGGTGGGGCGGCCACGAGACGGGGTGAGCCACCGGCGATGTGAGCGTGGCTGGGCGCCACGGCCATCGCCGACTCGACCGGTTCCGCTGTCACGCTCACCACCACCACCACCACTCGGGGTTCGACCATCTCCGTCGAACGTGTGTGCCGAGAGTACGGTGCAGCACCGACATCGGCGGCACCGCCCGCATGGTCGTGGACGATCGGACTTCTCGGCGCTCGGTGGACAGCTCAGCCGGACCTACGGCCCGGCCTACCGACCGGGGCAGACGTCAGGGGTGCGGAGTCTCGCGGTACTCCAGGGGCTTCGCCGCGTCATCGGGGAAGAGGTCGACCACCAGCTCCGGAACCGTGGTCCGCAGGACGTCCGAGAGCGCTACGAGCGTGGACAGGCGCGGGTTGGCGGGTGTGTTCTTCGCACGGTCGGACAGCCCCGACTCGAGCAGCTGGTAGTGGTTCCGATTGATCCCGGCGGCGGCTGCGACCTGCTCCTGCGTCAGGCCCCGCTCGGTACGCAGTCGGGCGAGCCGATGCCCCAGGCGCACCGCGAGGTCGCGGTCGGGGGATCGATCGGCGGGCACGGCATCCACCGTCCCGGCTGGGTATGCACGGTGTCAGCCGGGTAGACACGGGATCCCAGGGCGAGGCGCCCCGAGACACGAGCACGTGGACACTGCCCGCCGTGCGAGAGTGCCACGGTGGGCGACCAGGTGCCCTCGGCGATCCTCGCCGTCGGGCTGGGAGTGCTGCTCGCCGTCGTCGGTCTCGTGCCGTTCGTGGCGGTGGCCTACCGGCGAGGGCGCCTGACGTGGGTCGCGGCGCCCTGTGGACGCTGACGCTCGTGTACGGGCGCGGCGATCCGGACCTACACGCTGCGCCCGCTGGTGGTCGGCTCGCTGCTCGCGCTCGGGGTGCCCGCGCGGCTGCGCGGGTTCCACCCGGACGCGCAAGCCGCCCGCACCCCGGCGCCCGTGACGCGAGGGCGCCGGTTCCTCGCGATGCTGTGCGACCTGCTGTGGTCGGTCGTGACGCGGGTGGTGGTGGCGATCGCGGTGCAGCTGCTCCAGCTGGAACGGCGGGACCTGCTCACGAGCGGGCTCGCGAACGATGTCGCGTGGTGGGTGGTGCTGGGCACCTGGCTGGTGCTCGTCCTGGCGACGGGACGGACGGTGGGAGACGTGGCGGTCGAGCTGCGGTTCGTGCGCGAGCCCGACGGCGCAGCCGCGCCTCGTGCGCTGCGGCGCCCCTTGCGTTTCGTGGCCGGGATCGGCGGGTTCATGCTCCTGGACCTCGCCCCGCCCGGTTGGCAGTGGGCCGCGTGGCTGTTCGCGGCGGTGTCGCTCGTGGCGATGCTGCTCACGGTGAACGGGCGCGGCCTGCCGGGACTCGTGACCGGAATGAGGGTGGCGGATGCCCGGGAGAGGTGAGAGCCGGCTCACCCTCAAATCCGCAGACTTCCGCGGCGCAACGGACTAAGGTAGAGCGCGTCAGGAGCATTCACTGTTGTCACTCCTGACACGACCCCACGCATCCGCAGGGGTCACGCGCGCCGCTATCCGGCGCATGCAGGGAAAGGAGGTGAGTCCGAGCCATGACGACCACGCAACCCGTGACGCCCACTCGGTCCACCCGCCGCCGCTTCTCGATCCGCCGCGGCTGGACCGCGCTCCCGGGACCCGTCCCGCGGACAGCGCAGGACCGCCACGACGAGATCCAGGCCGGTGCGATGCGGGCCTTCCTGCTGCGGTAGCCGCCGACCCAGTCCTTGTCATCGACGGCCCGGGAGCGCTTCGGCGCACCCGGGCCGTCGTCGTGTCGCCCTGCTTCTCCTGTCCCGGGCACCAGCACGCGAGGCCGTCAACGGCCGCCGCGCACCTCCACCTTCGCCTCCACCTTCGCCTGCGGCGACATCATCAACCACATGACCAGATCCCGACGCGAAGCGGCCGGACTTGGACTGCACAACGCCCTCGGCTCGGAAGTGCCCGGCATCACGGCGCGCGAGTATGAGCGATCGGCTGTAGGCCGACCGCGACGCCCGCGTCCACGTGCTGCGCCAGGACGTCCACCTGCGTCAGCAGCTCGCGCGGCGCGGCGCTGACGTCGAGAGGCCAGAGCTCGATCTCGATCCCGAGGTTGCGAATGCGGACGACCCGCGGCCCGGACCGGTCCCCGCGGCTACCCGCATACACCAGCGTGCCGCGAGGGAGCCCGAGGGCGGCGCAGTACGCCGTCATCTGGAAGACGTCCGCCGTGGGATAGGCGTCACCCTCGGTTCCGAGCTTGTACTTGGCATCGAGCACCGCCACCGGCCGTCCGCCAATCGTGTGCACGATGTCAGGGCGGATCGGGACCGTGCCGTCCTCGTCCAGAACATCGCGATACTGCGTGTGGGTTGCTCCAGCGGAGCGCCGCTGCAGGGACTCACCGAGCGCGGTCGACACGAAGTCCTCGAACACCTTCGCCATGTCCACCACGAACGACGCCGTCGGTGACGCTCCCTCTCCACCGATGGTGCGCAAGATCAGCTCAGACAGTCGCAGAGCCGGCTGGTAGTCGCTGTTGAGTCGGCTCGGACGCCACGGTGGCAGAGGGGTCCCGCGGCGCAGCGCCGTCGCCCCCGTGAGGCGCCCCAGGAGGTGCTGCAGTCGCCCCCGCAGACGTCGATCGAGCCGGGGTAGTCCCGCCACGCGGACCAGGGCGGCACGGAGAATCCGGTTCTCCGGGGTGTCGACGTCGTACTCGTCGTACGCGACCTCCAGAGGGATGACGGCGCCCTGGTGACGGCTCATCTGTGCGCTGGTGCGAATGCGGCCGCGGAGCACCATCAGCTCTTCTTCGCGCGGCACGTACCCCTGCCGGACTCCACGCAGGAGCGCCCGTTCTGCCAGTCGCGCCAACGTCTCGGCCACGGCGGGCCAGAGGTCCTCGCGCGTGATGCCGTCGACCAGCCCCGGGGTGAACCGGAGATCCCGCCGATGGCGCCTACCTCACGCCGCCACGCCGACCCTCACGACCCACCCCACGGAACTCCACTTCCGTCTCGTCCCGGCCTTCTTCGTCAGTGCGCGGCCATGGCGAGCCGTCGAACAGAACTGCGACCTCGGCGTCCGCCTCGGGTGTGAACGCCGCATCCAGGTCCGCGCCCCAGGCTTCTTCGAGTCCGCCGAAGCGAACCAGCCCAGAGCTCACGGCTGATCTCCCGAACCGGGTCGACGGCGCCGGGCCCGCCCGGACCCATCGGGCACACCCGCTCCCGACGGCCCCGCGAACCGGGAGAGGAACGCCGCGAGCTCGGCCGCCGACTCCGGGGTGAGCTCCGCGTCCGGCCCGAGCTCGCCGTCGTCCAGCTCGCCGTCGCCGTCGTCCTCCTCGCTCAGCCCGTCCTCGTCGTCGTCGTCCCACAGGTCGCCGTCGGTGAGCCGCTCGAGCGCCTCGAGCTGGTCGATGATCTCCGCACGCCGAGCCGACATGAGGAACGCCGCATCCCCGAGGATCGGATCCAGCGACCACGTGCTGGCGACGTCCACCCCCAGCGCCTCGAGCAGTGCCGCGGCGCGCTGCGACGAGGACCCCTTCACCCCGACGGCCTCGTGCAGCTCGGTCGAGGTCAGTCGGCGCGCACTCAGCACGTCGTTCACCTTCGCCGCGATCCACAGCACGGCCGCCGCCCAGGTCTCGTCCCGCCCGCGCCGTCGGAACAGCGTCGGATCGGCGAGCGCCGCACGGGCGAGGATCCGCCGCGCGCTCGTCACGAGCTCGGTGCACTCGGGCTCCTCGATCAGCGCACGCAGTCCCCTCGTGGCGATCGCGTCCACGGACCGCAGCCGTTCGTGCACGTCCTCCGGCACGCCGTCGAGCACGAGCTCCTCGGGCGGCAGCGGCACGGCGTCGAGCCGAGCCAGCGCCCCGTGCCCGCCGACCTCCTCGGCGAGGGAGTCGAGGATGTCGCCGCCGGCGGACCAGTCACCCGAGTCGAACCCGTTCTTCGCGTTGAGCCGGTGCACCGCCTCGGCGTCGAGCACGCCGTCGGAGTCCAGCAGTCCCGCCTCGGCGAGCATCCCCATGAGGCCGTGCCGAGTCGGATCCGCGATCGCGGCGCGGTACTCGGGCTCGAACCGGGCGATCCCGGCGAGCGCCTCCGTGGTGGCCCCCTTCGGCGCGTCGCGCTCGGCGTGCGCGTACCGCACGAGCACGCGCAGCACCTCGGGGACGGCCGCGAGGAACTTCGGCTCCGCCGAGATCCTGCGCAGGCACCAGTCCATCAGCGCCGTCTCGGCCGTGACGTTGCTCCACCGCAGCGGGTCGCCCTCGCCGAGCGAGGAGGAGAAGCTCAGCAGCGAGCGCAGAACCGCGCGCGGCAGCGCGTCCGGACCTGCGTCGAGCCCGACGGCGAACGGCGACGCCAGCACGTCGTCCACATACGGCTCGAGCGTCTCGGGGGAGTGCGGCACGCGTTCGGGCACCGTGCCGCCCTCGGGCATCAGCCGCAGCAGCCACCGCAGCAGCCCGTACACCGCGGGCCACGAGTCCGACTCGACCGGGCGCTGCAGCGCGTGCCAGTTCGCGAGGCCCTGCTCGATCCGGGCGCGAGCGTCCGCCAGCGAGACGTCGACCACCTCCATCCCCGTCTCGGGGCGCTCGAGGGCCTGCTCGAGGTGGAACGCCTCGACGTCCTCGAGCGAGCGGTCGGTGGCGAACGCGTCCTTGACGATCGTGCCCATGTTCGCGTCGATGTACACGAAGAAGGTGAGCGGCCTGCGGGTGGGCAGGTCGACGTCGATCACCACGTTCAGGCCGTCGTCCAGCAGCGCGGTCATGAGGATCGCGCGCCGCGGCTGGATGCGGTCCGCGCGCAGCACCCATCCGGGCAGGGCGTGCCGACGCGCCGCGACCTCGCGGCGGATCTCCGCGCGCTCCGCATCAGCCGCCGCGTCGTCGCCCAGCATCTGGGCGAGCACGAGCAGGAGCGCGTCGCTCTGCCGCATCCCGGCCGCGCGGAACGTGCCCATGAGGCGGGCGAGCGTGACCCGCTCGCCGTCGGACCCGACCGCGTCGTCGCCTTCGTCGGTGAGATCGAGCGCCGCCACGAGCTGACTCGCGAGCAGGATGAGGTCCAGCGGGTGCTCGGCTTCGAGCGCGCCGTCGATCGCCTCGATCAGGCCCGGATCCTCGATGGCTTCGGGTCGCTCCTCGCGGGCGGGATGTTGCCGCTGCGGCGCGGCGTGTGCCCGACGGCGGGCCTCGGCCTGGGAGCGTGCGTGGCGGTCTCCCCGCTTGCGGTTCGTCACGCGCCCACCGTATGGGCTCGCGGGCCGTCCTCCCGCCTGCCGCCGCACGGCGCCTTCCGGCACTCGGGGCAGCGCGACTCCACTGCTGGCGACGGTTTCGGAGGCTGTGGCTCCGAAACCGTCGCCAACGACGGGATGAACCCTAGCCAAGTTCCTGGCTAGAATCGGGCCGTGGCCGTTTACAACATCCTCGAGGCACGGAACCAGCTTTCCCGGCTCGTCGCCGCTGCCGAGGCGGGGGAGGAGGTGACCATCGCACGCCGAGGCGAACCGGTCGTGCGGATGGTCCGCCTGGATCCGCCCGGGCCGGCCTCGGGAGCGGCGATCGTCGCCTGGCTCGGAGAGCACCCGGCGCGGCCGGGACTCGGCCGCTCCGCCGACGAGATCGACGCCGCGATCGAGATGGCCCGCGAGGGCTGGGAGTGAGTAGGCGACCAGGTGGGCGCATCTACCTGGACACCTGCGTGCTCATCTACGCCGTCGAGAGCGCGGACGCGCGTGGCGACGTGGTCCGCGATCGCCTGGCCCGGACACCCTCCTCGCTCGTGGTCAGCCCACTCGTGGCGATGGAGGCGCTCGTCGGACCGATCCGGAGCGGGGACATCGAGATCCGGGACCGCTACGTCGCCGTGCTCGGTCTGCTCGACGTCGTCGAGCTCCCGATGCCGGTGTTCCTCCGCGCGGCCGAGCTGCGCGCCAGCACCGGGTTGCGGACCCCGGACGCCCTCCATCTCGCGGCGGCCCAGGTGCACGGGTGCGCCGCACTGTGGACGAACGACGACCGCCTCGCGGCCGCGTCCCGCGGGCTCGCTCTGAACGTGCTGGCGTAGACCAGTCGGCGTAGGCCGCAGACCCCGCTGGCTACATGTCCCACACGTGCACGAGCACGGCGTTCGCCACTCCGGCCCGCGGCCCCTGTGCCGCCGTCATGCCGGTGAGCATCTCGCGCGGCGCCGGGTGATCGGGGAGCGCCGCCAGGTAGGCGGCGTGCGCCTCGAGCGAGGCGATCCCCTGCTCGAGCGGCTCGCCGGTCACGTCGATCCCGTGTGTGAGCGCTCTGTGCCCGGTGACGACGAGGCGAGGCGCCTTCCACGGTTCGAGGCCCTCCTCCTCCAGCAGCTCGCGGAACGTCCAGGGGTTGTCGGCGTCGCGCACCGCGTCGACCACCGTGACACCGCAGACGCGGTGGTCGGCGTGGTTGAGTCCCCATGGCGCCTCCAGCTCCCACGTGATCGTGACGACGACGTCGGGCCGCACCTGCCGGATGACGCGCGTCACGGCGCGGCGCAGCTCCAGGCCGGCCACGAGCTCGCCGTCGGGCGCGTCGAGGAACCGTACGGCCCGCACACCTACCGCGGCGCACCCCGCGCGCTGCTCGGCCTCGCGCAGGACGGCCGTCTCGGCCGGGTCGAGTCCGCGGATCCCCGCCTCGCCGCGGGTGAGCAGGAGGTAGGTCACCTCGACCCCGGCCGCGGTCCAGGAGGCGACGGCGCACGAGGCGCCGTACTCGGCGTCGTCGGGGTGTGCCACGACCACCAGCACCCGCTCGGCGCCGGCCAGCTCGAACAGGGGAAGGGTGTCGGTGTCGGCGGTCATGGTCCGACGGTAGGCCCGGCGCGCGCCCCGGCCCAGCCCGGTGTGGCGGCCGATGAGCGGCCGCCGACGCCGACCTGGGCGAGCCGCCACCGCCGTCGGCGTCCACGGGGCCACGATGCCGGCATGCGGATCGTGGTGGCAGGCGGCACCGGGACGGTGGGTGTGCCCGTGGTCGCCGAGGTCCAGCGCCGCGGTCACGACGTCGTGGTGGTCGCACGCGCCTCGGGCGTCGACGTCCTCACCGGGTCCGGTCTCGACGACGCGCTCGCGGGCGCCGACGCCGTGATCGACGTGCTGGGCACCTTCACCCTCAGCGGCCGCGCGAGCGCCCGCTTCTTCACCACGACCACGCAGCACCTGCTCGACGCCGAGCGGCGCCTCGGCGTGGAGCGTCACGTCGCGCTCTCGATCGTCGGCATCGACGCGCAGTCCGGGGGGTACTACGGCGGCAAGCGCACCCAGGAACGGGTTCTCGCGGACTCCGGTCGCCCGTACACGTTGCTGCGCGCCGCGCAGTTCCACGAGCTCGCGGGCACCATGCTGCACACCGCGGTCGTCGGCCCGGTGGTGGCGGTGCCGCGGATGGTCGTGGCACCCGTGGCGGCGGCGGAGGTCGCCGTTCGGCTCGTCGACCTCGCGGAGCAGCCCGCCGCCGGGCCCGTCCGCGATCTCGTCGGACCCGAGCGCCACCTCATGCTCGACCTCGTGCGCCGGTACGCGCGAGCCGTCGGGTCCTCCGCTCGGGTGGTGGGCATCCGCGTGCCCACACCCGGGTGGCACCGGATCGCGTCGGGCGTGCTCGCGGGCGGTGGGGACGTCGACCGGGGCACGCTCACGTTCCGGGACTGGCTCGCGGCGCAGGACCTTCCAGCCGACGCGTGAGCTCGTCGATCGAGACGGGCCGCCGCATGCCGCCGCGGGTGGGACAGCCGTGCCGGGAGGCGCCGAACCGCCACCACAGCCGGACACCGCCGATGGCCGGTGAACCGAAAGGGTCTGCCCCCCGAGCACGGAAGGAGTCTCCTGTGGGCCGCAGCGGCGACATGAGACTGATCTCG
Organism: Miniimonas arenae; assembly: GCF_006351005.1. Classification (GTDB taxonomy): domain Bacteria; phylum Actinomycetota; class Actinomycetes; order Actinomycetales; family Beutenbergiaceae; genus Miniimonas; species Miniimonas arenae. Next base: position 22,147 of record NZ_VENP01000038.1, on the reverse strand, counting down.
TCCGGTGGGTGCCGCACGTTGCCCAGGCCGAACGCCTCGCGCACGTCAGGCCACACCGGCGCGAGAGCAAGTGTGAGGTGCCTGACCTCGGCCACCGCCAGCGTGAGTGCGAGGAGCTCGGGGTCGAGGGGGCTGCGTCGCGATCCGATCCGCGCCGACCCGGGACGCGACCGGTGCCCGAACCGATGTCCCGACCGGGGCCCCGAGGGGCGTTCGGGGTGGTGTGCCCCGGCGCTCGAGTCGTCCTCGCAGTACCGGGTCAGGAGGGCGACCACACCCTCGTGCGTGATCGGCGAGCCTTCGCCTACCGAGACGCGCACGCCGTCGAGCGCCACGCGTTCGTCGACCCGGTCGGGACCGACCACGTAGCCGAAGGGCCGCAGCTCGCGGGAGGTGAGCCCGGCACGCGCGAGGGTGCGGGTGGTCGGACCGCAGCCTCGGTCCTCGTCGAGCGCCGACGCCGGCACGCGCGCCAGGAGCGCCGCACAGACCGCCGCCGGGAGCGGCCTGGTCTGCAGCGTGTCGCCGTGAAAGGCGGGCAGCCGCTCGACGTGCCCCGCGAGCGGGCCGGCGAGCTCGGCGTCGAGCAACCACCCGGGCGGGCCGAACGTGCCGGACAGCGCGGTGTGCGGTCGACGCGCACGCTGGCGGCGCCACAGCGCGGTGAGCTGCTCGGACGCCACCGCGCTCGTGGCGAGGCGGCTCGTCCTCGGGCTCGCGCAGCGGTCCGGATCGTGCGGCGTCGTGGTCATGGGGTGAGCCTCCTGGCCCGTCCGGCTGGCCGCCAGGCACCCTGTGGACGGCGCCCGCTCCCCGATTGAGTCGCCAGACTGTGGACAACCCATGTGGTAACCGACGTACCCTCCTGGTTGTGGAGCGCGTGGCGGAGCCGTCGGACGAGGTGCTCGACGCCGTCGACGACATCCGGGCCGGTCGACCGCGGGTCCTGGTCGTCGTCGGTGACGCTGCCGACCACACGCTCGACGCGACGATCGCGACATGCGACGACGCCGACATCGTGCGGGTTCCCTCCCACGCGCGCGAGCGCGCCCTCCCTTACGCGGTTCTGGTCACGCTGCTGCTTCGGCTCGGTCCCCTGCCACGAGGTCCGCTCACCGACCTCGCGACGCAGGGCGTGGGGGAGAGCACCGTCAGCCTCGGCGTGGCGCTCATCGACCACCTCTCCGCCCGGGCCGAGAAGCGCGCGATCCTCCTCGTGGTGCCGCGGCTCGACCTCGTGGACGTCGCCTCGACCGACGTGCTCCTCTTCGCGATGAACCGCCTGGAGAACGCGCGCGTGGGGCTGCTCGCCGGGACGCGCACGCCGCTCCCGGACATCGGCGATGCCGAGGTCTTCCTGCTCGACGGCGAGCCGTCCTTCTCGCCCGACCTCGCCGTCGAGGAGCGGGTGGACGAGGTGCTCGCGCCCGCCGCGCCGCGGCTGACCGCTGCGGCGGACGTCGACGGCGTCGCCGTCGCGGACCGTGATCCGTTCCTCATCGTCGTCCGCGCCGGCGAACGGGCCGCCGCGCAGGGCGCGCGGCTCGCCGCAGCCCAGGTCTGGAGCACCGCGGCGACGCTCGCCCCCGATCCGCCGACGGCGGCCGCGACCTACCTGCGCGCCGCGGCCGCGGCCTGGGACGCGGGGCGACCGGACATCGCGGTCGAGGCTCTGGGCGAGGCCGGACTCGACCTCGCGGATCCCGCGGAACGCGCGGCCGCGGCGATCCTCGAGGGACAGATCCTCACGTGGACCACCTCAGCGGAGGCCGCGCGCACCGCCCTGCTCGCGCGAGCCGAGGACCTCGAGCCGGAGCACGCGGCGACGCTGCTGGTCTCGGCCGCGGCGATCGCGACGATGGCTGCCCACGCCGACGCCGAGGACCTCGCCCGCAGGGCGCTGCGGACGGCGCGGGCGTGCGGCGCGAGCGCGACGACCGTGCTGTCGGCGCAGATCATGCTCACGCACGCCGCGCTGATGCGCTGCGACGGCGCGATCCCACGCGAGGTGACCGCAGCGTTCGAGCTGGGCGACGAGGTCACCGATCAGATCGGCCCGGGCGCGGAGCGCGACGTCCTCGGGATGGGGCAGATGGTCGGCTTCGACCAGATGATCCGGGAGGAGTGGCGCGCGGCCCGGACGACGTTCGGCGGCGTGCTGCGGGCCGCGCGGCAGGCGGGCTACGACGGCGCCGCGCGTTTCGCCGCGGCGATGGACGCGGAGGTCGCCTGGCGGATCGGCCGGTGGCCCGAGGCGCGCGCGGGCGCGCTGTCGGAGGCGGAGTTCGTGGCGGGGGTCGGCCGCCGGGCCGGCACCTGGGGCGACCCGACGTACGCCCGGGTGGAGGCCGCACTCGGGCACGTGGAGCTCGCCGTCGAGCACGCGGGTCGGTCGGCGCGCAGCGCCGACGCGCTGGGGCTGGAGGCTCTTGGGGCGTGGTCGAGGCACGCGCTCGGGCTCGCGGCGCTCGCGGACGGGCGGCCCGAGGACGCGATCGCCCCGCTGGAGTGGGTGGCGCAGGTGGCGTTGTCGTCCGGGCCGCGGCACCCCGGCATCCTCTGGTGGCACGGGGACTTGCTGGAGGCGTACGTGGCGACGGGTCGCGTCGTGGAGGCGACCCGGCTGCAACGCCGACTCGAGGCGCTCGCACGCTCGGGCAACGCGTGGTGCGCCGCGATCTGCGCGCGTGCGGAGGGCCTGCTGCGCGGGGACCGCTCGGCTCTGACCCGTTCGGCGCAGAAGCTGGACGCGCTCGGCGCGCCGTTCGAGGCGGCCCGCAGCCGGCTCGCGCTCGCGGAGCTGGGCGATCGCGGAGCGGCGACTGCCGCGCTCGGCGCGTTCACGAGTCTCGGCGCCGCTCCGTGGGTCGAGCGCGCACGGTTGGCAGGCGGTCTCGCGCCGGTGGCGGAACCGACGACGCTCGCGAACCTCACGCCGGCGGAGCTGCGGGTCGCGCTCGCCGTCGGGCGGGGCAGGACCACGCGTGAGGCGGCGTCGGAGCTGGCGCTCTCGCCGCGAACGGTCGACGCGCACCTGCAGGCGATCTACCGCAAGCTGCAGGTCCGCTCCCGCACGCAGCTGGCGCTGGTGCTGGGTGAGCGCGGGACGGACTGAGGTCGGTCGACCGAGCCGCCGGTGCACCCGACGATGCGTGCCGTGGCGCCCGGGAGCTGAGCTCGTCCGGTGCGTGGTGAGCCCCCTGCTCGGTACCACGTCACCGCACCCCTGCTCAGCGCCCGTGCCCTGAGCCCCCAGCCCAGCGCCCGCGGACGTTGCCTCTTCCCGCGTTCTGCCGTCCCGCGGCGGGCCCCCCGACCCCCCGCGATCTTGCAGTCTTACAGCCTTGCAGCCTTGCAGCTTCTTGCAGTCTCTCGCCTTCCCCCCGGTCGCGAGTGACGCCGCCCACCACCCCCCGCTCGCTCGCTGCCCGGGTCACCCCCACCGTGACCCGGGCAGCAGCGAGGGCTACCGTCCCGACCTGCGCCGCTGCGTGGCGGTGCGTGGTGCGGGAACGACGGAGCTGCAACGACCCCCACGTGCAGTCCGACTCGGCATGGTGGGAGGCTAACCGGCCCCGCGTGAGCCGCACCATTGGGTGAATTACCTAGAAGTTGCTGAAGCATCCGGCCATCACCTAGGTGATCGAGCGATCAGACGGGCGAGGGCCTGAGTGGGGCAGGTGAACGGCGCGGCGGAGCATTGCCGAGCGTCGTCGTCGGCGCGTCGTCTGCCCACATCGGCGCATCGGCTGCGCCCGCCGGCTGCATCCATCGGTTGCGCCCATCGGCGCGTCACCAGCGCGTCGTCACGCGGCGTACGGCGTGTCGATCGGGGCGCGCGATCTCGCGTTGACAGGTCGATGTCGTACCCGTGTACTAGAACAATCTGCATCGAACAGATGTTCGGTGCGCCCGGGAAGGACCCGGTGCGGCGAGACGAGGTGAGACATGACGGCGCAGCTCGCCACCCGAGCAGAACGGCTGGACCTGGTCAGGCGCGCCCTCGTGCAGGCCGAGACGGCGACGGGGGTCAGACACGTGGACTGGGCGGCGGCCGCCCCACCGTCCGCGTCGCCCGGCGAGTCGGTGGCGAGCGGCGCTCGGTCTCCGGGAGACCAGCGAGCGGCGCGTCGTGAGCCGGACGCGGCGCCGTCGGGGGACAGGACCGTCCCGGCCAGGTTCGACGGCGGGTGGCTCGCGGTTCCCCCGGTCCTGCGCGGCGTCGTCCCGCACGGTGCGGTGCGACGCGGGTCGAGCCTGAGCGTGCTCGGGTCGACCACGCTGCTGCTGCACGTCGTCGCGTCCCTCGCGGAGCACGGCGGGTGGACGGCCGTCGTCGGACATCCCGACCTCGGCCTGGCCGCGGCCCTGGACGCCGGGCTCGACCCGTCCCGCCTGGTCCTGGTCCCCGATCCCGGGCCGTCGGCGCCGGAGGTGATCGGCGCCGTCGTGGACGGCTTCGACGTGGTCGTGGTGGGTCGGGCGGCGCTCGGCGATCGGGACCGGCGCGCCATCGGTCAGCGGGTGCGCCACCGCGGTGCGGTGCTGGTGAGCACGCTCCCGTGGCCGGGCGCGGAGGTCAGCCTCGAGGCGGGGGAGAGCGCGTGGTACGGCCTGGCCACGGGGCGCCTCACCGAGGCGCAGATCGTGGTGCGCGCGACCGGGCGAGCGGGCGGCGCACCACGGTCGGTGGTGCTGCGGGTGCGCGAGCACGACGGCGGAACCCGCCTTCTGCCCGACGTCACCTCGGTCGGTACGGAGGTCGGCACGGAGGTCGCGGGGAACGGTGCCGGTGCCGGGGTCGTGGCGCTCGTCGCGTCCACGGGATCGGCCGAGCTCGAGAGGATGGCCGGCTGATGGCGTCGTTGCCGGAGCAGAGCACGGCGGCACGTGCCGACGTGGCCCCGCGGCTCGGGGTGCTGTGGGTCCCGGACTGGCCGGTGGTCGCCGTCGCCACCGAGCGCCAGCTCCCGGCGGACCTCCCGGTCGCGGTGCACGACGCGCGAGGCGTCCTCGCGGCGTCCGCCCCCGCCCGCGCCCTCGGGGTGCGTCGCGGGATGCGCCGACGCAGCGCCCAGGAGATCTGCCCCGAGCTGGTGCTGGTGCCGGCGGATCCCGGTCGGGACGTGCGCGCGTTCGAGGAGGTGGTGCAGACGATCGAGGGCCTGGTCGCCGACCTCGAGGTGGTCCGGCCCGGGATGGTGCTGTTCGCCGCGGCCGGTCCGAGCCGCTACCTCGGCGGGGAGTCGGCGCTCGGGGACGCGCTCGTCGGCGCCGTGGCGGACGAGGTGGGGGTCGAGTGCCAGGTCGGGGTCGCCGAGGGCTATCTCACGGCGGTGCTCGCGGCGCGCGACGGCGTCACGGTCGCGCCGGGGACGGCGCGGGAGTTCCTCGCCGGCCGGGACGTACGCGCCCTGCTGCACGCCGCCACCACCCGTGAGGCGAGCGCGGCGTGGACCGACCTCGTGGACCTGCTGCGTCGGCTCGGCCTGATGCGGCTTGGGGACGTGGCCGCGCTGCGGTCCGCCGACGTCGCCGCCCGGTTCGGTGAGCTGGGGGTGCAGGCACACCGGCTCGCCCGCGGGCTGGACGCCCGGCGGCCCGTCGTGCACCGGCCGGACCCCGACATCGCGGTCCGCGCCGACCTCGACCCGCCGGCCGCGCGGATCGACACCGCCGCCTTCGCGGCCCGTCGGCTCGCGGAGGACCTGCAGAGCAGGCTCATGCGGCGCGGCGCGGTGTGTGCGCGCCTGGCGGTGACCGCGCGCGCCACGACCGGGGCGGAGCTGACCCGCACCTGGCGGATCGAGGGTGCCCTCACGGTCAGCGAGCTCACCGACCGCGTGCGGTGGCAGCTCGAGGGGTGGCTCGGGGGCCGCAGCGGCCGGGCACCGAGCGCACCGCTCGCGCGGATCGAGCTGCACGCGCAGGAGGTCAGCGCGGCGGGCATGGCTCAGGACGGGCTGTGGGGGAGGCGAGCGCGCGGGGAGCTCCAGGCGTCGCGGGCGGCCCTGCGCGTGCAGGGGCTGCTCGGTCCGGAACGCGTGCTCGTGCCGGTCCGCGAGGGTGGTCGGGCGCCACGGGATCGCGTGCGCCTGGTGGCGTGGGGGGACGAGACCACGCCACTGCGTCGGCCGGACGCGCCCTGGCCGGGCAGCATCCCCCCGCCGCTGCCGAGCGTGGTCCCGCTGGACCCGCCGCGAGTGCAGCTGCGGGACGCCGTCGGGTCCGACGTCACGGTGGACGCGCGCGGTCGGCTCCTCGGCGTGCCCGCCACGTTGCACGTGACGGCGGGACCGGCGGCTGCCGCATCGCGGGGGCGCGGTGCCGCGGCGCGACCGGGTGCCGGCGGCGCCGCTGGTGCCGGCGGCGCCGCTGGCGCCGGCGGCGTCGCGGCGCGACCTGGTGCGGGTGGTGCGGCAGGCGCGGGTGGCGTGGGCTGGCTCGTCCCCGGGGTCCATCGCGTGCTCACGAGCGCAGGCCCGTGGCAGGTCACCGAGCGGTGGTGGACCGCACGCGGCCGGGCGGGAGCCTGGCTTCAGGTCGAGGTGGCCCGGGTCGGGGAAGGCGTCGTCGACGACGGGGCCGTGCGAGGTGCGGCCGAGCGAGAGGGTGTCGTCCGAGACGGGGTCGTGCGGAGCGGAGCTGCCCGGGGCGGGGTCGTGCTGCTCGCCTTCCACGACGGCGCCTGGTGGGTGGAGGGCGTTCATGACTAGGGGCTTCCCGTCCGCGCGCGTTCCGTATGCCGAGCTGCACAGCCACTCCGCGTTCAGCTTCCTCGACGGTGCCAACCAGCCCGAGGAGCTGGTGGCCGAGGCCGTACGGCTGGAGCTGGACGCCCTCGCTCTCACCGACCACGACGGCCTCTACGGCGTCGTCCGGTTCTCGAAGGCGGCGCGCGCGGCCGAGCTGCCGGTGGTGCTGGGGGCCGAGCTGAGCCTGGCGGAGCGCACGGCCACCACCGGCGTGCCGGACCCGGACGCCACCCATCTCGTGGTCCTCGCCCGCGGGATCGAGGGCTACACACGGCTCTCCCGGGCCATCGCCACCGCGCATCTGGCCACCGGGCGCAAGGGTGAGTGCGACTACGGCCGCGGCGTGGGGCTGGACCCGATGGAGGTGCTCGCCGAGCAGGCGGGGGGTCACTGGCTCGTGCTCACCGGGTGTCGCAAGGGACCCGTCCGCAGGGCGCTCGAGCCGGCCCCGCGACGCTTCGACGTCCCGTCCGCCCGCGCCGAGCTCGATCGACTCACCGCGCTGTTCGGCCGGGACAACGTCGCGGTCGAGGTGACCGACCACGGCCGACCGGACGATCCCGAGCGGTGCGACGTGCTGGTCGAGCTCGCACGGGGCGCCGGCCTGCCCGCCGTCGTGACCGGTGCGGTGCATGCCGCGCGGCCCCGCGACGCTGCGCTCGCGGACGTGCTCGCGGCCGTCCGCGCGCGCGCCACCCTCGACGAGATCGACCCCTGGCTGCCCCCGGCCCCGGCGCACCTGCGCTCGGGTGTCGAGATGCTCGCCCGGCATCACCGCCACCACGAGGCGGTGGCCGCGGCCGCCCGGCTCGGCGCGGAGTGCGCCGTCGACCTCGAACTGGTCGCCCCCAACCTGCCACCGCACCCTGTGCCGGAGGGGCACACCGAGGCGAGCTGGCTGCGCGCCCTCACGATGCGGGGCGCCCGGCAGAAGTACGGACCGCCCGGGTCCCCCCGCCACCCCCAGGCGTACCCGACCCTGGAGAAGGAGCTCGAGCTCATCACCCGGCTGGACTTCCCGGGCTACTTCCTCATCGTGGCCGAGATCGTGGACTTCTGCCGCAGCCGCGGGATCCTGTGCCAGGGCCGAGGCAGCGCGGCGAACTCGGCCGTCTGCTACGCGCTCGGCATCACCGCCGTCGACGCCGTGCAGCACCGGCTGCTCTTCGAGCGGTTCCTCTCCGACGGTCGTGCCGGCCCGCCGGACATCGACCTCGACATCGAGTCCGGCAGGCGGGAGGAGGCGATCCAGTTCGTCTACGACCGCTACGGCCGCGAGTACGCGGCGCAGGTGGCCAACGTCATCTCCTACCGACCGCGCTCCGCGGTGCGCGACGCCGCCCGCGCGTTCGGCTACGACATCGGGCAGCGCGACGCCTGGTCCAAGGGCCTGGAGCGGTGGGGGAGCCTGCGCGGCACCGCCCCCAGCAGCCCGTGGTGGCAGGGGGAGTCGCCCGACCGCGCCCCCTCGGACCGTGACGCCGGCCGTGCCGCCGCCGTTCCCGCCCCACGGGAGAAGGGCGTCGACCCGCACGACCCGGCCCCGCCGCGGCACGCCCCCGCCAGCGCGCAGGACATCGGCGAGATCCCCGAGCACGTCATCGACGTCGCCGAGCGGATGCTGCGCCTCCCGCGGCACCTCGGCATCCACTCCGGCGGCATGGTGATGTGCGACCGCCCCGTCATCGAGGTCTGCCCCGTGGAGTGGGCCACCATGCCGGGCCGCACCGTGCTGCAGTGGGACAAGGACGACTGCGCCGACGCCGGGTTGGTGAAGTTCGACCTGCTCGGGCTCGGCATGCTCACCGCGCTCCGCCTCGCGTTCGACCTGGTGACCGAGACCGAGCCCGAGCTGGAGCGCCCGCTCGAGCTGCACTCCCTGCCGCAGGAGGACCCCGGCGTCTACGCGCTCCTGCAGACGGCAGACACCGTCGGGGTGTTCCAGGTCGAGTCGCGCGCCCAGATCGCCACCCTGCCGCGGCTGAAGCCCGAGTGCTTCTACGACATCGTCATCGAGGTCGCCCTCATCCGACCCGGCCCGATCCAGGGCAACTCGGTCCACCCCTTCATCCGCCGTAAGAACCACCAGGAACCGGTCACGTACCTGCACCCGCTCCTCGAACCGGCGTTGAGCAAGACCCTCGGCGTGCCGCTCTTCCAGGAGCAGCTCATGCAGATCGCGATCGACGTCGCCTCCTTCAGCGCGTCCGAGGCCGACCAGCTGCGCCGCGCGATGGGGTCGAAGCGGTCGATCGACAAGATGGAGGCGCTCAAGGACCGGCTCATGCAGGGGATGGCGGACAACGGCGTCTCCCGCGACGTCGCCGCTCAGATCTACGACAAGCTGAAGGCGTTCGCCGACTTCGGCTTCCCCGAGTCGCACGCGTTCTCGTTCGCCTACCTCGTCTACGCGTCCACCTATCTCAAGCGCTACCACCCGGAGGCGTTCTACGCCGGGCTGCTCGGCGCCCAGCCGATGGGGTTCTACTCCCCGGCCTCGCTCGTGGCCGATGCGCGGCGGCACGGCATCGTGGTGCGCCGCGCCACGGTGGCCGACTCGCGCGTGCACGCGCACGTCGAGCACATCGGTCGCCCCCCCGACGCTCCCGACGGCGTGCCCGACGGCGAGCGCGGCCTCGTCCCGCGGCCCACCTTCGCGCGGGCCACTTGGCTGGAGGACGCGGGCCGGCTCGCCGAGAGTGACCACGACACCGACACGGTCACGTGGGACGTCCCCGACGACGACCCGGCGGACCACCCGGGTCCCGCAAGCGTCGCAGCCATGCCGGCCGTCCCGGTCGGTGCCGGTTCGCCCGGAACCGACCGCCCGGACCCCACCGGCATCGCAGGCAGCCTCGCCGACCCGGGCGACTCAGCCGAACCGGGCGATGGTGCGCCGCACGACGGCGAGGAAGCCTCCTCGGGCGCCGCTCGCCGTCGGGCCTTCGCCGTGCGGCTGGGGCTCGCCCCGATCCGGGGCATCGGCGTGCGGACGGCCGAGCGGATCGTCACGGCGCGCGAGCACGCGCCGTTCACCGACGCCGCCGACCTCGCCCGTCGTGCCCGACTGAGCGCTGCCCAGCTCGAGGCGCTGGCCACGGCCGGTGCGCTGCGCTGCTTCGGCGGCACCCGTCGTCAGGCGCTCTGGACGGCCGGTGCGCTCGCCGACGAGGGAGGCCGCTCCAGCAGCGTGGCCGGCAGCACCTGGGTCCAGGACGTCCTCGTCGGCACGACGGTCGGCACGCAGGCGCCCCCGCTGCCCGGCATGGGCGCGGCCGAGACGGCCGTCGCCGACGTCTGGGCCAGTGGCGTCTCACCGGACCACCACCCCACGCACTTCAGCCGGCCACGACTGCGTCGCGAGGGGGTGCGCCCGGTCAGCTCGCTCGTCATGGTCCAGGACGGGACACGCGTAGAGGTCGGCGGGGTGGTGACGCACCGTCAGCGCCCCGGCACCGCGCAGGGCGTCACGTTCCTCTCGCTGGAGGACGAGACCGGGATGCTCAACGTGGTCTGCTCGGCGGGTCTGTGGGCGCGGCACCGCCGCACCGCAGTGCGCAGTCGTGGACTGATCGTCCGCGGCGTCGTGGAGCGCACCGACGGGGTGGTGAACCTGCTGGCGGACGGGATGCGTCCGCTCCCGCTCAGCGTCGCGACGTCGTCCCGGGACTTCCAGTGAGGCCGACGGGAACCCGAGGCCCCACCGGTGTGACGCCCGGCGCGGTTGGGAGGGGGTGAACCGCGCGGGGTGTCACACGGGCGGGGTGCGCGGGATGGCTCAGTGCGCCTCCTCCGCCGACCGTGAGCTGCTGAGGCTGAGCGAACGGCCCACCGCGATGATCCCCACGACCACGGCGAGCACGGTGTACACGATCCGCTCACCATGGAAGAAGGACGCCACGAGCTCGCTGCTCCACACCCCGTCGGGCAGGACGGTGGTGACGAGGACCGCGATCAGCGTGCCGACCACAGCCGTGCCCAGGCTCGTGCCGACCTCCTGCGCGGTGTCGTTGAGTGCGGCGCCGAGCGACGTGCGGTTCTCGGGCATCGCATCGACGAGCGCGACGGCGCAGATGGTCATCACCGTGCGCAGCCCGATGGTGAACGTGACCATGAGCGCAGCGATGGCGACGTACCCGTGCTCGACACCCCAGGCGAAGCCCGCGAGCGAGCCCGCGAGCAGCACCGAGCCGACGAGGCAGGCGATCCGATGGCCGAACCTGCGCGCGAGCGCCTCCGAGATCGGGGTCGCGGCGACCATCGTGACGATGAGCGGGAGGTTCGCGAGACCCGCCCGCATCGGGCTCCAGCCGAACGCGTACTGGAAGTGCAGGATCATGCCGAACATCACGCCGGCCATCGCGACGGAGGTGCCGATCTGGGCGATGCTCGCGCCACGCACGATCCCGCTGCGGAAGACGGAGAGGTCGAGCATCGGCTGGGCAGCGGTGCGCTCACGCCAGACGAACCCGCCCAGCGCGAGGACTGCACCCACCCCGAGGGCCCACGTGATCGGCGATCCCCAGCCGTGCTCGACCCCGCTGGTGGCCGTGTAGCAGACGAGGCCGATCGTGGCGATGCTCAGGGCCGAGCCCGCCAGGTCCAGCCGGTCGCTCGTGAGCCCGGCCGGATCGTCGGCAGCGACGCCCCGGCGCACCCCGATCCAGGCGAGCAGGGCGATCGGTGCGTTGGCGAGGAGCAGCCACTGCCAGCTGAGATGAGCGAGAACCGTGCCACCGAGCAGCGGACCCAGCACGAAGCCGCTCATGCCGACCACGATCATCACGGTCATCGCCCGCATCTGCAGCTCCTGGGAGTCGAAGAGCCGGAAGACGAGCGAGTTGGTGATCGGGGCCATCGCGGCGGCGGCGATGCCGAGCGCGGCACGGAGCGCGACGAGCTGACCGGACGTGTGCACGGCGAGCACGAGGAGGCTGAGGGCGCCGAACGCCGCCAGACCCCAGAGCAGGACCGTGCGGCGGCCGATCCGGTCGGCAGCAGACCCAGCCGTGAGCAGGAGCCCGCCGAAGGTGAGCGAGTAGGCGCCGGTGACCCACTGCAACGCCGTCGTGCCGGCACCGAGGTCACGGCCGATCGTCGGTAGCGCGATCGTGAGCAGGGTGTTGTCGACCATCTCGACGAAGAACGCGAGGCACAGGGCAGCCAGGGGCATCCAGGCCGCTCGGAGGGACGAGTAGCTCAGCTGCCGGGACGGGACGAACGACGTGGTGCTGAGGGTGCTGGTCATGACGTCCTCCTATCGAACGGCGTTCGAGTATCGAACGCTGTTCGAGACTCTAGAACGTCGTTCGATAGAGTGCAACCGTGACCGGTGGAGATGTGACGGACCAGACGTCCAAAGCCCTCGCTGCGCGTGCCGCGAGAGTGGGTGCCCCGACCGCACCGGCCGCGACCGCACCGGCCCCGAACGCCGCGGCATCGCGGTCACGAGGCCGGCGCCGCACGAGCCACTCGCTCGACTCCGTGGTGCGCGCGGCCGTCGCCATCCTCGACGAAGAGGGCGAGCCGGCGCTCACGTTCCGCACCCTGGCGAGCCGGCTCGGCGGTGGGGTGGCCAGCATCTACTGGTACGTCTCCAGCAAGGACGAGCTGCTCGGCCGCGCTGCGGACAGCGTGCTGGCCGACATCCTCGAGGACACCGCCGACGTCGGCCGTGGGACGGATCCGCTCGCCGAGACCCGCGCGCTCATGATGGCGTTCTACCGCGCGACGGCGAGCCGACCCTGGCTCGGCGCGTGGTTCATGCGCGACGCCGGGACGCAGCCCAACGGCCTCGTCTTCTACGACCGCGTCGGACGGCAGCTCATGCGGCTCGACCTCACGGTGCGCCAGCGCTTCGATGCGGTCTCTGCGCTCATGGGGTACGCCGTCGGGGTAGCAGCGGATCGCGGTCAGGACCCGCCGCCTGAGGTGCGGGACGGTCGCGTGGACCTGGAGGACTTCGTGTCCCAATTTCGCGCGGAGATGCGGTCGAGCGACGCGGACGACTTCCCCTTCCTCCGCCAGATCGCCGACGAGTTCGCCGCGCACGACGATACCGAGCAGTTCGCCGCGGGACTGGACCTCCTCCTCGCCGGCATCGGTCTCCAGGTCGGCGCGGGTCAGGCGAAGGGAGGCTAGTCGTCGACGGCTGGCCGGGCGACGCTGCGCACCGAGGGCAGCGGCTCCTCCATCGGTGGGTCGACCGTGCGCAGCTGGCTGAACACCGTCCACGTCACCGCGATCACGGGGATCGCCACGATCGCGCCGAGCAGACCGCCGAGGAACGTGCCCGCCGTCACGCCGAGCGCGACGACCACCGGGTGCAGCGACACCTGCTTGCCCATGATGAGCGGCTGCAGGAGGTGACCCTCGATCTGGCCGATGAGTGCGATGCCCACCGTCACGATCAGCGCTGCGATGAAACCGTTGGCCGCGAGTGCGACGACCGCGGCGACGATCATCGCAGCGGGTGCACCGATCAGCGGGATGAACGCCCCGATGAAGACCAGCACCGCGAGCGGGGCCGCGAGCGGCACCCCCACGATCGTGAGCAGAAGATAGGCGAGGATCCCGTCGATGACGGCGATGATCACCGTCCCGCGGGCGTAGCCGGCGAACGTGTACCAGCCCGCGCCTGCCGCGCTGTGCATCGTCATCCGGTTGCGCGACGGCAGCTGGTTGATGAACCAGACCCACATCTTCGGCCCGACGGCGAGGAAGAAGATCGTGGTGAAGGTGCCGAGCGCGAGCACCGTGAAGACCTCGAACACCCCGCCGGCGTTCGCGAAGACCGTGCTGGCGATGTCGCCGGAGTGCTGCAGCAGCCACGTCTGGCCGTCCGAGATCCACCCCGTGATGTCGTCGTTGGTGATCTTCCAGGGCAGCGGACCGTTCTGCAGCCAGTCGACGATCTGGTTGATGCCGTTGTTGAACTGCCGCGCGAGCGAGGAGGCCTGCATCGAGACGGAGTAGACGACGTACGTGAGCAGGCCGAGGAAGAACAGGATCGAGAACACCAGCGAGAGGGCGGTCGCGAGCGCCCGGGGCATGAAGCGTGCGAGGAACGTGACCGCCGGTTCGAGCACCGACGTGATCACCAGGGCGAGGAACACCGCGACGAGGACGAGCTTGACCTGAAGGACGGCGAAGACCGTGATCGCGACCGCCGCGACCACCACGAGGAAACGCCACGAGTAGCCACCGGCCTTCACGAGCCACAGCGGCGTCCCGTCACCGAGACTGGCGGCGGACACCACCTGGTCGTGGCCTCCCCGACGCGACGCGCGACCGGGCCGCATGGTCTGGGAGCCCTGCTCGGTGACCCAGCGCGATCGCTGTCCGCTGCGCGCGGCTCCTCGGCTGGACGCGGAACCCGACGACGCCGTGTCCACCGCCGCATCGACGACGTCGGACTCGTCTCGGTCGTGCTGCGTTACTCCCTGTCGGGCGAATGCCCGGCGGACCCCTGCGGAGTTGAGCCTCATGGTGTCTGAACCTACGCCCCGTCCGGGGGAACGGCTCCGAACGCGCCGCGACCAGCTACGCCCGCGCACTGCTGCGGGGTCTGGCCAGGCGCTCAGCCGTGCGGCTACGCGCGCGACGGGTCGAGCAGCGCGACGGTCGAGCGCCACGCCCGGGCCTCCGCCCACTGCCGCGGGAGCTCGAGCTCCTCGCGCTGATCGGCGGGCGTGGTCGCCGCGAGCCACAGGTTGGACTCCACGCGCCGGGCGAACGACCACGCCGCCACGCGCCACGCCTCGACCTCGAGCAGGGGCGCGACGGCGGAGCAGCGGCGGGCGAGCTCCGCCGGCACGTCGCGGGCCGCGAACGGGTCGCCGACCTGCTCGAGCAGAGGCCACGGGTCGAACGCCGGGTCGCCCACCACCGGTTTGGGGTCGATCGCCACCCAGCGCGTGCGGTGCTCGTCCTCGGCGGCGAGCACGTTGCCCGGGTTGAAGTCGCCGTGCAGCAGGGCACGGCGAGTCGTCGTCGCCGGCAGCTCGGCAAGCAGCGTGACCGTGTCCGCCACGAGGTCGCGGTCGGCGCCGGCCCACGGCATCGCCTCGGCTCTCTGCGCCACGAGCTGCGCCCACGCGCGGGTCGTGGCGCCGAGGTCCTCGAAGGCGTGCCGCTCCGGCAGCGGCACGGCGTGCAGCTCGGCGAGGGTGCGGGCTCCGGTGCGCAGCGCCTGCTCGGTTGGCCAGAGCGACGCCGCAAGCGGGGTGCCCGGGATGACCGCCTCCATGAGCAGCGCCCAGTCGTCGGGCTCGACGTCGACGAGCCGGGGCGCACCGTGCCCGTGCCAGTGCATGAGGCCGTCGGCCTCGCGGGCGGCCTCGGGGTGCGGGTACGTGATCTTGAGGACCCAGCGCCAGGTCCGGCCACCACGCGGGCGCGCCAGAGCGGTCCAGCTTGCGCTGCCCGCCGAGAACGGCGGGGCCAGCTCGAGGTCCCACCGCTCGACGGCGCGGGCGAGGAGGTGAGGAACGCGCGCGAGCCAGGCTGCGCCCTCGGGCGTCGCGACCAGGCGCGCCAGGCCGTCGGGGAGGCTCGCGGGCAGGCCGGGGGATCCGGTCACGCGCCCCCCACGTAGTCCGCACGCCGCCACAGCTCGTACAGCGCGACCGTGGCGGCGTTCGCGAGGTTGAGCGAGCGCAGCCCCGGGCGCATCGGGATCCGGACCCGCGCGGTGACCCGGGGGTCCTCGAGCACGTGGTCGGGCAGTCCGGTCGGTTCGGGGCCGAAGAGCAGGACGTCGCCCAGCGCGAGGTCGGCGTCGGCCAGGGTGACGTCCGTGTTCGCGGTGAAGGCCCACACGCTCGGCGTCGAGGCGCCTGTGCCCGTGCCCGTGCCCCCGCCCGTGCCCGCGCGTCCGCCCACCGCTGACTCGGCGTCGGCCCCGCCGGCCACTCCGTCGGCCCCGTCGGCCACCCCGACCCCGCACGCCGCGAGCGCGTCGTCGAGGTCGGGGTGCAGCTCGACGTGCGCGAGGTCGTGGTAGTCCAGCCCGGCGCGCCGCAGCTTCGCCTCGGACATGTCGAACCCGAGCGGCTCGACGAGGTGCAGCACCGCGCCGGTCAGTGCGGCGAGCCGGATCGCGGCGCCGGAGTTGCCGGGGATGCACGGCTCGTAGAAGACGACGTGCGCGATCGGACGGCGGGTGCGCTCGGGAGCGGCGTGCGGCTGGGACATCGGTTCGATCGTAGGACCGGGCGATTGCCGGTCAGCGCTCGGGCCAGCGCCAGGGCGGCTGCTCGAGCGTCCCGAGGCCCGCGACCCGGGTCTCTCCGCCCTCCTTGACGAGCTCGACGCCTTCGGCGCCGTGTCGCGCGAGGGCGTCCGAGAGCGCCGAGGCGTGCGTGACGACGAGGATCTGTGTCTCCTGAGCGGCGTCGGCGATGAGGGCAGCCAGGGGCGCGAGCAGCGTCGGGTGCAGGCTGCCCTCGGGCTCGTTGAGGACGAGCAGCTCCGGGGGTCGGGGCGAGAGCAGGGCGGCCGCGAGCATGAGGAAGCGCAGCGTGCCCTCCGACAGCTCCGGAGCCCGCACGGGCCGCAGCAGGCCGGGCTGGCGCAGAACCAGCTCGAGGTGCCCGGTGCCCGCGCCCTCGTGCCCGACACGCACGTCGCCGTGCCCGAGCCGCACGTCGCGCACCTCGATGCTCGACCCGTCGAGCGCGCGGGCCACGGCCGCCGCCAGCACGTCCGCGCGGCCGATCTCCTCGATGGTGGCGAGCGTCGCGGCGAGGTTCGCGCCGTCGTCGGCGAGCACCGTCGAGCGCACGGCGACCTGCGGGCGGCGGGCGGGTGCGCCGTCGTCCACGCGCAGCTGGTCGTGGAACCGCCAGCGCCCCAGCATCCGGCGCACCCCGACCACCTCCGGGCTCGTACGCGCGTCGGCGAGCTCGGTGAGGATCGACGCGCTCGCCGCGACCGGGTCCGGCACGGGCTCCCAACCGCCGTCGCCGCGCTGCCGCACGCGCGCCCCTCGGCGCTCCACGAGCACGCTCGCGGGCCGCGCGAAGGAGCCGGCAAACACCACCTCGGCCTTCACTGAGGGATCGTGCGGGAACCGCCCGGCCTCGCTCGGCGTCGGGAGCCCGAGGTCGACGGCGTAGCCCAGCTCGTCGGTGCCCACACCCAGCAGCAGGCGCACGGGACCGGACCGCACGGTGCCCTGCACGGGGACCTCCCCGCGGCGCATGGCGCCGCGGGGGTTCTCCGGCCCGGCCCAGCGCAGCGCCTCGAGGCCGCCGGACCGGGCGACGTCGCGGACGAGGTCGCCCTCGGCGGCCGACGCCAGCAGGCGCAGCGCACGGTAGAGGCTGGACTTGCCCGCGCCGTTCGCGCCCGTGACGACCGTGAGCGGCGCGAGCGGCAGCACGACGTCACGCAGGGAGCGGTAGCCGGCGACGGCGACGGTCGTCAGCACGGCGGCACCTCCACGCTGGGCACGGGCGGGAACGGATGGGGACGGGCGGCGGACGGGGAGCCGACGCGCGTCACGAGCTGAAGATGACGGTCCCGTACTTGAGCAGGATCGCGATGATGATGCCCGCGATGAGCACGGTGGGGATCACGAGGTCCAGGCCGATCCGGACGAGCCGGTCCGCGGCCGCCTGTGCGCGTGCACCGAGGAACAGGTTCTTCTCCACCACGTTGATGTGCAGCATCGTGAAGAACGTGACCGTGGTGAACACGGTGATGAGCAGGCACCACGGGCACAGCGCGCCGATGTAGACGTAGGACTGGTAGAAGAGCCAGTACGCGAAGATCAGGCCGAGGGTGTAGCCGATCTGGGCCGCGAACATGAACCAGCGCGGGAAGCGCACCCCGGAGAAGCCCGCGACGGCGATGGTCAGCACCACCGGCTCGGTCGCCAGCCCGATGAACGCGTTCGGGAACCCGAAGAACTGCGCCTGCCACGACTGGGCGACGGTTCCGCAGCTGATCGCCGCGTTGATGTCGCAGCCCAGCACCGCGTCCGGGTTCAGCGCGAGGTGGTACGCCTCGACCGACAGGACCGCCGAGGCGATGATGCAGGCGATCGCCGAGAGGCCCATGAGCGCGAACAGGAAGCTGTGGGAGTGCCGCCACCCGACGAAGCGTCCGGCGCCGTCGGCCACGGTCAGGTCGTCGTCGAGCTCGTCGTCGTACGCGTCGTCGAGGTCGTCGTCACCGTCGGCGACCTCGTGCGGGTCGAGCGTCCCCTCGGAGCCGAGGGCGTCGTCGGGCTGAGCGGGCGGCGCGGTGGAGGTCACGATCCAAGAATGCCTCACGGAGGCTGGGAGAACCCTGGGTCCATCGGTCCCTGACGGGACGTCGGTGGACGGTCGCGAGGCTTGGGCCGGTGCACCCGCCCAGGTGCCCGGCAGTTGCGAGCAGCCGCAAGGTGCGAGGATCACGCGCATGAGCACTCCGAGCACTCCGAGCAGCCCCGGCGCAGCGAGCGCGCCCGCCGACGACATCGCCTCGATCCCCACGCCCGACGGCGAGCTCCCCGTCCGGCTGTACCTCCCGTCGTCGGGCACGGGACCGGGCCTGGTGCTCGTGCAGGAGATCTTCGGGGTCTCCCGCTACGTCGAGGCGCGCGCCGCCGACCTCGCGGCCCTCGGCTACGTCGTGGCCGTGCCCGAGCTCTACTGGCGGATCGGGCTCGCGGCGACACCGGAGGACGGCGACATCCAGGACGTCCTCGGCGCCGGCATGTCCGCCGCCGAACGGCTCGGCCTCGAGCACGCCGTCGCCGACACCGACCGCACGCTCGCCTGGCTGCCCACGCACCCCGCGGTCACCGGGCCCGTCGGGCTGATCGGGTTCTGCTTCGGCGGGGGAGTCGCGTTCGCCGTCGCCGCGGCGCGGGCCGCCGACCCCGACGCGGCAGACCCGGCCGTGCTCGTGTCGTACTACGGCTCGTCGATCCCGGCGCAGGCCGAGGCCGACGCCGAGCGCGCCGGCGCCGTCACCGTGCCGAGCCTGCACCACTGGGGCGAGGTCGACGCCTTCATCCCGGGCGAGGCGCAGGAGGCGACGCGCGCGGTGCTCGACGGCGAGCACCCCCTCGAGTGGTTCACCTACCCGGGCGCGAACCACGCCTTCGACAACCCCCACCCGGCCTTCCACCACGCCGACGCGTCGGCGCTGGCCTGGGAGCGCACGAAGGCGTTCCTCGCCGCGCACCTGCCGGTCGCCTGACCGCGTCGCCGGGTCAGGGAACGCTCGTGGCGACCGTCCTTCTCGTCCGGCACGGCCGGACCACCGCCAACGCCTCCGGGCTGCTCGCCGGGCGCACCCCGGGCGTCGAGCTCGACGAGTCCGGGCGCACGCAGGCCGGCGACGCCGGCCGGCGGATCGCGGCGCTGCCGCTGGCCGACGTCGTGAGCAGCCCGCTCGAACGGTGCCGACAGACCGCCACGGCGATCCTCGCCCAGCAGCCGGCCGACGGCGCGGGCGAGGTGGTCGTGGAGGACGACCTCACGGAGTGCGACTACGGCCAGTGGCAGGGCCGGGCGCTCGCGGAGCTCGCGAAGGAGCCGCTCTGGGAGGTCGTGCAGAACCAGCCGTCGGCGGCGGCGTTCCCCGGTGGTGAGTCGATGGCGCGGATGCAGGCGCGCGGCGTCGCGGCCGTCCGGTCGCACGACGCGCGCGTCGTGAGCGCCGCCGGACCGCAGGCCGTCTGGGTGGCGGTGAGCCACGGCGACGTGATCAAGGCGGTGCTCGCCGACGCGCTCGGGATGCACCTCGACGTCTTCCAACGGCTCGACGTCGCCCCGGCCTCGATCTCGATCGTGCGTTACGGCGGCCCGCGGCCCCACGTGCTCGGCGTCAACACGCTGGCCGGCGACCTGTCCTGGCTCGGCGCGGGCGCACCCGAGGCGCCGCAGGTCGGCGGCGGGGCGGGGCCGGCCGGCCGAGCCACGACCTAGCAGCACGACCTAGCATGGACACATGGCCGCTCTCGTGCACGGATTCGACTGGCCGGACCGCTTCGTCACCGGAACCGTCGGCGAACCGGGCGCCCGCACCTTCTACCTGCAGGCCGAGGAGGGCAGGCGGGTCGTGAGCGTGGCGCTGGAGAAGCAGCAGTCGGCGGCGCTCGCCGACGGCGTCGACGCCGTCCTGGACCAGCTCATGGCGGACGGGAACCCGTACGGCATCCCCGCCCAGGCGCCGGCCGGGCTCGCGGACGACGGCCCGCTCACCGAACCGGTCGAGGAGCTGTTCCGGGTCGGCGACATGCGCCTGTCGTGGGACGCCTCGACCCACCAGATCGTCGTCCAGGCGATGCGGCTGCGTACGGACGAGGAGGAGGCGACGCTCGCCGAGGCGGGTGAGCTCGCGGCACTCGCGGGCCTCGCAGGCGAGGAGCCGGTCGAGGAGATGTTCGTGGTCCGCATCCCAGTCGGTGCGGCGCGGGCGTTCGCCGCGCGCACGCGGTCGGTGATCGCACAGGGCAGGCCGCTGTGCCCGATCTGCGAGGAGCCGATGGACCCGGCTGGCCACATCTGCCCGGTCCCCGACGAGCTCGAGTGAGTGACGCCGGACCGCCGACCGGTGAGGTGGAGCTGGTCGGTCGGATCGTCTCGGCGTCGAACGCGACGTTCCTGGCCCGGCTGGACGGCGTCGACGTCGTCTACAAGCCCACGGCGGGGGAGCGGCGACTGTGGGACTTCCCCGACGCGACCCTCGCGCTGCGCGAGGTCGCCACGTACGAGGTCTCCGAGGCCCTCGGCTGGAACGTCGTGCCGCCCACGTGGCTGGGCGAGGGTCCGTACGGGCCGGGGATGCTGCAGCGATGGTGCGAGCCCGACGGCGTGGTGACGCCGGCCGTCCGCGTCGTTCCCTCTGGCGCGCCGCTCGAGCCGGGCTGGCGCCACGTGCTGGACGGGCTCGACGAGGAGGACCGCGAGGTCTCTCTGCTGCACGAGGACTCGGCGCCGCTGCGGCGGATGGCGGTGCTCGACGTCGTGACGAACAACGCCGACCGCAAGGGCGCGCACGTGCTCGAGCAGGCCGACGGGCACCGGTTCGGCGTCGACCACGGGCTCACGTTCAACGTCGAGCCACGCCTGCGCACGATCCTGTGGGGCTGGGTCGGGGAGTCGCTGCACGACGAGGAGGTCGATGGCGTGCGGCGGCTTCTCGCCGACCTCGACGGCGCGCTCGGCGCGCGGCTGGCGCAGCTGCTCGAGCCCGAGGAGGTCGAGGCGTTCGCCGCGCGCTGCGAGCGGCTGGTGCGCGAGCGGCGGTTCCCGGCGCCCGAGGGTGACATGCCGGCCATCCCGTGGCCGCCGGTGTGAGAGCGGGTCTGCCGTCGAGCGGGCCGTCGACGATGACGCCGTCGGCAGCGGAGCCACGACGCGGGATGCGCCGTCTCGGTGGGTCGGGAGGGTGGGGTCGAGGCTTCGGTGGGCGTTCGCACTGTCGGTCGAGCGGGCCGGCTCGTACCGTAGGCAGTCAAGCCCGGCTCGTCGACCGTGGAGGACCGATGACCGACTCCCGGCCCAGCTCGGCGATCCAGGCGATCGTTCTTCTCGCGGAGCCGCCTGCCGACATGGGAGTCGTGCTCTCGGCGATCCAGCCCGGCATGGGGGACCCGCTGGCCGGCACTCCTCTGCTCCCGGCCTTCGGGCTGACGGTCAACGGGGCGGACCTGCGGATCGGCGCGTTCGGTGGCGCCGTGACCAACGACCGGCTCCTCGCCGACCTCTCGGTCAGTCCGATGCGCGAGCATCTCGATCCGCACGTCGCCGCCCATCGGGGCGCCGTGACCCTCGAGATCGCACCACCGACGTCCGGGTTCTTCGGGCCGATGGTCACGTGGGCCAACGTGCTGGCGTACCTCGTGGACAACCTGGGGGCGAAGGTGGTGTGGCTGCCGCAGCAGCGGACCGTCACCACCGACGTCCTGTTCATCGGAGAGATGGAGCGGGACCCCGCGCTCGTGCTCGCCGGCGTGCACGCGATGTGGCTCGACCAGGCCGCGGGCACCTCGCTCGCCTTCAGCGCGGGGCTGCACGGGCTGGGCAGTCCCGAGGTGCAGATTCGGCGGTCGGGCGAGCCGGCGCTGCTGTACCGGCACCTGCGCCTCGCGCTCGCCGACTGCCTCCGCGCTGACCGACTGCTCGCCGTCGGGGACGTGCTCGACGTCGGTGGCGTCCACCACGAGGCCGTCGACGGCGTGAGCCTCACCTCCGGCTTGCCGGTTCTCGAGCTGGTGCCTGCCGCCGCACCCGCGCCGCGCGCGGAGCCCGCGCAGGCCGCGGCGCCCGCGGAGCCCGAGAAGAAGCGACGCCGCTGGCCGTTCGGCTGAGCCCGGATCCGCCGGTGTCGTTTCGTGGGGGTCGTTGATCGGGGCTTGATCGTCGTCGGGAGTGTGGGGCGTGTGGGGT
>NZ_VENP01000037.1 GCF_006351005.1 Miniimonas arenae | reverse complement strand
GAGCGTCACACGGGGTGTCGGGTGTGACGGTCGGCGCGGCTGGGGGGCGGTGGCGTCCTCGGGTGTGACGGCGGGCGCGGCCCGGGGGTGGCGCACGCCGTCGGGCACTGACGGACGGCCGGCCCGGCGCTACTCCGCGGCGTCGAGCGCGCCCAGGTCCTCGGCGTCCACGATCCGGTAGGAGTAGCCCTGCTCGGCGAGGAACCGCTGGCGGTGCGCCGCGAAGTCGGCGTCGACCGTGTCCCGGACCACGACGGCGTAGAAGTGCGCCTCGCGTCCGTCGCCCTTGGGGCGCAGCAGGCGGCCCAGACGCTGCGCCTCCTCCTGGCGTGACCCGAACGCGCCGGACACCTGGATCGCGACGGCCGCCTCCGGCAGGTCGACGGAGAAGTTCGCTACCTTCGAGACGACGAGCACGGGCACCTCGCCGGCGCGGAACGCGTCGAACAGCTTCTGCCGCTGCGTCACGGTCGTGGCGCCCGTGATGACCGGGGCGTCGAGGGACTCGGCGAGCTCGTCCAGCTGGTCGAGGTACTGCCCGATGACGAGCGTCTGCTCGCCCGGGTGGCGCGCGAGGAGCGCGCGGACGACGTCGATCTTGCCCGGCGCCGTCGCCGCGAGCCGGTAGCGGTCCTCCGGTTCGGCCGTCGCGTAGACCATCCGCATCGGTTCGGGCAGCGAGAGCCGAACCTCGACGCACGAGGCGGGGGCGATGTAGCCCTGCGCCTCGATGTCCTTCCACGGTGCGTCGTACCGCTTCGGCCCGATGAGCGAGAACACCTCGTCCTCGCGGCCGTCCTCGCGCACGAGCGTCGCCGTCAGCCCGAGCCGACGGCGAGCCTGCAGGTCCGCGGTCATCCGGAAGATCGGGGCGGGCAGGAGGTGCACCTCGTCGTAGACGACGAGCCCCCAGTCCCGCGCGTCGAGCAGCTCCAGGTGCGGGTAGGCGCCCTTCCGCTTCGTGGTGAGCACCTGGTACGTCGCGATCGTGACGGGCCGGATCTCCTTGCGGGCGCCGGAGTACTCGCCGATCTCGTCCTCGGTGAGGGTGGTGCGCCGGACCAGCTCGTCGCGCCACTGCCGCGCGGAGACGGTGTTGGTCACGAGGATGAGCGTCGTCGCGGACGCCTGCGCCATCGCGCCCGCGCCGACGAGGGTCTTGCCGGCACCGCACGGCAGCACGACGACGCCGCTGCCACCGTGCCAGAACGACTCCACGGCCTCGCGCTGGTACGGCCGCAGGGACCACGCGCCCGCGCCGTCCGGACCGGTGCCGGCCTCGGCGAGCGCGATCGGGTGCGCCTCGCCGTCGACGTACCCCGCGAGGTCCTCCGCGGGCCAGCCGAGCTTGAGCAGCACCTGCTTGAGGTGGCCGCGCTGGGAGGGGTGGACGACGACGGTCGTGTCGTCCAGCCGCGCCCCGACGAGCCCGGCGGTCCGCCTGGACCGCAGCACCTCCTCGAGCACCGCGCGGTCGAGCGCGTGCAGGACGAGCCCGTGCGCGGGGTCGGGCAGCAGCTGCAGACGGCCGTAGCGCGACATCGTCTCGGCGACGTCGACGAGCAGCGCGTGCGGCACGGGGTAGCGCGAGAACCGCACGAGCGCGTCGACGACCTGCTCGGCGTCGTGCCCCGCGGCGCGCGCGTTCCAGAGCCCGAGCGGGGTGAGGCGGTACGTGTGCACGTGCTCCGGCGCGCGCTCCAGCTCGGCGAACGGGGCGACGGCGCGGCGCGCCTCGCCCGCGAGCGGGTGGTCGACCTCGAGCAGCAGCGTCTTGTCGGACTGGACGATCAGGGGGCCGTCGGGCATCCGACCAGTCTCTCAGGTGATCGGGCCGGCCCCGAGGCGGGCGGTGGGTCAGCCGGCCGGCGGCACCGGCTCGACGGCGACGACGCGGTGCACCGCGACCGTCAGGTCCGTCTCGCGCGCCAGGTCGCGCGCGATCACGACGCCGTCGCGCACCCGCAGCGGGATCACCCGCCGGTGGCCCACGCGCCCGGACGGACCGGCGACGGCGAGCATCACCTCCGCGCCCGCCCTCGCCGCCTCGCGGAGCCGGCCGAGCAGGTCGGCCGCGTCCCGCTCACCCGCGCTGGCGCGCGCCTGCCCGTGCCGCAGCCGCGCGACGGCCTCGGCCAGGTCCCGCTCGCCGTCGTGCACCTCGGGCGACCCGCGCACCTCGCGCGCCCCGCGCACCGGGCCGTGCTCGACGACGAGGCCCGCGACCGGGCGGGACGCGCGGGGCCGCCCCGCGACGTCGACGACGTCCCCGTCCGGCCCCTCGACGAGCACCGGTCGCCCGAGGGCGCGCAGCAGCTGCGCCAGCCGTCCGGCCGGCACGGGGGAGACCGCGACGGTCGGGGCGATCAGGCGCAGGCCGAGCCCCGGCTCGCCGAGCAGCACCGCCAGGACCGTGGGGTCCTCGGCCCGCAGGTACGCCGCGGCCGAGCCGGCGCGCAGGCCGCCGTGCCGGCGCTGCGCCTCGCGCACCGCGTACTCCAGCGGCTGGGGCAGCGGGGTGCGGGAGAACGCGGCGAGCCGCGCCAGCAGGTCCTCCGCGTCGTGCCCGGCGGCGATCGCGCGTGCGAGCGACGCGGTCGTGAAGCGGACGGTCAGCGCCCCGCCGCGTGACTCGGTCTCGGCGCTCGCGTCCAGCAGCGCCGCCAGCTCCGGGGCGGGTCGCCCGGGCACGACGGCGGTGAGGTCCGCCTGGACGAGCATCTCCTCGACTGGCGGCGGCAGGAGGTTCCGCAGCGCGTCGGCCAGCGCGCCGAGCGCCGCCTCGGGGTCGTCCGCGGACGGGGGCCCGACGGCGAGCAGCGCCCGCCCGGTCCCGGCGAGCGCGCCGGCGCCCGTCAGCCCGAGCACCTCGGCCTCGGCCAGGACGCTCGCCACCGCCCAGACCGGTGGGGGAGCGGCGGGGGTCGACCAGGCCACGTGCGCGACGACGGCCTCGGCGTCGGGTGCGGCGCCCGCCGGCCACGCGGCGAGGGCCGCGAGGACCCTGGCCCGCAGGTCGGACGCCCACCCGCGGTCCAGGCCCGGCTCGAGGGGAGCCCGGCGGGCGCCGTCGGGCGCTGTGGTCCCGACGAGCGCGAACGCGCGCGGGCTCGCCCACCACGCGAGGACGGCCTCCGCCCAGGCGACGGCCGGGTCGACGGCGCGCTCGGGGCCGCCGACGCCGCCGACGCCGTCGCCGCCCCGCGCGTCCGCGGCGCCCGCCGAGAGCTGCGGCCGCTCGTGGGTCGCGACCGGGACCCAGAACGTCCCCTCGAGCTCCACGAGCCGCCCGACGGCCCCGGTGGCGGCGGCGAGTTCGACGAGGAGGTTCGCGCGCTCCTCGGGCACGTCGAGGGCGAGGCGCGTCCGGCGCATCTCCCGGATGCCGACGCCGCCGGAGCGCAGCGCCGGAGCCGGGTGCTCCGACCACGCCTCGAGCAGGTCCGCGAGGTGGCGGGCGAGGTCCAGCGCGGCGCGGCCGGCCTCGGCCGTGACGGAGTCCGGGTCGATCACGTGCGCCGACGGCAGCGGCGGCGCCCCGGGGACGCCGCGGTGGGTGCGCCCGCCGCGGGCGGCGAGCGCGACCGCTCCGGGCACGAGGACGGCCTCCGCCCCCTGCGGGACGATGAGGCCGGCGGCGAGCAGCTCGCCGACCGCGTCCGCAGCGGCGGACCCCGCCTCCGGCAGCGTCCCCACGGGGCCGTCCCACGCGAGGCGGTCCAGGAGCAGGCGAGCCGAGGGGCCGACCGCCGGCTCGCCGTCGGGCGTCGCAGGTGTCGCGGACGTCGCGGAGGTCGCGGTGGGGACGTGCCCGACGGCGAGCCCCGCCGGGAAGGGTGCGCGCGCCTGGGGCACGCCTGCGCTCGGGCGCCAGGTGGCCGGCGCGGTGGCTGCAGGGGCGCCGGCCCCCGGCCGGGCGACGACGAGGGCGAGGGCGGCGAGGTGCGCCAGCGCGGCGTCGACGACGTCGACGGCCAGCCCGGACGCCGTCGAGACCCGCTCAGCGGTGACGTCGCCCTCGAGCGCGTCGAGCGCCACGACCGCGTCCAGCACGGCGAGCGTCGGGGTGTCCAGTCGCGCGACGGCGAGCCGCGCCGAGCGCTCGGTCGCGGCGCGAGCGGCCAGCGACGTGAGCGTGCCGGGAAGCGGGCTGAGCAGATCCGGCCGCGCGTGCAGCAGTGCTGCGAGCGCGTGGTCCGGCCACGTCTCGAGCGCCGCGGCGGACAGCGAGGTCGACATTGGGTTCACGGTAACGAACCACGTGGAGCCTCCGACCGAGGCCACCGACAGGTAGGATGGACTGCCCAGACAAGCGCCCCGCTCAGAGGTGGACCAACCCGTGCCTACTGGCAAGATCAAGTTCTTCGACGTCGATCGTGGATTCGGCTTCATCGCCGGCGACGACGGTTCGCAGGTGTTCCTGCACGCCTCGGCGCTGCCGGCGGAGGTCACCGCGCCCAAGCCCGGCCTGCGCGTCGACTACGGCGTCGCGGACGGCCGCAAGGGGCCGCAGGCGCTCGCCGTCACCGTGCTCGACCCGACCCCGTCCGTCGTGCGCGCCCAGCGTCGCGACGCCGAGGACATGGCGCCCGTGGTGGAGGACCTCATCAAGCTCCTCGACCGCGCCGGCGCCTCGCTGCGCAAGGGGCGCTACCCCGAGCGCGAGTTCTCCGGCCGCCTCGCCAAGGCGATGCGCGCCGTCGCGGACGAGCTCGACGCGTGATGGACACCGAGGTCGAGGGCGCGGTCGCCGAGGCGGACGTCGTCGTGGACGCCGAGACGCCGGCGAGGTCCGCCAGGACGGTCCGGGCCGCGAAGCGTGACGCCGTCCTCGCGGCCGCCGTCGACCTCGCGCGCGAGGCGGCGCTGGAGGTGTCCGGTGGCGACGACGTCGGTGCGCACCTGGGCTACACCGACGACGGCGAGCGTCTCGGCAGCCATCGCTTCGCCACCACGGCGCCGGGCTACCGCGGCTGGCACTGGACCGTGACGGTCGCCCGCATCTCGCGGTCCCGGCACGTGACGGTGTGCGAGGTCGAGCTGCTGCCCGGTGACGAGGCGCTGCTCGCGCCGGCCTGGGTGCCGTGGGCGGAGCGGCTCGCGCCGGGTGACCTCGGCGCCACCGACGCGCTCCCGTACGACGCCGACGACCCGCGCCTGGAGACCGGCTACCGGCCCACGGGCGACGTGGCCACCGACCAGGTGGCGATCGAGGATCTCGGCCTGTGGCGCGAGCGTGTGCCGACCCGCGCGACTCTCGAGGCGGCGGCCACCCGGTGGGCGGCGGGTGACCGCGGCGGGACGTCCGCCGGCGCGCGCGGGTCCAAGGAGGGCTGCGAGACCTGCGGCTTCCTCGTCCCGCTGACCGGGGTGCTCGGGTCGATGTTCGGCGTGTGCGTCAACGAGTGGTCCCCGGACGACGGCAAGGTCGTCTCCTTCGACCACGGCTGCGGTGCGCACAGTGAGACCGACGGTCCGCGCTCGGGCGGGGACTGGAAGACCACGTCCCCGGTCGTGGACGACTTCCAGGTGGACGTGACGCCGGGCTGACCCGACGGCGGCCCGTGCGGGCTCTGTGCGCGACGACGCGCGCCCGTCCGGCGTCCGCCGCGGGGCCGGACCGCTTCCGTTACCGTTCCGTTATCCGATTCGTTTCACTGTTCACGCAAAAGTCGGCTAACCTCCCCCGTGGGGGAAGGGGAGCGGGATGGCTCTTGGGGTTGAGCCAACGCCGCGATCGACTACCGACACGTTCACGGATGGGGCCGTGCGTGCGGATCGTCGTAGCCGCGTTGATGAAGGGGAAACGGCTGCCGCAGGGCAGCGTGTGCACTCGACGGCCTGGTACGGGCGCGTCAAGGCACTGATCACAGTCGGCGATGCCGTCGCGATCGGCGTCACGCTGGTGGCGGCGTACTTCATCCGGTTCGGTGACACGAACCCACGGGTGTGGTCCTCCGCCGACAGTGCGACGGTCGGGTACGAGCAGGTGGGACTGCTCATCGGGCTGGTCTGGATGATCAGCCTGGCCGCCAACCGGTCGAGGCAGTCGACGATCCTGGCGCAGGGCCTGGTGGAGTACCACCGGGCCGCGAGCGCGACGCTGCTCACGTTCGGCAACGCCGCGATCGTCGCCTACCTGCTTCAGGTCACGCTGTCGCGGCAGTACTTCCTCGTGGCGCTGCCGCTGGGCATCGTGCTCGTGGTGGCGAACCGCTGGGTGATGCGCCAGTACCTGCGGCACGCGCGGAGCGAAGGGCGCTTCCAGGACAGGGCTCTCGTCGTCGGGCGCCTGGAGGACGTGCACCGCGTGCAGCGCGAGCTGCGCCGCACCAGTGCTGCGGGCATCGCCCCGGAGTTCGCCTACTACGTGGACTCCGCGGACGACGTCGCGCAGGCGGCTCGCAGCACGCTGGTGGCCCGGGCCAACGCCGAGGACGTCGACCTGGTGATCATCGCCGGCGAGCTCCCGGGCGGTGCCGACGCGGTGCGTCGACTGAGCTGGGACCTCGAGCGCACGCGCGCCGACCTCGTGCTCGCCTCGCGCCTGACGGACATCGCGGGGCCTCGCATCCACCTGCGGCCCATCCCGGGCATCCCGCTCGTGCACGTGAGCCTGCCTCGTTTCACGGGCTGGTCCTACGTCGTGAAGCGCGCCATGGACGTGGTGCTCTCCGCCGTCGCCCTCCTCGTGCTCTCGCCGGTGTTCCTCGTGGTCGCCGCCGCGATCAAGCTCGACGACGGCGGTCCGGTGTTCTTCCGGCAGACGCGCACCGGCACGAACGGCGAACCGTTCCACATGCTCAAGTTCCGGTCGATGCGTACGGACGCCGAGCAGGTCAAGGCCGAGCTGATGACGGCGAACGAGGGCGCGGGACCGCTGTTCAAGATGAAGGCCGACCCGCGGGTGACCCGCGTGGGCCGCGTGCTGCGCGCCTACTCGCTCGACGAGCTCCCGCAGTTCGTCAACACCCTCCGGGGCTCCATGAGCGTGGTGGGCCCTCGCCCGCCGCTCCCGAACGAGGTCGCCCAGTACGACAACGCCGCCCACCGGCGCCTGCTCATCAAGCCCGGCATCACCGGGCTCTGGCAGGTCAGCGGTCGGTCGAACCTCTCCTGGGAGGACAGCCTCCGGCTGGACCTGTCCTACGTGGAGAACTGGTCGCCGGTCGGTGACCTCGCGATCGTCGCACGCACCGCGATCGCCGTCGTACGCCGCGAAGGGGCGTACTGACCCACAGACCACGTCGG
This sequence comes from Miniimonas arenae, assembly GCF_006351005.1. GTDB lineage: Bacteria > Actinomycetota > Actinomycetes > Actinomycetales > Beutenbergiaceae > Miniimonas > Miniimonas arenae. Next base: position 25,143 of record NZ_VENP01000037.1, on the reverse strand, counting down.
CCGGGGGCTGCGCGCAGCTCCCGGCCGGCGTGCCCCATGCGCCCCGTCGCTCCGCGTCGCCCGCCGCGGAGCGGCGGGGCGCGCTCATGGGAGCCGGTTCAGCCCGTCAGCACGTCCGCGAGACGTCGGCACGCCTCACGGATCGTCGCGTAGGAGCTCGCGTAGACCGCAGCCGAGCGCCCGTAGGGGTCCTGGACGTCGTCCTCCTCGACCGGGACGCGCAACCGCGGCCTCGCGCGCAGCGCCAGCGGCGTGAGCTCCTGCAGTCGGGCACCGGGCGTCGACCCCGCCAGCGGCGTGGCGCCCGCGATGTCGGTGGATCCCGCGAGCCGCACGAGCTCGCGCAGGGTGAAGGTGCGACGCAGTGCGCCTGGTGCCTCGCTCACCACCCGCGAGCGGTGCTGGCGCGTCATCGCCAGGATGACGTGCGCCTCCTCGATCTGGTCGCGGTGCAGCTGGCGGGCGCGGAAGCCGCCGGCGTCGAGACCGTCGGCGGCCAGCAGTGCGGCCATCGCGGGCTCGACGGGGGCGCCGACGACGGCCTGCGTGCCGGCGGACCGGACGGAGACGCCGGGGCCGAGCGCGTGCGCGAGCAGCACCTCGGCGGCCGGTGAGCGGCAGATGTTGCCCGTGCAGACGACCAGCACGTGCGTGGTCGGACGGGAGCGGCGCACGGGGGCAGCCTAGGGCGAGGCAACCGTGGCTGCGCGGCCGTCCGCACTCCGAGCGACCGCGCCGATCGTTGCTTACGCTAACTAAGTGGTAGACTTCAGGTCGTGCCCGCACAGTCCTCCGGTCAGCCCCGCCAGCCCCGGGAGACCAACGCCGAGCTCGTGTCGAACCTTCGACGCGCCGTGCTCATGACGTCCCGCCGCCTGCGCGCCGAGCGCGCGGGCGGTGTCACGGAGTCGCAGTACTCCGTGCTGGCGCACCTGAGCTGCGAGGGCGAGTGCACGCCGTCGGACCTCGCAGAGCTCGAGTGCGTCTCCGCGCCGTCGATGACGCGCACGGTCGCCGCGCTCGAGACCGCCGGTCTCGTGGAGCGCCGTCCGCACCCGGACGACGGCCGGCAGGTGCTCGTCCGGATCAGCGACGAGGGCACAGCGGTGATCGCCGCGACCCGACGTCGCCGCAACGCATGGCTGACGCAGCGCCTCGGCGCGCTCAGCCCCGACGAACGGGACGCGCTCGCGCGCGCCGCCGACATCCTGAGGAGGATCTCCGCCCGGTGAGCAGCTCGTGAGCACGACCTTCGACTCCCTCAAGTTCCCCGCCTACCGGCTCTGGTTCGCCGGCGCGCTCGTCGCGAACGTCGGGACGTGGATGCAGCGCATCGCCCAGGACTGGGTGGTCCTCACGGACCTCTCGGACAACTCGGGGATCGCCGTGGGGATCGTCACGGCGCTGCAGTTCCTGCCCGCGCTGCTGCTCGGGCCGTACGGCGGACTCCTCGCCGACCGCCTGCCGCGCCGCGGGCTGCTCATGGTCACCCAGGGTGCGATGGGCGCGCTCGCGCTGGGACTCGGCGCCCTCGTGCTGAGCGGGTCCGCGCAGCTGTGGCACGTGTGGGCGTTCGCGTTCGTGCTGGGCGTCGTCGCCGCGGTCGACAACCCCGTCCGGCAGACCTTCGTGGCCGAGCTCGTGCCGCAGTCCTCGCTGCCGAACGCCGTCGGGCTCAACAGCGCGTCGTTCAACGCGGCACGGCTGGTGGGTCCCGCCGTCGCCGGCCTCACCATCGCGGCCGTCGGGCCGGGCTGGGTGTTCGTGGTGAACGCCGCGTCGTTCGCGTTCACCGTCGGGGCGCTCATGCTCATGCGCACCCGCGACCTGCACCCGCTCCCGCACGCCGAGCGGAGCAAGGGGAAGGTGCGCGAGGGGATGCGCTACGTCGGCGCTCGCAGCGACATCCTGCTCATCATGGCCGTGGTGGGCGTGGTCAGCGCGCTCGGGCTCAACTTCCAGCTGACGTCGGCGATGATGGCCGTCACGGTCTTCGACCAGGGCGCCGCGAACTACGGCCTGCTCGGCTCGGTCCTCGCGATCGGGTCGCTCGCCGGCGCGCTCATGGCGGCGCGGCGGTCGCAGCCGCGGGTGCGGTACATCCTCGGCGCGGCGCTCGGGTTCGGCCTCGCCAGCGCCCTCATGGCGATCGCTCCGACGTACTGGACGTACGCGCTCGCGGCCATCCCGGTGGGGTTCTGCTCGCTCACGATGCTCGCGTCCGCGAACGCCTACGTGCAGACCTCGACCGCTCCCGAGATGCGCGGCCGGGTCATGAGCCTCTACCTCATGGTGCTCATGGGCACGACGCCGATCGGCTCGCCCGTCGTCGGCTGGGTGGGGGAGGCGTTCGGAGCGCGGTGGAGCATCGGCATCGGCGCGATCGCCACGATCCTGATCGCGGTCCTCGGGATCGCCTGGGCTCGGCGCGCGTGGCACGTCGAGCTGCGGTACGTGCGCACCCCCTCGCCGCACGTGCTCGTGCTGAGCGACGCCGACCGGATGGGCCGCGCGGTCTGACGCCCGGCGCGTCCCACCCCGGCGTGCCCGCTCCGCCGTCGGCCGGGCTCAGAGGCGCTCGACCACGAAGTCGACGCATGCGGTGAGCGCCTCGACGTCCTCGGGCTCGACGGCGGGGAAGGCCCCGATCCGCAGCTGGTTGCGGCCGAGCTTGCGGTAGGGGAACACGTCCAGCACGCCGTTGTCCCGCAGCGCGCGGATCACGGCAGTGGCGTCCACCTCGGGGACGAGGTCGACCGTCGCGACGACGGGCGAGCGGTGCGCGGGGTTGACGACGAACGGCGTGGCCCACTCCCGAGCCTGCGCCCACGCGTACACGTGATCGGTGCTGCGGCGCGAGCGCTGCGCCGCCCAGTCCAGGCCGCCGTGGTCGAGGAACCACTCCACCTGCTCCACGAGCAGCACGAGCGTGGCGATGGCCGGGGTGTTGAGCGTCTGGTCCAGTCGTGAGTTCGTGAGGGCGACATCGAGCGAGAGCGACTCGGGGATCCACCGGCCCGAGGCGGCGATCTCGCCGATCCGGTCCACCGCGGCGGGGGAGACGACGGCGAGCCACAGCCCGCCGTCGGACCCGAACACCTTCTGCGGCGCGAAGTAGTAGGCGTCCGCCTGCGTGAGATCCACGACGGCGGCGCCCGCGATCGAGGTGGCGTCCACCAGCGTCAGGGCGTCGGCCGGCGCGCCCGGCGGGCGACGGACGGGCGAGACGACTCCCGTGGAGGTCTCGTTGTGGGCCCAGGCCACGACGTCGACGGCGTCGCTCGGGTCGGGCACGGCGAGCGTGCCGGGCTCGGCGCGCACCACCTCGGACGGCTCGAGGAACGGCGCGGCCGTCGTCGCAGCCGCGAACTTGCCGGAGAACTCCCCGTGCACCGCGTGGTGCGCACGGCTGCGGACCAGGGAGAACGTGGCCGCGTCCCAGAAGCTCGTGCTTCCCCCGTTCCCGAGCACCACCTCGTGCCCGTCGGGTGCCCCGAGCAGCTGCGCCAGGCCCTCGCGCGCGCGGCGCACCAGATCGCGCACCGGTGCCTGACGGTGCGAGGTGCCCAGCACGGTGCTGCCGACCGCGGCCAGCGCCTCGACCTGCGCGGGGCGCACCCTGGACGGGCCGCTGCCGAACCGCCCGTCGGCGGGCAGCAGGGACGGTGGGATCACGATCGTGGCCGGGGCGGTGCGAGCGGCGGGGCTCGGCACCGCAGAGCTCGGCACGGAAGAGCTCGGCACGGCAGAGCTCGGCACGGCAGAGCTCGGCGCCGCAGTGTTCGGCGCCGCAGAGCTCGGCTCGGTGGCCGACGCGGGCGCGGGCGGTTCGACGGGTTCGGTGGGCGAGGGCGTGAACACGGCCCCCATCCTTGCGCACCCGCCGTTCGGCATAGGGTGGTCTCTGGAAAGCCGCGAGCGAAGGGGCGAAGGGTGAGCGACCTCATCGACACGACCGAGATGTACCTCAAGACGATCTACGAGCTGCTCGAGGAGGGCATCGTCCCGCTGCGGGCTCGCATCGCGGAGCGCCTGGGTCACTCGGGTCCCACCGTGTCCCAGACCGTGGCCCGCATGGAGCGGGACGACCTGGTGGTGGTGACCGACGACCGTCACCTGGAGCTCACCCGAACCGGACACGCGCGCGCCATGCACGTCATGCGCAAGCACCGGCTCGCCGAGCGCCTGCTCACGGACGTGATCGGTCTGGAGTGGCCGCGCGTGCACGAGGAGGCGTGCCGGTGGGAGCACGTGATGAGCGGCGAGGTCGAGGCACGCCTCATCACCCTGCTCGGGCACCCCGACCACGACCCCTACGGCAACCCGATCCCGGGCCTGGACGAGCTGGGGGAGAAGCGAGCCGAGCCGTTCCTCGCCGGCGTGACGTCCCTGCTCGCCGCGGTGACCGCCGGGGAGAACCAGTTCACGGTGCGTCGGATCGGCGAGCCGCTGCAGGTCGACGTCGAGCTGCTGCGCCGGTTCGAGGAGTCCGCGGTGCTGCCCGGTGCCCGCGTGACCGTGACCCGGGAGCCTGCGACGCTCTCGCTCCAGGCGGAGGGGTCCGAGATCGTGCTCGACCTCCCGTCCGAGCTCGCGCGGCACGTCTTCGTCGAGGTCTGAGGGTCAGCCCCGCATGTGACGGGCGCGCGGGCGGGGTCGGCCTCCTCCGCTGCCGCGCGCGCCGCGTCGGCGGGGTCGATCCACACGCGCCGGCAAGGCCCGGAGATCGTGTCTGTGGGGTTGCCCACAGCCTTCTGACCTCGCCTTTTGTTGGACCGTTGAACGAGACTTGACCTGCCAGGACGTACTTTTGGTCGCACTTGACCAAACTGGGTGCGGGTCACCGTGACCAAAACGTGACATCGCGCTCGGGGATCAGTTACAGTCCCCGCATCCCTCTTCCGAGGGAGACCCGCGCGGCACGCCGAGCCCTGCCACCGCGACCGGGGAGCCTACCCAAGGCAGGGACGGGGGACCCACCGTTCTACGGGCTCCGGCCACGCCGGGGTCCTTGGGGTGAAGCTCCCACCGAGAGGCGGGAGCCGGGTGCACTCCAGCCCGACCCGACAGCTCACCTCGCAGGCGTAGGAGGAACACGACTTGACCCAGGTGATCACGCGCGGCCGCCACCGGGCTTCAGCCCGACCCACGACCGCTCTCGACGTCATGGCGTCGAACGTTGCGAGCAGCATTCCCGGCAACCTCGGCCGCACCGCCGTCGTCGCTCTCACGTCCACGGGTCTCGTCCTCGGCGGTGCCGCCGTGGCCCAGGCTTCCCCGTCCGGACAGCCCGACACGATCAAGGCTCCGAGCACCAAGTCCACGACACTGAGCGCTGAGCAGATCGAGCGCGCCGGCACCCAGTCCACGGTGACCGTGGACGCCGGCACCGACCTCGGCATCACCGCCGCGACCGTGACGGCGGAGGCCCCGCCGCCCCCGCCGCCCCCCCCGCCCGTCGTCCGCACCGTCACCACGTCGCGCACCCGGACGGCCACCCAGGCCACGACGCGCACGACCACCAACGAGGACACCGCGACCGCGGCGGCCGACAGCGCCGAGGCCGAGACCGTGAGCGCCGCCCCCGCGATCGACGGGAGCCTCGCCTCCGCCGTCGTCGCCGAGGCGTTCAAGTACATCGGCACCCCGTACGTCTCCGGCGGCGCGAGCCCGTCCGGCTTCGACTGCTCGGGCTTCCTGCAGTACGTGTTCGCGCAGGTCGGCGTCTCGCTCCCGCGCACGTCCTCGGCCCAGGCGGCGGCTGGCTACCGCGTCTCCGCCTCCGAGGCCCGCGCCGGTGACCTCATCTACCAGCCCGGCCACATCGGCATCTACCTCGGCGACGGCCAGCACATCGCTGCCCGCAGCCCGGGCACGCCGCTCAAGGCCGGCCCGGTCTACATGACGAGCCCGCAGTACATCCGCGTTCTCGGCTGACACCAGCCCACGCACGACGGCGCCCCGGACCTTCGCGGTCCGGGGCGCCTTCGCGTGGGGTGACCACGCGTGGCACCGCGTGGGGATGCCCTGACAACCCCGCCGGTGCGGGCTAGGGTCGAGTCATCACCGAGCGAAGGGGGTGAGACGCGATGACGCACACCCCGGAGGTGCTCGTCGGCGTCGACGGGTCCCGGGCCAGCGCCCAGTCTCTCGAGTGGGCGCTCCAGGAGGCGGTCCGGCGCAGCTGGTCGCTGCGGGTGCTCTGCTCCTACTCCTTGCCCTCGTTCACTGCGGCGTCCATCGACGGCGGGTACGCCGCCCTGGACGACACCGCGATCCGTGACAGCGCCCAGGCCGCGCTCGACGCCGCCGTCGCGCAGGTCTCCGACCGGGGGGTCGAGGTCAGCGCCGACCTCGAGACCGGTGACGCCGCGGGCGCGCTCATCGCCGCGACCTCGAACGCGGGGCTCGCCGTCGTGGGCACGCGCGGCGGCGGCGGCTTCACCGACCGGCTGCTCGGCACGGTGTCCAGCGCCCTGCCGGCGCACGCGCACTGCCCGGTCGTCGTGGTGCCGCACCGCACCAAGGACGGCGGCGAGGGCGACACGCCCGTCCGCCCGCCGCGCAAGATCGTGGTCGGCGTCGACGGCTCGCAGAGCGCCCGGGTCGCGCTGCAGCACGCGGTCGCCGAGGCGACGCTCTGGGGCGCCGAGCTCACCGTGGTCGCGGCCGTCCCGATCAGCCAGGGCTCGAGCATCCTCCCGTGGCTGCCGTCGGCGGTGGACCGCGGCCAGATCCTCGCGGACGTCGAGGCAGGCCTCAAGGTCACGGTTGACGAGGCGGCGCGGGATGCCGGGATCTCCGTCTCGATGCACGCGATGGACGGGACCGGCGCCGCGCTGCTCACGGAGTTCTCCACCGCGGTCGACCTCGTCGTCGTGGGCTCGCGCGGGCGGGGCGGGTTCACCGGGATGCTGCTCGGCTCCACGAGCCAGTCTGTGCTGCACCACGCGTCGTGCCCCGTGCTGGTCGTGCCGGTGCGCCTGGACAAGGAGGAGGACTTCTCGCCCGTGCGGCCGCCGTGGACGCGGTGAGGGCGGGGCTCTGGGTGCCCCCGGCGCGAATCGAACGCGCGACCTACCGCTTAGGAGGCGGTTGCTCTATCCCCTGAGCTACGAGGGCGGGGACCGGGCTGCACCGGCGGCGACCAGCCTACCGGGCGTCCGAGGGCCGGGACGGCGCGCGGACGCCCGGGACGAGGGCGTCACCGGGGTGAGGATGGAGGCATGACCACCTCCACCACGCCCGCCGACGCACCCGCCCGCCACGCCGCCCACGACCCGTCCGCCACGGGGTCTGTCGCCCGAGTCACGGATCCGCTCGACGTCGGGCCGGTCGTCCTCGGTGGCAACGTGTTCGGCTGGACGGCCGACGCCTCTCACGCGGTGCTCGACGCGTTCGTCGCGGGCGGCGGACGTGCGGTCGACACCGCGGACGCCTACTCCGCCTGGGTGGACGGCCACGTGGGCGGGGAGTCCGAGACGGTGCTCGGGGACTGGCTCGCGGCGCACGGCGCCCGGTCGGACGTCGTGGTCGCCACCAAGGTCGCCAAGCTCGCGAGCCGCCCCGGCCTTGCCCGGGACAACGTGTCGGCCGCGCTGGAGGAGTCGCTCGCACGTCTGCGCACCGACGTCGTGGACCTCTACTACGCGCACGCCGACGACGCCGAGCTCGCGCCCGAGGACATCGCCGCCACCTTCGGTGCCCTGGTCGCGGACGGGCGCGTGCGCGCGTGGGGCCTGTCGAACTTCCGTCCCGACCGCGCCCGCGCGGTGGTCGAGGCCGCCCGCGCGGCCGGGACGGCGGCACCGGCGTACTCCCAGGACCGCTGGAGCCTCGTCGAGCGCGGGATCGAGGGCGACCTCCTGCCCACGCTGCTCGACCTCGGCCTCACCGAGCTGCCCTACCACGCGCTCGCGGCCGGCTTCCTCACGGGCAAGTACCGCCCGGGTGCGCGGGTCGACTCCCCGCGCGCGGGCGCCGCCGGCCGCTACCTCGAGCGCCCTGGTGCGCTGGCGCTGCTGAGCGTGCTCGACGACGTCGCCGCCGCGCACGGGGTCGACGTCGGTGCCGTCGCGCTGGCCTGGCTGCGGACGCGGCCGGGCGTCGGCGCGCCTATCGCGAGCGCGCGCTCGGTCGCGCAGCTGGGTCCGATCCTCGCGTCGTTCACGCTCGAGCTCACCGCGGACGAGGTGACGCGGCTGACCGCGGCGAGCGACGCCGTCGTGCCTGCGTCCTGAGCGCGGGCCGGGGCTGGTCGCGGTCCGGTCGAGGCGCGTCCGCAGCTGCGGCGAGACCGGCCTGCCGAGGGCGCGCAGGGCCGCGCGTGCCGGGGCCGCCTGGCGTGTACGGCTCCGTGGCGGCCCGGAGCCGGTTAGCCTGCCATGGTGACGAGCGGAGGGTGCGCGTGACGTCGGGACGTGACGAGCACGAGACGGAGATCCTTCCGGCGACGCGGGACGAGGCGAGCGGGCCCGACCGGGCCGGCGCCGTCGGCGACCTCGAGACCGGCGCTGTGGCGTCCGCAACCTCTCCTGAGACCTCGCCCGAGGCCGCGGCTGAGGCCGCGCCTGACGCCGGTGCCGGGGCGGGGACCGAGGCCGCGACCGCGCAGACCACGCCCGCGCAGCCCACGCCCGCGCAGCCCACCCCGGCCGCGCCGGCGCCGACCCAGGTCCCGGACGCGGAGCCGGCGCCGGCTCGTGCGGCCGAGCCGGTCGCCGAGCCACTCACCCGCGCCGAGGCGGTCGCCAGGGCGGTGCGGCAGTGGCAGGACGCGCTGTCCGCGCTCGGCGGCGAGTCGGCACTGCGCGACATCGACACGGTGGCCGACGCGACGCTCGACCTGTCCGCGGCGCACCCCGGCGGCATGGCGCAGCTGCTCGCGGGGCGCCCGACGGCGCTCGGCAACCTCGTGCGTGAGCCGTCGGCGCTCGCCCACGCCCGCCGTCGGGCGCGGGTGGTGCTCGCGCGGGCCGCCGAGCACCGGCACCAGTACGGCGTCACGGCCACGACGGCGGCGCTCGGCGTCATCGCGTGGAGCGAGCCCGGCGAGGACGGCGCCCGGGTCGACGTGCGGGCGCCCGTGTTCCTGCGTCCCGTCGCGCTGGAGATGGCCGACGGCGACCTCGAGCCCACGCTCACGCTCGGCGGTCGCGCGCAGCTCAACCCTGTCGTGGAGCACGCCCTCCTGCACGCGGGCCTCGACCCGGCGGTGCTCGTCGCGCCGGTCCTGGAGGGCTCCTCCGACCTGCGCGAGGCCCTGGACGGCATCCGCGACGCGGCCGTCGGTGCGCTCGAGGAACCCGAGGTGTCCGAGCTCATCGTCGTGGGCTCCTTCGCCCACCCCGGTCAGCTCCTGGCCGACGACCTCGCCGGCGGATGGCTCGCCGGCCACGACGTGGTGGCCGCGCTCGCGGGCGACCGTGACGCGATCCGGGCGCTCGCCGTCGAGCCGCCGCCCGCGCTGACGCGCGACCGCGATCCCGGCACCGAACGCGGGGTCGGCGACCTCGACCTCGCGCAGCAGCGCGTGCTCGACACCGTGGCGAGCGGCCTGTCGGTCGTCGTGGACGCCCCGCCCGGCACGCCCACCACCGAGACCGTCGCCGCGATCGTCGCGGACGCGGCCGCCTCCGGGCGCACCGTGCTGCACGTGCCCGGGACCCGCCGCGCCGGAGAGAGCCTCGTCGCCCGGATGATCGAGCTCGGCCTGGACGGCATGGTGCTCGACGCCGCCGACGGCCCCGCCCAGGGCCCGTCGGCCGGCGGGCTCCTCGTCGCGCGCCTCGGCGCCGACCTGCCCACGGTCGACAAGGTCGGGATCGGGGCGCAGCGGGCCGAGCTCACCCGGCTGCGCGCGGCGCTCACCGCCCGCGTGGACGCCTGGCACACCCGGCACCACCAGCTCGGGGTGTCCCCGTACGACGCGCTGCAGGCGCTGGCGGAGCTCACCGCCCGCCGCCCGGCGCCGCGCAGCCAGGTGCGGTTGAGCTACGCCACGCTCGGCCGGCTCACCGGTCGTGCGCTCGAGGACGCCCGCGGCGAGCTCGCGCGTGCGGCGGCACTCGGCGCCTTCCAGGTCCGCCGCAGCGACAGCCCGTGGTTCGGGGTGCGGCTCGCCGACGCCGACCAGGCGCGCGCTTGCGTGGCCTCGGTGCAGCGCCTCGCCGCGCGCACCCTGCCGGCGCTGCGGCAGAAGATCGCGGTCGCCACCACGCAGACCGGCCTCGAGCCCGCGCGCGACCTGGAGACCTGGGTCGAGCAGCTGCGGATGCTGCAGGGCGTGCGCGCCGCGCTCGACGTCTTCCAGCCGACCATCTTCGAGCGCTCCGCCGCCGACCTCGTCGCCGCCACCGCGCCGCGCAGCGAGCGCGACGCCTACGACGAGATGCCGGCCGCCGTGCGGCGGCGCCTGCGCAAGCAGGCGAAGGACCTGCTGCGGCCCGGGCGGCACGTCACGGACCTGCACGCCGAGCTCGTCGCGGTCCAGGAGCAGCGCGAGGTCTGGCAGGTGCACTGCACGGCGGGCGGGTGGCCGCGCCTGCCCGACTCGATGTCGGAGCTCATCGGCGCGACCGAGGAGGTCACCGCCGCGATCTCCGAGCTGGACGCGCCGCTGCGCAACACCGTCGGCGACGGCTCGGTGCCGCTGGAGCACCTGCACCTCGACGACCTGTCCGACCACCTCCTCAGCCTCGCCGAGGACGAGAGCGTGGCGCGTGCCCTGCCCGAGCGCACCGACGCCGTCGCGCGCCTCGTGGACCTCGGGCTCGCCGACCTGCTCGACGACCTCGCCGACCGGCGCGTGCCGCTCGAGCTCGTGACCGCGGAGCTCGACCTCGCGTGGTGGACGAGCGCGCTCGAGCACGTCATCGCCAGCGAGCCGGCGCTGCGCGGCGCGTCGAGCTACGCGCAGGACGTCGAGCGGCTGCGGGAGCTCGACCGTCGCCAGGTCGACAGCCTCGTCCCGCCCGTCGCGCTGGCGACGGCGCAGGCGCTGCGCACGGTCGCCGTCGCGCACAAGGCCACGGCACGCGAGGTGTTCCGCCTCGCGGACGCGGCGCGACGCGGCATCGCGCCGTTGGACCTGCGTCGCTTCCGCGCGGAGTACGCGCCCGTCGGAGCCCAGGTGGTGCCGTGCTGGAGCGTGCCCGCGATGCTCGTGCCACAGCTGCTCGAGCGGCCGGGCGCCGAACCCGACGGCCCGCCCGTGGACCTCGTGGTGCTCGACTCGGTGCAGAACCTCGCCACCGAGCAGGCGGTCTCCGCGATCGCCCGGGCGCGGCAGGTGGTCCTCGTCGGCGACGTGCGGCGCGGTGGCACCGGGCTCGTGGCCGACCTCGCGGCGGTGCTGCCGCGCGTGGAGCTGGACGGCTCGCGCACCGACCGGGACGAGTTCCTCACCGCGTTCCTCGCGGCCCACGGGTACGAGGGCGCCGTGGTGGAGGTGCCGTCGCCGCCGGGTCCGACGGCCATCCGGCTCGACCTCGTCGAGGGGCGTGCCCTCGCGGCCCACGGCGGCGTGGTGGACAGCGTGCCCGCCGAGGTGGAGCACGTCGTCGACGTCGTCATCGACCACGCCCTGAGCCGCCCCACCGAGTCGCTCGCCGTGATCGCGCTGAACCCGCGGCACGCCATGCGGATCCGCGAGGCCGTCGCGGCCGCGGTGACCGGGAGCCCCGCCGTCGCCGGCTTCTTCGACACCGGGCGGCTGGAGCCGTTCCAGGTGGTCGACGTCGAGCAGGCCGCGGGCATGCGGCGCGACGCCGTGGTGCTCGCCGTCGGGTACGGCAAGACGCCGCACGGCCGGGTCATCCACCAGTTCGGCGCCGTCAGCTCCGCGCGCGGGGTCTCGCTGCTCGTGGACGCCCTCGAGGCGTGCCGGCGCCGGCTCGTGGTGACGAGCTGCCTCGCGCCGTCGGAGCTCGACAGCACCCGGCTGCGCTCGGCCGGGTCGCGGATGCTCTCGGACCTGCTGCAGTTCGCGGCCGCGGGCGGGGAGTACGGCGTGCCGCCCGCCGAGCGCGAGGGACACCCCGCACCGCTGCTCGTCGACCTCGCCGACCGCCTCTGGAAGCTCGGGCTCGACGTCGTGGCGGACTACGGCCCGCCGCGCGGCGTGCGGATCCCGCTCGCCGTGGGCCACCCCTCGCTGCCGGGGACGTTCCAGGTGGCGGTGCTCACCGACACCGACGACTACGTGATGACCGGCAGCCTGCGAGCGCGCGACCGGTACTGGGTCGAGCGCCTCGAGCGGCGCGGCTGGGCCGTGGTGGTGCTGTCCTCGCTCGACGTGTTCCTCGACCCGGCGGCTGCCGCGCAGCGTGTGCTCGACGCCGTCACGGCGCGCGTGCGCGACGCGCTGGCGGCGCCGACCCGCACCGCGGCCAGCGCGCCGCCCGTGCTGCAGGTGGACGAGGACGGTGCGGACGACGCCGACGAGCCCGTGGGGCTGGGCGGGGTCGAAGCGGGCCGGCGAGGCGGTGGCGACCGCGGAACGGACGCCGGCGGCGGTGAGTCGGCGGGGTCGGACGTCGGGGACCGTGCGGGTGCGGGCTCGGGTGGCCCTGCGGACGGCGCGGGTGCGGGGGAGGCGCTGGTCGACGTGACCCGCCTCGACGGCGCGGCCGAGGCGGTCGACCCCGCGGAGACCGAGGACGAGGCGTCCGAGGCGCCGCCCCGGCAGGGCGAGCGCCCCGACGTCTTCGCCGGGCTCCCGATGGGCGCCTACTCGGTGCGTGAGCTCGACGCCCTCGCCGCCTGGATCATGAGCGACGGCCTGGGGCGGGACGACGCCGAGCTGGCCGCCCAGCTGCGCGCCGAGCTCGCGGTGCCCCGGGGTGCCGCTCGGGCCGACGAGATCATCGGTGAGGTGGTCGAGCGGACGCTGCGGCCGCGCCCCGAGGAGCCAGCTGCGGATGATCACGACGACGTCGGCGACACGGCGGCCGAGCGGGAGACCCGCTACTCCGCCGGGCCGGAGACCGCGGAGATGATCGTCCGGTTCAGCGACGACGACGCAGCCGACGACGACGCAGCCAGCGCGGACTCAACCGCGGCTGACGCGCGCGGCGGCGACAGCGCGGACTCAACCGCGGCTGACGCGCGCGGCGGCGACAGCGCGGACGCCCGCGGCGGGACCGAGCCGGGGGCGACCGCGCAGCGTGCCTCGGCGGCGGCGCGCCCGCCGGCCCCTGCCGTGCTCCCGAGCAAGGCGTGGGAGGACGAGGACCGTGCCTGGGGCGACCGCGGCGGCGACGACGAGGATCGCCTCCGCCGTGAGCGCCCGCCCCACTGGGGCTGAGCCCGCCCGATACGACGGAGCCGGACTCGCCCGCGGGCGAGTCCGGCTCCAGCGTCGGTGCGCGCCGACGCTCAGGCGGTCGGCGCTCCGGGCAGGATCGGCCCGCCGGGCGCGGGCGGAACCGGCGCCGGCGGGACGGCCGTGCGCCCCGCGCCGCCGGCCTGAGCCTTGAGCAGGTCGCGGATCTCCTGGAGCAGGATGACGTCCTCGGCGGGTGCCTCCGGCTCCGGCTCCGCGCCGGCCTTGCGCTTCGCGGCCAGCGCGTTGAGCGGCAGCACGACGATGAAGTAGATCGCGGCGGCCACGAGCAGGAAGTTGATCAGCGCCGTGAGGACCATCCCCGGCTTGATCAGGGCGTCGCCGAGCGAGATAGTCCAGATGTTGTCGAGGTTGGGCTGGCCGAACAGCCCGCCGATGAGCGGGTTGATCAGGCCCTCGACGATCGCGGTCACCACGGAGGTGAACGCGGCGCCGATGACGATGCCGACGGCGAGCTCGACGGCGTTCCCGCGGCTGATGAACTCCTTGAAGCCGTTGAGGAAGCCGGTGCGCTTGGCGACGGCGCTCGCGGCGCTGTTGTAGGCGTTGCTGGCGTTGGCGAAGGCGTTGGACATGAGGATTCCCCTCGTGCTGGTCGTTCACGGACCCGGGCGGCTCCCCGAGGCGCCGAGGGCGACGGTCAGGGTGCCGCCCGCGCTGGCGTCGAGCACGAGGGTAGCGGCCTCGCTCGGAACGGCAACCAGCAGGAGGTCCGACGGCGACCCCGAGCCGCCGAGCAGACCGCCCGTCGAGGCCGCGCCGATCCGCGCCAGGACGCGGGCCCGCGAGGTGAGGACGCTGGCGCCCTCACCGGTCGCGCTGACGAGGTGGACGGTCGCGCCGTCGGGCAGGAGGTCCGCCGCGGCGGGGTCGGCGAGGTGCACCGGGACGGCGAGCTCGCCGTCGGACAGGTCGGTCCAGCCGTCGACGGCGAGCTGGCTCGCCAGGACCGGCGTGCCGCGCGCCGCGGGGTGCGTGAGCATCGATCCCACGAGGTCGGCGGGGGAGGCGCGGGCCCCGGCCGGCACGAGCGCCGGGGGGAAGTCGGCGATCTCGACGTCGGCCGGGGTGATCCGGGTGCCGGCGGGCAGGTCGGCGGCCGCGACGACCACGGCGCTCGTCTCCGGCGGGGTGGGGAGCACGGCCGGGAGCAGCGTGAGGATCGCGGTTGCGACGAGCGCCCCGACGAGGAGCGGCCGGTACCGCCACAGCCGCGAACGCCACGCGCGACGGCGCGCACGGGCTCCTCGTCCCGCGTCCGCCGGTGCCCAGCTCGTCATGGCGACGACGCTAGGTGGATGCCCCGCCGACACGCGCGCGGGCTGTGGACGGTGCTCGCGTGGACGGCGCCCGGCCCGCAGGGGGACAACCCGCGTGGCCGCTCGGGCGGGCCGCGGGGTGGTGAGCCTCACGCGGAGGGCTTGCTCGCCGTCGTCGGCGCGTCAGGTGAGCTGCGCGGGGGTGAGCCTCACGCCGAGGGTTTGCTCGCCGTCGTCGACGTGCCGGTCGAGGTCGACCCGGAGGACCCGGACGCGGACGAGCTGGACGAGGTCGACCCGCCGGATGTCGAGCCGGATCCGCTCTTCTCGCCGGACGAGGCCGTCGAGCTCGCGGACGTGGAGCCGGAGTCCGAGGACCCGCCCGACGTGGCCGAGGAGGACCCGCCCTTCTTCCCGCTCTCCCGCGAGTCGGTGCGGTAGAACCCCGACCCCTTGAACACGACCCCCACCGGCTGCAGCACCTTGCGCAGCGCTCCGCCGCACTCGGGGCACTCGGTGAGCGGCGCGTCGGTGAAGGACTGGCGGACGTCGAAGGCGTGTCCGCACGCCGTGCAGCGATAGGCGTAGGTGGGCATGACGCTCCTGGTGCTCCTGGCCTCGGGCCCGCGTCGCGGGCTGGCACTCACGTGGTCCGAGTGCCAAGACTACCCCTGCCGTCAGGCTGCGCGGCGGCCCTGCGTCCACCAGCTCGTGGGAGTGAGCACGCCCCCCACGGGCACGTCGTGCGCGGCGCGGGGGAGCGGTGCGTGGTGCGCCTCCTCGTCGTACACGACCGCGAACACCGCGGCGTCGGGCGCGGCGTGCAGCAGCGTGCGGTCGTACCAGCCTCCGCCGAGCCCGAGGCGGTAGCCCTCGTCGTCGACGGCGAGGGCCGGGACGAGGATGAGGCGCGCCTGCGCGAGGAGCTCCGGCCCGCCGTCGGACTCGACCGGCTCGAGCGGGCGGTTCGGGGCGCGCTGCGCGAGGTCGGCCATGCCGGTGTAGTGGCCCCACCGGCGGTCGAGGGCGGCCCCCAGCACCGGGAGCAGGATCTCCAGGCCCGCGTCGTGGAGCACGTCGAGCGTCGGATGGGTGCCGGGCTCGTCCTTGCGGGAGACGTACGCGGCGACGGCGTCACCGGCCTGAAGCCCGAGCGAGGCGACGAGGTCCGTGGTCTGGCGCGCGATGCCGCACGCGCTCGTGGCGAGGCGGCGGGCGTCCTGCTGGCGGCGACGGCGCACGAGCGTGGTGCGCAGCGCGTCCTTCGCGTGCTCCAGCGCCTCGTCGGCGTGGTCGCCCGCGATCTCGGGCATCGGGTGGGGGTCGTCCTCGTGGGACATGGGTAGGGCGTCCTTGCCTTTCACCCCTTTACTGTCGCACAGGAAGCGCGTCGCGGCTCCCGTCCCGGGGGCGGTGTCTCGTGCTCGTCGCGGGCTGTCCGGAGCGCCGCAGGGCGACGCGACGGCGGCGTGGCGGGAGCCGCCCGGCGAGACCCGTGCGCCACCTCCGCGGTGTGCGCGTTCGCGGCCCGTCGGCCGCCTTGCCGATGTACCGCCACGCGCGCGTCGCGCGCCGCTACTGTGCACCCCATGTGGCCGACGCGTCTCGCCGAGGGGCCGCTCGCGCTGCGCCCGCTGCGGCGCCGGGACGGCGCCGAGTGGTCGGCGGTGCGCGCGCGGAACGCCGTCTGGCTGGCGCCGTGGGAGGCGACCGTGCCCGGGGGAGCGCGCTCGGTGCTGACGTTCGGCGGATACGTGCGCGAGCTGAACCGGCAGGCGCGGTCCGGCGCCTCGCGGCCCTGGGTGATCGAGCTGTACGGGCGCATCGTGGGGCAGGTGACGGTCACCGCGATCACGCACGGGTCGCTGAGCTCGGCCGCGATCGGCTACTGGATCTCGCGCGACGTCGCCGGGCGCGGCCTCATGCCGCTCGCGGTGGCGATGGCCGTCGACGACTGCTTCTCCTCGATCGGCCTGCACCGCATCGAGATCAACATCCGGCCGGAGAACGGCCCGAGCCTGCGCGTCGTGGAGAAGCTGGGCCTGCGGGACGAGGGCGTGCGCAAGGCCTACCTGAACATCCAGGGGGCGTGGGCGGACCACCGGACCTTCGCCCTCACGACCGAGGAGGTGCCGCGCGGCCTCCTGGAGCGGGCGCGCGCACTCCCGCACGACCTCGGCTGAGCTCGACCCACGCCTGAGACGCCCGACTGCGTCGCCCGTCCGCGCGGCACCGCCCACGCCGCATCGCCCGCGTCACCCCGCCCGCGTCACGCCGCGGGCGACGCCTGCGCCGCACGGCGATCCTCGCCGTCGGGCCCGCGGTGTTCGACCCGATTGGGCGACACGCCCGCCCACGTGCGCCGACGCCTCGAGCGGCGGCCCTACCGTGGGCTGCGTGAGCACCGCCGGGTTCGTCATCGCGGCGGCGGTCATGCTGATCCTGGGCTACTTCGTCCCGTCGCTCGTGCGGCGGCGGCAGACCATCGGGGACGCCCGCGTCCACGACCGGTTCTCCGCCTCCCTGCGGGTGGTGGAGCGGCGGGGTCGACCCACGGACGGCGTACCGCTCTCGACGACGTCGCTCCTGCTGGCCTCACGCCCCGTACCAGCCCAGGCGGCCCCCGCGACCGCCCGAGCCCCCTCACCCGCCCGAGCCGAGGAGCCCACCGTGAACCGCCCCACCGGGATGGCCGAGCGCCGCAGCGCCCAGGAGGCACGCCGGGTTGCGGCCGTCCGCGCCGCGATCGCCGCACGGCGTGCCGAGCAGGCGGCCGCCGCTCGCCGTCGCCTCGTCGTCACCCTCGCCCTCGTGACCGTGACCGCCGTCGCGTGGCTCGCCGTCGTGCTCGCCGACTTCTCCGTGCTGCTGGCCGTGTTCTCCTCGCTCGTGCTCGTCGCCGTGCTCGTGCTCGGCGTGCGCGCGGCGAAGGCGGAGCGCGCCGAGTGGGCGGACGTTCCCGCGAGCCTGGTCGAGCCGCGTGCCGCCGTGGTCGCCGGGCCCACGTACTCGCCCGCCGAGCTTCGCTCGCACCTCGCCGCGGCGGGTGCCGCGACGACGGCTGCGCCGTCGACCGCGTCCGAGCCGGCCGAGGCCGCGGCCGACGCCACGTCCGGACGCCTGCGCTGGCAGACGGACGAGCCCGCCGAGGTGGCGGCCAGCACCGACGCCGCCGCCGGTACCTGGACGCCCGTCCCCGTGCCCGTGCCGACCTACACGCTCAAGGCCGAGGCTCGCCGTCGCGAGGACGTCGCGCCCGACGGCGAGCTCGAGTCCGCCGGTGACCTCGCCGCCGCGCAGGTCGCCCCCGAGGGGGCCGGTGTCGAGGCTCAGGCCGCCGGGGCACCCGACGCCGAGGTGCCGGGCATCGACCTCACCGCGGTGCTGGCGCGACGCCGCGCGAGCGCCTGACGCGACCCCCGGGGGCGTCCGTACCATCGGTGCGTGAGCGACGTCCTCGACCACGGTCCGTTCTTCCACGGCACGAAGGCCGAGCTGCGCCCGGGTGACCTGCTGACGGCGGGGTACCGGTCGAACTACCGGCCCGAGCAGGTACTACCGCAGCGCGGACCCGTTGCGGGTGGTGCGGGAGGTCGAGGACTGGCCGAGGCTGGCGCCCGAGGCGCTCCAGACCTGGCGGGAGCGCCTCGCGGCGCTTCGCGCGGACGAGGCCGCGCAGATCATCAACTGAGCGGCCAGCGGATCCGGTGCCGACAGCTGTCCACGGCGGACGTGCCGCGCCCCGTGGCCCGGACCGGGTACGCCCGCGGCCCTCAGCGCTGCACGACGAGCCGCTCGCCCTCCCAGCGCAGCGGCATCGGGTCGGTGATGCACCCGCCGAACGCGCCGTCGGGTCCCTCGTTGACGAACGCGAACAGCACGGCGCCCTCGGCCGAGTCCACGATCTTGCCGACGTAGAGCGACTCGTCCGTGAGCAGGTACGCAGCGTCGAGGTCGTAGGGTCCGACCGCTGACGCCGCGGGCGCCGCCCAGATCCCGCCGTGACCGAACCGCTCGCGGCGCTCGGGCGAGAGCTCGCCCGCGAGGCAGTTGAAGACCAGCACATCGCGGCCCTCGACCGCGGCGGCCTGGAACACCTCCAGCTGACCGAACCCGTGCCGCGGCTCGGTCAGCGGCGGCTGCACCGTCCACGTGAACAGGTCGGGTGACGTCGCGTGGCCGACCACGCCACGCTCCGCGACGTCACCCTCGCGCGACCGCGCGGTCACCAGCATGTGCCACCCCTCGCCGTCGGGGTCGCGCATCACCCAGGGGTCGCGCCAGTGCTCGTCGATCCAGCCGGCGGGGCCACCGACCTTCTCGTACCAGCGCGCGTCGGCGCGCGCGACGGGGTCCTCGCGCTTGGTCCAGCCGTGCAGGTCGGCCGAGGTCGCGTGACCGACCTGCTGCACGAGCTGGCCCTCGTCCGTCAGCGTGGTGCCGGTGTAGAAGAGGTGCCAGCGTGCGTCGTCGCCGCGGACCACGGACCCGGTCCAGGTGGCCGTCTGGTCGAAGGCGGGCGGGCTGCCGTGCACGAGCGCGTCCGCCACCCGCCGCCACGTGCGCAGGTCCGTCGACACCGCGTGCCCGACGGCGGCGCGACGGTGGCGCAGGTTCGGGTCACCGAGCGCGCGGGAGGCGTAGAGGAAGAACAGGTGATGGGTGCCGTCGTCGTCCTGGGCGTGCCAGAAGTCCCACACCCACGAGTCGGGGAGCTCGAGCATCAGCCCTTGACCCCCGAGGACGCGATCGAGTTGATGAACGAGCGCTGGAAGCACACGAACAGCACGAGCACCGGGATCGTGATGAGCGAGGCGTAGGACATGATCTGGCCCCACGAGGTGTTGAGCTGCTTGAAGTAGTCGATGCCGACCATGACCGGCCGCAGCTCCTCGGACTGCACCACCATGAGCGGCCAGAGGTACTGGTTCCACGCGGGCAGGAACGTCAGGATCGCGACGGTGGCGATCGCGGGCCCGGCGAGCGGCATGACGATCTTGCGGTAGATCGTGAAGCGACCCGCGCCGTCGACCGTCGCGGCCTCGTCCAGCTCCTTCGGGATCGACGCGAAGTACTGGTAGAAGAGGTAGATCGAGAACGCGTTGGCGACGAACGGGATGATCTGGACCTCGTAGGTGTCGAGCCAGCCGGTCGAGCCGTCGTAGTACGGCAGCAGGTTGACCCACCACAGCAGCGGCAGCGCGAGCGTCTCGAAGGGCACGATGAGCGTCGCGATGATGACGCCGAGCGCCAGGCTGCGGCCGCGGAAGCGCAGCCGCGCAAGCGCGAACGCGCACATGCTGTTGACGATCAGGCCGAGCACCACGGTCGCGACGGCGATGACCACGGAGTTCGCGAGGAAGCGCCAGAACGGCACGCGACCGAACACCCCGGTGTAGTTGTCCAGCGAGATGTCGCCGACTGGGAGGAACGCCCGGACGCTCGTCAGGTCGCCGAAGATCTGCGTGTCGGGCTTGAGCGAGGACACGAACATGAACAGCAGCGGCAGTGCGAACACGAGCGTGAGCGCGATGCGCACGACCCAGCGCCAGACGAGGCGTCCGGTGCTCGGCCCGCGGTGGGAGCGGTTGGCTCGGGCAGGCACGACGGCGTGCGGGGCCGGTGCGGCCACGTCGCCCGTCGAGGTGGTGGCGGAGGCGCTCATCAGGCGTCCTTCTCTCGGGTGAGGTAGCGCTGGATCAGGTTGACGGCGAGGACCAGGGCGAAGAACACGAGCGCGATCGCCGCCGCGTAGCCGGTCTGCTGCTGGGTGTAGCCGGCGCGGAACGCCTGGAACACCACGGTGCTGGTGGAGTCGAGGGGACCGCCCTGCGTCATCACCTGGACCTGGGTGAACAGGGCGAACGCCGCGATCGTGATGGTGACGAGGATGAACGTCGCGGTCTGGCGCAGTCCCGGCCACGTGACGTAGAGGAACTTCTGGCGGTTGCTCACGCCGTCCAGGTCCGCGGCCTCGTAGAGCTCACCGGGGATGGTCTGCAGGCCCGACAGCCAGATCACCATGTGGAAGCCGACCGCCTGCCAGATGGACATCACGATGATCGCGAGCAGGGCGGTGTCCTTGTTCCCGAGCCAGTCCGGGCCCGTGATGCCGATCCGCGCGAGCACCGCGTTGATGAGGCCGTCCTGCTGGTACATGAACTGCCACAGCAGCGAGATGACGACCATCGAGGTGACGACCGGCAGGAAGTACATGGTCCGGAAGAACGTGACGCCGTGCATCTTCACGTTGACGAGCAGCGCCAGGCCGAGCGCGAGGCCGGCCTGCACCGGGACGATCACCGCAGCGAAGATCACCGTGTTGCGCAGCGACTTCCAGAACACCGGGTCGTCGAACAGGCGGGAGAAGTTCTCCACGCCGATGAATCGGGGTCCGGTCGGCGAGATGAGCTTGGCGTCGGTGAACGCGAGGCCGAACGTCAGCGCGATCGGTACGAGGACGAACACGAGGATGAGGACGCCGGCGGGCAGGATCATCCACGCCGCGGTGCGGGACTGACCCCGCGAGCTGCCCGTCACCGACCGCGGACGTCGGGTGACGGCGGCGGACGGGACCGGCGGTTCGATCTCCACCATCTGGGTCATGAGGGCTCCTGTCGGATCTGAGGGCGTCGGCCGGGCCGCTGCGGTGCGGTGGCGACGCGGCGTGCTGGGGCGAGTGGCGCCGTCGTGCGCGGCTGAGTCCGCGCGGGGAGGGGCGGGGCTCGCTCGAGGCGAGCCCCGCCCGTGCCTCAGGAGGTCGGGGCGAAGTTGTCGTTGCTCTTCTGGTTGGCGTCGATGTCCTTGACGGCCTGGTCGAGCGTGGCCTGCGGGTCGGCGCCGTTGAGGATGTCCTGCGCGGCCTTGGTGAACGTGGTCGCGATGAACGGGTAGCCCGGGGTGACCGGGCGCAGCTCGGCGAAGTTCTTCGAGAAGACGCGGAAGATGTCGTACTTGCCGCCCTCGCCGTAGCCGTCGACCATCGCGGCGGCGCCGTCGGTGGCCGGGATGGTGCCGGTGGCCTCGGCGATGGAGGCGACGTACTCGTCCTGCATGGCGAACGTCATGTAGTCCAGCGCGCCGTCCATGTCGGAGCAGGTGGCGCTCACGCCCCACTGCCAGGAACCGCCGCCGATCTTCGCGCCGGCGCCGAAGTCGACGGGCGGAAGGAACGTGACGTCGTCGGCGATGTCGGACTCGGCCGCCGGGGCCGCGGACCAGGAGCCCGTCCACAGCAGCGCGGTCTTGCCGTTGAAGAAGTCCTGCGCCGGGTCCTGGCCGGACTTCAGCGGCATGTACTCGTCGGTGACGAGCGAGCGGAACCACGTGGCCCACTCGACGGCCTCGGGGCCGTTGAGCACGCCGTCGGCGCTCTCGTAGTTCTCGCGGTCGATGAGGTCACCGCCGAAGCTCTGCAGCTGCGGGGAGTAGGCGTAGGGCCACCACTCGCCGGTGTTGCCGGTCTGCATGTCGAGGACGTTGTCGAACTGACCGCTCGCCTTGATGGCCTCGAGCGCGGCCGCGAACTCGTCCTTGGTCCACGGGTCGTCGGCCGTGGGGATGCGCACGCCGGCGGCCTCGAGCGCGGAGGTGCGGGCGAGGAACGCGAGTGCCACGTCGTAGTAGCCGAGCGAGTAGAGCTCGTCGTTCCAGACGCCCTGGACGGACGGGAGGAAGTCGGCGGCGCGGTCCTCGAGGCCGTTGAGCGGGGCGAGGTAGCCGGCCCATGCCCAGTTCGGGACGTTCGGACCGTCGATGTCGAGGATGCAGGGGAGGCTGCCCGAGGACGCGGCGGAGGTGACGGAGGTGTTGTAGGAGTCCTGCGGGAACGCCTGCACCTCGACCTTGTACGTGCTCTGGCTCGCGTTGTAGTCGTCGACGACGCCCTGGATGGCGGCGAGCTCGGCGTCGTTGCCCGCGTTGTGCGTCCACATCTTCAGGACGGTGGCGCCGCTGGCGTCCTCGCCTCCGCTGTCGGTGCTGCTGCCCTTGCCGCACGCGGCCAGGGAGAGGGCGAGGCCCGTCGCTACACTGACGGCGGTCAAGCGCTTGAGCTGCGTGGAAACCACGATGTTCTCCAACTCTGTGTCGTTCCCGGGTTGCAGCCCGGGGGTGGTGTCACCCGTTGCAGCGGGTGGGGGTGGGGTACTCGCTCGTCGCCCCGGTTACCGACCGGGGCGACGTGGCCTGTGGGACCGCCTCGGGCCTATCCCGGCGGCGCGGCGACGGAGCCACGGCGCACCAGAGGGCACGGCAACGTCTCGTAGCGGGGACGCTCCTTTCGGGTCGAGTCGATCGAGTCCATGAGGGTGTCGACGGCCCACCTGCCCATGTCGTAGTGGGGCAGGGCGACGGTCGTCAGGCCAGGGCGCAGGCTCGCGGCGATGAGCTCCTGGTTGTCGAAGCCGACGATCGACACGTCCTGCGGCACACGCAGCCCGAGCTCCTGGGCCGCCTGGTAGGCGCCGAGTGCCATCCGGTCGTTGAAGCAGAAGAGGCCGGTCGGGCGCTCGTGCGCGGGGCGGTCGAGCACCGTGAGTGCGCCGAGGAACCCGCCGCGCGCCTCCGAGGGGTGCTGGGTCAGCATGTCGGGCGCGAGCGCGAGGTCGGCGGCGGCGAGGGCCTGACGCACGCCATCGAGCCGCAGCGACGACGCCGGGATGTCGTCCTCGTTGTTGACGAAGGCGATGCGCCGGTGGCCGTGCTCGAGCAGCTCGGTGACCGCGGCGGCCGCGCCGCCGGCCTCGTCCGGCACCACCGAGGACCAGCCGGACTCGGTGGAGCGGGCGTCCAGGAGCACGGTGGGGATGCCCTCAAGGGCCGCCGGCGGGGTGAGGACCCGGTGGTACTCGGCGGCGTAGACGATGCCGTCGACCTGGCGGTCGCGCAGCTCGCGGATCTCGCGGTTCTCGAGGTCCTCGTCGGCACCGGTGTTCATGAGGACGAGGATCGAGCCGCGCGCGGCGGCGGCGTCCTGCGCGCCCTGGATGCTCTGGCCGGCGTGCGGCGAGGTGGCCACGTGGTCGCCCACGAAGCCGATCGTGTCGCTGCGCCGGCGCCGCAGGCCCTGCGCGAGGCGGTTGGGCGTGTAGGCGAGCTGGGCGGCAGCGGCCTGCACCCTCTCCTTGGTGGAGTCCGGGATCCGTTTGCCGGGGATGTCGTTGAGGACGTAGGAGACCGTGGTGACCGAGAACCCGGAGAGTTCCGCGACGTCGCGCAAGGTGGTGCGTCCCACGGTTCCTCCTCATCGAGTGCCCAAACGTTTCGGCTGCTGGAGAGGAGTGTGCCCAATGGTTTCGGCACCTGTCAACTGTCATGCTTCGCTGCGTGTCTCGGCGGTCCGGTGCGAGGCGCGGGCATGGGAGACCACGCCCGAGCGATCGCGCCCCCGCGGAGGACGTTGACATCGCGGGGAGCGCCCGCGGAGTGCCCGGGTCGCCGGTGCGGTCACTTAGTCTTCGAGTCGCCGACCGCCCGCTTCGGTCAGGTGTGCCCTGATTCGCGTCCGAGATGGGGCGCTACTTTCAGCCTCTCCCCGTTTCGGCAGCGCGTTGTGCGGGCGCCACTGATCCCGGTAGCTGCGAGTGCGATCGTAACCATGTCGGCCGAGCGGGCGAGCATCGTGAACATAGCGTTCATGAGTCGACCTCCCTTCTTGACTCGGTTCTTCCAGACATCTGTGGGGAAGACGGTCGTGAGGAGGGACACCGTGATGCAGGCCAGGATCAGCAGCCCCGAGGGGTCTGCTCGCTCCTCGCTTGCGGCGCCGAGGAACGACTATGCGTGATCGTAGCAGTGAACGTCGCGGTGATGTCGGTGTCTCGTGAGAGCGTAACGGTGCATGGTTGCCGAAGGGCGGCCCGACGAAAGGGCGGACAGTGTCCCTCGCGCAAGACAGCACCATCGTTGCCAACTACTTCCGCATCCGGGAGTCGATCGCCAACATCCCCGACTTCAGCGATCTCGCGTACGGCCGTCATCCTGCCTGGTTCTCGCAGCTATTGAGCTCGATTGTGCTCGGAGCTGGCGAGTCACCCTTCACACTCGTGACCACAAATGGTGAGGTGGCGACGAACGGCCCTCAAACGATGAACCTGCACGGGCTCGCGTTCACGGACGCCCTCGTTGTCGAGTTCACGATCGGGGATGTCCAGCTGTCAGCGAACGAAGGACGCGGTCGCGTCACGGTGCGCAGATTGTCAGATATGGAGTCGTTTGACGTGTGGTCGAGTGGCCCGATCGCGACCACGGGGTGGCCCTTCGATGTCGAGGGGATCCTGCGCTTCAGAGACGGGCATTCGTGGCTCTTCACAGTTCACGGTGTAGGAGTTGTGGCCTGAAGCCGCCGGTCTCGAGCAGGCTGCGGGCGATGTAGTTGGTCAGGTTCCTGAATCCGAGTGCGCTGCCGCGCAGGTGTTCGAGTCGGCCGTTGAATCTCCTATGTATGTCAAGCAGCCGCCGCAGGTGTGATCGTGGCGTTGAGTTGCCTGTAGATCTGACGGGCGAGGTAGCGCTTGAGCGAGCGGCGGATCTCGCGCG
>NZ_VENP01000036.1 GCF_006351005.1 Miniimonas arenae | reverse complement strand
GCCACGAAGGCAGCGACCCTACGAGTCAGACGACTGGTGATCAGGACCCAACCACCGCGAAGCGGCACTGTCACCCTGACACTGAACCGACCCTAACCGCGGCCCCGGTCACAAGCACGGGCGGGCGCCGGACAGCGCCCCGGCCCGCCGCCCTCACTCCAGCTCCTTCTCCAGCTCCTTGCGCTGCTTGGAGTCGAGCTTGACCCACCGTGAGAACACGTCCAGGAACGCCTTCCTCACCCGGGCGTTGTCCAGCGCGCCGGTGACATCGGTGAACTCGCCCTTGGAGGCGCGGGCACACACGTTGATCCACGCCTCGCCCATGGCGTAGGTGAACGCCGTCGCGACCGACGCCCCGACGAGCCCGCCCGTCACGCTGCCCGCGCCGGGCACCATCTTGAGCAGCCCGGTGAAGGCGGCCCGACCGCCCTGCGTGGCGGCCGTCGTCGCGAGCGTCGACATGAGCGCGGCGCGGCCGAACGGGACGGAGAAGATTCGACCGATCCGCGCCATCATCGCGAGCTGCACGGGGACGAGCAGCGCGGCGTCGGAGAACGGGATCGGCACGGCGGCCGCAGCGGCGGCGCTCGCCGCGGCGGTCCTCACCGCCCGCCGAGCCAGCCGGGCCTTCGCAGCTGCGTCGATCGCCTGGGCTGCGGCGAGCGCGAGGTGAGCTCCTTCCGGAGCAACCCGAAAGGTGGCATCGAGCAGGTCGTGCAGGCCGTGCGGCTGCTGACCCGTGAACGGGTCGGCCACCGCGTTGGTGAGGAACACCCGCCGGTCCACGATCGGCAGTCCGCGCGCGAGCACCTGGTCGGCGAGCGTGATCGCGTCGGGGTGGTACACGCCGTCGCGCATCGGCACCTGCGTGAACACGAGGATGACCGGGAGCCCCACGGCGCGCAGCCGCTCGATGAAGTCGGCCTCGGAGTCCTCGAACCGCCGGTCCATGCCCCGCACGCAGTACCAGGCCACGTGCAGCTGCTCCTCCAGCGGCCGGGACCGGGTCTGCTTCATCACGGTGTCCAGCTCCGCGATGAGCTCCTTGGTGTTCTTGCCGACCTCGAGCCCCTGAGTGTCCAGGATGCCGAGGTGGCCGTGGGTGTCGAGGTAGAGCCGCGACCCCTTGGTCACCGGCTCGCCGATTCCCGTGGCCGCGACCTCCTCGCCGAAGATCGCGTTGAGCAGCGTGGACTTGCCCACGCCGGTCTTGCCGAAGATCGCCAGGTTGAACCGGCCGATCGCCAGGTCCTGCTTCTCGTACTCCTCGCGGAACCTGCTGCGGAAGACGTCGTCGCCAAGCCTCACGTGCACCTCCTGGCTCGTGCCGGCCGAGCCACCCTGACCGGACTGGCCTCGATCGTAGGCATGCTTCTCGTGTGGACTGGGTCAAGCGATGCCCGACGGCGAGCGCGGCCGCCCGTGAGGCGGCAGGTCTGCGGTGGCTCGCCACGGCCGACGGCGGGCCCCGCGTGGTGGCCGTGCACGCCGTCGACGGCGCGCGCCTCACGCTCGAGCGCGTGCCCGACGGTGGACGCCCGGACGCCTCCGCCGCGGCGGCGTTCGGCGCGGCGCTCGCCCGGATGCACGCCGCGGGAGCGGCGTTCTGGGGTGCGCCACCGCCCGGTTCCGGCGGCGACGGGACGATCGGTGCGGCCGTCCTCGCGACGTCCGCCGACGCCCGAACGGCACCCGCCACCTGGGGCGCGTTCTACGCGCGCTGCCGCGTGCTGCCCCACCTGCGCTCCGCCGTCGGGCGCGGGAGTGTGACCGCAGCCGGCGCCGCGGTGATCGAGCGCGTCGCGGACCGGCTCGCCGGCGGCGAGCTCGACCACCCGCAGCCCGGGCTCCTCGCGCTGGACGCGCCGGCGCGCCTGCACGGTGACCTGTGGTCGGGGAACGTGCTGTGGGACGCGGGCGGCGCGGTGCTCATCGACCCCGCCGCGCAGGGCGGGCACGCGGAGACCGACCTGGCGATGCTCGCCCTGTTCGGCGCGCCCCGCCTGGGCGAGATTCTCGCCGGGTACGACGGCGTGTCCCCCCTCGCACCCGGGTGGCGCGACCGCGTCGCGCTCCACCAGCTGCACCCGCTGCTCGTGCACGCGGAGCTGTTCGGACCCTCGTACGGGCGCGACGCCGTCGACGCCGCCCGTGGATACCTCGACTGACGGCGCCGCCCTTGTCCCGACCGGCGCACCGTGCTCGACTCGGACATGCGCACCCTCGCGATCACGCAGAACATCACCCTCGACGGCTCGATCGAGATGCTCGGCGACTGGTTCGACCCGCAGGCCGGCGATGCGTCCGATCTCAAGGAGCACAACGAGGAGGTCGACGCCCGTGCGGACGCCCTCGTCCTGGGCCGGCAGACGTTCGAGGACTTCCGCGGCTACTGGCCGCAGCAGACCGACGACACCACGGGTGTCACGGCGTACCTGAACGACGTCGCCAAGTACGTCGTGTCCTCGACGCTCACCGAGCCCGGCTGGGAGAACACGACGGTCCTGCGCGGCGACCTCGTCGCCGAGGTCGCCGCGCTCAAGGAGCAGCCCGGCAAGGACATCGTGGTGACCGGGAGCATCACGCTGTGCCACGCCCTCATCACCGCCGGTCTCGTCGACGAGTACCGCCTGTACACCTACCCGGTGGTGCAGGGCCGTGGCCGTCGGCTGTTCCCCGACGGCCACGAGATCCCGCACCTGGAGCTGCTGGACACGCGTCGGTTCGCGATCGGCGTCGCCTACGCGAGCTGCGCCGCACACTGACGTCTCAGCCCACCGGCGACAGCCGCTCCCACACCCGGTGCTGCGCCACGAGCGCGAGGACCTGCTCGGTGACCGCGGCGGCGTCCCCGCGCACCACCACTCCGGGGTCGTCCTCGGCGATGCCGGCCTGGACGAGCGCGGGCGCAGCGTCCGGCAGCGCACCGATCGCCTTGCCCTGGCGGAAGAGCTCGCTCAGCAGCAGAAGCGTGCGCGGGTCGACGCCGACGTCCCGGTGGTCGGGCGAGCCGACCTTCGCGTCGCGCCTGCTCGGCACGTCTGCGGCGGGTGTCGTGGCGGTGGTGAGCACCACGGCGTCGAGCTCGAACGAGCGCACCTGGTAGAGCGGCTTGTCGACGGCGAACGTGCCGTCCGCGGCGTCCGCGACCCCCGCGTGCGGGCCGAGGACGAACACCAGCAGGTCGGCGGCCTGCGCGGCGTCGACCACCGCCTGCAGGTCCGCGGTCCTCGTCGAGGCGTCCGCCACCACCCCGAGCGTGCGGCCGGCCACCGGGTAGGTGGCACCGGGCACGATCTGGGCGAGGGCCGGCGACGGCGCGAGGTCCTGCACCTCGACGTCGGGGTCGGGCGTGGGAGCGGGCAGCCCGAGACCGGCCGCGACCTCGGCGCACAGCCGCTCGTCGATGAGCGCGAGGTGGGCGAGCTGCCGCTCGCGCACCTGCGGCCACGTGACCTTGGACAGCTCGAACGTGTAGGCGGCGATGACGTGCTCCTGCTCGATCGGCGAGAGCGAGCGGAAGAACATCCGGGGCTGGGAGAAGTGGTCGTCGAAGGACGCCGGGTGCTCACGCACCTTCTCGCCCTCGACCGGTGAGGGCACCTCGAGGAACGCGCCGTCGGCCACCCCGGCGTGGAACGGGCAGCCGCCGTCGAGGCTGTTCGGCTTGTACGGCGCCACTCCGGTGTGCACGGCGTGCTGGTGGAACCCGTCGCGGAGCATGTCGCTGACGTCCGCGTGCGGCCGGTTGATCGGGATCTGGTCGAAGTTCGGACCGCCCAGGCGCGTGAGCTGCGTGTCGAGGTAGGAGAACAGCCGCCCCTGCAGCAGCGGGTCGTTCGTCACGTCGATGCCCGGCACGAGGTGGCCCGGGTGGAAGGCGACCTGCTCCGTCTCGGCGAAGTAGTTCGTCGGGTTCGCCGTGAGGGTGAGCGTGCCGATGGGCTGCACGGGGGCGAGCTCCTCCGGCACGATCTTCGTCGGGTCGAGCAGGTCGATGCCCTCGAACGTCTCGTCCTCGGTGTCGGGGAAGACCTGCACGCCGAAGGTCCACGACGGCAGGGCGCCGTTCTGGATGGCGTCGTACAGGTCGCGGCGCTGGAAGTCCGGGTCACCGCCCGCGGTGAGCTGCGCCTCCTCCCACAGCTGGGAGTGCACGCCCGCGGCGGGCTTCCAGTGGAACTTCACGAGCACCGTGTCGCCGGCCTCGTCGACGAGGTGGAACGTGTGGACGCCGAAGCCCTCCATCGTGCGCAGCGAGGCGGGCAGCGCACGGTCGGACATGTTCCAGATCGTGTGGTGCTGCGCCTCGGTGTGCAGCGAGACGAAGTCCCAGAACGTGTCGTGGGCGCTCGCGGCCTGGGGGATCTCCCGGTCCGGCTCGGGCTTGCCGGCGTGGATGATGTCCGGGAACTTGATGGCGTCCTGGATGAAGAAGACCGGGATGTTGTTGCCCACGAGGTCGAACACGCCCTCGGACGTGTAGAACTTCACGGCGAAGCCGCGGGTGTCCCGGGGCGTGTCGGCCGAGCCGCGTGACCCCAACACCGTCGAGAAGCGCACGAACACGGGCGTCTCGACGTCCGCCTGGAGGAACGCTGCCCGCGAGAGCTTCGCGGCGGCACCGTTGGAGACGAACACGCCGTGGGCCCCGACCCCGCGCGCGTGCACCACGCGCTCGGGGATGCGCTCGTGGTCGAAGTGGGTGATCTTCTCGCGCAGGTGATGGTCCTGCAGCAGGACCGGGCCTCGCCGGCCGGCCTTGAGGCTGTGGTCGGTGTCCCGGAGCCGGGTCCCCGTGGCCGTCGTGAGGAACGCACCCTGCTGGGCCCGGGTGGTGGCGGCCGCGCGCACCGGACGGCCGGTGGCCGAGCGCAGCTCGGGGGCCGCGACGTCGGAGGGCGGGTCGAGGGGCGGGACCGGGTCGACCGGCTCCTCGACGCTCGGGGCAGGCAGGTCCCGAGGCTTCGGGTTGGCTACGACGTGGGGACGGTCCGGGTTCGGCACAGGGTGCTCCTTCGTCGACGAAGGGGGACGGGCCCACCGGTCTGGAGCCGCGTCGTCACCGCCAGTCTGTACCCGAGCGTTCCCGGCGTCTACGCCGGAAGGGGTGGCTCGCCGTCGGGCGCTTCAGGTGCGTCACCGCAGCAGGTCGCGCAGCGTCCGCGCGTTGCGCACCGCGTGACCGCCGCCGTCGTTGTTGAAGTACGCGAAGACCTGGTGCCCCGCGCCCTCCCACTCCCGCACCCGGTCGGCCCACCAGTGCAGGTCGGCGTCGGAGTAGCTGCCGCCGTAGAGGTGGTGGTGGTCCGGGCCGTGCAGCCGCACGTACACGAGCGGGGCGGTGGCGCGCAGGACGCAGGGCAGGTCGGCGCCGCTCATCACCACGTACGCCGCACCGTGTCGCTCGAGCAGCGCGTAGACGTCGTCGTGGTGCCACGAGGGGTGGCGCAGCTCGACGGCGGGCCTCGTCCAGGCGGGCAGGACGCGGAGGAAGTAGTCCAGGCGGGCGTCGTCGCGCTCCATCGTCGGCGGCAGCTGGACCAGCAGCGGACCCCGGCGGCCCCGGACGGCGTGCAGCCCGCGGGTGACCCGCTCGACCCACACCTCGGGCTCGAACAGGCGCCGCGCGTGCGTGAGGCCGCGCGGCGCCTTCACGGTCAGCTCGAACCCGTCGGGCAGGCGCGAGCGCCAGGAGGCGAACGTCGCCTCCCGGGGCCAGCGGTAGAAGCTCGCGTTGAGCTCGACGGTGTCGAACTCGGCGACGTACCGCGCGAGCCGGTCGCGCGCGGGCGCGCCGTGGTAGAGCACGTCCTCCCAGTGGTCATAGCTCCACCCCGACGTCCCGACGCGCGCCATGGCACCAGTGTGGCTCGGGCTGAGCCGGTGGGTCCGGGCGGAGGTTCAGACGGTGCGGCGGCCGAACGAGATCGCGCGCACCACCTGGACGATGCCGAGGACCACGAGCGACAGGCCGATGAACAGCCAGAGGATCACGGCGCTCCAGATCGGCGACGTGACGAGCACGAGGCCCGCGACGATGCTGAGGATCGCGAAGAAGATCGTCCAGCCCTTGCTCGGCGAGCTCTTGAGGGCGAAGAACGACACGATCCCCTCGATGATCCAGAGCACACCGAGGGCGATCGCGACGAACGTGACGAGGAACACGGTGGTCGCCTCCAGGTTGGCGAAGGCGATGACGCCCGCGGCAACGAAGAGGGCGGCCAGCACGAGGAACCCGATCCGGGACCAGGCGCCCCGACCCCGCGAGAAGACGGCGACCGCGGCGTACACGATGCCGACGACGATCGCGTAGAACGCGAAGATGCCGGTGACCACGGCCGCGGAGTGACCGGGCCAGACGAGGATGGCGATCCCGACGGCGAGCGCGACGAGGCCGAGGAGGCCGAGACCGATGCGCACCGCGCTCGTGATCTGCGCCTCCGGGGACTGCTGGACGGTGGACATGCGGAGCCCTTCGACGCGGGGAACGCGGACGGTCCGGATGCTAGCAGCCGGCGCACCCCAGCGGGGGGAGGCGGCCCGTCTCAGCGAGCGGTCACGGCGCTCGCGGAGACGGGCGCTGCCTCGCCGCTGTCTTGCTGTCCTGTCCCTCTCTGACCCTCAGTCCCGCCCGCCTCCCCGGGGGCGGTCAGTGCTGGAACCGGGTGAAGGACGCCGTCGCGGGGTCCGGTCCGAGCCGATCGCCGGAGTCCAGGGCATCGATCGCTGCGACGTCCTCGAAGGACAGCTCGAAGGAGAACAGGTCGAGGTTGCCCGCGATCCGCTCGGGCGTGACGGACTTCGGGATCACGACGTGCCCGTGCTGGACGTGCCAGCGCAGGATCACCTGGCCGGTGCTGACCCCGAGCCGCTCGGCGATCGCGGTCACGACCGGGTGGTTGACGTCCTTGCCCTGGCCGAGCGGGGAGTAGGCCTCGATGGCGACCCCGTGCTCGCGCGCGGCCGCGAGGGTGCCGGGCTGCTGGAAGGTGGGATGCAGCTCGACCTGGTTGATCGCGGGCACCACCGTCGACCCGGCGACGAGACGCTCGAGGTGCGGGGCGAGGAAGTTGGAGACGCCGATCGCGCGGACCGCGCCGTCGGCGAGGAGCTTCTCGAACGCGCGCCACGTCTCGAGGTAGCGGTCCTTGCTCGGGACGGGCAAGTGGATGAGGTACAGGTCCACGACGTCGACGCCGAGCCTGGCGCGCGAGGCCTCGAACGCCGTGAGCGCCTGCTCGAAGCCCTGGTCGCCGTTGCGCAGCTTGGTGGTGACGAACAGCTCCTCGCGCGGCAGGCCGCTCGCTCGCAGCGCCGCGCCCACCTCGGCCTCGTTGTAGTACCCGGCGGCGGTGTCGATGTGGCGGTAGCCGACCTCGAGCGCGTTCTCGACGACGCCCTGGGCGACGTCGGCCTCGACCTGCCACGTGCCGAACCCGACCTGGGGGCGACGGGCGAGGTCACGCCGGTGGTGAGCTCGATGCTGGGGATCTGTGTGGTCATGGGTCCACCGTAGACACCAGCACAGACACCTCGGCGAACCCCGAGGAGGACACCGTGGCTGACACCGCAGGTGTAGAACGTCAGACGTGAACACCCTCCCCGCGCACGCGGCGCCGACCGGTCTCGTCCTGCCCACCGCCCCCGTCGTGGCGGCGTCGCTCGTGGCGGGCTACGCCGTCGCGCGCTGGACGCGGCGGCGGCCGCTGGGCGGCGTGGTGCTGCTCGCGGGCGGCGTGCTGGCCGGGCGGGAGTGGCTCCGGCGTGGGCCCGCGCTGACCGCGGCGCTGTCGGCGGCGTACGTGGGGGCGTTCGTCGCCTCGCACCCGCTGGCGCGCAGGATCGGTGCGTGGCCGTCGGTGTTCACGGTCGCCGCGGCGGCGGGCGCCGTCGCGCACGTGGCGTACGACCGGAAGGCCTGAGGCGCGCGCCGGCGCCGCGGGCGCCTCTTGCTCCCTCAGCCGGCGTTCCCCACGAGCGCCGCGGCGGCCTGCACCGTCGGCCACGCCGCGACGGCGAGGTCGCGCTGCCCCTGCGCGGAGGGGTGGAACCAGTCGTTCGGCGAGAGGTCGGCGGCGGTGAGGTCGAGCGCGGCGATCGCTCCGCCGTCGGACACGCAGCGCTCGCGCGCGGCACACGCCGCCGCGACGGTGGCCGTGAGGTCGGCGACGCGCTGCGCCGTCGCCTGGCGCGCCGCGTCGTCGCTGCCGAGCGCGGACGCGCACACCCGCCACTGGGCCCACGCGCGCTGGGCGACCGGGTCGGTGTGCGCGGCGTCCCAGACCGACACGACGTCGGGCGGGGACAGGAACGCGACCGGGGCGTGCGGCGCCACGGCGGCGAGGTGGTCCAGCAGCGCCGCGGTGCCGGCCGCCGTCGCCTCGGGCGAGGTGGCGCTCGACGTCGCGCTCGGGTCGGTCCCGGCGCAGACGTCGTTCGCGCCGAGCAGCACGACGACGAGGTCGACCTCGCCCGGGTCGGCCGCGAGCGCCTGGTCGACCAGCGCCGGCGCGTCCGCGAGGGTGGCGCCCTCGAGCGCGGCGAGGACGAGCGTGGGCGCGTAGCCCTCGCCGGCGAGCCGCTCGGTGACGCCGTCCGGACCGGTCAGCCACGTCGAGTCGCATCGGGTGAGCAGCTGGCACGTGTTGAAGCCCGTCGAGATCGAGTCCCCGACGGCGAGCACGCGCAGCGCGTCCGGCTCACCCGAGGCGGTGGCCGTGTCCGAGGGTGCGGCGCCCTGGTCGGGGGTCGCGGTCTGGGCCGTGGCCGGTTCGGGTGTCGACGAGACGGCCGGCGACGGGGTCGTGGGCGCGACCTCGGTCGGCGTCGCGTCCGGCTGCGACGGGCTGCACGCGCCGAGGGCTCCCA
The DNA here is from genome assembly GCF_006351005.1 of Miniimonas arenae. Classification (GTDB taxonomy): domain Bacteria; phylum Actinomycetota; class Actinomycetes; order Actinomycetales; family Beutenbergiaceae; genus Miniimonas; species Miniimonas arenae. The sequence goes on along the minus strand of NZ_VENP01000036.1, from coordinate 23,748 downwards.
GGGTGCCGAGGGCGAGCAGGGCCGCGACGAGCGCGCGGCGCGCCGTCACGGGTGCGGCCGGGCCCCCTGTGGCGGGCGCGCGGCGGGGCGCGGCCTCTCCTCGCGCGGCTGCTGGCACGGGATCCACCGTACGTCGGGCCCGGTCAGCAGCCCGGCGAACGGCCGGGCGTCCGACAGCGCGTCAGTGCCTGCACGGGCCCGGGTGTCAGACCGCTCGCTGGACCGGGCTCCGGATCGGGCCTCGGACCGGGCTTCGAAGCGTGTGCCGGTCCGTCGGGCGGACCGCGGGAACAGCTCGGGGTCGGGTCCGGGATAGCGCCCGTCGTACGGGCCGGGGTTGCGCAGCGCGGCGGCACTCGGCAGCGGCCCGATGCCGCGCGCCGCGAGTCGGTCCCCCGCGAACCGGTAGGCGAGCGCTGCGACGATCAGCGCGCCGCCGCCCAGCGCGACGAGCCCGATCACACCCGCCCAGAACAGCGCGACGAACGTGAGCCAGAGACCGTCGCCCGTCGCCTCGGACAGCTCCTGCGGGTCGTACGCGAGCAGCTCCTGCATCACGGCGATCCCGACGGCGGCGAGCCCGCACCCGGCCACGACCGCCACCAGCCCGACCCCGGCGGTGGCCGAGGGCCTCGCGAGCTCGGGGACCACGCCGTGCCGGGGGAGCTGCCGCGACGCCGCCACGGTGAAGAGGCCGACCCAGATCGCGCTCGGGGCGACGAAGGCGAGCGCGTACTCCCACCACGGCGATCCCAGCCCGGCGATGGCCATGAACACCAGCACGGGGGTGACGAGCGAGGCGACCGCGACCGGCCCGACGAGCATCCCGACGCTGACGCGCGTGGTCGGCGGCGCGGTGCCACGCGGCAGCGGCGGGAGGGTGATCAGGGCCATGCGCCATCGTCGGCCACTAGTCACGAGCGGCGGAAGTCCTCGTCCGTCTCTGTGGACAACGGGGCAGGATGGGGTGATGACGACCCCCGCCGGCACGACGCCCGCCAGCACGTCCACCAGCAGTCCCCCACCGCCGGCTCGATCCCGTCGGCACGCGACGTGCCTCCCGGCTGGCACACCCTCAACGACGGCACCACCCTCCCCCCGATCGGGTTCGGCACCTGGCCGCTGCGCGGCGTCGAGGCCCGCGACGTCGTCGCCGCGGCGATCGGCCACGGGTACCGCCTGATCGACTCCGCGGAGCGCTACGAGAACGAGGGCGGCGTCGGCGCCGGGCTGCGGACGAGCGGCGTGCCCCGCGAGGGGCTGCGCTTCACCACCAAGATCCGGGGCGACCACCAGGAGGCCGGGGCCACCCGTCAGACGGTCGAGGAGTCGCTGTTCCGCACGGGTCTGGACTACCTCGACCTCGTGCTCATCCACTGGCCGCTGCCCCGCCTGGACAAGTACTCCGAGGTGTTCGGCGCGCTCCTGCAGGCGAAGGCCGACGGTCTGGTGCGCTCGGTCGGGGTGAGCAACTTCCTGCCCGAGCACCTCGACCGGCTCGTCGCCGACCACGGCGTCGCCCCGAGCGTCAACCAGATCGAGCTGCACCCCTACCTCCCGCAGGTGGACCAGCTCGCGGCCGACGGCGAGCGCGGCGTCCGCACGGAGGCCTGGAGTCCGCTGGGTCGCGCGGGCGACCTCCTCGAGGACCCGGTGATCTGCGCGATCGCGCGCGCCCACGACGTGGGCCCGGGCACCGTGGTGCTCGACTGGGAGATCGCCCGCGGCGTCGTCCCGCTGCCCAAGGCGTCCTCGGCCGAGCGCCGGCTGGCCAACCTCGCCGCGCTCGACCTCGCCCCGCTGCTCAGCGCGGACGACCTCGCCGCGATCACGGCGCTCGGGCGCGGTCAGCGCGTGAACCCCGACCAGGACCCCGCGACGTGGGAGGAGTTCTGACGCACGCCCCCGGGCGGGGCCGGGATCGGCGCAGAACTTCGCCCGCTCTGCACGAACGCGTGCCATTCGGGCGATCTCGCCGCCGAATACCGGGGGTGGGCCGCCCCGCCGCGCGCTAGGTTCCCAGCCAGCGGGGCGTGCCCGGTCGGACGAGTCGAGGACGGTGCGTGATGGCGGCGACGGCGGACGTGTACGACGAACGTGGCGACGAGCTCGTCTCGCTCTGCCTCCAGCTGCGTTCGTTCGGACGCCGGCACGCGTTCGCCGGACACGTGCGCACCGTGCGGTGCTACCAGGACAACGCCCTGCTCAAGGAGGTCCTGCAGACGCCGGGCGACGGCGCGGTGCTGGTCGTCGACGGCGGCGGCTCGCTCGCGACGGCGCTCGTGGGCGACGTCATCGCCGGACTTGCCGTGGCGCACGACTGGGCCGGGCTCGTGATCCACGGCGCCATCCGGGACGCGCTGCTGATCGACCGGCTGGACATCGGCGTGAAGGCGCTCGGCACCAACCCGCGCACGAGCGGCAAGACGGGTGAGGGCACGGTCGACGTCCCGGTGACGATCGGCGGCGTGACGTTCCGCCCGGGCGCGCACCTGTGGAGCGACGCCGACGGGATCCTCGTCGAGCGCTGACGCTCCTCAGCCCACGTCGCGGCGCCGCAGCAGCTCGGCCGCGGCTGCCGCGAACACCGCCGCGAGCAGCCAGAGCAGGCCGATCGACGCCGGGTCGGGATCGGTGAGCGGCGGCGAGTCGAACGCCCACGCGTACGGCGAGAACGGCCGCAGCCACGCGAACGTGTCGCCCTGCTGCGCGAGCGCGTTCGCGAGATAGCCGACCACGGCGACGGCGGCCCCCGTCCCGACCCCGACCACGCGCCGACCCGACGCCGCTCCCCCGGCGAGCGCCGCCGTCGCCGACGCCAGGGTGAGTCCGACGAGCGCGACGCAGGCCCAGACGACCCCGCCGACCGTGAGGTCGAGCTCGCTCGGCCCGTTGAGCGCGAGGATCACCAGGCCCGCGAAGGCGCCGAGGGCGGCCAGGCGCACCACGAGCGCGAGCGCCTGCTCGAGGGCGTACGACACGCGCCCGACGGCGTGGGCCAGGTCCAGCTCGAGACGCCCGGACTCCTGCGCCCCGCCGATCGCGGAGGCACCCCAGGAGATGCCGGCGATCGTGAGCAGGACGAACCCCATGAGGCCGAGGAAGGTCGCCTCGGTGTAGCCCGCGCCGGTGCCGATGTCGTCGTAGCCCAGCGTGCTCACGAGCTGCGGCGGGAGGGAGTCGATGATCGACTGCATCTCCCCGTTGCTGCCGATGCTCGGGAAGAGCGGGAGGTAGAGCGCGAGCACCGCGAGGATGCCGACGGCCCACGCCACGACGGCGCGCCAGGACTCCGCCAGCGCGCGCCGCAGCACCGGCAGGCGGCGCGGCGTGGCGACCACCCCCTCAGCCACCGGTCCCCTCCTGCCCGTACAGGCGCAGGACGGACTCCTCGAGGTCGGGCTCCTGCGCGGACAGGTCGAGGACCCGGAACCGTGCCAGGGCCTTCACCAGCGGATCGATCTCGCCGTCGGCCGTGGCCGAGACGCGCACCGCGCCGCCCTGCTCCCGCACGTCCACCTCGCGCAGCGTGCCGATCGGCGCGAGCGCCGCCTGCACCGCCTCGACCGAGGTGTCACCGAGCCCGACCTGCACGTGCCGCACGGTGGACAGCCGCAGGGACGCGACGTCGCCCTCGGCGACCACGCGGCCGTGCGCGAGCACCACGATCTCGTCGGCGACCTGCTGGAGCTCGCTGAGCACGTGCGAGCTGAGCAGCACCGTCTGCCCCGCGTCGCGCGCCTCGCGCACCAGCGCGAGGAACTCACGCTGCAGCAGCGGGTCGAGGCCGCTCGTCGGCTCGTCGAGCACGAGGAGCTCCGGCCGGTGCCAGAACGCCTGGACGAGGCCGAGCTTCTGCCGGTTGCCCTTCGAGAGCGTGCGGACGGGGCGGTCCAGCTCGACGCCGAGCCGCTCGGCCAGCGCGTCCGCCTCACCGGACCGGACGCCGCCGGACACCCCGGCGTAGAACGCGAGCAGGCGCCGCCCGGTGACGCGGCCGTCCAGGCGCAGGTCGCCCGGGACGTACCCGATCCGGCGTCGCAGCGCCGGGCCGACCCGGCGCGGGTCCTGCCCCAGCACCCGCACGACGCCCGCGGTGGGCCGGATGACGTCGAGGAGCATCCGCAGCGTCGTGGTCTTGCCCGCGCCGTTCGGGCCGATCAGTCCGAAGACGACGCCGGGTGCGACGGTGAGCGTGAGGTCGTCGACGGCGAGGTGGCGTCCGAACCGTTTGCTCAGCCCGCGGACCTCCACGGCGGGGCCGGCGGACTCGGACGTGCACATGGGCTTCACGGTAGCCCCGGGCGAGAACCGACGACCTCGGTTCGCAGGAAGAGCTCCGGCCGCGCGTGCCGGCGGGGACCTCGGGCCGTCAGGCCACGAGGCGCAGGAGCGCCGCCTCCGCCTCGGAGCGCGACGTCACGCCGTCGCCGATCAAAGCGCCGAGGTGGCCGGCGACCGCCTCCAACGGACGACCGATCGCCGTCGCGATCTGCCCCAGCCCCTCGCCGTCGGTGTAGCGGTAGAGCAGCTCGATGGTCTCCTGACGAGACCAGGGCCGCTCGGGCGCGAGCCGCATGCGGCGCTTCGCGGCCAGGGTGGGCTCGCCGTCGTGCGCGCCGAGGGTGTCGCGCGCGGCGTGCCCGTCGCGGATGTCGTGCGCGCCGTCGGAGTCCGCGCCGCCGCGCGTCGCGGCCCGCTCCGCCTCGAGCACGTGGGCCAGCTCGCCGTCGCTCAGCGAGCCGAGGGAGAACAGCGTGAGCTCGCCGTCGGTGTAGACCTCGGCGCCGCCGCGGGCGTCCTCCCGCTCGCGCAGCCAGCGCTCGGCGCGGATCGAGACGATCGCGAGGAGCGGAAGGCCGAGGAGCACCACGAGAACAGCGAGCACGGGGACTCCTTGGCGGAACGGGCGAACGGACGCAAGCAGGGCGGGCGAACCGCCGATCCAGTCTACGAAGGCGTCAAGACCCGACGGCGGCGCGCGCCCGGTGCCGCTCGCGTTCCGCCGTGAGCCGCGGCAGGAACGCCGCGGCGACGGCGAGGGCGACGCCGGCTCCGATCAGGGCGCCGGCGACCGTGTCGGAGAGCCAGTGCACCGTGAGGTATGCCCGGCTCACCACCATGAGCAGCACGTACACGCCGCCGAGCCACGCGACCCAGGCGCGCGCGGCGATGACCGTGAGCGTCACCGCGATCGTCGCGGCGTTCGCCACGTGGCCCGACGGGAACGAGCCGGCGTCGCTGGTGACGAGCATGTCCTCCGGTCGCGCGCGGTCGAAGAGCCACTTCAGCCCCTGCACCAGGGCGACGCTGCTCACCGCCGCGACGGCGTAGTACAGCGCGGCCCACGGGCGCCGCAGCCCGAGCAGCACCGCGATCGTCACGAGGGGCACCACGACCACCCCGAGCCAGCCACCGCCGACGTCGTTGAGGAAGCGCGCGATCGTCTCGCCGACGGGCACGCGGATGTCGAGCATCCACGCGGCCCAGACGTCGTCGATCGGCAGCGCACCGCCACCGGCCGCCTCCACCCACACACCGATCGCGAGGCCGAGCACGACGGCGAGCAGCCCGTAGAGCACCAGGTTCCGACGCATCGGCCCACGCTACCCAGGCGTCGGCGCACGTCGTGCGCGTCGGCCCGGCGCCGTAGACGTTCGGCTCACAGGTCTGTCCGTTCGGCTCTAGGTCGGGCCGCCCGGGGAGAGGAACATGGCGGCGGGGGCCGATCACCGGCGCACGGAAGTGGGGCAGAGATGACCGAGGACGAGGCGTTGCTCGTCGAGCGGCCCGACCCGTGCGACCCGGCCTGCGAGCCCCACCCCGACGAGACGCAGGTCGCCGATTCGCCCGCGCACGCCGCCTGGTCGATCGACGAGCTCACCGTCACCGAGGGCGTCACGCTGGCCGAGGCGGTCGCGCAGGAGGAGCGCCAGCTGCTCGGCGCCCTGGCCGCGTGGGCGACCGGATCGGCCGCCGTCGGCGCGGCCACGTGGGTGGTCGGGGCCCGGACGGGCCGCCCGCGTGCGGTGGACTTCGGCCGTCAGACGCTCGTGTGGGCCGTGGTCGACGGCGTGATCGCCCTCGTCGGCGCCGTGCGGTTCGCCCGCGCGAGCCGTGGTCCCGACGCCGAGTGCGGACGCGCCGCCGTGCGCCGTGGCACGCGGCTGCGCCGCTCGCTCGCGGTCAACGCCGCCCTCGACGTCGGCTACCTCGCCACGGGCACCACCCTGCTGGCCAACCCCCGCGGGAGGCTTGCCGGCCGCCGGGGCGACGGGCTCGCCGTCGTGCTCCAGGGGGCGTTCCTCCTGGCCCAGGACGTGCGCTACGCCGTCCGCCTCGGGCGGCTGCTGCCCTGACGCGGGGACGGCGACCGGCGCACGATCAGCCGAGCCGCGGCGCAGCTCCGACGGGTCGGCGCCGGCCGGTCAGCGCCAGCCGGTCCGGTCGAACCGCTCCCACCGCTCGACGACGCGCTGCTGGCCGTTGGGTCCCGGCTCGAGGACCGGACGCCCCTCGATCCACACGCGCTGCACGCGCGAGCCCACGGTGAGCGGATCGCCCGACCAGAGCACGACGTCGCCGTCGCGACCCACCTCCAGCGCGCCCACGCGCCGGTCGAGCCGCAGGATCGCGGCCGGGTTGAGCGTGAGTGCCGCGAGCGCCGTGGCCGGGTCGAGTCCCTCGCGCACCGCGAGCGTGGCCTGCAGCACGAGCTGGTCGATCGGGACGACGGGGTGGTCGGTGGTGATCGCGACCGTCACGCCGGCGCCGGCGATGAGCGCGAGGTTGGCGATCCCGCGGTCGCGCAGCTCGACCTTCGATCGCGACGTGAGCATCGGGCCGAAGATGACCGGGATGCCCTTCTCGGCCAGGACGTCGGCGATCTTGTGCGCCTCGGTGCCGTGGTTGACCACGAGCTGGTAGCCGAACTCCTCGGCGAGGCGGATCGCGGTGGCGATGTCGTCGTGGCGGTGGCAGTGCTGGTCCCACAGGAGCGTGCCGTCGAGCACCGCCGCGAGCGTCTCGTGGGTGAGGTTGCGCTCGAACGGCTCGTCCTTGGCCGCGGCGGCGTCGCGCTTGGCCGCGTAGCTCTGCGCGGCCACGAACGCGTCGCGGATCACGGCGGCGACGCCGAGACGGGTGGCCGGGGTCTGCTTCTTGTCGCCGTAGACCCGCTTGGGGTTCTCCCCCAGCGCCGACTTCACCGAGACGTCGGCGGCGAGGACCTGCTCGTCCACCGTGCGACCGCCCCAGGTCTTGATCGCGGCGGTGCGTCCGCCGATCGGGTTGCCCGAACCGGGCTTCACCACGACGGTGGTGACGCCGCCGCGCAGCGCGTCGCGGAAGCCGAGCTCCTCGATGTCGATGCCGTCCAGCGCGCGCAGGCGGGCGCCGTTGGGGCCCGTCATCTCGTTGGTGTCGTTGCCTGACCAGCCCTCGCCCTCCTCGTGCACGCCGACGTGGCCGTGCGACTCCACGAAGCCGGGGAGCACCCACGAGCCGGTCGCGTCGACGCTTTCGGCGCCGTCGGGGATCGCGACCTCGGGGCCGCCGACGGCGGAGATCACCCCGTCCGTGACCAGCACCGTTCCGCGCTCGATCGGATCGCCCGCCACCGGCACGACGTAGCCACCGGTGATCGCGAGGACACGGGATCGGGGCGAGCCGGCTGCGGAGCCGGCGGGGGTGGTGTGGGTGCGGACGGCGCGGTCGGGGGTCGGGTTCGTGGTCTCGGACATGCGCTCCACCCTAGGTCGGGTGCCCGGGCCGCACGACGTGCGCGACGGCGAACGGGAGGTTCGCGGGCGGGTGCGCTCACCGTCGGGCGCAGGTCGGAAGACGAACGACGTCAGAGGACGTGCGAGGTGTCAGGGGCGCGTGGGGGGACGCGCGTCAGGCGGAGAGGCCGAGCAGCGCGAGCACGACCGCGAAGACGCAGGTCAGGAGGGCGGCGCAGGTGATGGCGGCCTCGACGCGATCGGCGTGGGGCCGACGCAGCCCCGTCTCCCACCAGCCGCCGAACGCGCTCACCGTCAGGACCACCGCGAGCCAGAACGGTGCGGTGCCGTAGCTGCCGTTCTGGGAGATCGTCGTGAACACGGCGACGAGCGACAGCATGATCGGGGCGGTCGAGCGGGTGAGGCGGACCAGCGGAGAGGTCCGGTGGACGAGCGCTCGGGCGACGTTCCCGGCGGGGAGTGCGGCAACGGCGGAGCTCCGTCGGTCGAGCGGCTGACCGGACATCGGGTTCACCTCCTGGCGAGTCTTCGGGGAGCGGTTTCTGTGCTGTGCGGCCGGCGCTTGAAGTCAGCACCGTGAGTTGTCCGGCAACCAAGGCCAGTCAACACGAGATTTCCGCGGAAAGACAGCAGAACTACCTAGACGAAGGTCTAGACCTGGCGCCGATAGTCAACCTCGGGCCCGGTCGGCGTCAAGACTTCGCCCCGGATCGGTCTGTGACTCGCCGGGTGGACGGTCGATCTGGCGGATCGGCCGTTCTGCTGCTGGAATGGCGGGAACCCTTCGAGGTCCGACGCGGGAGGCGATGACGATGACGACGACGCCCCAGGGTCCGGGTACGTGGCACGACGCCGCGCCAGAGGTCCAGGTCGAGTTCGACGTCGCCGTGCAGGCGTGGGTGGAGGCGACAGTTCCCCTGCTGGAGGAGGTCGCCGGACGCTACGGCGGCTACGTCCTGTACGGCGATCTCGCGCACGAGCTGTTCGAGCGGACGGGGTATCGCACCCGCATGCTGTCGGGCAACTGGATGGGCAAGGTGCTCAGCCCGGTGCAGCGTGCGACCTCGACCGACGGCCGGCCGCCTCTCACCTCGCTCGTGGTGCACGCGGACGGCAGCGTGAGCGACGGGTACATCACGCACGGCCACCTCGGGGGCTTCACCGACGACGTCGCGCGCCAGAACGCAGCGGCCGCCGACCGGCTCACGTGCTACCGCCTGTACGCCGACGACGTCCCGGACGACGCGCAGCCGCGGATGACGACGGCGTGGGTGGACCGGTACGGCGAGGGCCCTCGCCCGCACCGGGAGAAGTCGGAGCGGGCCGCGGCGCGCGCGGCGAAGGCGGCCGCCGCGGCCCGCGCCGAGGAGCCACCGGCGATCTGCCCGTCGTGCTTCATGCAGCTGCCGGTCAGCGGCGTGTGCGGCAGCTGTGACTGACGGGCGGCCGGCCAGGAGCCGACCACCGAGACTCGGGCACGCGGACGTGACGGCGTCGGTCGACGAGCGGCACTGGCGTGTGCTGCTGCGCACCCTGCGCGCCACCTTCACGTCCGACAGCTACCTCCTGCTGGTGGAGTTCGCGGGTGCGGTGACCGAGCTCGCGCAGGAGCTGCACCACCACCCCGAGCTGCACCTGCGCTGGGGCCGGGTCACGGTGACCACCACCAGCCACGACGCGCGCGGCCTCACCGAGCGCGACGTCGAGCTGGCCGAGCGGGTGAGCGTGATCGCCGAGGAGATGGGCCTGGTGCCCACCGCGCCGCGCATGTCGGTGCAGGAGGTCGCCATCGACGCGCTCGACATCGCGGCCGTGTGGCCGTTCTGGGCCGCGGTCCTGGGCTACGACGCGCACGTCGAGGAGGCCGACGGCGAGCTGGACGTGGAGCTGGTCGACCCGGACGGGCTCGGCCCGGCCTACTGGTTCCAGCAGATGGACGCGCCCCGGCCGCAGCGCAACCGCATCCACCTCGACGTCTCGGTCGGCCACGACGAGGCCGAGCCGCGGATCGCTGCGGCGCTCGAGGCGGGTGGGCGGCTCGTCTCCGACGCTGCGGCGCCGGCGTTCTGGGTGCTGGCGGACCCCGAGGGCAACGAGGCCTGCGTGTGCACCTGGCAGGGGCGGCCGACCGCCTAGGTGTACCCGGTCCGTCGTTGCTCGCCGGTGAGCACCTCCAGCCGCTCGCGCAGTCTCGCCAGGGCGTATGCCCAGGCGATCCGCTCCTGCTCGAGCCGGACGTTGCCGTGTTCGCGCAACGCCTCGAGCACGGTCCGCTCGTCCGGAGTCAGCAGCGGGAGCTCACCGGTGTGGGGTGCCGGTTCGGTCCCCCACAGGTCGCGGTGGGCGTCGAGCGTCTCGGCGTCCATCAGCACCGACTCGACCCGCGGGAGGGACTCACGCGCGTGGTGCAGCGCGCGGAAGCCGTGGGTGTCGAGGTCGCCCCAGTACGCGAGCGGCACCTCGCCCAACCAGGGCACGTCCCGGAGCCGCCCGACGGCGTGGCCCGCCCCGTGCACCGCGACAGCTCCGGGGATGTCCGGAAGTGCGACCAGCGACTCGACGTTCTCGAGGATCAGGGCAGCCTGCGGCGCGATCGGCCAGCGCACCGCAGCCAGCTCCGCGAGCGGCAGCGCGAGCTCGCTGATCCCGCCCGGCCGCACCGCCTCGTCCAGGATGCGGATGCGGATCAGGTCGTTCTGACGACGCAGACCCAGCTCGGACCGTCCGGTGACCCCAGCGTGCAGCCGCTCGACGACGGCCCGGTGCCCCTCGAGCCACTTGGAGTCGATCCCCCGCACGGGCAACGACCGGACGTAGGCGCCGGACTCGGGATGGTCGCGCACCCAGTCGACCACCGTGACCACCCGCGCCAGGTCGACCTCGTCCAGGCCCGCCACGTCGTCGGCGACCCGGCGCAGTGCCCCGACCAGCCCGGCAGGCCCGGCGACGCTCGGCCCGTCGGAGTCGCTCGAGCCGCCCGGCGCGAACCAGTGGGCCCTTAGTCCGTCGAGGCGCCGTTCGAGACGCCGCCAGCGCGCTCCCTCTCCCGCGAGGTCGGCGATCGCGTCCGCCCCGTCGACGCGGGCACGCACGGGCACGCGCTGGTTCCCGACGGCCGACCATCGTCGCTCCTGCCACGTCACGTCGATCGCGGGGTGCGCGGCGCGCCAGGACTCGGCCCACGCCGTCGCGCCCGGCAGATCGGCGAGCGCCACGCGCTCGCTCGGCGGGTGCAGCGGGACGTCGATGACGTCGGGGGCGGTGCGCGCCGACCGCCCGCCGGCCGCCCAGGTCGCGTGGTCGCGCCGGTAGCGGCGCTGCGCAACGGCGCGCACGTCCGACGGCGTTACCCAGTCGCCGGCGCGGCGCGTCCCTGCGCGAGGGGAGTCGCTCACCCGGCCACCGGGGCGCTCGGCTCGAGGGGCCCCGCTGCGACGACGCGCGGGGGTGCCTCGCGGCGGCGCATCGCCACCGTCCCGACCTGCGACTCCTTGAAGTCCCGGCACGTCACGTACGTGATGGCACCGACGTACTCCTCGATCGTCTGCAGCAGCTTCATGGGCGTCGCGAGCACCATCTGGAAGCCGAACTCGACGAACACGTCCATCGCCATCCGGGTGTAGGCGGAGTCGGCCTTGTCGAATGCCTCGTCGAGCACGATCGTCCCGTACCGGGGCACGGCCTCCTCGCCGTCGGTCAGCTGGTAGCGCAGGGCCGCGGCGAGGCAGAACACCACGAGCTTCTGCTTCTGGCCCCCCGACAGGCCCTCGCCGGAGTCGTGCACGTTGACCACCACGCCGTCGAGATCGATCTCCTGGGCGAGGAACGTGACGTGCTCGCGGGTGTCGAGGCACCGGCGGCGCCACGCCTGATCCGCCGCCTCGCCCGATCCCAGGCGGGTCATGAGTCGGCGCAGCACCGCGAAGCGCACCTCGGCGGCCGCGAGGTCCTCGCCCTCCCACGAGCCGTCGGCGACGGCGCGCAGGTCCTCGAGGAACGCGTTGACGTCCTGGGAGCGTCGTTCGCTCGGCACGATGCGCAGGTGCCGGTCCCGGTCGAACGGTGAGCGCGCGAGCGAGGCGTTGACGGGGTCGATCCGCTCGCGGACCGCGCGCAGGGCACCGCGCAGCTCGTTGAGGAGCTGGGCCACGAGCTGGCGGGACTGGGTTCGCAGGAGGTCGGCGAAGCGTTGCTCGTGCTCGGGCAGACCCGTGCCCTCGACCTGCTCGCGCACGCGCCGCCACCCGGCGCGGTCCCCGACCGAGACGGTGAGGTCGGGAGCGAGGGCGGGGAACTCGGAGCGGATCCGCCGCAGGACGTCCTCGTAGCGGCTCGCGGCGTCGCGTGCCTCGCGTTCAGCCACGACGCGTTCGTCCGTGAGCGCCTTCAGCACCTTGGCCTGGGACTCGCGCACGCCGTCGAGGGTCTGCTTGCGACGGATCGCGCGATACCGCTCGTCGAGCAACGCCCACAGCGCCGCACGCGCCTCCGGGTCCCGACCGGCCACAGACCCGCCCACGCCGTCGGTACTCCCGAGGTTCCCCGCGGTCCCAGCCACCCGCGCCCGGACCACCCGCAGCTCCCCCTCACGCTCCGCGAGGCGGTGGTGCACGACGGCGAGCTCACCGGCGGCGTCATCGCGCGCGGACGCGGCGCGCTCCTGCGCGGCCCGAGCCTGCTCGACCCACTCCCTCGCCGTGGCGAGGTCGGCGTTGCCCTGGACGAGGCGGTCCAGGTCGGCCTCGGCGTCCCGCACCCGGGCTGCGGCACCGTCACGATCGAGCTCGGGCCACCGAAGCCCGACCACGCCCGCGAGCACGGTGATCCGACGGGTCTGCTGCTCCGCGCGGCCCTGGAGCGCAGCCACCACCTCCGTTGCGCGCGCGAGCTCCTCGCGCGCCTGGACGAGCGCGGCGTGAACGGCCTCGCGCTTCTCCTCGTTGTCCGAGCCCAGCACCCAGGACCTGCGGTCACCCACCTCGCGGCGGTCGTCCTTCTCGTACCGCCCTCGACCGCCCTTGACCTGACCGGCGACGGTGATCCCGCGGCGCACGCGGCGCAGCTCCTCGGGCGTGGCCACGCAGGCGTAGTCGTAGCGCTCGGCGAGCTCGACGGCGAGCCAGCCCGACGCGGGGTGCGGTGCGAGGCTCAGCCGGTGCACCAGCGAGTCGGCCGTGGCCACGGGCGGCGGCCCTCCGACGTGCGCCGGCACGGCCTGGTACACGAGCCTCGTCCCCAGATGCCTCTCCTCGACCGCGCGCACGACGCGGTCCAGGTGCTCCTCGCGCACGAGCAGGGTGGTCGCGAGCGGGCGCAGCACGCGTTCGATCGCGCCTCGCCAGATTGCGTGCTCGGGTGCCACGTCCAGCAGCTCGCCCGCGAACGGCAGCGCCGACTCGGCGACTCCGAGGACGTCCGCGAGCCAGGTGCGCGTCGCCAGGAGCCGCGGCTCCATGTTGCTGCGCCGGCCGCGCAGCGCCTCGAGCTCGCCCTCGAGCTCGACCACCGCGCGCTGCGCCGCAGCTCGCGCGTCGTGCGCGTCGTACAGGTCGGGGTCGGTGCGTCGTTTCGCCTCGGTGGCCTGGTCCTGCGTGCGCCGGGCCGTGGCCTGCAGCTCGGCGAGCGCCGCCGAGGAGTCGGGCATCGGGATCGCGACGGACGCGAGCGCGCTGGCGGTGCGCTCGTGGAGCTGCCGAACGCGGTCCGCGGCGTCGGCCTCCTCGGTCACGCGCCGTTGCGCCAGCGCGACGCCGATCCCGCCTCGGTCGTCGACCTCGCGGCGCGCCGCGGTGAGCTCTCGCTCGGCCAGCACCGCGGACCGAGTGGCCTCGTCCATGGCGGCCGCCAGGGTCGCACGCAATGCGGTGTCCTCGGCGATGCTGCGTTCGAGCAGCTCGGCGATGCGGCGGTCGTGGAAGGAGTCCAGCTCGTCGAGCAGCTCGTGCGCTGTCGCGGCCTCGCTCGTCGCCCGCTCGAACGCGGTGGCCGGACCCTCGGCCACGCGCAGCAGCTCGACCTGGCGTCGCGCCTCGACGACGCGCTGGTGCGCCTGGTCGAGGTTGTCGAACTGCTCCACCGCGTTGTCCGACATCGCGAACGTCCGGGGCTCGTCCAGCATGAACGTGCGGAAGAGGTGGTCGAGGCTCCCGAGGTTGCGCGCCGCCTGCGTGCGGTGGAGCAGGAGGAGGGCGTTCTCGCTGTCGCGCGCGATGCTCCCCTGCCCGATCCCGAGGACCCGGCGCAGGCGCTGCGTGAAGACGGTCTGCTGATCGGTCACGGTGTCACCCGGGGCGTCGAACGCCTGCTTGAGGCGACGCACGTCGATCCCGTGGCGCACGTGCTCGCCGAAGTCGAGCAGCCCCACCTCGCGGCGCACGATGAGGTGGAGCTGGCGGACGTCGGCAGGTGAGCTCGCCGTCGAGCGGGCGTGCATGAGTCGCACCAACGAGACCACGTCGCCCTGGCCGTTCTCGTAGCGCAGGAGGATCCCGCTCCACGTGGCACCCGTGCGCAGGTACGTCGCGGTGGTCCCGCCGGACTCCAGGTCGGACTCACGGCGCCACGCGCCGCGGACGTAGGTGACGAGACTGCGGTCGGAGCGTCGCTGCGCGCCCGCATCCTGCGCCGCGAGGTTGTACGCGAGCCACCTCGCCGGCGTGAGGACGGTGGCGATCGCATCGAGGAGCGAGGACTTGCCCGAACCGGACTCGCCCGCGAACAGGTGGCCCTGACGGGCCACGTCCACCGTGTGCAGGCCCGAGAAGGTGCCCCAGTCGAGCACCTGGACCCTGCTCAGTCGCCACTGCCCGGGGTGCACGACGGCGTCGCTCCCGCTGGTCATGAGGCCTCCTCGGTCTCGCTCACGTCGACCCCGCCGCCTGCGTCCTCGCTGCTGGCGCCGCCGGGCCGGGGGTCCCCCTCGCGGTCGACCTCCGTCTCGGCCGGCCCGCCGCCCGCCGCCATACGCTCATAGCTCGCCCGCACGGCCGCGACCTGCTCGGGCCCGACGATGATGCGCAGCAGCGGCGAGATCTCCACGCGACCCTCGACGTCGGTGCGCTGCGTGAAGCCGTGCTTGTCCATGTTCGTCCAGGAGGCGTTGACGCGCCGGGCGAAGTCGGACTCGTCGCGGCCCATCGCCCCGCGGTACACGTCGAGCTGCTCGGCGACCTCGTCCTTTCCCACGATCACGCGGTCTGCGCCGTCGCTCGCCAGGAAGTGCTGGCGCAGCACGAGGAGCATCGCGGTGTCGAGGAACGTCAGCGGCGCCGTGCGCACCGCGCGGGGTGCCCCGCCGTCGGGCAGCTCGACGTTGCGGACGAACGCCACGCCCACGTCGATGTCGACGACCAGGTCGCAGTAGACGTCGTTCAGGCGCGCGACGATCGCGTCGGTGTCACGGAGCAGGGCCTTCCAGAGGTCGCCGTGGCGATCGGCGGAGAGGTACGGGCCGCGCAGCAGCGCGAGCAGCGCGCGCCGCGACGGAGCGTCGAGGCTCCCGCGGTCGCCCGGCCACAGCCCAGGCCGTGAGGAGTCGGCGAGCTCGAACGCCTCCGTGGTGCGATCGGGTGCCGCGTCGGCGGGCGCGCCGTCGGGCGGCGGAGCGACGCGCCCCCAGGTCGTGTCGGTCACGGAACCCTCCCGGTGAAGGTGTGGACAGGAATGCGCGCCTCTCGCGGAACTCCGCTCACGGACGTCCACTCGACCCGTTCGCGCGCCTCGGGATGCGCCACGCCGTGCCGTGCGGCGAGCGCGAGGAGTCCCACCACGCTCGCAACGCCCTGGGTGGCGCCGTGCCGGTCGAGCACCTCCGCGATGGTGACGTCGCGCGCGAAGGCCAGCGCGTCGTTGACGGCCGCGCGCAGCTCGGCCATGTCGATCTCGGTCTCGCGGGCGAGCGCGCGCAACGCGTCGAGGTCCACCTCGGTGTCCTCGTGCACCTCCACGTCGCCGCTCACCTCGGACTCCTGTGGGTCGTACAGCTGGATGGCGCCGACGCTTGCGAGGGGCACCGAGGTGAGCGACAGCTCGATGCCCGACGGCGCCCACGGTCGCGTCGTGGCGGCGGCGGGGAGGGCCGCGGCCAGCGTCTGCGTGAGCTCGCGGCGCAGCACGCGGTCGCTGAGGTAGTCCTGGGAGTGCACGAACCGGCGCAGACTGCGGGCGAAGGCGGCCATGGTGACCTGCACCTCGAGGCTCGCGTCGACCAGAGCCGGAAGGAGTCCGCGCAGGAAGCGTCGTTGCGCGGGGCTCAGCTCGCGAGCGAACTCACGGTCGAGCACCTGGCCCACCGCGTCCGCGAACGCGGCGCCGGCCTCGGCGTCGAGCACGAGCTCGGCGAAGGCGGCGAACGTCCGCCCGGCGTTCGACTCGGCGATGAGGTCGACGCCGCGGAAGACCTCCGCGAGCACCCTGCCCTGCACCGTGTCGCCGTCGAGGATCGACTCCCGCAAACTGCGGTTCACGCCGTCGAGCTCGGTGCGAACGCGAGCGAAGTCGGCCGGCACCTCCTCGGCGAGCTGCACGACGTCCCGCGCACGCTCGATCGCGGCCGCGCGGTCCACGACGGGTTCCTCGCCCGAGCGCAGGCGCGCGATGCGCTCGTCCAGCCGCGCGCGCTCCTCCTCGAGGGCGGTGAGCCGGACCGTCACGTCGGGGTCCGAGTCGACGGCGAGCGACCGCAGCGCAGCGGAGATAGTGGCGAGGCGGGACTGGGTCGCGGCCTGCCGAGGCGTGCGGAGCTGGTCGAGGAAGCGAAGGGCCCCCAGCGCCTCGGCGGTCAGCTCATAGGTCTCCGTCCGGGACTCGTCGGCAGCGCGGCGGATCAGCAGTCCTTGGGCGCGCCACTCGGCCAGGTAGGCATGGGCGGTACGTGGGAGGTCGAAGCCAGCCTCGCGCAGCTCGTCGAGCTCACTCTCGACCAGCTCGGCCAGCTCGGCGGCCGGCCGACGCCGCACGTCCCCCGCGAGGTACGTGCCGAGGATCGCCGCGGCGACGGGGGCGTTCTCGGCCCGGATGAGCGCCCACCCGGGGTGGTGCTCGGTGTCTCGAACACGGCGCAGCTCCAGAGCCGCGAGTCGCACCGCGGTGCCGCTCATCTCGCCCTCCATCGCTCGCTCCGTTCCGACTCGGTCAAGGTAACCGCTGCCCCTGACATCGAGGACGAAGCTCGCGCCGCCGTGCGTACCTCCGTGCGTGAGCTGCCTCGGCACCAACCACACCCACTCCCACGATACGGCTCGCCGCGATGCCGATGCGGGAGTACGGGTCCGGCCTACCATGGGGGTGTGAAGACCACGATCGACATCCCGGACGAGCTCGCGCGACGCGCCCGCGCCGTCGCTCACGAGCACCGCACGACGCTGCGAGAGCTGGTCATCTCAGGGGTCACCGCCGAGCTCGATCGCCGCACTGCCGCGCCGCCGATCGACTTCCACTTCCCGACCGTCGCCGGACACGGCCTCGTGTCCGACGTCGACCCCTCCGACGTGATCATCCGCTCCTACGGGATCTCGACGCCGTGATCGCAGTGGACACGAACCTCCTGGTGTACGCGCACCGTGAGGACAGCCCGTACCACACTCGAGCGCTCGCCGTGGTGGACGACCTGGTGGCGTCGGGTGCCTCCTGGGCCGTCCCGTGGCCGTGCGTGCACGAATTCCTCGCCGTGGTGACTCACCCCCGCATCTACACGCCGCCGTCGCCGCAAGGGGTGGCACTCGAGGCGATGCGGGCTATCACGAGCCTGCCCCAGGTGCACCTGCTGAGCGAGACGGCCGAGCATCTCGACGTTCTGACCGAGCTGCTGAAGCGCGGGGACGTCGCGGGCCCGAAGGTGCACGATGCCCGTATCGCGGCGATCTGTCTGTCCCACGGGATCGACGAGCTGTGGTCGGCGGACCGGGACTTCTCGTGGTTCCCGCAGCAGCGCGTGCGCAACCCCCTCGTGGCCTGAGCGCGCCCACGCCGCCGCAGTTCCGCAGTCGCGCACGCCCGCCGGCCCCGCCGACCCGCTGAGCGCTGTCCAGGCCCCCTTGCGCCCTGGCTCCGCGCTACCGGCCCCCGACTCACTAGGCAATAGATCTCGCAAGCGTTACTGTGACGTTGTATGAGGCGTTTTGACACCACGATACTCGTGCTCATCGCTGCGCTCGCCGCCACCGGGTGCGCGGGCGGTGAGCAACAGGCACGGCAGACCTCGCTCGGGCCGGCGACGACGCTGCGAACATGGACGCTCGCCGACCTCGAGCCCGCGCTGCCGACCGACGACGAGCTGCCCTCCGGTCTCGTCGACGTCCTGCGGTGCCCGGGCGCGGCCGAGTGCGGCGACGACGAAGCCGACGAGGCGGACCTTCCCGTCGAGTCCCCGACGCCCCTCGCCGTCGCGTACGTCGGCGGACGGGTGGGGCTCGCCACGGTGGACGACCCGCCCGAGTCCGACGACGGCGACTGGAGCACGCCGTTCGCGGAGGGCGGCATCTGGCTCACTCCGGCGATCGGCCTCTCGATCCTCCAGTTCGCCAGCCCGGACGAGGCCGCTGTCGACCACGCCGCCTGGACCGATCCGCAGGCCGGCCTGTCGCCCGCGGACCCCACGTTCGACGTCGCGCCGACCCCCCGCGGCGAAGGCAGGTTCTCGCCCGGGTTCCGCGGCACGTCGGTCGTGACTCAGCCCTCGCCCGCAGAGCTCGGTCTGTACGTTCCGGCGAGCGCCACGGTGGTCGACAACCGGTGGCGCCTCGTGTCGCGGGTGGGGACGGCGAGCGCCGAGTACGTCGAGTCTCGATGGTCCGTCGCGCTCGGCGATCTCGTGGTCATCTGCGGCGCGACGACGCTGGCCGCCATGGCCGAGCGCGATCCCCCCGACGAGATGTGCCGCTCGCTCGTGACGGCAACGCTGGCTGCCCTGATCCGCGGCCCCGCGTCCGAGCAGCCCGAGTGATCCGCGTGTCCACCCAGCGCTCGAGCACGAGATGCGGCCGTGCGCCGCTCGCCGACGGACTCCGACCCGACAAGGCTTCGTGACAGGGCTGTGGCTGTGGTCGACCTCGCGTTGTGTCCGCCGGGTGGGGTGTGAGGCGCGGAGAAGCGCCGATTCGCCGCCCCGCGATGCTCCGCGGACGGGGCGCGGCTCGGAGCAGTTCCGATGTGCGCAGCCACAGGGCTGCGGCTCGGCGCTGCCCGAGCCGTCGTCCGGCAGAGTCGTGCGGGCACCACCCGAGACTCCCTCACGAGCAGTGGTCGCAGACTCCGGTGGCTGGTAGCTCGATGCGGCATGTCGGACAGATCCTCGATGGGGAAGCGGCCGGCCGACGGCGTGAGGTCGAGCGCGCATGTCGCAAAGCAGGTTCCGGTGCGGTGGCAAAGATCACGACTCGCCGTTCGGCGTCTGGGCGAGGAGTACGCGGCGTGGGCTCCGCCTCGCGCCAGCCGGGGCGCCCGACGCCCCGATCGAGCATGCGCATCGCCACTCCGAGCCGGTCTCGCTCGAGCCGAGCAACGAGCTCGTCGAACGTCGCGCCAGCCGGTCCGAAGCGATCCATCGCGCGGAGCTCCCACTGCTCGTATCGGAGCCCGTAGCGTGGTCGGCTCACGTCCTGTCCGATGCGCCCCTGGACCTGGTAGTAGTGGCTGGCAAGATGCTCGGCCACGTCGAACCGATCGATCCGCATCACGAGCGCGACGCTCTCCACCGTCTCGCCGCTTTCCCACAGCTCACGCGCGCGTGACGTCTCTGCCGTGGACCACTGCCGTCGCCGTGATGCGAAGTCGTCCCGGAGCGCAGTCGTGCTGGGCTCGCGCGTACGCGTCACGATGTGCGGTTCGACCGCCGTTCGCCTGTTCGGCGGCGATGTCGGCCGAAGCGGCGCAGATGGCGTCGGATCGGTGGCCGTCGACAAGGCGGAGAGCTGTGGTGGAGGCGCTGCAGGAGCGGGTTTGACAGCGGGTGAGACCGCGGTGGTCGCAGGCGGCCGAGGTGCAGAATCCGGCACGGGAGGCGGCGCCGCGGCCCGCATCTCTGCCCGCAACTCGGCCCGCATCTCCGCCCGCAACTCGACACGACCAGTAGCCCGGCCGTCCCACCAGGCCCGGTGCAGCTCCTGGCGCCGATCGCGTCGGCTCCGAAGCTCCCACAACCCCCACAGAATGACCGTCGCGGTGACGCCGATCGCGATGCCGACCCAGGTCGCGGCCGCGTGCAGCGAACTGCGGGCAACGCGGCGCTGGACCTCCGCACGGTGGGTCGTCAGGCCGTGCTCGCGCGACCAGTCCAGGGCGGACCCCGCGACGCGTGCCGCCCAGCTCTGCGACAGCGTGGCTGCGACGACGTCGGCCAGCCGTCGCAGGTCGACGCCCGCGGCCGGGTCCGTCGGGTCTAGCAGGTCCAGATGCGGCGCCGGGCCCGCGAGCCGCCCGCCGTCCCCGTCGATCGCCACGTACGAGTGGCGCTTCGAGACCATCGCATCCTCGCCGTCGTGCAGCTCCTCGGCAACCGCCACGATCAGGCGGGCCGAGGCACCGGGATCGGGGTCGAGGAGCACGGCGCCCCGCCGGATCGTGTGGGCGGTGCGGCGCAGGGTCTCGGCCACGAGAGCGTCGAACAGTGGGTGCCCAGGCGCGAGGACCTCGGCTTCCGCACGCTCCGTGGCCGGGTCGAACGTGACTCGGGCGTAGCGAGGCGACACGCGGGCCAGCCGGAGGTTCGACGGCACGTGCGTGATCTCGAACCGACCCGACTCTCGCGGATGGATCGATCCGCCCGCCGCGCGGAATGCGTGCACGAAGAACCGGCCGACGTAGTGCGGCTGGAGCCGCCGCGCCCGTGCCTCGTCCATCTCCGCGCGCAGCGCGTGCAGATCGGCGAGGGAGATCTCCGGCGTGGCAAGCGACCGCTCGCGCACGAGGTCCGCGAGACCGTGCGCCACGCTCGCGTCGATCACCTGGTCCAGGCGGGCACGTACCGCCGGGTCCTCGCCGTACCGCACCGCCTCGAGGAGCAGCTCGCGCAACGGACGCTCGCCGAACGCCTGCTCGCCGAGCACGTCGAACACCTTGCCGCCGTACGCCGTGCGCTGCTCCTCGATCTTCGTCAGCAGGCGCTCGAAGACCTGGCCCTCACGGGTGTTGGAGGCCACCAGGTTCCACAGCCGACACACCTCGCGCTGGCCGATCCGGTGGATCCGGCCGAACCGCTGCTCGAGCCGGTTCGGGTTCCACGGCAGGTCGTAGTTCACCATGAGGTGCGCAGCCTGCAGGTTCAGCCCCTCACCCGCGGCGTCGGTCGCGACGAGGATGCGGCACGTCGGGTCGTGAGTGAACCGCTCGCGGACGGCAAGGCGCTCGCTCCGGCGCGTCCCGCCGTCGATCGCGACGACGGCGGAGGCGTCCCCCAGCACCGTGGCGATCCGGTCCGTGAGGTAGGTCAGCGTGTCCCGGTGCTCGGTGAAGACGATGAGCTTGCGCGCCCCCGCGTTCAGCACGAGACCGCGCAGCTGACTCCACTTCCGGTCCGTCCCGCTCGCGCGGACCTGCGCCGCGAGTGCGGTGAGCTCATCGAGAACCGCGAGCTCGACGTCGAGCTCGGCGACCGTGCGTGCCGCCGTCGCCGAGTCGAGCAGCTGCTCCTCGAGGGCCTCGGTCTCCTCGACGTCGACCTCCTCCGGGTCCTCCCAGAGCCGCGTCACGCGGGTGGAGTCGACGACGGCGAGCTCAGCGTGGTGGATCTCCTCCAGCACGCCGCCGAGCCTCGAGAGCTCGGTCCGGCGGGCGCGCAGCCGCTCGGAACGGCGCCTTAGGCTCTCGTGGATCGCCGCCGGGCTGGAGGCGAGGCGACGCTGCAGCACGGTAAGGGCGAAGCCGACGGTGGTACGTCGTCGGGCATCACCCTCGGCCGCGACGCGATCGGCGAGGTTCATCTGCTCGCGGACGTACCGCGTGACCTCCTCGTACAGGGTCTGCTCCGCGGCGGTGAGTTCGTACGGCACGGTGGTGGCGATCCGCTCGGGGAAGAGGCTTCGACCCTCGAACGTGAGCAGATCCTCCTTGAGCATGCGCCGCATGAGGCCCGAGTAGTCGGCGCGGTGGACGCCGCGGCGGTAGGCGCCCTCGAAGCGGTCCGGGTCCAGCAGTGCGAGGAACGCCTGGAAGTCCTCTTCCTTGCCCGCGTGCGGCGTGGCCGTCATGAGCAGGAGGTGGCGGGTGATCGAGCCGAGGAGCTGGCCGAGCCGGTAGCGCAACGTGCGGGTCAGCTCGCCGCCCGAGTACGTGGCGGACATCCGGTGCGCCTCGTCCACCACGACGAGGTCCCACTCGCTGCCTTCGAGATAGCGAGCCAGGCCTCGTCGCGGGAGAGCTGGTCCATCCGCGCGACGAGGATCAGGGGTGCCTGGGTTGGGTCGGCGGGGTCGCCGAACGGGTTGCCGTGGGCTGACTCGTCCGCGAGGGCGCGGGAGAGGATGGTCGCCTCGAGGTCGAACCGCTCCGCGAGCTCCTCCTGCCACTGGTCCACCAGGCCGCCGGGCGCGACGATCAGGCAACGGCGCACGTCGCCCCGGAGCAGCAGCTCCTTGAGGTAGAGGCCGGCCATGGTCGTCTTGCCGGCGCCGGGGTCGTCCGCGAGGAGAAATCGCAGCGGGCCGGGCTTCGGAAGCAGCTCGCCGTAGACAGCGCGGATCTGGTGCGGCAGGGGGTCCACCTTGCTGGTGGCGACGGCGAGCATCGGGTCGAACAGCGCAGCCTGCTGCATGCGGGTGGCCTCGAGGGCGAGGACGGTCTCGGCGGGGTTGGCGTCGAACGTCCACTCCATCGGGCCTCCCTGCGCTGCTTTTAGTTGCCCCGTCACGCGCACCCCTCCCACGGCGACGTCAGCCAATCTATTGGAGACGTCGACGTGCGGCGTGACGTCGCGTCCCGAGCGAGCAACGCAACGAGCGCAGCCTGCTGGTAGAGGGAGTCGTCTACATATTCGTATCATTGCCGGGTGACCTCGACGACGATCCGCGTCCCACAGGAGCTCCGCGACCGCCTGGCTGCGCTGGCGGCGCACGACGGCTCGAGCATCGCCGCCGTGGTCGAGCGAGCCATCGCCGCCCGCGAGCGTGAGGCGTTCTGGGACGTCGTCCGGTCGGACGCCCTCGCCGGCGCGTTCCAACTCGAGACGTCTGCCGGGCCCTCTGCGAAGAACGGGCTCGAGCCGGAGTCGTGGGAGGACGTCCTCCGACCTGCCCGCCGCGGCGCGACGCGGCGATGAGCCCGACGGTCGGGGCCGCAGCCCTGGCGCGTGGCGAGATCTGGCTCGTCGACCTCGGCGATCCGATCGGGCACGAGGCCGCGTGGCGCCGACCGGCGCTCGTCGTGTCCGACCCCCGTCTCGCGGCGGTGGGCCTCGCCGTCGTACTCCCGATCACCCGGACCCGGCGCGGGTACGCCACGAACGTCGAGCTCGACGGCGCGCTTCCGGTGATCTCGTACGTCCAGTGTGAGCAGATTCGGACGATCTCGACCGACCGCGCGGTGGAGGTCCTCGGGCGAGTGGGCCCCGTGGACCTCGCTCGCGTCGACCAGGTGCTCCGCTACCTCCTGCGCCTCTGACTGCCCAGGCCCATCACGCGCCCCGGCGCTCGACGCCCTTCGCGACCACGCGCTCCGCGAGCGCCCGCAGCCCCGGCCAGTCGAGCCCCGGCCAGCCGTGCACCATCCGCGTCCACCGCTCGGGCAGCGCGCCGGTCCCCCACCGCGCCCCGAGCAGCGCCCCCGCGATCGCCGCGACGGTGTCGGTGTCGTGGCCGATCCGGATCGCCGTGGTCAGCGCCGCGACCACCGGCTCACTCGGACCAGCGGCCGCACCACGCGGCGTGTGCACGATCGCCGACCATGCCGCCTCCAGCGCACCCACGGTCCACGCATTGTTCGTGAACGTCGCGGGCGTCTGAGCCTCGGCCTCGGCGAGCCGCGCGCGCCACACGTCGGGACGCGGCACCCAGGCCGCGACGTCGTCGAACGCGGG
>NZ_VENP01000035.1 GCF_006351005.1 Miniimonas arenae | reverse complement strand
GCAGGCCGCGAGCGTGCCGGTCAGGCAGAGCGCGGCGGCGGCCGCGGCGGAACGACGAAGGGTGTGGCGTTGCATGGCGGGCTCCTCGACGATGTCGGACACTGCGGTGTCCGCCGGAGCGCCACTCGTCTCGAGCGCCTGTGGTTCGCAGTGTGCACGCAAAGCGCAGACCGCGCCACCGTCACGTTCGGGATTCCGGCGGGCGGCCCCATGAGGCGAAAGCACCGAGCCGGCCCGAGCCGTGCAATACTCAGCACGGGTCGAGACCGCTGGCCCGAGACCACGGGCGAGGACGCCCTGATCGAGGGAGTGCGGGATGCGTGCAGTCACCTGGCAAGGCCGCGAGAACGTCAGCGTCGAGACCGTGCCCGATCCGACGATCCAGGTGCCGACCGACGCCGTCATCGAGGTGACCTCCACCGCCATCTGCGGCTCCGACCTGCACCTGTACCGTCTGCTCGGCATGTACCTCGAACCCGGCGACGTCCTCGGCCACGAGGCCATGGGCGTGGTGCGGGAGGTCGGGCCCGAGGTCGGCAACCTGCAGGTCGGCGACCGCGTCGTCGTGCCGTTCGGCATCGCGTGCGGCCGGTGCTTCATGTGCACGGCCGGGCTGCAGAGCCAGTGCGAGACCACTCAGGTGACCGAGCAGGGCAAGGGTGCCGCGCTGTTCGGCTTCACCTCGATGTACGGCAGCGTCCCGGGCGGGCAGGCGCAGTACCTGCGCGTCCCGCACGCCGACTACGGCCCGGTCGTCGTGCCGAGCGACGACGAGCCCGACGAGCGCTACCTCTACCTCTCCGACGTGCTGCCGACGGCGTGGCAGGGCGTGGAGTACGCGGCCGTGCCCGACGGCGGAACGCTCGTCGTGCTCGGACTCGGCCCGATCGGGCAGATGGCCGCGCGGGTCGGGCTGTTCCGCGGCGCCGGACAGGTGATCGGCGTCGACCTCGTGCCCGAGCGCCGTGAGATGGCCGCGCGCCACGGCGTGACGGTGCTCGACGGCGCGAACCCGGCCGAGGTGCTCGAGCGCGTGCTGGACCTGACCCAGGGTCGCGGTCCGGACTCGGTGGTCGACGCCGTCGGGATGGAGGCGCATGGCTCGCCGGTCGCCTCCGTCGCGCAGAGCATGGCGGGCCTGCTCCCCGACGCGCTGGGCCGCGCCATGACCGAGAACGCCGGCAGCGACCGCACGGCCGTGCTCGACCTCGCCTTCAGCCTCGTGCGGCGCGGCGGGACTGTGTCGATCAGCGGGGTGTACGGCGGCGCCGCGACCCCGCTCAACCTCATGCAGATGTTCGACAAGCAGGTCAGCGTCCGGATGGGGCAGGCGAACGTGCGGCGCTGGACCGACGAGCTGCGCGATATCGTCGCGCGGACGGACGACCCGCTGGGCGTGCTCGATCTGCGCACCCACCGCGTCGGGCTGAGCGAGGCGCCGCAGTACTACCGGACGTTCCAGAAGAAGGAGGACGGCTGCATCAAGGTCGTCCTCGACCCGACGCGCTGAGAGCGCCCCCGTGCTCAGCGGGGCACCGGGACGTCAGTCGTGCGCGCCGCCGCCGTCCGGCAGCGTGCGCCGCGTCACCACGTGCTCGGCGACGTCGATGAGGCGCAGGTTGCGGTCCTGCGAGATGCGCGACAGCACCGCGAACGCACCGTCGGACTGCAGCGAGAAGCGCTCCATGAGGATGCCCTGCGCCTGGCCGATGAGGTTGCGGCTGTCGACGGCGATGCGGAGGTCCTCGTCGGCCTGCATCGCGCGGAGCGCGACCGAGACGTGAGTGGACAGGACGCGCGCCACGTCGGTCGCCTCGGAGTCGAACGCGTCGACCTCGCGCGAGTACAGGTTGAGCGCCCCGTGCACCTTGGTGCCGCTGAAGAGCCGGATGCTCAGCATGCCCGCGATGCCTTCGGCCTCGGCGGCGCGCGGCCCCCACTGCGGCCAGCGCTCGTCGGTGCCGACGTCGCCCGATCGGATCGCGAGCTCGTCGGTGATCGCGTCGAGGCACGGGCCCTCGGCCAGGTCGTACTGCAGGGCGTCGCACCGCTCGACGGCGGCGTCCGACGGCGCCACCGACTCCACCCTGCCGCGGCGCCGGCGCAGGGTGACCCCGGCCATCTGGCAGCCCGGCACGAGGCTCTGGCACCAGTCGACGGCCACCTCGAGCACCTGCTCGCTCGTGAGCGCCTCGTCCATCTCGCGTACGGCTGACTCGAGCGAGGAGATGACCTCGGCGATGTCGTCCATACGCCCATTGTCCACGTCGACCGGTGCGCGCCGGACCGCTTCTGTGCGACGGCGCCACTCCGACCAACCCCGCGCTCACCTGCGGTGTCGTTCCCTTCCGCGGGTGGGTCGTTGGTGGCGCACCCGAGGCGTGCGTGCCAGAGTGAGCGCCACTGAGACGTTCCGCCGGCCCGACGAGCGTGCCGGTCCGCTCCGGCGATTCCAGGAGAGGCGGTCAGCATGAGCAGCACCGGTCGGTACGACCACGCGGAGCCGTTCGACGGCGAGCAGCACGACGGCGAGCAGGCGGCGACCCCGCCGACCACCCCCGCCCTCGACGAGGGTCAGGTCGCGCAGGACTGGCTCGAGGGCGAGGCGCACGTCATGGCCGCCGAGTCGTCCAACCCCCGCAGCGCGGAGGAGCTCCACGCCGCGGCGCAGCGTGACGCCGAGTCCGTGCGCAGCGAGCGCGACGCGGGCATCGCGCACGGCGCCGAGGACGTCCCCGAGAGCATGGTGGCCGAGGGCGCCTCCCTCGACGAGCCCGCGGAGTACGAGGCGCCCGACGGCGAGCCTCACCTCGAGCACGACGCGCCCGACGGCGAGCGCGAGGAGCGCGACGAGCAGCCGGGAGCCGTCGACCCCGACGGTGCCCGGTGACCACGCCGCGCCGTCCCCTCGCGCGCACCGCCACGCGCACCACTCGCCGCACCACCGTCCGCACCACCGTCCGCACCACCGCGACCCTCGCCTGCGTCCTGCTCGCGACGAGCGCCGCACTCTCGTCCTGCACCGCGTCGCGCCAGGAGCCGGGCCAGGCCGTGGCCGCCGTGGCGGACGCCGTCGAGCTCGCCGACTCGGCGGTCGCGACGACGAACCTCACGGTGGTGCTGCTCGACGGCGGTGACCTGGTCGCCCCCGTCGCGGACACAGCGATCTCCGACCAGATCGGGGAGCTGTCCGACGCCTCGTCCGCCCTGACCACGCTCGTCCCGCCCGACGACACCTCCTCCGCACTACGGGTCCAGGGACTCGCGGCGCTCGCGATGGCGGTCGACGCGGTCGTGTCCGCCCGCGCCTGGGTCGCCCACACGGCAGGCGGCGACCTCGGTCCGGACGGCGGCGTGCCCACCGACCCGCGCGACGTCGTCGACGCGCTGGACGAGGCCGCGGACCAGCTGGAGGCCGTGCTCACGGAGGCCGGCCGGTGAAGAAGCTGCTCGGCGTCGCGCTCGGCATCCTCACCGCGATCGGCGGGTTCGTCGACATCGGCGACCTCGTGACCAATGCCGTCGTCGGTGCGCGGTTCGGGTTCTCGCTCGTCTGGGTGGTCGCCGTCGGGGTGATCGGCATCTGCCTGTTCGCCGAGATGTCCGGCCGCGTCGCCGCCGTGAGCGGCCGGGCCACCTTCGAGATCATCCGCGAGCGCCTCGGCCCGCGCGCGGGCGGGGCGAACCTCGTCGCCTCGTTCGCGATCAACCTGCTCACACTGACGGCCGAGATCGGCGGCATCGCGCTCGCGCTGCACCTCGCGAGCAGCGTCGAGCCCCGCCTGTGGATGCCGGTCGCGGCGCTCGCCGTCTGGCTCGTGCTGTGGCGGGTG
Organism: Miniimonas arenae; assembly: GCF_006351005.1. GTDB lineage: Bacteria > Actinomycetota > Actinomycetes > Actinomycetales > Beutenbergiaceae > Miniimonas > Miniimonas arenae. The sequence continues at coordinate 32,188 of NZ_VENP01000035.1, read as the reverse complement.
AAGTTCTCGATCATGGAGAACGTCGTCGGGCTGATGGGGCTGCTGCTCATCGGCTTCGCCGTCGCGCTCTTCCTGCTCGGCCCGGACTGGAGCCAGGTCGCGCGCGAGATCACGCAGCCGGCGGTCCCCGAGGGCGAGCACCCCGCGGCCTACTGGTACTACGCCGTCGCGCTGTTCGGCGCCGCGATGACGCCGTACGAGGTGTTCTTCTTCTCCTCCGGCGCGGTGGAGGAGAAGTGGACCGCGAAGAGCCTCGGCCAGAACCGGCTCAACGTGTTCACGGGCTTCCCGCTCGGCGGGCTGCTGTCGGTCGCGATCGCGGGCTGCGCCGCCGTGGTCCTCCTGCCGCACGGCATCGAGGTGTCCACGCTCTCCCAGATCGTGCTGCCCGTGGCGCAGGCGGGCGGGACGCTGCTGCTCGCCGTCGTGATCGTCGGCATCGTCGCGGCGACGTTCGGGGCGGCGCTCGAGACGGCGCTGTCGAGCGGCTACACCCTCGCGCAGTACCTCGGCTGGTCCTGGGGCAAGTTCCGCCGCCCGGCCCAGGCCGCACGGTTCCACGTCACGATGATGATCGCGCTGCTGCTCGCCGTCGCCATCCTCATGACGAGCGTCGACCCGGTCGCCGTCACCGAGTTCTCGGTGGTGTTCTCCGCCGTCGCGCTCCCGCTGACGTACATCCCGATCCTCGTCGTCGCCAACGACCCCGACTACATGGGCGCACGCGTCAACGGTCGGGTGGCGAACACCCTCGGCAGCGTGTATCTCGGCATCGTGCTGGTCGCGGCGCTCGCGGCGATACCGCTCATGATCGCGACGGGGGCCGGCTCGTGACGCGCCGCATCATCGACGCGCGGCTGCACCTGCTCAGCCGCCAGGTGCTCGACGTCGACGGCGAGCCCGTCACCACCGTCGAGGACCTCGAGCTGCGCGGGGCGGACGGCGGCGACGTCGTGGCCGGCGAGCCCGCGCACGTCGCCGCGATCCTGTCCGGCCCCGTGCTCGTGACCCGGATCCTCGGCGGTCGCCCACCGCAGTCGCGGTGGGAGCGCATCGCGTGGTCCGCCGTCTCCCACCTCGGCACCGTGGTCGAGCTCGACGTCGAGGCGAGCACGCTCGACGTCGACTGGCCCGAGCGGTGGCTGCGCGAGCACGTCGTCCGCCGGATCCCCGGCGGCCAGCACGACCCGGAGGGGGAGTCGTGATCCTCGGTGACCTCCTGGACGCGCACGTCGTCACGCACGACGGCGAGGAGCTGGGTCGCGTCGTCGACCTGCGGCTCTCGCTCGAGGTGCTCGAGGAGGGCGACGGGTCCGGTGGTGGCCCGGACGAAGCGGAGCCGGGTGGTCCCGACGAGCGCGAGCACGGCAGCGGCGACGCCGACGACCAAGGCGACGACGGCGACACCCCCCTGGTCGCGCAGACCCACCGCAGCCACGCGGTCGGCAGCGCGGACGTCGTCGGGCTGCTCGTCAGCCCCCACACGGGCGGGTCGTTCCTCGGCTTCGAGCGACGCGGGGTGCGCTCGCCGTGGGTCGTGGCCGCACTCGTCCGGTGGCGGCACCGCGGCACGTTCCTCGTGGCGTGGCACGACGTCGAGCGCATCTCCCCGGGACTGGTCCACCTCGTCCCGGGCTTCGAGAAGCTCGACCCGACCCTCGACGAGGGCGAGGACGCCTGATCCGGTCGGCTCGCCGTCGTCCGTCCCGCCCGACCGCGAACTGCGGCCTCACGCGATGAGCGACTGCCCGCCGTCGATCCAGATCTCCGACCCCGTGACGTGGCTCGCGGCGTCCGAGGCGAGGTAGGCGACGAGGTCGGCGACCTGGCCCGCGCTGCCGGGCGTGCTGCCGGTGAGCGGGATCTGGCCGTCCGGGTAGCTCGCCGCGACGCCGAGGTGCTCGGTGTGCCGCTGCTCGGTGTTGTCGCCGATCTCCGTCTCGATCGCGCCGGGGCAGATCACGTTGACCCGGACCCGGTGCGGACCGAGCTCCACGGCGATCATCTTGGCGAACGCCACCTGGCCCGCCTTGCTCGCCGAGTACGCGGACGCGCCGGTGTTGCTGAACGTCTGCGTGCCGTTGATCGAGGACACGATGACCACCGAGCCGCCCTGCGCCTTGAGCAGCGGTACCGCGTACTTCACGGTGAGGAACGTCCCGGTGAGGTTGACCGCGAGCGTGCGCGCCCACTCCTCGGGCTCGAGCTCCTCCAGCGGCGCCCACACGCCGTTGATCCCCGCCGACGCGACGACGACGTCGAGCCGGCCCAGCTCGGACTGCACGCGGGCGACGGCGTCGCGCACCGACGCGGCGTCCTCCACGTCGCACTGCAGCGCCAGCGCCGCGCCGCCCGCCTCGCGGACCTCGCGCGCGGCGTCGTCGGCGCTCTCCTGACCGTGCCCGACGACGACCACGTGATGGCCGTCCGCGGCCAGGCGCAGCGCCGCCGCACGTCCGATGCCGGAGCCGGCCCCCGTCACGAGGGCGACCTTGGTGTCCACGGGGTCTCCTTCCGGCCGCCGGTGCGGCACGTCGTGCGAGCGGGAGCGACGTGGCGCCTCGGCGCCGGTCTTCTCCCGCATCATCGCGCGTTCCCGGCCGCCGGGGGAGGGACGCCGCGCTGCCGCTCGGAGGTCGCGGCACGAACGCTCGCCAGACCGTCCTCCGCCGGCGCCACACCTTCGGCGCCATACGGTCGCCGTGGCGATCCTGGGCTGGTTGCGGCGACGGCGGCACGGGGACGGCACCGTCTCCGACGCCGCGCTCTCCGAGCGGGACCGCGAGAGCCTGATCCGCGAGTACGTCGCGACGGCGAACGACGGCGCCGTGTCCAACGTGGGGATCATCGCGGGCCTCGCCGTGGCCGACCTGAGCGACCGGGCCGTCCTCTTCTCCGCCGTCATCGCGATGGTCGTCGGCACGAGCACGACGGCGGGCACCGCCTACATGCGCGCGGCGATCGACCGCGATGCGCTTCTCCGCGACATCGACGACCAGCGCCACCGGCTCGAGCGCGAGCCGGGGAAGGAGCTGGCCGACCTCACGGCGATCTACGTCGAGAAGGGCCTCTCGCCGGCGCTCGCGGAGGAGGTCGCCGCGGAGCTCACGGGCCGCGCACCTGGACGACGAGCTCGACGTGGACGACACCGAGTACTGGCCGCCGTGGCGGTTCGGGGCGTACGCCGGGCTCGCGTTCGCGATCGGTGCGCTCGTGCCCATCCTCCTGGTGACATTCATCCACACCTCGGCGGGCACCGTGGTGTCGCTGCTGGCGGTCGTCGTGTCGCTCACGCTCATGTCGCTCGTGGGGGCGAGGCTGGGCGGCACCCGCCCGTGGCTCACCGCGGTGCGCGCGGTGACGATCGGGCTCGTGACGCTGGGTCTCGCCTCGCTCGCCGGGCTCTTCCTGGACTGAGGGCTCACTGGGTCGACGTGGGCCGACGCGGGTCGACGTCGCATCGACCTCAGTCGACCCGGAGCAGCCAGCGCACCGCACGGCGTGCGAGCAGCAGCGCGACGATGAGGCCGGTCACGCTCCAGAACCCGCCGAGGGAGACTTGCTCGGGGAACAGGAACCCGATCAGCTCGAGCACCACGATCTTCGAGCCCGGCAGCAGCACCCCGAGCGTCAGCGCGCGCACCACCCGCTGGGCACCGGTCGTCGCCGAGCGCAGGCGAGCGATCGCCGCCTTCTTCGCGCGCAGTACCACCTCGAGCACGAGCTTGAGCACCACGGCGACGGCGAGCGACACCGCGAAGCTCTCGGCGATCACCTGGGGCACGAGCTGGGCGGCGAGGTTGAGCACGATCACGTAGACGAACACGTCGACGACGTGGGCCGGGTCGAGCCGGTGGGCGCGTCGGACGTCCGGCGCGACGGTGCTGGTCACGCACGTGAGCGTACGCGCGGCTGCCGGCCGTCTTCCGCGGAGCGACCCGCGCGACGGCGACCTGTGGTGCGAACGGGACGCTCGCCGTCGTGCATCCCGGTCATCGTCGATCGCGACGCACGAGATCCTCGGCGCGCCGGGGGCGGCGAGGAGCACGTCGAGTCACGGGGGTTCGCCACCAGGGTATCGGCCAGGCCAGCCGCGCCACAGGGAAGCCCGTGCGCCACCCTCGCCCACGACCGGAAGTCCCTTCATGCCGAGCTGCTCGACGGGCAGGTCGCCGGATCCCGCGGTTCTCGGATCGTGTTGTCGCTCATGTGCTCCTCCTCGATCGGCCACGCGCTCGCTGACGACGCCGAGGCGGCGTCACTCTCCCTTTCGCTGCGGAGACCAACGAACTCGCGTCGCCCTGGGACACGATTGCGCACGCGAGTTCTGAGCTACGTTGGGCCGGTGTCCGGGAGCGCCGACCCGCAGTCGAGCGACGCGCCGTCGGGCGTCGCGTCTCGTGCCCCGCACCTGAGCCCGGCGCTCGTGCTCCTCGTCGCCGCGGGCGGCGCCGTCGGCACCGCGATCCGCGCGGTCGCCGAGAACGCCGCCCCCGCGCAGCCGGGTGCGTGGCCGTGGACCACGTTCCTCATCAATGTGACCGGGTCGTTCGTGCTCGCGACCCTCGTCGCCGGCCTGGGACGAGGCGGACCGGACGTGGGTCGACGGCGAGCGGTGCGCCTCGCCGTCGGGACCGGCGTGCTCGGCGGCTACACGACGTACTCCTCGTTCGCTGTCGAGGCCGACCGCCTCCTCAGCGGCGGCCACCCCGGGACGGGCCTGGCGTACGCGCTGCTCAGCGTGGCGCTCGGCGTCGGCGCCGCGGTGCTCGGCGTCCGCACGGCACGCGCGCTGGTGCCGGTGCGGTTCGACCCGGCGCACGCGCTCGACGCGCTCGCCGCTCGCGTCGACCCGACGCTGCCGCGCGACTCCGACGCCGCCGACGACCCAGCCGACCCAGCCGATGCAGCCGACGCAGGGGAGCGGTCGTGAGCCCGGCCACCCTCCTCCTGGTGGCGCTCGCAGGCGGCGCGGGCGCGGCGTCCCGGTTCGTCCTGGACGGGCTGGTGAACCGGCACGTGCGCGCGAGTGTCCCGCTCGGGACGGTCGTCGTGAACGTGCTCGGCTCGTTCCTGCTCGGGCTGCTCGTCGGGCTGTCCGAGGACCACGTCGCCTCGGCCGAAGTCCTCGCCGTGCTCGGCACGGGGTTCCTCGGCGGGTTCACCACGTTCTCGACGGCGAGCCTCGAGGCGGTCCGCCTCGCCGCCGAGGAGCGTGAGGGTGCGGCGGTGCGCGCGGTCGTGCACGCCGTCGGGATGCTTGCGCTCGGCCTGGGCGCCGCGGCCCTCGGTCTCTGGCTCGGCTGAGCCGTCTGGTGAGGCGGGCCACCACGGCTGGCCCGGGCGACGGCGTGCGTGAGAGGGTGGCCGCAGGCGCTCGGCAGCGCCCGCGGACGAGGGAGCTGTACCCGCACGGACACGACGGCCAGAGAGGGTGACCTGTGTCCGCCACCACCACCGCCTGGCTGGCTGGCATCGGGTGCGTCGTGGGGCTCAAGCGCGCCGGTCACGCACAGGTTCAGGGCCCGACGCCGGAGCCCGCCACCACCTCGTCCACGCCCTCGAGGGGTGCTCGCCAGAGCGGCCGCGGGCGTCCCGAGTGACGTCGGCGGTGGCCGTGGCAGAGCCGTCGCGGGGCCCTCGACGGGGACACGCAAGCGAGGAAATGGCGGGTTGGTGCGGTTTTTCGGCCGGTAGGGCGTAGTGTCTCCCCGAAGGGCGCACACCGTGCGCCGACGCACGTCTGAAGGGGAACTCTGTGACCGTCAACCGCACCGACCTCGTCGCCGCCATCGCCGAGAAGGCCGGCCTGACCAAGAAGCAGGCCGACGACGCTCTCGCCGCCTTCCAGGAGGTCCTCGTGGACAGCCTCGGCAAGGGTGAGGCCGTCAAGGTGACCGGCCTGCTCTCGGCCGAGCGCGTCGAGCGCGCTGCCCGCACGGGCCGCAACCCGCGCACCGGCGAGGAGATCACCATCCCCGCCGGCTACGGCGTCAAGCTGTCCGCGGGCTCGACGCTGAAGTCCGCCGTCGGCAAGTGATCGACTGAGCTCCATCGACGGGCGGGTCACCTTCGGGTGGCCCGCCCGTCGGCCTGCCACCGCCCCTTCGCGGCGGCATTTCCCGGACACGCGTGCGATCGGCCCCGAGCGTGGACCGATGACCGCCGCCGGCCTCATCGTCTCGACCGACCAGCCACCCACCGCATCCGTGCCGCGCACGCGCCGCCGAGGACTCGGGCCCGAGCTCCCTGTGGCACGCGCGGCGTCTCATCCCGGCGGGGGAGCCGTCGGCCCGGCCTCTCGCCCGGACGTCGGAGCCGCGGATGGGCAACCTCGGTCGCGCGCCGGAGCCACCGCGTCACCGGCGGGTGCCAGAGTGGACGCCATGACGTCACCCGTGCCGCCGCGTCCACCCGCCGACCCCGGGTCGGTCCCCGCGCTGCACACGTGGGGCCTCTTCAAGCGCTTCGGTCCGAAGACGGCCGTGGAGCAGTTCGAGCTCGTCATCCCGACCGGCTCCTACTTCGGGCTCGTCGGTCCGAACGGGGCGGGCAAGACGACCACGCTGAGCATGGCCACGGGTCTGCTGCAGCCCGACGCGGGGACGGCGTTCGTGCACGGCGTGGACGTGTGGCGCGACCCCGCGACCGCCAAGCGGCAACTCGGCATCCTGCCCGACGGCCTGCGGCTGTTCGACCGCCTGACGGGCGCCGAGCTCGTGACGTACGCGGGCCTGCTGCGCGGCATGGACCCGGACGTGGTGCGCCGCCGCACCGACGACCTGCTCGACGTGCTCGGCCTCACCGGCGACGCGAACAAGCTCGTCGCCGACTACTCCGCCGGCATGACGAAGAAGATCGGCCTGGCAACGGCGCTCGTGCACGCCCCGAGCGTCCTCGTCCTCGACGAGCCGTTCGAGTCGGTCGACCCCGTCTCCGCGAGCCACATCCGCGCGATCCTCGCCGACTACGTCGCCAACGGCGGCACCGTGGTGCTGTCCAGCCACGTGATGGAGCTCGTCGAGCGCCTGTGCAGCCACGTGGCCGTCATGACCGAGGGCCGGCTCGTCGCCTCGGGCACGGTCGCCGAGGTCGGCGGCGGTGACCTGCAGCGGCGGTTCGCCGAGCTGGTCGGCGCCGAGGAGGTCACGGAGGGGCTGTCGTGGTTGCGACCCTCGCGCGGCTGAGGTTCACCCTCCTGCGCAACACCCTGCTGCGGGAGAAGTGGCGGATCGTGCTGCTCGCCGTCGGCGGCCTGTACGCCCTCGGGCTGCTGGCGTTCGCCGTCGCGGGCATGGTCGCGCTCGGCGTCGCCGCCGATCCGCAGGTGCGCGACACCGTGCTCGTACTCCTCGGCTCGGCCCTCGTCCTGGGCTGGGCGATCGTGCCGATGGTCGCGTTCGGCCTGGACAACACCCTCGACCTGCAGCGGTTCGCGCTCTACCTCACGCCCACGCCGCGGTTCGCGTTCGGGCTGTTCGTCGCCGGCGCCGTCTCGATCCCCGGCGCGGTCACCGTGCTCGTCAGCGTCACCACCGCGTTGGCCTGGGTCGGCTCGGGCACGACGGCGCAGCGCGTCTCGGCCGCGCTCGTCGCCCTGGTCACGGGTCTCCTCGGCGCGGCGACCTGCCTCCTGCTGGCGCGGGTCACCACGACCGCCGCCTCGGGACTGATGCGCGGCCGGCGCGGTCGCGACCTCGCGGGCGTGGTCGCCACGGGCGCCGTGCTCGTGGTCAGCCTCGTCCCGGTGCTGCTCCAGTCGGTGGGCCTGCGGCTGAGCTCCTTCGACGCCCTGGCAGGCGTGCTCGCGTGGACCCCGCTGGGCGCGCCGTGGGCGGTGCCGAGCGACGTGGCGGCCGGGCGGTGGGGCGTGGCCCTGGCGCGGCTCGCCGTCGTGCTCGCGACGCTCGGCGTGGCCGGGGTGCTCTACCTGCGCCTCGTCCGACGCTCCATGGTGAGCGTCGGGTCGGGCCAGGGGCCGTCGGCGGAGCGGACCGGGCGGCTGCCGCTGGCGCACGCGCTGCTGCGCGAACCAGCGGCGGCGGGCGAGGGAGCCCGGCCGGCCGTCATCACACCGGTCCGCGTGCGCACGACCCCCGCCGCGGCTGCCGTCGCGGGACGGTCGCTGCGCTACTGGCGCGGCGACCCGCGCTACCTCGCCTCGACCGGCGCGATCGCGCTCATGCCTGTCCTCGTCCTCCTGCTGGCCTGGCTCGTGACGAGCCAGAGCACCGACGTCGCGTTCCGCGAGGTGCTCGCCTGGGCCGTGCTCGCGCTCGGTCCCGTGACGGCGTGGATCGGTGCCTGGTCGATCCACGACGACATCGCCTACGACTCCACCGCGTTCTGGCTGCACGTCGCCGCCGGGGTGCGCGGCGCGGACGACCGCCTGGGCCGCGTGCTGGGCCTCGCGGTGTGGCTCGTGCCCACCGTGGTGCTGCTCGCCGTCGTGCCCCCGGTGCTGCTGGGACGCGGCGCGTGGGTGCCGGCGGTGCTCGGGATCTCGCTCGTGCTGCTCGGCGGCGGGTTCGCAGTCGCGTGCGTGTTCAGCGCGGCGCTGCCCTACCCCGCCCCGCCGCCCGGCGCGAACCCGATGTCGAGCCAGAGCGGGGGGTCGGTGCTCGCGTTCGCGGTGCAGCTGCTGTCGTTCGCGGTGCTCGGCCTGCTCGTGCTGCCCACGGCGCTCACGCTGATCCCGGTGTTCGCGGGCTCGACGGCGTGGGGCTGGCTCACGCTCGCCGTCGGCACGGTCACCGCGGTGGTGTGGCTCGCCGTCGGCGTGCGCTGGGGCGGCCGGATCCTGGACCGCAACGCCGTGACCGTGCTCACCCGGATCCGGTCCTGGCCACGGCACTGAGCCTGCCGTGCCGACGGACCCGGCACGTAGACTCGAGAGCATGACCGAGCCGCTTCCCCAGCCCCAGGTTGCCCCGGGCGGGCCGGACGGCCCCGGCGGGTCGACCAGCACGATCGAGCGCACGGAGACGCGCCACCAGGTCCAGCCGGGCGACAACGAGCGGTACGCGCACTACGTCCCGAAGGACAAGATCCTCGCGTCCGCGATGTCCGGCGAGCCCGTCATCGCGCTGTGCGGCAAGATCTGGCTGCCCCAGCGCGACCCCAGCCGGTTCCCGGTGTGCCCGGTCTGCAAGGAGATCTACGCGAGCCTGCACGGCGGCTCGGGTGACTCCTCCAGCGGCGGCGCCGGCGGTTCCGGTTCCGGTGGTTCTGGCGGCTCCGCCGGATCGGACGCGTGAGCGCGGCCCGCCGCAGCAACGACCTGACCGCTCACGACGAGGCCCAGCCGGACCTCTTCGAGAGCCTTCGTTCGCCTGCGCCCGCCACGTCCCCTGCGGCTTCCCCCGCTGCTTCTCCCGCACCCTCGGTGCACCTGCCGACCCAGCCCTCCCCGGCGGCCGCCGCCGAGCTGTCCCCGGCGTTCCCCGGCCGCGCCGCGTGGGGCACCGCGGGCAACCTGCGCGCCTGGCAGGCCGCGGCGCTCGCGCGCTACGCCGAGCTGCAGCCCCGGGACTTCCTCGCCGTCGCGACCCCGGGCGCAGGCAAGACCACGTTCGCGCTGCGTGTGGCGACCGAGCTGCTCAAGCGGCGCGTGGTGCGCCGGGTCACCGTGGTCGCACCGACCGAGCACCTCAAGACGCAGTGGGCCGATGCCGCCGCGAGGGTCGGCATCGCGATCGACCCCAGCTTCCGCAACGCCCAGGCGGCGCACGGCGCGCACTACGACGGCGTCGCCCTCACCTACGCGCAGGTCGCCGCGAACCCCGAGCTGCATCTGCGGCGCACCCACGAGGCCGACACCCTGGTCATCCTCGACGAGGTGCACCACGCCGGGGACGCCCTCTCCTGGGGCGACGCGGTGCGCGAGGCGTTCGAGCCCGCGGCGCGCCGGCTCAGCCTCACCGGCACGCCGTTCCGCTCCGACACCGCGCCCATCCCGTTCATCACGTACGAGCCCGACGCCGACGGCGTGCGCCGCTCCCGCGCCGACTTCACCTACGGCTACGGGGACGCGCTGCGCGACGGCGTGGTCCGCCCCGTCCTCTTCCTCGCCTACTCGGGCGAGATGACGTGGCGCACGAGCGCGGGCGACGAGGTCAGCGCGCGTCTCGGCGAGCCGCTGACCAAGGACATGATCGCCCAGGCGTGGCGCACGGCCCTGGCGCCCGAGGGCGACTGGATCCCCGCGGTGCTCCGCGCGGCCGACACCCGGCTGTCCGAGGTCCGTCACACGGTGCCGGACGCGGGCGGCCTCGTCATCGCGACCGACCAGGCCACGGCGCGGGCGTACGCCGACCAGCTGCGCGCGATCACGCGCGAGGAGCCCGCCGTCGTGCTGTCCGACGACGACGGCGCCGGTGCGCGGATCGAGTCCTTCGCCGCCGGGAGGCAGCGGTGGATGGTCGCCGTGCGCATGGTGTCGGAGGGTGTGGACGTGCCGCGGCTCGCCGTCGGCGTCTACGCGACCGCGACCTCGACCCCGCTGTTCTTCGCGCAGGCCGTGGGCCGGTTCGTGCGCGCGCGCCGGCGCGGCGAGACCGCGTCGGTGTTCCTGCCGTCCGTCCCGGTGCTGCTCGCCCTCGCCGGCGAGCTCGAGGTCGAGCGCGACCACGCGCTGGACCGGCGCAGCTCGGCCGAGCCGGACGGCCTGGACGACGCCGCGCTCGAGCAGGCCAACCGCTCCGAGCGCGCCTCGGACGACCTCGACCGGCCCGGCTTCCAGGCGCTCGCGGCGCAGGCGTCCTTCGACCACGTGCTCTTCGACGGCGGCCAGTTCGGCGTGGGTGGGGAGATCGGCTCCGAGGTCGAGTCGGACTTCCTCGCGATCCCCGGCTTCATGGACACCGACGACGTCACCGCGCACCTGCGCGCCAAGCAGGCCTCGCACCTGCGCGCGGGGCACGGGCACGCGCCGGGGCACGGTGGCGCAGCGGGGCACGACGGCGAGCGCGAGGTGGTCGACCACCGCGAGATCGCGCGGCTGCGCAAGGAGCTCAACCAGCTCGTGTCGGCCTGGTCGCGGCGCTCAGGCACGCCGCACGGCGTGGTGCACACCCGCCTGCGCCAGCACTCCGGCGGCGGCGAGGTGCCCGTGGCGAGCGCGTCGGAGCTGCGCTCGCGGATCGCCCGGGTGCGCGACTGGTTCGTCGGGAAGCCCTGACGCCCGGACCCGCGCCGACCCGTTCGCGAGGTGATCTTCGTCCTTTCGCGAGGTGAAGTTCGTCCTCTGTCGACGCGAACCCTCTCGCGGGCGGCTCAGACCGTGATGATCTCGGTCGGGATCGCGGGGTCGCCCGCGGACAGCCGCCGCGCCGCGCGGGGCAGCTCGGCGAGGGACTCATGGTGGCGCTGCGCGGCCCGGCGCACACCGTCGGCGCCGGTCCAGCCCGGCTGGAGCTCGCCGTCGGCCACGAACGTGACGTGCAGGGGCCGCAGCTCGTCGACCTCGGCGACCTGGCCGAGCGCCGGGACGTCGGCGTCGGGGGAGAGCAGCACGACCTCCTCGGTCGCGAGCCCGTTCTCGATCCGGCGGCCCGCGGTCTTGCGCCCGCCGACGCTGGCCTTCCCGCCCGCGGACGCCTTCGCCACGGCGTGCATCGCGCCGTCGCTGCCCTCGCGCAGCACGAGCTTGTAGACCATGCCGCAGGTCGGCGCGCCCGAGCCGGTCACCACCGAGGTGCCCACGCCGTAGGAGTCCACCGGCGCGACGGCGAGCGCCGCGATCGCGTACTCGTCCAGGTCCGAGGACACCACGATCTTGGTCTCGGTGGCGCCGAGGGAGTCCAGCTGCTCGCGCACCTCGCGCGCGACGGTCGGCAGGTCGCCGGAGTCCAGCCGCACGGCGCCGAGCGCGGTCCCGGCCGCGTCGACGGCGGTGAGCACGCCCTGCTCGACGTCGTAGGTGTCCACGAGCAGCGTGGTGCCGGGCCCCGCGGAGGCGATCTGGGAGACGAAGGCCGAGCGCTCGTCGTCGTGCAGCAGGGTGAACGCGTGCGCCGCGGTGCCGATGGTCTCGAGGTCGTAGCGCCGGCCCGCCTCGAGGTTGGACGTGCCCGCGAAGCCCGCGACCACCGCGGCGCGCGCCGCCGCGACGGCCGCGCTCTCGTGCGCCCGCCGCGAACCCATCTCCAGGCAGGGTCGCTCCCCGGCCGCGGACGTCATCCGCGACGCGGCCGCGGCGATCGCGGAGTCGTAGTTGAGGATCGACAGGACGAGGGTCTCCAGCAGCACGCCGTCCGCGAACGGCGCCTCGACCACGAGCAGCGGCGACCCGGGGAAGTACAGCTCGCCCTCGGCGTACCCGCTGATCCGGCCGCGGAACCGGTAGTCGGCGAGGTAGTCGAGCATCGCGCCGCTGACGACCTCGCCCTCCCGCAGCCAGTCGAGCTCGGCGTCGCCGAACCGGAAGTGCTCGAGCGCCTCCAGCAGGCGCCCGGTGCCCGCGACGACGCCGTAGCGCCGCCCGGCGGGCAGCCGGCGCGCGAACACCTCGAACACGCACGCGCGGGACGCGGTGCCGTCGGCGAGCGCGGCGTCGACCATCGTGAGCTCGTAGCGGTCGGTGAGCAGCGCGGTGCTGGCCGGCGGGGACGTCGTCATGGCGACACCCTAGAGCGGACGTGCGCCTCACCCCTCGCGGAAGCGCACGCCCGTGCTGCCGCGCGGGTAGGTCCAGCGCAGCCCGCCCGAGGCGACGGCGAGGCACGCCCCGCACTCCAGGCACGCGGCGGCGTCGGCGAGCACCGCCGTCGGCGTCTCGCGGTAGACCCCCGCGGGGCAGACGGCGACGACGGCGCGCGCCTCGGGGCTGCCCGGCACCAGGGCGGAGGCGTCGATGTGCGGGGCGTCGTCCGGGTCGAACCGGGTCGCACCGAGCCGCACGTTGAGCGGGGGAACCTTCACAGTGCTCGCCACCCCGCACTCGCGTCGCCGAGCCACGTCCGCCAGGACTGCCGGCGCGCGGCCCCGCGCAGGAGGGTGCGCAGCGGGCGGCGAGGTGCGCCGTCGAGCACGAACGCGGACCGCAGCACGTCCTGCGCGGCCTGGCCCCACGGCCCGTAGGGCCCCTCGCGCTCGAGGAACGACGGCGTGCGCGCGTACGTGCGCATGTCCGCCATCGCGGGGCTGGCCTCGAGCGCCGCGGCGTAGCGCGCCATGCCCGACGCCGAGGTGTCGCCCGCCTGCACCGCGTCGGCCACGGCGTCGCCCGCCACGAGCCCGGACGTCACCGCGAGGTCCATGCCGCGCAGCACGAGGCCGGAGTTGATCGTGAGGCCGGCGGCGTCGCCGACGACGGCGAGCCCGGCGTGCGCGACGTCGCCCACCATCGCCGCGCCGCCCTCGGCGACGAGGTGGGAGCCGTACTCGACGAGCTCGGCACCCTCGAGGTAGCGGGCCAGCCCGGGGTGGCCCAGCAGGTGCTCGATGAGCTCCGAGGCCGTGCGGCCCGAGGCCACGAGCGCGTCCAGGCGCACGACGATCCCGACCGAGAGGGAGTCGCGGTTGGTGTAGAGGAACGCGCCGCCGGCCACCCCGGCCGTGGCGTCGCCGACGATCGCGTGCGCCGCACCCTCGCCGGGCCCGACACCGAACCGGTCCTCGATCCGCTCCTCACCCAGGCGCAGCACGGCCTTGATCCCGACGGCGAGCTGGTCCGGCCGCGGATCGGGGCGCAGGCCGGCGCCGCGGGCCAGGAAGGAGTTCACGCCGTCGGCAGCGACCACGGCGTGCGCGCGCATCACCGAGCCGTCCGAGACGATTCCCACGACGCGGGTGCCTGAGCCCGAACCCTGCGTGGCGAGCGCCTCGACCTTCAGCCCGGGCATGAGGAACGCGCCGGCCTCCTCGGCCTTGCCCGCGAGCCAGGGGTCGAAGTGCGCGCGCAGGACGGTCACGGCGTTGGGGGCGGTCGTGGGCGCGGCGGCTGCGGCGGCCTCGCCGCGCGCGGCGCCGAGCGCGCTGTCCGTGTAGTCCAGGCTGACGACCGACTCGCGCTGCAGCAGCGTCGTCACGTGCCGCACGACTCGCCGCTCGTAGGGCGCGTCGGCCGCGAACGAGGGCACTGCGGCGGCCAGCGTGGCGGGGTAGAGAACGCCGCCGGAGAGGTTCTTCGAGCCCGGGGAGTCGCCGCGCTCGACGAGGGCGACCTGCAGCCCCCGCTCGGCGAGGCGCAGCGCGGCGGCCGACCCGGCCGGGCCCGCGCCGACGACGGCGACGTCGACATCCACCTCGCTCACGCGTTCCAGCCTAGGCTGACGACGTGACCGCTCTCCCCGCCGACCCCGTGCTGGCGCCCGCGCCCGCCCCGGTCGGCAGGCCCGCGGCCGATGCGCGTCCCGAGCCGGACCGGCCCTGGCGCACCGTCGTCTGGGACGACCCGGTCAACCTCATGTCCTACGTGACCTACGTGTTCCAGACCCACTTCGGCTACAGCCGCGAGCGCGCCGAGCAGCTCATGCTCGCGGTGCACCACGAGGGTCGGGCGGTCGTGTCCAGCGGCGGTCGCGAGCGGATGGAGGCGGACGTGGAGGCCATGCACACCTACGGCCTGTGGGCCACCCTCGAGCAGGACGAGAGCTGACGTGCACGCCTTCCGCCGCACCCGACGCGGGTACCTCACCCGCCTCGACGCCACCGAGCGCGCGATCGTCGGCCGCGTCGTCGCCGACGTCGCCACGCTGCTCGGCTGGGACGTCACCGAGCCGTACGCGCCCGACGACGCCGAGCCCGACGGCCGGCGCGGGAGCCGCGGTGAGGGAACGTCGTCCCACCCCGACGTGAACCTGCCCGACGTGGACTGGGGCGCCGTCGGGCTCGGCGGCGACGAGGACGAGGAGGACCCGCGCGCGCCGCTGGACCCCGCGCTCGCCCGGCTGCTGCCACCCGCGAGCGAGGACGACGACATCGCCGGCGAGGTCCGGCGCCTCACCGAGGAGTCCATCCGCAGCGCCAAGGGCGAGCGGCTGCGACGCGTGTGGTGGGACCTGCAGGGGGAGCCCGGCCGGCTGCTCGTCGCTCCCGAGGAGGCGATGACCTGGGCCGGCGCCCTCACGGACGTGCGGCTCGTGCTCGCGCAGCGGCTCGGCGTCGAGGACGCGGAGGACTCGCAGGCCCTCGAGCAGGTCGCGATCGCCGACGCCGACGAGGCCACCCGTGCGCTGGCCACGCTCTACCTCGCGCTCTCCTGGCTGCAGGAGTCGCTCGTCGAGGCGATGCTCGGCGAGCTGCCCGAGGGTGGCGCCGAGGGGCTCGACCCGCTCGGCTGAGTCGCGGATCACCCGCGGGTGCGAGCCGCGACGGGGGTGCCACGAACTACCCTGGAGCGATGAGTGACGCCCCGATCGGCATCTTCGACTCCGGGGTCGGCGGGCTGACCGTGGCCCGCGCCGTGCTGGACCAGCTGCCGAACGAGGCCGTCCGCTACCTGGGCGACACCGCCCGCACGCCGTACGGTCCCCGGCCCATCGCGCAGGTGCGCCGGTACTCCCTCGAGATGCTCGACAGCCTCGTCGACTCGGGCGTCAAGGCGCTCGTCATCGCCTGCAACTCCGCCTCGTCCGCGGTGCTGCGCGACGCGCGCGAGCGGTACGAGCCGTCGGGCATCCCGGTGATCGAGGTCATCCACCCCGCGGTGCGCCGCGCGGTCGCCGCGACCCGCACCGGCCGGGTCGGCGTCATCGGGACGCGCGCCACGATCTCCTCGCGCTCCTACGAGGACGCGTTCGCCGCCGCGCCCCACCTGCGCCTGTTCACCCAGGCGTGCCCGGCGTTCGTGGAGTTCGTCGAGTCCGGCGTGACCTCCGGCGCCCCGGTGCGCGACGCCGCCGAGCACTACCTCGCGCCGCTGCGCGAGGCGGACATCGACGCGCTCGTCCTGGGCTGCACCCACTACCCGCTGCTCACCGGCGTCATCTCCTACGTGATGGGGGAGGGCGTCACGCTCGTCTCCTCGGCCGAGGAGACCGCGAAGGAGCTGTACCGCACCCTGGTGCGCGAGGACCTGCTCCGCACGGCGCCCGAGCCGCCGCAGCACGAGTGGCTCGCCACCGGGGACCGCGACTCCTTCCGACGGCTGGCCCGCCGGTTCCTCGGGCCCGAGGTCCCCGCGGTGCAGGACGCCGCGTCGGTGACCGGCGAGATCCCGCGGATCACCGCGCCGATCGCCGCTCGCACCGCCGCTCGCCCCGCCGCCGAGGCCGGGAGCGCCGCTCGATGAGGCTCACCGTGCTCGGCTGTTCCGGATCGGTGCCGGGCCCCACGTCGCCCGCCTCCAGCTACCTCGTGACGACCGAGGACACCAGCCTCGTCCTCGACCTCGGCTCGGGCGCCTTCGGTCCGCTCATGGCGACGACCGACCCGTCCCGGCTCGACGCCGTCGTGCTGAGCCACCTCCACCCCGACCACTGCGCCGACCTCACGGCGCTGGCGGTGTGGCTGCGCTACGGCCCGTCCTCGCCGTCGGGCCCGGTGCGCGTGCTGGGACCGGAGGGCACGCGCGAACGCCTGCTCGAGCTGACCCATCTCGCGCCGGCGGACCTGGCGGCGACGTTCGCCGTCGAGATCGTGCACGACGGCGAGCCCACCACCGTGGGCGACCTCACCCTGGTCCCGCACGCGGTCCTGCACCCGGTGCCCGCGTTCGGCTACCGCGTGACCGGGCCGGCGACCGACGGCGGCGTCGCGACGCTCGGCTACACGGGTGACACCGACCTGTGCGACGGCGTCTCCGCCGTCGCGGACGGGGTGGACCTGCTGCTGGCCGAGGCGGCGTTCGAGCGCGAGGAGGAGGTCCGCGGGATCCACCTCACGGGCGGTCGCGCCGGCGGCCTGGCCACGGCCGCGGGTGTGCGCGCCCTCGTCCTCACCCACCTGCAGCCCTGGGCCGACGCCGGCGTCGTGTACGCCACGGCCCGTGCCGCGTACGCGGGTCCCACCGAGCTCGCGGTCGCCGGGGCGATCTACGACCTGTAGCCCGGTCGGGCTGCGGACCGCGGCCGACTGGTCGGCCGGGTTCACGACGCGGACGCGTGACCTGCGCGTCACACGCGAGGGATAACCTGCGCGGGGGCACGACCCTCCGCGGGCGGCCACCACCCGCCGCGGATGATGAGAAAGGTGACCGCATGGCCTCCGACGCCCGTACCAGCGTGGCTCCCCAGATGCCCGACGAGCTCCGCTCCGACGTCCGACTGCTCGGCGAGCTGCTCGGCACGGTCCTGACCGAGAGCGGCGGCGAGGAGCTGTTCGGGGCCGTCGAGGAGCTGCGCGCGCTCACCATCGCCGCGTACGCGGGCGACGAGGACGCGTTCGCGAAGGCCGAGGAGCTGGTCGAGTCCTTCACCCCGGAGCGCGCCGCCGAGGTGGCCCGCGCCTTCACCTGCTACTTCCACCTCGTCAACCTCGCGGAGGAGTACCACCGGGTGCGCACGCTGCGCGGCCGGGACTTCTCCAGCCCGGAAGGCATCCTGCCCGCCGTCGACACCCTGCCCGGCGCGATCTCGCAGCTGCGCGGCGAGGTGGGCGAGGAGGAGACGATGCGTCGCCTCGCGGCCCTGGAGTTCCGCCCGGTGCTGACGGCGCACCCGACGGAGGCTCGCCGTCGTGCCGTCTCGCAGGCGATCCGTCGGATCTCGGCGCTGCTGGCGGAGCAGGACGACCCGCGCACGAACGAGGCCGAGCATCGCGAGCTGCGCCGCCGGCTCCTCGAGGAGATCGACGTGCTGTGGCGGACGTCGCCGATCCGCAAGGAGAAGCCCACCCCGCTGGACGAGGTCCGTACGGCGATGAGCATCTTCGACGGCACGCTCTTCGAGCAGCTCCCGCTCATCTACCGCTCGCTCGACATGGCGCTGCAGCCCACGACGTCGGGCACCGTGCCGCCCAAGGCGCCCGCGTTCGTCAAGTTCGGCACCTGGATCGGCGGTGACCGGGACGGCAACCCCAACGTCACGGCGAAGATCACCCGCGAGGCGTCGATCATCGCGGCCGAGCACATCCTCCTGGGCCTGCGCCACCACACGAGTCGGATCGGTCGTGAGCTCACGGTCGACAGGACGTCGACGCCGCCCAGCAAGGCGCTGCTCGCGATCCAGCAGAAGCACCACGACCTGTCCGAGGACCTCGCCGCCACCATCGAGTCGCGCACGCAGGGGGAGCCGCACCGCCAGGTGCTGCTCATGATGGCCGAGCGCCTCGACGCGACGCGCACCCGGAACGCGGACCTCGCCTACCACGGTCCCGAGGAGTACCTCGCCGATCTGCGCACGGTGCAGGCCTCGCTCGCCGCGGCGGGTGACGCGCGCGCGGCCTACGGGGAGCTGCAGCACCTCATCTGGCAGGCGGAGTCGTTCGGCTTCCACCTCGCCGAGCTCGAGGTGCGCCAGCACTCCCAGGTGCACCGCGAGACGCTCGAGGAGATCGAGCGGCTGGGGATCGACGGCGACCTCTCCCCGCGCTCGAAGGAGGTGCTGGAGACCTACCGGATCGTCGGGCGGATCCAGCGCCGGTACGGCCCGCTCGCGGCGCGCCGCTACATCGTGTCCTTCACCCAGGCGCCCGAGGACCTCGCGAACGTCTACCGCCTTGCGGCCCTCGCGGCGGGCGACGGCAAGCCGCCCGTGATCGACGCCATCCCGCTGTTCGAGACCTTCGACGACCTCAACAACTCCGTGGACATCCTCGAGGCGATGCTCGAGCTGCCCGAGGTGCAGGAGCGGCTCGCGGCGACCGGCCGCAAGGTCGAGGTGATGCTCGGCTACTCCGACTCCTCCAAGGACGTCGGGCCGGTCTCGGCGACCCTCGCGCTCTACGACGCGCAGGCGCGGATCGCGCGGTGGGCGCAGAGGCACGACATCGAGCTCACGCTGTTCCACGGCCGCGGCGGTGCGCTCGGCCGCGGCGGCGGCCCGGCCAACCGCGCGGTGCTGGGCCAGCCCCCGCACTCCGTGGAGGGCCGGTTCAAGCTCACCGAGCAGGGCGAGGTCATCTTCGCGCGCTACGGCGACAAGGCGATCGCGTCCCGGCACATCGACCAGGTCGGCGCCGCCACGCTCATGCAGGGCTCGCCGTCGATCGAGCAGCGCAACGCGGGCGCCGCGGAGCGGTTCGCTGAGATCGCGGCAGTGATGGACCGCGTCTCGCGCGAGCGGTTCTACGAGCTCGTGAAGGCGGACGGCTTCCCGCAGTGGTTCGCACAGGTGACGCCGCTGGAGGAGGTCGGCCTCCTCGCCCTGGGTTCCCGCCCGGCCAAGCGTGGCCTCTCGGTCAACTCCCTTGACGACCTGCGCGCGATCCCGTGGGTGTTCTCGTGGACGCAGGCCCGGATCAACCTCACCGGCTGGTTCGGCCTCGGCACGGCGCTCGCGGCCGTGGGCGATGTCGAGGTGCTGCGCCAGGCCTACCGCGAGTGGCCGCTGCTGGCCGCGATGCTCGACAACGTCGAGATGTCGCTGTCCAAGGCGGACGAGCGGATCGCCCGCGCCTACCTCGCGCTCGGAGATCGCGACGACCTCGCCGGCCTCGTGATGGAGGAGATGGAGCTCACCCGCGAGTGGGTGCTCAAGGCGACCGGCCACGGCCGACCGCTCGAGGGCTCTCGCGTGCTCGGTCGAGCCGTGCAGCTGCGCTCGCCCTACGTCGACGCGCTCTCGCTGATCCAGCTGCGGGCGCTGCGCCGGCTGCGGCGCGGGGCGCCCGAGGAGGAGGTGGCCGAGCTGCGCCACCTGCTGCTGCTGTCGGTCAACGGCGTCGCGGCGGGGTTGCAGAACACCGGCTGACCCGCTTCGCGAGAGGTTTCCTGCCGCCTGCGAGAGGGTCTCTGTCTTTCGCGAGAGGATCCTCGTCCCAATCGCGAGTGCGAGGATGGCCGCATGACCTCCCAGACTCCCGCGGCGATCACGCGCGCCGACGGCCGCGCCCCCGACGAGCTCCGCCCGATCCGGATCACCCGCGGGTGGCTGGACTCCGCCGAGGGCAGCGTCCTGGTCGAGTTCGGCGGCACGCGTGTGCTCTGCGCCGCGTCGTTCACGGCGGGCGTCCCGCGCTGGCGCAGGGGCTCCGGCGAGGGCTGGGTCACCGCCGAGTACGCGATGCTGCCGCGCGCCACGTCCACGCGCAGCGACCGCGAGTCGGTCAAGGGCCGCATCGGCGGCCGCACCCACGAGATCTCCCGCCTCATCGGCCGCAGCCTGCGCGCTGTGATCGACGTCGCGGCGCTCGGGGAGAACACGATCGTGCTCGACTGCGATGTGCTCCAGGCCGACGGCGGCACCCGCACCGCAGCGATCACGGGCGCCTACGTCGCGCTCGCCGACGCCGTCGCGTGGGGCCAGCGCGCGGGCCACGTCAAGGCCGGCACCGTGCTGCGCGACTCGGTCGCCGCCGTGAGCGTCGGCATCATTGACGGCGTCCCGATGCTCGACCTGCCCTACGTCGAGGACGTCCGCGCCGAGACCGACATGAACGTCGTCGTCACCGGCTCGGGCTCGTTCGTCGAGGTGCAGGGCACCGCCGAGGGCGCGCCGTTCGACCGCGCCGAGCTCGACGCGCTTCTCGACCTCGCCCTCGTCGGCACCTCGCGCCTCGCCCGCCTCCAGCAGGAGGCGCTCGCCGCCGAGCCCGCAGGTTTCCCCGCCGCAGCGACCGCAGCGCCGGCAGAGACGGCGGCGGACGCGTGAGCGCGGCCCCGACGGCGAGCACGGCGACATCGCAGCCTCGCCTCGTCCTCGCCACGCGCAACGCGCACAAGGTCGGCGAGCTGCGCGCGGTCCTCGTCGGGTCGGCGGACGCCCCGGGCGCGCTGCCCACGCTGGCGCCGGCCGCCGTCGTGGGCGCTGACGCCTACCCGCACGTGCCCGACGTCGTCGAGGACGGCGTGACCTTCGCCGAGAACGCGCTGCTCAAGGCCCGCGCCCTCGCGGCGGCCACCGGCCTGCCCGCGGTCGCGGACGACTCGGGGCTCGCCGTCGACGTCCTCGGTGGAGCGCCCGGCATCTTCTCCGCGCGGTGGGCGGGCCGGCACGGCGACGATGCCGCCAACCTCGACCTGCTCATGGCCCAGCTCGCCGACGTCCGCGACGAGCACCGCGGCGCGGCGTTCGTGTGCGCGGCGGCGCTTGTCACGCCGTCAGGCACCGAGGTCGTTCGGGAGGGGCGGCTGGCCGGCACGCTGCTGCGCGCGGGGCGCGGCGAGGGTGGGTTCGGCTACGACCCGATC
This sequence comes from Miniimonas arenae, assembly GCF_006351005.1. Taxonomy (GTDB): domain Bacteria; phylum Actinomycetota; class Actinomycetes; order Actinomycetales; family Beutenbergiaceae; genus Miniimonas; species Miniimonas arenae. Next base: position 10,956 of record NZ_VENP01000035.1, on the reverse strand, counting down.
CTCGTGCCCGACGGCGAGGCTCGCTCGTGCGCCGAGCTCACCCCCGCGGAGAAGAACGCGATCAGCCACCGGGGCCAGGCGTTCCGCCTCCTCGCGCCCGACATCGCGGCCGCGCTGTCGGCCTGAGGGCGGCGAAGATCGCCTCGCGAAAGGACGAAGATCGCCTCGCGAAAGGACGAAGATCGCCTCGCGAAAGGACGAAGATCACCTCGCGAAAGGGAGGCGGAGGTCAGCCGAGCGTGACGAGCTGTGTGACGTCGTCGTTCGGGAGCACGTCGGCGACGGCGGACACCTCGATCGCCTGTAGCGCCGCCTGCCCGTGGTGCACCGAGAGGAACGCGGTGTCGGAGGCGTCGAGCCCGGTCGAGATCCGCAGCAAGGTCTCGCGCGGTGCGAGCGTCGTGGCGTCCACGACGTGCCACTGCCCCTTGAGGTAGGCCTCGGCGACGGCGTGGAAGTCCATCGGGTCCAGCCCTGGGGCGTAGACCGCGACGAGCCGGGCCGGCACGTCCAGGCTGCGCAGCAGCGCGACGACGAGGTGCGCGTAGTCGCGGCACACGCCCTGCCGCGCGAGCAACGTCCGGGTCGCGCCGTCGGTCGGCAGCGAGGAGCCGGGGACGTAGGACAGGCGCGTGCCCACCCAGGAGCTGACCGAGGCGAGCAGGTCCGAGGCGGGCAGGCCGGCGAACTCGGCCTTCGCCGTCGGCGCAAGCGCGTCCGACTCGCAGTAGCGGCTCGGCCGTAGGTAGCGCAGGAGGTCCCACTCGGTGACCTCGATCGGGTCGATCCGCCCCTGCACCGTCACGGAGTAGTCCAGGGTGAGCGGTCCGATCTCGGCGTTGACGACGTGCACCCGCGTGCCGTGCTGCGTGAGCAGCTCCTGCGGGGTGACGGACTGCCCGTTCGCGGTGATCGCCCACGTCTCGGTCGCTGCGCCCGCGTCGAGGTAGGGCTGCGCGACGCCGATCTCGAGGGCGAGGGTCGCGGGGGAGGTGACGTCGAGCTCGAGGTGGGCCGTGGCCGTGCGCTGCATGGGGACACCCTCGCACGGGCGGTGTTTCGCCCGGGTGTCGCGACCACCACACCTCGGCGCCGGCGCGAGCGCGGATCGTCACGGCACCGAAACGGACGGGTCACGCCCCGGTGACTGCCGCGCAACGGCGCCCGCCTAGCGTCTCGGCTCATGAAGGCTCTCAAGAACCCCGGCGTCCAGATCGGGATCGGCGCGGTCCTCGGCATCCTGTTCGGCCTCGTGGTCGGGGACTGGGCAGGCAACATCAAGTTCGTCGGCGACCTGTTCATCCGCCTCATCCAGATGTCCATCGTGCCGCTCGTGATGTCGTCGGTGATCGTCGCGACGGCGTCGATGTCGGGCGCCGGCACGGGCAAGATCGCCGCGCGGACGTTCTCCTGGATGATCGGGTTCTCCGTGGTGGCCGCCGTGCTCGCGTGGGGCCTCGCGACGCTCCTGCAGCCGGGCACGGGGATGGTCTTCAGCGGCGAGCTCGACCCGTCGCTGCAGGAGTCCGCCGGTCAGGCCGGCGGGTGGCAGGAGACGATCCTCGGGTTCGTCTCGACCAACGTCGTGGGCGCCATGGCGTCGGCGGCGATGGTCCCGATCATCGTCTTCTCGCTGCTGTTCGGCGTCGCGCTGCGCGTCCACCGCAGCCAGTCCGGCAGCGCCGTGGTGCTGGACTTCCTCGAGCAGATCCAGAGCGTCGTCCTCATCATGATCCGGATGATCATGCGAGTCGCGCCGATCGGCGTGTTCGCGCTGCTGGCCGCGCTCGCCGGCGACGTCGGGTTCGCCGTCGTGACCACGGCGCTCGGCTACCTCGGCACGACGCTGCTCGGCGTGGTCATCCTGTTCGCCGCGTTCCTCGCCGTCGTGGTGGCGCGCACCCGGGTGAGCCCGGTGCGCCTGCTCACGGCGCTGATCGACCAGACCGTCGTGGCGGTCACGACGACGAGCTCCGCGGTCACGTTCCCCACCGTGCTCAAGACGGCGGTGGAGAAGGTCGGCATCAGCCAGCGGGTCGCGAGCTTCACGCTCTCGCTCGGCCTCACGATGGGCTCCTACGGCGCGGTGCTCAACTACACGATCGTCATCCTGTTCCTCGCCCAGGCCGGTGGCGTCGAGCTCGGCCCCGGGCAGGTCGTGCTCGGCATGGGCCTGGCGATCCTGCTCAACATGGGCACCATCACGGTGCCGGGCGGCTTCCCGGTGGTCGCGATGTTCCTCGCCACCACGCTCGGGCTGCCCTTCGAGGCGGTCGGCCTGCTCATCGCCGTCGACTGGTTCACCGGCATCTTCCGGACCTTCCTCAACGTCAACGGCGACACCTTCGTCGCGATGCTCGTGGCCGACGCCGAGGGTGAGCTCGACCGCGACGTGTTCGAGGGCCGCGCGCAGGTCGTGGCGCAGGAGCTCGAGGTCGACGAGGAGCGGCTGGTCGCGGCCGACCGCCTCGACTGAGCCGTCCCTCCGCCCCGAAACGGAGTTGTCCGCGGCGCCGCTCTCGGGGAGGGTGGGTCGGTGCCCGACGCCCGACCCTTCTCCGCCGTCGTCCGCAGCCCGGAGTGGCTCGCGGACGCCGGTGCCTGGGCGACCGCCGCGCTGAGCGACCTCGGCGACGCACGGCACGAGCCCGCCGGACCGGCCCGTCTGCACCGCGTGCGGCCGTGGTCCGCGCAGGTCGTGCTGCCCACGCGCGGCGGTGACGTGTGGCTCAAGGCGTGCGCGGACTACGCCCGCTTCGAGCCGGGGCTGCAGGTCGTGCTCGCGCGCCTCGCTCCCGACCACGTCCAGGAGCCGCTCGCCGTCGACGCGGCCCGCGGCTGGCTGCTCACCGCCGACCACGGGCCGTCGGTCGGGGAGGGCGACGGCGAGCAGGGTCACCTCGTGCGCGAGGACTGGGTCGAGGTCGTCCGCCTCATCGCTCAGCTGCACGTCGCGTGCGCCGACGCGCGTGAGGAGCTGCTCGCGACCGGCGTGCCGGACCGCTCCCCGCAGACCGTCCCCGCGCGGCTCGACGCCCTCGTCGCGATCCTGTCGGCCCGGCCGGACGAGGAGCCGGGACACCTCAGCGCATCGCGCGCCGAGGAGCTGCTGGGGCTTCGCCCCGCCGTCGCGCAGGCGTGCGAGGTGGCGGAGTCGATCGGCCTGCCGCTCACCTGGGTGCACGGGGACCTGCACCGGTGGAACGTCTACGCCGAGGCGGGGAGCCTCAGGGTCTTCGACCTCGGCGACTCGCAGTGGTCGAACCCGCTGACCGAGCTCGAGATGCCCCGGCACATCGTCGGCGACGACCCGCTCGTCCGGATGACGCTGCTCGACGAGGTCCTCGCGCCGTGGGGCCGCACGTGGCGCGACGTCACGCCCGAGGTCGCGACCGCCGTCGCCGTCCTGCACCAGGTCAATCGCGCCGAGGTCTGGCTCGGCGCGACCGCCCAGGCCGACGAGGACGAACGGCGCCAGTGGGGCGCCTCGCCCGAGGAGGAGCTCGCCGCGCTCGTCCCGCTCCTGCTGCGGGCGTGAGGCGCCGATGACCACGCTGCTGCGCGCCCGCGACGTCGCGTTCGCCTACCCCTCCGCGCCCGGCACGCCCGTGCTCGCACGCCTGGGCCTCACGCTGCGCGTCGGCGACCGGCTCGGCGTCGTGGGCGAGAACGGCTCGGGCAAGTCGACGCTGCTCGGCGTGCTCGCCGGCGACCTCGCGCCCACGGCGGGGGACGTCGAGCGCGCGGGCTCGCTCGCCGTCGTGCCGCAGGAGATGGCCGACGGCGCAGCCACCGTCGGCGATCTCGTCGCCCGGAGCCTCGGCACGGCTCGGGCGGCCGCCGCGCGGCTGGAGGCCGCGCTCGCGTCGGGCGACGGGGGCACGCACGGCGGTGCGGAGCGGTCGCGCGACGTCGCGCTCGCCGTCGAGCAGTACGAGGCCAGCGCCGCCTGGGACGCCGATCGCCTCCTCGACGAGGCGCTCACCCGGTTCGGCGCACCGCGCGACCCGGCGCGGCCGCTCGCGGCGATGAGCGTGGGCGAGCGCTACCGCGTGCGCCTCGCGTGCCGGCTGGCCGAAGGCGCCGACGCCGTGCTGCTCGACGAACCCACCAACCACCTCGACCCCACGGCGCTCGCCCACCTCACGCAGCGCATCCGCACGTGGCCCGGCGGGGTCATCGTGGTGACCCACGACCGGCAGCTGCTCGACGACGTCGCGACCGCGGTCCTCGATCTCGACCCCACCGTCGACGGCGTGCCCGCCCGCTACGGCGCCCGGCGCGGCGTCGGGTTCGGCTACGCGGACTACCGGCGCGCCAAGCGGGCGGCCCTCGCGCGGTGGCGCACGCGGTACCGCGCCGAGCAGGAGCGGCTCGCGGAGCTGTTCGATCGCCGGGACTACGCCTACGAGCACCTCTCGGACGAGTGGCGGCCGCCCAAGGGGTCGAAGAAGAACCGCCGCGGGACCCGCGCGCGCCAGCACGTCAAGGCCGCCGACCGCGCGCACGCGCGGCTCGAGCGCACGGCTGTTGACGTGCCGCCCCCGCCGCCCGAGATCGCCCTGCCCGCGCTCGACGGCGAGCCCGCCGCGCGCACGTCCATCGCCTCGGGGGGTCGGGTGCTGGCGCTCACGGGCGCCGTGGTCCCGGGCCGCCTCGACCGCCCCGACCTCGCCGTCGAGCTCGGTCCGGGCGGGCGGCTGCTCGTCGTGGGCCCGAACGGCGCGGGCAAGTCGACGCTGCTCGCGCTGCTGGCCGCGGCCGTGGCGCCGGACGTGCGGGTCGGCTACCTCGCGCAGGAGGCCGCGTTCGACGCCGCGACGGTCGGCGGCGCACAGGACGTCGCGACGGCGCGCATCCTCGCCGCGCTCGAGGACGGGTCGCTCGAGCCCGACTCCGTGGTCCCGCTCGCCACGACGGGCCTCGTCGCTCCCGAGGACCTCGACCGGCCGGTGGCCGAGCTGTCGGTGGGCCGTCGTCGTCGGCTCGACCTCGCGCTCACCCTCATGACCGCGCCGCACGTCCTGGTGCTCGACGAGCCGACGAACCACCTCGCCGTCGACCTCATGGACGCGCTGACGGCGTGGCTGCGCGAGGTGGGCGCCGCCGTCGTGGTCGCGACTCACGACCGCCGGATGCGCGCGGACCTCGCGGACTGGCCCACGCTCGACCTCGGGTGACGCGTAGGGTCGAGGGGTGACGCAGCGACGCATCCTCTACATCGGCGGTACCGGGGTCATCAGCACGTCGTGCGTGGCGCGATCCCTCGCGCTCGGCGACGACGTGACGGTCCTCAACCGGGGCAACGGCTCCCGACCGCTGCCCGACGGCGCCCGCTCGCTCGTGGCCGACGTGCGCGACCCGGGCTCCGTGCGCGCCGTGCTCGGTGACGCCGAGTTCGACGCCGTGGCGGAGTTCGTCGCGTTCACGCCCGAGCACGTGGCCACGGACGTGGAGCTGTTCGAGGGTCGCACCGGGCAGTACGTCTTCATCAGCTCCGCGTCGGCGTACCAGAAGCCGCCGTCGCGCCTGCCGATCCGCGAGTCGACGCCGCTGCGCAACCCGTTCTGGGAGTACTCGCGGAACAAGATCGCGTGCGAGGACCTGCTCGTGGCCGCCTACCGCGAGCGCGGCTTCCCAGCGACGATCGTGCGCCCCTCGCACACCTACGACGACACCCTGCTGCCCACGATGGGGCACTGGACCGACATCGCGCGGATGCGCGCGGGCAAGCCGGTCGTGGTGCACGGCGACGGCACGAGCCTGTGGACCCTCACGCACGCCGAGGACTTCGCCGTCGGCTTCGCGGGGCTGCTTGCGAACCCGCGCACGGTGGGCGAGGCGTTCACGCTCACCGGCACGCACGCGCCGACGTGGAACCAGGTCTACACGTGGCTCGCCGACGCGGCCGGGGTGTCCGACGTCGAGCTCGTGCACGTCGCGTCGGACTCGATCGCGGCGTTCCGCCCGGACCTCGGCCCCGGCCTCGTGGGCGACAAGGCGCACTCCGCCGTCTTCGACTGCACGGCCGTGCGCGAGCTCGTGCCCGACTTCCGCACGACGATCACGTTCGACGAGGGCGCCCGGCGCATCCTCGCCCACTACGACGCGCACCCCGAGCTGCAGGTGCTCGATGGCGAGCTCGACGCCGCGTTCGACGCGATGGTCGCCTGGGCTCGCTCCGCCGGACGCTGACCGCGCTCCTCAGGACCCGCTCGTCACCACGATCGTCGGCACCACGGCGGCGGCGATGATCACGGTGGTGATCTCCTCGAGCGTCTTGGCGACGGCGCGTCCGGCCCACTGCGTCTCGCGCAGCTGTTTCGCGCGCCCCTTGAGGGCCCTCTTGTCGAGGTCGGGGAAGAGTCGCGGCGCGGCGTCGATCGCCCCGACGACCGCCGCCAGCGCGGCAGTGCGCGGCGTGGCGGGGTTGCTGCCCTGGTAGACCGCACGGAGGTCACCCAGCAGCGCCCGCCGGGTGCGCGGGTCGCGCGCGGGGTGCACGGTGCGCGGGAAGAGCCCAAGCATGCGCTGCGAGGACTCCTGCACGAGTCCCTCGGCGACCAGCCACGCGGTGAGGTGGCCGCGCAGCTTCCCCGTGGTGTCGGAGAACGTGTAGACCCCGATCGACGTGATGGCGTCCTTGGGCTTCTTCCCGGCCGCGTCCTCGGCGATCCGCGCGAGCAGAGCGTCCTCGGGCGGGGGAGCGCTGGTGCGGTAGAAGCGGCCGGGCCCCACGGGGTACGGCTGCGCGGGTGCGTCCTGGATCTCGCCCTTCTCGGGCGTGAGGCCGAGCGTGCCGTCGAGCACGAACCCGACGAGCGTCGCGCCCAGCAGCGCGGGTCCGAGGCTCGAGGAGTCGACGAGCGTGGTGCCCTTGTCCTCGTCGAGCGTGAGCAGGAGGAGGTCGGCGGCGAGCGGGCGGTCCATCGGCGGTCCCTTCCGTAGCGGTGGGACCAGTGAACGCCGCGCCGCGGCGGGAGGGCTCCGTCGTCGGGACGATCTGCGCCGAGGGTTGCCTCCACCGCGCGGCGGAGTCACCTACGACGGCGAGCGCGCGCCGTCAGGCCGGCGGAGCCACGCGGGCGACGTCGACCCACGTGCCGCCCGTCAGGTCGGCCAGGCGCGACGGCGTGAGGCGGACCGCGGTGTTCGTCCCGCCCGCGGCCGGCAGGACCTCCTCCCACGCGAGCAGGGAGCGGTCCAGGTAGACCGGCAGCGGTTCGGTGAGGCCGAACGGGCAGACGCCGCCGACGGGGTGTCCCGTGCGCGCGAGGGCCTCGTCCGCCGAGAGCATGCGCGCCTTGCAGCCGAACGTGGCCTTGTACGCCTGGTTGTCGATCCGGGCGTCGCCCGCCATGACGAGCAGCACCGGGACGTCGCCGTGCCACAGCGAGAGGGTCTTCGCGATCTGACCGGGCGCGACGCCGTGCGCCGCTGCCGCGAGCGGGACCGTCGCCGTCGAGTCCTGCGTCACGAGCACGGTGAGCTCGGGGGCGTGCTCGGCGAGGAACGCGGCCGCGCTCACGGCCGTCATGCCGTGGTCACGGCAGGGCGCCCAGGTGCGCGATGGCGCCCGTCACGAGCGCGCCGTGCCCCGAGACGCACTCGGCCTGGACGGCCTCCTCGAGCGCCTCGCGGGGGGTGAGCCACGCGAGCTGCAGCGCGTCGGCCTGGGCCGCGACGTCGCCGTCGACCGGCACGACGTACGCGAGCGACACCGCGTGCTGGCGAGGGTCCTGGAAGGCGCCGGGGACCGCCGCCGGGAAGTACTCGTTGACCGCGAACGGCTGGAGGGAGGCGGGGATGCGCGGCAGCGCCATCGGTCCGAGGTCCTTCTCGATGTGCCGCGCGATCGCGCTGCGGAGCGGCTCGTGCAGCAGCACGCGACCCGAGATCACCGTCCGCCACAGGCCGCCCTCGCGCGGGCTGCGCAGGATCAGGCCGACGCGCGAGAGGCTGCCGTCGGAGTCCAGGCGCACCGGCACCACGTCGACGTACACCATCGGCACCTTGCGCCGGACGAAGTCGAGGTTCTCCGGGGAGAGCCAGGGGCCCAGGTCGTCCGCGCGCACGTCACTCACGCGTCCATCAGTACCACACGGGCCACCGGACGCAGCCCGAGTCCGCCTCGACCCGGCGGCCGCCGTCCGAGTGGCGCGCGACACCTGCGGGCGGGACTCACCCGAGCGAGACGCGAGAATGGCGGACGTGGGCGAGCAGACACCGCGACCGGCGGACGGGGTCAGCCGGCCCGACACACCGGCCGCCGACGCGGCCGCGGCCGCCAACGCGGTCGCCCGAACCCTTACCTCGCCCGCGTGAGCCGCGTCTCGCGCACCGTCGCCGCGGACCTCGCCCAGGTGAAGCCCGCCCCCGGCGCTCGCGCTGCAGCCGTCGGTGGCCGTGACCCTCGCGCTGGTCGTCGTGCTGCAGATGCTCACCGAGCTGCTGGTCGCGCGGCACTACGGCGCCGCCCTCGTGTTCATCACGCCGCTCGCGCTGCTCGTGGTGCAGGTCTCGGCGCCCGAGCCGGTGGCTCAGCTCCTCCTCGCGCGCGGGGTCGAGACGGTCATCGGGATCGCGGTCGGCGTGGTGATCGCGGTGCTCACGCGGCGTCCGCCGCACGACGCTCCCGACCCCGACGACCCGTGAGCCGGTGCGGCAGCACGAACCACAGCAGTGCGAGCCCGGTCGCCGCCAGGACGCCGACGATCACGCCGGCGGTGCGCGACAGCACGACGTCGAACGCGAGCATCGCCGTCCCCGTCACCACGAGCCCGAGCATCACGAGCGCGGTGCGAGCCAGGCGGTTGCTCGTGCGTACGAGCGGCGCCTTGAGGCCCTTCTGGAACAGCGCGCGGTGCACGCTCACGGGAGCGATGAGCACCCCCGTCGTCCCGACGGCGAGCACCACAAGCACGAGGTAGAGCGTGCGCTGGTAGTGGTCGAGGTCGGCGAACGCGGCCTGGAACGGCAGCGTGAGCAGGAAGCCGGACAGCACCTGCACGCCGGTCTGCATGACGCGCAGCTCCTGCAGGAGCTCGTTCCAGTTGCGGTCCGAGCGCTGCTCGATCGTCTCGCTGCGCCCGTCGCCGGGCCGGTCGTCGACGCCGTCGGGCGGCACGTGGGCGGGGTGCGGCGCAGCCGGGTGCGCCGACTGCACGACGGCGGGCTCGCCGTCGTGCGCCGACTGCACGACGGCGGGCTCGCCGTCGTGCGCCGCCTCGCCCCCGGCGGGGCGTGCGTCGGGCGGACCGGGGCGATCGTGAGTGCCCACGCGACGTCAGTGGTTGCGCAGCGCGCCGACGAGCTCGGCCTTGCGCATCGACGAGCGGCCCGAGATGCCGAGCTCGCCCGCGCGCTTGCGCAGGTCCGCGACGGTCCAGTCCTCGTAGGAGCCCGCCTCGCCGCCCTTGCGCCCGACGGCGGAGCGACCCTGCGCCGCGGCGGCGTTGGAGATCCGGGCCGCCTTCTCCTTGCTCGCGCCGTCCTTGCGCAGCTCGGTGTAGAGCTCCGGGTCCTTGACGCTCGGGCCCGGGCCCTCGTCGCCGCCGTTGCTCTCTGGCTGACGTCCTCGAGCCATGACTCGTCCTCCCTCGGATCGGGTGCTCCCCACCCTGCCCGTGCACGCCGTCCGCGGCAAGGCGGGAAGGGAAGGCGCAGGGAAGGCGCAGGGAAGGCGTGGTGAATCGGCGGGTCGTCAACCGATCGTTGCCCTACCCTGGCCACGCGCTGCGATGGCTGCTGGCGCCCCGGTGGAGCGCTGAGACGGGGGAGTGGGACACCGAGGGGGACGCGCTGCGGCGCGAGCTCACCTCGCACGCCAACGACGGCGTGATCTCCTCCGCCGCCATCCTTCAGGGACTTCTGTCGGCCGGCGCCACGGGGCACGAGGCCGTCATCGGGGTCCTCGCGCTCATGACCGTCGGGGTGCTGACCTCGGCCGGGACGGCGTTCGGCGAGGCCTCGGCGGAGCGGCGCAGCCAGCTCGCGATCGTCGCGGACGAGCAGCGCCGGCTGGCGCAGGCGCCGGAGGAGGAGCTCGAGGAGCTGGTGGAGCACTACCGCGCGAAGGGGCTCTCGGACGAGCTCAGCCGGGCGGTCGCCGAGGAGCTGCACGCGAAGGACGCGCTCGCGGCGCAGCTCGACGCCGAGTTCGACCTCGACGCGCCGGCGACGGCGTGGTGGCCCCTGCGGATGGCGGCCTACGCAGGACTGGCCTTCCTCGCCGGGAGCCTGCTGCCGCTGCTCCTCAGCCTCGTGCTGCCGACGGGCTGGATCGGCGAGGTCACGGTGCCCGTCGTGGCCCTCAGCCTGGTGGTCTCCGGCTGGATCGGCTCGCGCAGCGAGCACGGCCGGGCGTGGGTGGCGATCCTGCGGACCGTGGTCATCGGCGTGGTGGTGCTCGGGATCTCCACGCTCGCAGGGTCGCTCGTCACGTTCTGACCGACGCGGCCGATGTGCGGGAGTCCCGCGCGGCTCGGGTACACTGGTCCGGCGCCGCAGGCGCGATGGTGGGTATAGCTCAGCTGGTAGAGCACCTGGTTGTGGTCCAGGGGGTCGCGGGTTCAAGTCCCGTTACTCACCCCAAATGGGTCAGGTGCGAACTTGCGACCAAGGGTCCGCCCTTGGTCGCGGTTCGCGCCTGGCCCATCTTGTTTGCCTCGGCGGCCCAGCTCAGGGCGTCGGCATGGAGGCCGGACAGGCTCAGCCCGTCGTACGGGTTGCGGTAGCCGACGCGCACGTCGTTGTCCTCGTCGATGTAGATCGTCTTGAACAGCGCCTGATTGATGAGCCGATGGTTCGCGTCGTCGGCGTGCTCGTAGATGTCGGCGGCGTTGGACAGCAGTTTCAGGGAGTCGTCGAGGTTCTCTCGCGCAGCCGTGTAGTGGCCGTGGTGCGCGCTGATCCTGTGTTCGACGGTGATCCGGTCCTGCTCGCGCTTGAGGAGGT
>NZ_VENP01000034.1 GCF_006351005.1 Miniimonas arenae | reverse complement strand
CGTACGGCACGAGCACGCGCAGCGCCACCAGCGGTTCACCCAGCAGGTACCAGCCGACGGCCACGAGCGCGAGGCCCACGACGACCGCCGCGACCCGCGGCAGGCGGGGCACCCAGTCCCGTGCGACGAGGCGCAGCACGTCCACGCGGTCTCGCCACGCCACGTCCACGACGGTCACGGACGGCCGTCCGGCGCGGCCGGGCGGTCGGTCGGTGCTGCGGGGGCCTCGCCGAGCCGCGCTCGGAGCCCCGCCTCCACCGCGGGCCACTCCGGCGCGAGCACCGAGTAGACGGCGGTGTCGCGCCACGTCCCGTCGGCGCGCGGGTTCGTCCGACGCAGCACACCCTCGAACGTCGCCCCGAGGCGCGAGATCGCCGCGCGGGACCGGTCGTTGCGCGCGTCCGCCTGGATCTGCACGCGGTGGAACCCGGAGGCGAACGCGTGCTCGAGCAGCATCAGCTTGCACGCGGGGTTCACGGTCGTGCCCCACACCGACGGCGCGTACGCCGTCCACCCGACGTGGAGCGACTCGCACGCGAGGTCGACGTGGCCGTAGCTCGTGGTGCCCACCACCTCGGGTGCGGCGTCGAGCGCGACCGCGGGCTCGCCGTCGGGCACGCGCACGACGACGTAGGTGAGGCCCGCGCGGTGCGGCACGTAGTCGAGGAACCAGGCGGCGAACGCGTCGGGGTCGGCGGCGCGCTCCGGCGTCAGCGCCGCGGCGCCGCCGCCCCAGCCGCCGGCGAACACCTCGGGGCGCGCGAGCGCGCGGTGCAGCGCGGGCAGGTGGTCCGGGCGCAGGGGCTCGAGGCGCAGCGCGCCGCGCGCGAGCGTCGTGCGCTCGAGGGGCTGCGCGGTCACGTGCGGCTCACGGCACACGCGGAAGGCCGAGGAAGCGCTCGAGCGCGCCCACGATCGGCAGGTCGGCGGCGAGCCAGGGCACGGACCGCCAGTCGCCGACGTCGAGCCAGCGCAGCTCGTCGTGGTCCTCCAGCGGGAGGGGCACGCCCTCGGAGACCACCGCGAGCCACACGAGCATGCGGTGGCCCTGGTGGATCGGCCAGGTCATGAGGGTGAGGTCGGAGCCGGTGCCGACGTCGTCGGAGTCGACGCCGGAGTCCTCGGCCCGTTCGCCGTCGGGGCCGGGCACGATGCGGCCGAGCTCGACCGTGACGCCGAGCTCCTCGCGCAGCTCACGGACGAGTGCGGCGCTGGGTTGTTCGCCCGGCTCGACCTTGCCGCCCGGGAACTCCCAGGCGCCGGCGAGCGTCTTCGGAGCGCTGCGGCGGGCCGCGAGCAGCCGCGTGGGCTGCTCGAGGTCATCGAGGATCGCAGCGGCGACGACGAGGGGCACACGCCGATCGTAGGCGGGCCGCCGTAGGCTGGGAGGCGTGATCGAGCTCAAGACCCCCACCGAGGTCGCGCAGATGCGCCCCGCCGGCCGCTTCGTGGCGTCCGTCCTCACCGCGCTGAAGGACAAGGCCGCCGTGGGCGTGAACCTCCTGGAGCTCGACGAGCTCGCCCACCAGATGATCCGCGACGCCGGCGCGACGTCCTGCTACATCGACTACCACCCGAGCTTCGGCGCGATGCCGTTCGGCAAGGTGCTGTGCACGAGCGTCAACGACGCCGTGCTGCACGGCCTGCCCTACGACTACGTCCTGCAGGACGGCGACCTGCTCTCGGTGGACTTCGCGGCCGAGCTCGAGGGCTGGGTGAGCGACTCGGCGCTGTCGGTGATCGTGGGCACGGAGCGGCCCGAGGACCGCCGGCTCATCGAGGCGACCGAGGTCGCGCTCGCGGCCGGCATCGAGGAGGCCCGGGTCGGCAACAAGCTGGGCGACATCTCGTGGGCGATCGGCGAGGTCGCGCACCAGTACGGGTACCTCGTGAACACCGACTTCGGTGGCCACGGCGTCGGGCGCACGATGCACGGTGAGCCGCACGTGCCCAACGACGGTCGCGCGCACCGCGGGCTCAAGCTCAAGGCCGGCCTCGTCATCGCGATCGAGCCGTGGTTCCTCGCCACGACCGACGAGATCTACACCGACCCCGACGGGTGGACCCTGCGGTCCGCGGACTCCTCGCGTGGCGCACACTCCGAGCACACCGTGGCAATCACGCCGAGCGGGCCGCTCGTCCTGACCGCGCGGGACTGACGCGCACGGTCAGTGTCCGGAGCCGCTCCCGGGGCCGGTGGCTCCCGGCGGCCAAGGCCGGTTCACGACGGCGTCGCTCGCCTCGCAGCGTCCCTGTCGGTTCGCGGACCCTCGGTCAGGTCACGGGCGCTCGATCAGTTCACGACGGCGGGCAACCGGTCCAGCGTCGAGCCGTTCGCCCCGAGGTAGGCGCCGAGGTCGTCGTTGCGCCACGCCTCCATGAGCGGCGCCAGCGCGGCGTCGTCGAGCAGCACGATGCTCTGGCCGTCGTCGCTGCGCCCGGTTCCCGAGTAGGGCGCAGTGAAGAACGTGATGTCGCCGGTCGAGAGGCCGCGCAGGTCCAGCGCGAGGTTGAGCAGGACGTCGGACGTCAGGCCGTCGTCGGCAGAGATCGACGACGAGAGCGTCGTCAGGAGCGAGGTGAGCTGCACCGGGTTGGTGAGCACGCCGGAGTTGCGGACCTTGGCGGCGATCGCGCGCATCCACGCCTGCTGGCGCTGGACCCGGTCGAAGTCGCCGCGCGGGAGCGAGTACCGCTCACGCACCCACTTCAGCGCCTGCGCGCCGTCGAGCGTCTGCTGCTCCCCGGCCGGGATGGTCACGCCGTCGACCGTGAAGTCCTCCTTGAGATCGAGGACGACGCCGCCGAGGTCGTCGGTGATGTTCTTGAACGACTCGAAGTCCGTCACGACGAAGTGGTCGATGCGGACGCCCGTGAGGTCCTCGACCGTCTGGATGAGCAGCGGCGGACCGCCGTACGAGAACGCGGCATTGATCTTCGCCTCGCCGTGGTCCGGGATCGGAACCCACGAGTCACGCGGGATCGACATCACGTACACGTGCTTCCGGTCGGCGGGGATCTGCACGAGCATGATCGTGTCGGTGCGCTGCGCACCGTACGTCCACTGGGTGGGGTCGCCCGCCGAGATCCGCGAGTCCGAGCCGAGCACCAGGAAGTTGATCGTGGACGCGGCGTCGTCGGGGACGTCAGTGGAGGTGGTCGGGACCGGTCGATCGGTGACACCCGCGAACGGGTCACCGAGCGACTCGATGTTGTTCATCAGGCTGCGCTGGAACAGCCACACGGCCGACGCGCCGCCGACCCCGAGAACGAGGAGCACGCACAGGACACCGATCAGCGCCTTGCGGGCGCCCGAGCGGTTCGTGCGCCGCTCGTCCGCCGGGTCGGCCGTCCGGTCCTCGTCGAGGTCGAGCCGGCCCTCGTCGGGCTCGGACGGGACGTCGGCGGACGCGTCGTCGTCGAAGTCGTCACGCGGGTTCTCGGGCACCCCCGAACCCTAACGACGGCGCCGCGCGAGCGCCCGGTGTCCCCCGACGTATGCGCCTTCCCTCCATGCTGTCCCCACGAGGTGCACGGCTCGTGCACACGAGGGCGGCGGACGGCACGGGCCCGGGTCCGTCCCCCGCGCCGTGCGTTCCAGGGGCACGCTCGGGACGTGACCCACCCCCGCAGCCGCCACCTCGACGACGAACGCACGCGATCGGGCGGGCTACCGGCGCAGCGCCGCGAGCCAAGCGCGCGGTCCCGCGTGCTGGACCCGCTCGGCCGCCACCTCGACGCCGAGCCGCGCCGCCTCCACGGCACCGGCCCCGTGCGCGACGGCGAAGGCGTACGCGCCGTGGAACGCGTCGCCCGCCCCGAGGGTGTCCACCGCGGGGACGGTCGGCACCTCGACGAGAACCGCCATGTCGGCGAGGTCGAGGCCCGAGGCGGGCTCGCCGTCGGGCATCACGGACCACAGGCGGACGGGGCCGGCGCCCGCGGTGGCGACCACCACCGGGACCCCGCGTCGGCGCAGGTGGGCGGCGGTGTCCGCGGCGGAGGTGGCGCCCGGCGGGCGGACGCCGGCCGAGCAGACGGCGTGGGTGGTGAGCGGGGCGAGGTCGTCGAAGACCGGCTTCCAGCGACCGAGGTCGACGACGACGGGCACGCCCGCGTCGTGCGCGGCCCGGGCGATGCCGACCGCGAGGCGCGGGTGGTGCCCGTCGAGCAGCACGACGTCCGCTGCGCCCAGGCGCGCGAGCAGGTGGGCGGACGGCTCGACGTCGGGCGCACCGCGGGCGTCCGACCCGACGACGCTGCGCTCGCCCGTGCCCGCCGTCACCGTGATCGCCGAGACGGGTGGGGTGAGGGCCGTGCCGGGAAGGGCGAGGTCGAGGACCTCGACGCCATAGCGCAGCAGGTCCGCCCGGACGAGGTCGGCCACGGCACCGGACCCCAGCACGGTGGTGAGCACGGCCCGGCCACCCAGCGCCGCGAACGTGACAGCCGCGTTGGCCGCGGGTCCGCCCGCCGCGACGTAGGTCGCCGTCGCCGTGACCTTCTCGTCCGGGCCGGGCGGTCGGTGGACGTGGTGCACGACGTCGAGGGTCGCCAGACCGGCGAACAGTCCGAACGGGGTCGCGGCCACGGGGCCATCCTGCCGCGCACGCCACCTGCAGCGTGACGCCACAGCGACTCCGCGTGACGGGAGAGCGACTCAACGGCTCTTCGCGCGCGGTCCCATGGCAAAGCCACAGGTCAGCGCGTCGCGACCCGCGGTCACAACGTGTGGAGTCGCTGTGGCGTGAAGCAGAGTCGCTCTCCCGTCACGTGCCGGTTCGATCGACCTGACGCTCACACCGGCCACACGACAGCGGCCCGAGCTGCGCCGGTCAGGTGCCGGGCTCCCACCACCCGGTTCCGCGGCTCGACCGCAGCGCTCCGCAGCGCCTCGACGCCGGCACGCAGCTCGTCCGAGACGTGCTCGGCGAACGGCAACGGTCCCGTCATCGTCACGAGGCGACTTCTCGTGCGCGCGAGCACGGCAAGCGGGTCGCTGTCCTCCCACGCGTACCGATGCGTGAGCAGAGTCAGGTCCAGCGCCGTGCGGTCGCGCCGTCGGTCCTTCCGGTAAAGCACGCGATCGCGGTGATACGCGAACCCGTCGATCTCCGTGATCAGCAGGCCGTCGACGAGCATGTCCACCTCACCGACGGTCGGGATCTCGATCCCGGGTGCGACGGCGAGCCCACCCCGCCGCAGCACGAGCCTCACCTCGGTCTCGCGCAAGGCGCGAGCGCGCCGGTCGATGTCGTCGTCGAGTGCCCGAGCCAGCGCGACCGACGTCCGGGCAACCTGCGCGAGAACGTAGCGCCGCACCGCGCCCACCTTGCCGGGCGGCACCCGACGGAGGCTCTGGTCGACGACTCCGACCGCGAGGTCGTACGTCCCGGAGTGCACGAGGCACAGCACCGCGCGAACGACGGCGTCCACGAACCTCGTGGCGCGGAGCTCGCCGTCACGCTGGGCCTCCTCGTGATGGCGCACCACGCCGTCGGGCAAGGCCTTGGCGTGACCCCGGTGCGTGGGCACGGAGACGTGGACGACGTCCGGATCGCCCGGAACCTGGACGCCGAGCAGGTGCAGCCGAGACACGCACGAGACGAGGCCGTTCTGCTGGGCGGCGAGCGCGAACGCGCGCGCGGCGTCGGGCAGCGCCACACAGCCGCGCTCGATGCGCACGAGGTCACCGCGCGCGACACACAGTCGGATCAGATGGGGCGTCGCCGCGAGCTCGTGCACGCGCGCGGCGCCCCCGCGTCGACGCAGCTCGCCGAGCACGCCCTGCTGTTCTGCGGAGTTCATGGCTTCAGCACACCCGCGACGCGCGCGGACCGCGGCGGCGAGCCTCAAGTCTGTGGATGACCGGTCCCGCTGCGGTTGTGGGGACAGTCTGTGAAGCACACGGGCCGACGGGAGCGCCTCCAGCCCGAGGCAGGCGGGGTGACAGATGCGTCTCCAGTCCGACGGCAGATGGGCCCGCGCGTGACGCCACAGCGACTGGCCGTGACGCCACAGCGACTGACCTGGCACTGCTGGGCGCACAGCGGGCATCGCCGCAGGTCACAGGCCTGAGCGATCGGACGGTCATCGCTCGAGTCGCTGTGACGGAACGCAGATTCGCTCTCGCGTCACCGCGGTCGCACCCACGGCTACCGCCGCGCCACAACCCCAGCCCTACCGCCGCGCGCGCGCCGCCCCGACCCCCGCCGCAGCCGTCGCCGCGTGCGAGGACCGCACCTCCTCGAGCTCCTCCTGCGTGAGCTCCATGAGGTCGACCCCCACCGACAGCGACGACCCGCGCCCCTCCGTGAACACGATGCCGCGCAGCGGTGAGACGTCGCGGTAGTCCCGGCCCCAGCCGAGGACCACGTAGCGGTTGTCGATGAACTGGTCGTTCGTGGGGTCCACGTGCAGCCAGCCGCCGCCCGGCACCCACACCGAGGCCCACGCGTGCGAGGCGTCCACGCCGCGCAGCTTCGGCCGCCCGGGCGGCGGGTTCGTCTCGATGTACCCGGAGACGTAGCGCGCGGCGAGTCCCATCGACCGCATGCAGCCGATCATGAGGTGCGCGAAGTCCTGACACACGCCCTGCCGCTGCGCGAGGAGCTCGGGCAGCGTGGTGCGCACGGTGGTCGAGCCGGACTTGTACTCCAGCTCGTCGTGGATCCGCGTGCACAGGTCGGCGATCACGTGCGCGAGCGGGGTCCCCGGCCCGAACGACGGCGCAGCGAACTCCCGCACCTCCTCGGTGACGTCCACCATGTCCGAGGCGAGCGTCGCCTCCGACACCGCGATCACGGCGTTGCCCCCGATCCCGTGCGACGCCGCCGAGCTCCCCCGCCCGGGCGAGCCGAGCGTGTGCGTGACCTCCGCGGCCTGCGACCACGAGATCATCGGCATCCGGTCGACCTGCGCCTGCTTGCGCGTCACCGTCAGCACGGACTCCGCCAGCACCTCGAGCACGGTGTGCTCGGTGTCGACCACGAAGTAGGAGGACCTGTTGCCGTGGAAGTCCTTGTGCTCCCCGATCTCCGCCGCGGTCGGGGAGATGTGCAGCGCCGACGTCACGACGTGCTGCCCGCCGCCCTCGCGCGGCAGCATGACCGCCCGCCCGTACGAGCTCGTCACGACCTCGGGGTAGGTGTACGTCGTGCGGTGCGCCAGCCGGTAGTGCCGCGGGGTCTGCACGTCCTCGCGCCTGCGGATCACGACTCCCCCCTCCCGCGGCCGGGCTCGCTCCAGACGGCTTCGCCGTCGTGCCCGACGGCGGAGCTCGCCGTCGCGGGTCCGGCTCCGGCCGCGGTCGGCGCGCCCGCGCCGGCGGTGACCGTCCCCACCGAGGAGCCCGTCGCGCCGCCCGACCCAGCGCCGGCAGTGGCGCCGTCGGGCCCGACGGCGAGGCTCGCCGTCGTCCGTCCGTCGCCCGCCGCACCGGCACCCGGCAGACCGCCCGGAGAACCCCCCGCCGACCCGCCCGGGACCGGCGCGAACGTGCCGGACGCGTCGAGCCACGGCACGGGCACCGGGTGGGTGAAGTGCACCCGCGCGATCTCCTCGCCCAGCTCCCGCAGGCGCCACCGCATCGACTCCAGGCTCTCGGCCAGGCGCGTGCGGTGCCCCTCGCCGTCGGGCTCGGACGCCGCGCCCGTGTCCATCTCCTCGAGGAGGTCCTGGACGTCGGCGAGCAGGGAGTCGCGGGTCGACGTCGAGCGCGCAGACGCGGGGACCTGCGCCAGGACGTCGGCCAGCTTGCGCAGCTGGAACCGCAGCGAGCGCGGGTTCGTCGCGTCCTTGAGGAGGAGGTCGAGCACCGTCTCGACCGAGGCCGTGGCCTGGTAGCGGCGGCGGTAGGTGATGACGCTCTCGTGCGCGATCAGCACGGACTCGAGCACGAGCGTGTCCACCGCCGCGTCGCGCTCGACCCGGAAGGTCGCGAGCAGCACGTCGAGGAGCTGCTGGGCGCGCTCGAGCCGGCGGCCGGCGTCCATGAGGCACCAGCCGACGTCGCGCACCATCGACTCCGCGAGGATGCCGGCGATCGCGAGCAGCCCCTCGAGCAGGCGGGCCGTGATCGCGGTGACGTCGGTGTCGGTGCCGAGCGTGCCCTCGCGCTCCTGCCGGCGCCGTTCGGTGGACAGCGCACGTTCGAGCGAGGACAGCGCGGTCCACGTGTCGGTCGACATCTGGTCGCGCACCGAGTTCGCGCACCGGGACATGCGCGCGACGGCGTGCCCCACCGACGGCGCGGCGCGCGCGTCGAGCACGAGGTCGGACAGCGAGTGCGGCCCGAGCACCTCGATGAGGGTGGTGGACAGGACCGCGAGCGCCGCCACGCCGTCGGAGGACTGACGCCCCGCGTGCCGTCCGCCGTGCGAGGCGGCCCACGCCGTCGCGCTCGGCTGCGAGGGTGCGGCGAAGTCGTTGAACCGGTCCCCGACGGCGCGCACCAGGCGCGTGACGCCCTCGGCCCGCTCGGTGTAGCGGCCGAACCAGAACAGGTCCTCGGCGGCACCGGGCGAGATCGACGTCGGCACGCGCGCAGGGCTCGGTCCGGCGTCCTCCGAGACCCACGGGTCGGTGACGGTGTACGGCTGGGAGGAGAGCACCCAGACGTCCTTCGCGGCGTCGGTGGGGCTGGGGTCCACGACGTCGCTGCCGGCACGCGCCACGCGCGCGACCCCGCCGGACATCACCTGGTAACCCTCGCCGCTCGCGACGGCGTAGGTGCGCAGCTGCGTCGGCCGCGCCTCGAGCGCCACGCCGTGCACCGCGGGGGTGGTCGACGCCTCGACGCGCTCCTGGCCCACCCACAGGTGGGGCTGGCCCGCGATCTGGACCGCGAGGTCGGCCCGCTGGGAGATCGTGAGCTCCCAGCCGCGGACCGCGGGCTGGGACCCGTCCGTGGAGCGCACCACGAGCCGGTCGAGGTTGGCGATGACGTGCGAGCACATCGACCGCTCGCCGCACCAGTACGTGACGGTCGAGGGGATGAGCAGCTCCTCGCCGAGCACCTGGCGCGCGATCCGGGGCAGGTAGGTGAGCAGCCCGGGGTTGTCCAGGACGCCCGAGCCGAGCGGGTTGACGATCGTCACCACGCCGTCGCGCGCCGCCTGGACGAGGCCGGCGACGCCGAGCCGGGAGTCCCCGCGCAGGTCCAGCGGGTCGCAGTACTCCGCGTCGAGGTGGCGCACGATGACGTCGACGGGCTCGAGCCGGCCGAGCGAGCGCATCCAGACGCGGCCGCGCTCGACCACGAGGTCCTCGCCCTCGACGAGGGGGTAGCCGAGCATCGTGGCGAGGTAGGCCTGGTCGAACGCGGCGGGCGAGAACGGACCGGGCGTGAGCAGCACGGCGCGCGGGTTGTGTCCCGCACCGGCGGGGGCGGCCTCGCGCACCGCGCGGCGCACGGCCTGGAAGAACGGACCGACGCGGCGGATCCGGGCTCGGCGGTAGAGCCCGGAGAGCACCTCGGCGATGATCCGGCGGTCCTGCATCGCGAAGCCCATGCCGATCGGGACCTGGGCGCGGTCGGCGAGGACCTGCCAGGTGCCGTCGGCGTTGCGCGCGAGGTCGGTGCCCACCATGAACAGCTGGTGCGGCCCCGGGTTGCGGATGTCGTTGACCGCCCGGACGAACCCGGGGTGCCCCAGCACGAGGGCGGGCGGCACCACGCCGCTCGTGAGCAGCGTCGCCTCGCCGTACAGGTCGGTGAGCAGGTGGTCCAGGAGCAGCGCCCGCTGCTCGAGACCGGCCTCGACGTGGGCCCACTCGTGCTCGTCGAAGAGCACGGGGATCGGGTCGAGGAGCCAGGGTCGCTCCTCAGGGCCGGCGCCCTGCCGCACACCGCTGTCCTGCAGCAGCCCGGCGACGTCGCGCGCCCGGTCCGCGAGCTGCACCCCGTCGCTGAGCCCGGCCAGCTCGGCCATGAGCGCCCACGCCTCGCGCGCGGCCCCCGTGGACTGGAGCATCTCGTCGTGACCCGGACCCGCGGCGCGATAGCTCGCGAGCAGATCGGTCATGGGGACCTCGCGGCTTCGTCAAGTGTGGCGACTGGCGCCGTCGCCTCGGGTCGGGCGACTTGGTGAGTGTATTACCGACGCGAGGGCGGACGTGGTTCATCGAGGCGGGGTCGGGCGGGCGTTCGCTCACCGCGCAGCACGCATCTGCGCCGGGCGGGAGGGCGGACGCCGAGAAGGCGGCGCCGCGAGGGCGTGCGCCGAGAGGGCCGTGTATCAGGAAAGGCCTGGCGCCCTCACCACTACCATGACGACAATGTCGACCGTGGGCGACGAGCGCGCGCCGAGCGGCCACCCGCCCTCCGTCTGGGAGCAGGCCGCCGGCGCGTTCACCGCATGGCGCGACGGGACGGCGAGCGCCGACGAGCTCGTGCGCCTCATGACCCCCGTGCTGTGGCACGTGGCCCGCGCGTGCCGCCTCGACGAGGACACCGCGCGTGACGTCATCCAGGACGTGTGGGTGGCGCTGGTCCGCCGTCGGGCGGAGATCGAGAACCCCCGCGCCGTCGGGTCATGGCTGGTCACGAGCACCCGGAGGGAGTCGTGGCGGCTGCGCCGCGAGGCCGACCTGGCCCGCACGGCAGTCCCCGCCGACGACGCGGCGTGGGACGCCGTCCTGCCCGCGAGCGAGGCCGCCGAGGACCTCGCCGCCCAGCGCGAGGACCACCGCTCGCTGTGGTCCGCCGTCGCTTCCCTGCCGGAGCGCTGCCAGCGGCTGCTCCGCGTCGTCGCGTTCTCCGACCGACCCGACTACGCCGCGCTGTCGGAGCACCTCGGCATGCCGGTCGGCAGCATCGGGCCGACCCGCGCCCGCTGTCTCACCAAGCTCCGCGCCGCCCTCGAGGCCGGCGCCGGTTCCACCCAGGGAGGTGTCGCATGACCACGTACGAGAGCGACGAGGCGCTGTTCGCCCGGCTGGCCCTGATGTGGCAGGACCTCGATCCGATGCCCGAGGGCCTCGACCGCGAGATGGCCGCCGTCGTGGAGGCCGCCCGCGCCGCCGAGGACCTCGAGACCGAGTACGCGCTGCTCACGCTCGTCGCCGAGGCGGACGCGCAGGCTCTCGGGGTGCGCGCCGCGGGAGCCGAGCTCACGGTCATCGAGTTCACCGGCCGCGGGCTGGACGTCATGCTGCGGATCGCGCCCGGCCGGATCGACGGCTGGGTCGCCCCCGCCGCGGCCGGCACCGTGCGCCTCGTGGTGCCCGACGGCGAGCCCGCCCGGGGCGGTCGGCCGCAGGTCCCGCTCGCCACGGCCTCGGTGGATGCCGACGGCCGGTTCGCGCTGCACGACGTGCCGGCCGGCATCGCGCTCCTGCGCTTCGACCTCGAGGGCGGCCTGCGCCACGAGACGCCGGCCTTCTCCGTCTGAACGTGACGGCTGACCTCTGGTGGCTCTGGTGATCTCTCTCTGGTGAGCCGGACGCACGACGGTGTGCTCGCCGTCGTGCCAGAGTGAACCCCGTCGTTCCGCCCCGCTCTGTGCGCCCTCCGCCCTCCGGAAGGAACCGATATGCCTGACGAGAAGCCCGACGAGAAGCCGGGCGACGAGCCGCTCCGGCCGAGCGTGCCGTGGGCCGTGCTGGACCCCGCCCAGGCGCGGACCGGTCGCGCCCTGCCCACGGTGTACGCCGCGGACCGGGTGCTCCTCATCGGCGCGGACGCGGAGCGGTATCGCGACGCGCTCAACGCGCGCGTCGAGCCGCTGGGCTGGTTCCTCGAGGTCGACCGCTCGTTCGGCGACGGCGGCCGGGTCGTCATCCCGCCGAACGACGGTGAGCAGGGCGGGGAGGAGGTGGTCACGCGGCTGAAGATCGTCCCGCTGCCGGGCATCGCAGGGATCACGACGCCCGACGCCTTCACCCTCGTCGAGGCCGTCCGCAGCGAGCGCGAGCCCGACCCACGCGTGCGGGACCGGCGCCGTCGGGGCCTGGACACCAGGGACGTGGACACCGGGGACCTCGGCAACGGGGGCCAGCCGGACGTTGAGGTGGGTGGCGACGCCTCGGCCCGCGCGGACGCCGACCTTCCACGCCTCGCGCTCGACCACGCCGTCTTCCTCACCACGCCCGTGCCGTCGGCACCCGCGACCGGACCGACCGGCTCCTTCTCGGCCAATCCGAAGGGGTTCTACGGGACCAACGGCCTCGGCTTCTACGGCACCAACCCCAAGGGCTTCTACGGCACGAACGGCCTGGCCTCCCCCGCCGACAGCTACGTGCTGCCGGGAACCGGCGGACGCTCGCCGGTCGCCGTCGTGCTCCCGCGACCCTCGCGCGGCCCGGACCCGAAGCGCGGGCGCCGCCCCGTCGTCGCGATCGTGGACTCCGGCGTGGGCGACCACCCGTGGCTGCGCACCGGCGTCAAGGACATCACGCCGCTCACCATCGGCACGCTCTCTGCGGAGGCGGATCCCGGGCAGTACGAGCCGTTCGACGGCGTGCTCGACTCCGTCGCCGGCCACGGCACCTTCATCGCGGGAATCGTGCGGCAGGTCGCACCGCGCGCGGACATCCTGTCCTGGCGCGTCGTCGCGGGCGACGGCGCGGTCGCGGAGAGCGACCTGTACGACGCGCTGCACACGCTCGCCGTCGAGATCGAGAACGGGACCTACGCCGTCGACGTCCTGTCCCTGTCTCTCGGGTACTACCACGAGCGCCCCTGGGACGACGACGGCACGGTCGACCTGCTGATGCGGCCGGCGATCGAGGCGTTCTCCCGCGCCGGGGTCGTCGTGGTGATGTCGGCGGGCAACGAGTCGACCAACCGCGAGCTGTCCCCTGCGCGCTTCGCCAAGGACCCCGCGCCGGGCGCGCCGTGGTTCTCCGTCGGCGCGCGCAACCCTAACGGCACGCTCGCGCTGTTCTCCAACTTCGGCCACTGGGTCACCACGTGGATGACCGGGGCGGCGATGGTGAGCGCGACACCGCCGTTCCGCGGCGGGCTCGAGCCGGTGGCGCGGGTCGACGAGGAGGACGACTGCGGCGGCGTGGTCAAGGGACGGCACCGCGAAACCCTCGACCCCGACGACTACCGCGGTCACTTCGCGATCTGGAGCGGGACCTCGTTCGCCGCGCCGCACCTCGCGGCGCGCCTGGTGCGGGCGTTCGACGATGCGCCCGAGGCGTGGGACGCCGGCTTCGGCACCGAGCGCGCCGCCAAGGTGTGGGCGAACCTGCAGGGGCACCTCATGCACGACCCCGCCGACTGCGAGGAGGGGCTGTGCCCGGGGCCCGAGGCGGACCCGGGTGTGGATCGGGGCGACGCCTAGCGTGCTGAGCACCCAGGAGCTCCTGGACCGCGCGGTCGGGCACGCGAACGCCGGCCGACTCGGCACGGCGTCGCGGCTGCTCGACCTCGCGGCCGCGCGCGATCCCGACGTCGACCAGGCTGCGCTCGTCGTCGGCACGCGTGCCTACGTGCTCGCCGCGCGAGGCGAGGCGGCGACGGCGGCGCAGCTGTGCCGCGACGCACTCGCCACCCCGGGGCTCTCCTCGCGCACCACCGCGGTGCTCGCGGGCCAGCTGGGGCTCGTCCTCATCCACCTCGGCGACTTCGCCGAGGCCGCGCCGATGCTCGACGTCGCCGCGCGCGGCCTCGACCACGAGCCCGGCCGCCTCGCCAACGTGCTGCTCAACCGCGGCATGCTCGCGGACGAGTCCGAGGACCTCGCGCTCGCCGAGGCGTGCTTCTCCCGCGCCGCGGACGCGTTCCGCCGGGCCGGCAACGACGTCGGGGCGGCCAAGGCGCAGCACAACGCGGCGCTCGTCCTCCTGGCGCGCGGGGACCTGGTCGGCGCGCAGCGCGAGATGGCCGAGGCGCGCGCCGTGCTCGCGCCGCTGGGCCCCGAGCTCGCGGCGACGTGCGACCTCGCGCACGCCGAGCTACTCCTCTTCGCCGGGATGCCGCGCGAGGCGGTGGGGCTGCTGGAGGGGGCGGCCACGGCGTACGGCCGCGCCCGCTGGCGGCGGCAGCAGGCGGAGGCCGAGCTGTCGATCGCGAAGACCTACCGGTTGTACGACGTCGAGCGTGCGCTTCCGTACGCCCGCGCGGCGGCGCGCCGGTTCGCCCGGGTGGGCGACGCCGTCGGGAACCTGCGGGCGCAGGCGGCCATCGCGCGGCTCGAGCTGGCGGGGACCGCCGGCCCGTCCGGGCCGCCGACGCGTACGGCGCTGCGGCACGCCGTCGAGGTCCGCGACGCGCTCGCCGCCGGCGGTCTGCGCGACTCGGCGCGCCAGCTGGCGCGCTACCAGGCGTCGGCGCTCGCGCGGGGGGGTGACGTGGCGGGCGCGCGAGCGCGGCTCGCGACGGCCAGGCCGCGCGCGAACGAGAGCGTGGTGGACCGCGCGCACTACCAGGAGGTGAGCGCGGAGGTGGCCGCGGCGGCCGGGCACCACCGCACTGCGCTGCGTCGGGCGCGCGCGGGCATGGACCTCGTCAAGGCGTGGCAGGAGCGGTACGAGGACGTCGACCTGCGCACCTCGATGTCGGTGCACCGGCTCCGGCTTCTCGTGACGGGCACGACGTCGGCGGTGGCCCTCGGCGACGCCGAGGCGGTGCTCGCGTGGTCGGAGCTGACGCGCGGCCTCGTCTCGCGGGCCACGCCCGTGCAGCGGTCGGCGGAGCTCGACCTGGCGGCGGCGCGGCGCGGCGAGACCACCGACCGTCCGCTCGCGGCGCCGGGGTCGGACTGGCGCGAGCGTTCGCCCTGGTCGGGGCCGGCGTCGCAGGTCGGCGGCGGGCTCGACGTCGCGGGGCTGACCGCAACGCTCGCCGCGCAGGAGGCCGTGCTCGTCTCCTACCTGCGCACGGACCAGGAGATCGCGGCCGTGGTGCTGGACCCGGCCGCGGGTGGGCCGCGCCTGGTCCGGCTCGGGGCGTGGTCACCGATCGCCGCGGACGTCTCCGCGCTGCTCGCCGACCTCGACATGGCCGCCGCACGTCTGCGGCCCGCGATGGCCGGCGCGGTGCAGGCGTCGCTGCGGCGGCGGCTCGCGACCATAGCGGATGCGCTGCTCGCGCCGCTGGGGCTCGAGGGGGCCTCGTTCGGGCGGGGGCCCGGCTCGCGCGGGCGCGGGCTCGGCTCGCGCGGGCTCGGGCGCGGGCGCGGGCGGCTGCGGCGGCTCGTCGTGACGGCGCCGCCGGCGGTGTCGAGCCTGCCGTGGAACCTCATGCCCGGGCTGGAGTCGGTGGCGGTCTCGGTGCCCGAGACGCTCGAGGACTGGCTGCGGCGGGCGCGGGTGTGGGCCGGTGCTGGTGCTGACGGTGGTGGTGGTGTTGTTGGTGGTGTTGGTGCTGCGGGCAGTGCTGCCGAGGCCGGTGCCGGGGCTGCTAGTGCTGCTGGTGTTGGTGCTGCTGCTGTGAGTGCTGGTATCGGTCCTGCTGGGGGGCCGGCCGGCTCGCTGGCCCCACCCGCGTCGGCGGGGCTCGTGGCGGGCCCGAACCTGGCGGACGCGGCCGCCGAGGTCGAGGCGTGCGCCGCGGTCTGGCCAGTCGCGCAGACGCTCACCGGTGACGGCGCGACTGCGGCCGCCGTCACCGCCCTCGCGGACAGCCACGAGGTACTGCACATCGCCGCACACGGCCGGCACACCGCAGACAACCCGCTGTTCTCGGGCTTCGAGCTCGTCGACGGGCCGTGGTTCGGGTACGACATCGAGCTGCTCGCGCACGTGCCCCGCTACGTCGTGCTGTCCTCGTGCGAGCTCGGCCGCTCGTCCGCGGTGTGGGGTCAGGAGACGGTTGGGATGGCGCGCGCGTGGCTGCACGCGGGCGCGCGCTGCGTGGTCGCCGCGCCCGCACGGGTTCCGGACAGCGCGGGCGAGCTCGTCGTCGCGCTGCACCGGGCACTCACCGACGGCATCGGGCCGGCCGACGCCCTCGCCGCACTGGGCGCGACGTCCGGCGCGCGGTCCGCAGGCCCCGACGGCGCACGCCCCCCGGGTGCATCGCCCGCGGCCGCCCTGGTCTGCTTCGGCAACGGCTGGTAGCCGCCGCGGCGCCGGTACTCGCGGGGTCCGAACCTCGCGAATGCCGAGCGTGCACCCAGCGATTTGCACCGGCTCAAGGCCCCAACCCGGCACAAATCGCTGGGCTCACGCTTCGGTGCGTGGCGATGCCAGCGATCTGTACCGGTCCCGACTCCGAACCCGGCACAAATCATGGGTTGATCCGGGCTTGTGAGCCAAGCCAGCGATCCGTTCCGCGCTCGAGGTCCCGCTGTCGCGTCAGCGAGCGACGAACGCGCCACCGCGCAGCACCGGCACGACGTCGGTCGCGTCGATCGCGGCGGCCGCACGCACCTCGTCCCCGAGCCCGCGCTCGGCGAGCTCGAGCCCCGACCCACTCGCAGTGAGCAGGTGCGCCACCGCGCGACCCAGCCCGACGTACGCCTCGCACGCCGCGGCGGCATCGGGCGACGTGTGGTCGGTGCCGAGTGCGCTGAGCGCCGCGACCACCGCGCCGGCCCCCAGCAGGTCCTCGACGGCGAACCGCAGCGTCGCTCCCGGCTCGCGGCCCGTGAGCTCACCGGCGGGAATCACCGCGACGCTCGTCCGAGCGGCGCGCTCGTGCTGGATGGCCAGGCACGCGCGCGCGACGGACGTCGCGTTGCGCACGCCGCCGAGCAGTACGACGGCGCCGCTCGCCTCCGCAGCGCGGGCCAGCGGGGCGCCGTTGGTCGACATGGCGTCGGCGTCGGCGTCCAGGGACACGGCATCGGCGGAATGCTCGAGGCGCCGCGTCACCGTGGTGGAGAACCGGAGCACGTCGACCACCACGACGACGTCGGCCGGCGCGAGCCGGGCGAGTCCGTCGACGCCCCAGTCGAGGCGCACCTGGTAGGAGCGCTGGTCGAACGGAGTCGGCTCTGGTGCTGAGCTCGTGCTTGCCTGCGCGGCGCGCACACCGGACGGCGCGGCAGGCACGGTCGGCGCAGAGCTGGACGACGGGTCGGCGGTCACGGCCCACACGGTAGGCGGTCCCGATGGGCGCTGCCTGCCGTCGTCCGCGCATCGAGCCTGGGAGACTGAGCCGGTGCCCGCCTCGATCGCCCTGCCGCGCGCGCTCGCTGTGGCGCTGGACGAGGCACTGAGCCAGGCCAGCCGCGGAGGAGCCAGGGGCAGCACCACACCCACCAGCACCACACCCACCAGCACCACACCCACCAGCACCACACCCACCAGCACCACACCCAGCAGCACCACACCAGGCGGCACAACGACCGGCACCGCCGCTCGAGCCCAGCGGCTCTCCCGGCGCTACCTCGCCGACCACCCGGCGGACGCCCCGATCATCGCCGACGCGCCCGACGCCGCCGCCTACCTGACCACCCGCATGCCCGCCACGTACGCGGCCGCCCGGTTCGCGCTGGGCGAGCTCGCCGCCGCAGTGCCGAGCCTCGAGCCGGTGAGCCTGCTCGACGTCGGGGCCGGGACCGGCGCCGCGACGTGGGCGGCGTGGGACACCTGGCCGAGCCTCGAGCGTGCCGAGCTGCGCGACTACTCCGCGTCTGCGCTCGCCGCGGCCGAGCGGCTGCTGCGCGCGAGCGGGCTCGCCGTCGAGACCCACCTCGGCGACGCCGCGCGCCCAACCCCGACGCACGCGGCGCCTGCGCCTGAACGCCGGCCCGATGAGTCCGCAACACCCGGGCCTGCAACGCCGACATCCACGGCGTCCGAGCCCACGGCCCCCCGGCCCGCACCGCCAGCCCCCGCCCTCGACGTCGACGTCGACGTCGACGTCGCCCTCACCGCCTACGTCCTGTCCGAGCTCACCGAAGCCCAACGGGCCGCCGTCGTGGCGACGCTGACGGCCAGGGCACGCGACGCCGTCGTGATCGTCGAACCCGGCACGCCCGCGGGCTACCGCCGGATCCTCGCGGTGCGCGACGCGCTGCTCGCCGCCGGCTGGACCCTCGCCGGCCCGTGCCCGCACGCCCTCGCCTGCCCGGTGGCCAGCCGCGAGAGCGACTGGTGCCACGCCGCCGTCCGGCTGCCGCGCACCCGGGAGCACCGCGTCGCCAAGGGCGGCGAGCTCTCCTACGAGGACGAGAAGCTCGCGTGGGTCGCCGCCGTCCGCGACCCCGCGCGCCATCCCGTGCGGCACGACGCCCGCGTCCTGCGCCACCCGGCCACGCACCCTGGTCACGTGCGGCTGGAGCTGTGCACGCCGTCGGGCGAGCGCGTCGAGCGCACCGTAAGCAAGCGCGACAAGGCGGCGTTCCGCGCGGCGCGCAAGGTCGAGTGGGGCGAGACCTGGGGCGAGACGCCCGCCGCCGTCCAGCCCGACGGCGAGCAGCCCACCACGGCGGCGCTCACCTCCACCGGGCAGGGCGTCGTCGGGACCACCGCCGCCGTCCAGCCCGACGACGCGCAGCCCGCCACCGCGCACCCCGCGACCGCCCCCACCGCCTCGAGCCAGGTGCCCCCCGCGTGATCCGGCTGACCCTCCCGTGGGCCGACGCGCCCTGGTGGCGCGCCGTTGTCGAGCGCACGACGGCGGGCCCCACCGACCCGGTCACCCACGTGACCACCTGGGACCCGACGTGGCTGCCGTGGGCGGTGCTCGCCGTCGGGCTGGTGCTGGTCGCCGTGCCCGAGCTGTGGCGTGCGACCCGCATCCTCGTGACGTTCGTGCACGAGCTGGGGCACGCCGCCGTCGGGATCCTGGTGGGCCGCCGGTTCACGGGGTTCGTGGTGCGCGCGGACATGTCGGGGCACGCGGTGACCGTCGGCAAGCCGCGTGGCCCCGGCCTCGAGCTCACCACCTGGGCGGGCTACCCCGCTCCCGCCGTCATCGGCGCGGGACTGGTCTGGACCGCGCTCACGGGCTGGGCGCCGGCGGCGCTCGGCGCCGTCGCGCTGATCTGCCTGCTGAGCCTGGTCTTCGTCCGGTCGTGGTCGACGGCGGGCACCACGCTGCTGGTCGGCGCGGTCGCCGGCGTGCTCTGGTGGTGGCGCGGTGACGCGCGCTCGGCCGGGGTGCTGCTCGCCGTCGCCGTGCTGCTCCTGCTGGGCGCCTGGCGGCACTGGTTCGCGGTGGCCGGCTCGCCCAAGGGCAGCGACCCCGCGGTGCTCGCGCGGCTGACCGGCTGGCCCGGCTGGTGGTGGGTGGGGACGTTCCTGCTCGTCATCGCCGGCGCGAGCGCGGCGGCCGGCTGGCTGCTGTGGCCCGTGCTGCGGTGGTGATCGGCGCGCCCTCCGCTCCGAGCTGGCGCGCTTTGACTGGTCGCCCGTGCACATTGACTGGCTGGGTTGCGATCGCTCGCCGGACGCGTCGGACCATGGAGCGCTGACCTGCGGCGATGCGGAACGCCATCTGACGCGGAGCGATCCAACCAGTCAATTCGCACGCGCGACCAGTCAAAGTGCACGGCCCTCGTCTCCGTGGCCGGCGCGCGCGACCGGACCGGGCCGACGCAGGGCCGACGCCGGGCGGGAGCCGGGCCGACGCCGGGCCGACGCCGGGTGGGAGCCAGGCCGACGCAGGGCCGACGCCGGGCGGGAGCCAGGCCGACGCCGCGCGCGCTACGGCGCGCGCAGGAACGTCGTCTCGTGCATCACCTGGATCCACACCGTCCACACCCACGCGACCTGCGCGACGGCGAGCCCCACCAGCAGGACCGCGAGCCACGTCCGCGCGGCCCACCGCGGCCGGGTGACGAGCCCCACGAGCGCCGCCGCGAGCGGGAACGCGAGCAGCAGGAACCGGATCTGGCTCGAGATCAGGTCCCCGACGGCGGCCAGGTAAGCCACGTACGTCGCCGACCACGTCCACAGCTCCGGCCCCAGCCGCCGCCCCGCGGGCAGCACGAGCAGCGCCACGACGAGCCCGACCGACGCCACCGTGATGGCCACGCCGAGCGGGGAGAAGTCCTCCACCCGCACCCAGCCCGCGAACAGGCCGAGCCCGCGCGCCGGCCGCCACGCGGCCTGGGTGTCGAGGTAGGCGGTGGGCCGACCGGTCACCCAGCCGGCGATGAGCGGCCAGATCCCGCCGGACAGCCCCGAGACGCCGAGCAGCACGACGCCGAGCACCGCCTCGCGGCGCGGCCACGGCTCGCGCGCTGGCCCGCTCGCGCGCGAGGCGCGCCAGCGCAGCAGCAGGTGCACCGCCACGACGGCCGCCATCGGCAGCGCGACGGCGCGGCTGAAGCCGAGCAGCCCGACGGCGAGCATCGCCCAGGCGTAGCGCCGCCGCACGATCAGGAGCAGCGAGGTCGCCACGAGCAGCAGCGCGAGCGACTCGGTGTACGCGGTTTGGAACACGACGGCGGGCGGAAAGAACGCGACGACGGCCACCGTGGCCAGCGGCAGGCCCGGCCGCGCCTGGACCGCCCGGGGCGCCGCCACCTCGACGACCCGGTGCACCACCAGCAGCGCGGCCGCGCCGAGCACGAGGGCCACGAGCGGCGCGACGACGACCCACGTCCCGCCGGTGACCGCGGTGACGGCCTTGACGAGCATCGGGTAGAGCGGGAAGAACGCCCACTCGTTCAGGTCGACGACGCCCGCCGGGAGCGCGAGCGAGCCGTCCGAGATCGGCAGCGTCGAGGGGTAGCCGTGCGCCCAGATCTGCTCGTACCACCAGCCGTCCCACCACCGTGAGACGAACACCCCGTAGGGCGGCCGGGGGTGCCCGCCGAACCAGCTCTCGATCGCCTCGCCCTGGAAGTTCCGGGCGATGAGCAGCGCGGTGGTCGCGAGCACCCGGCTCGCGGCGTAGACCGCGAGCACGCGCCACGCCCAGACCGGGACGCGGAGCCAGGTGGGGCGAGGCGGTGCTGTCGTCGGCGCGGGTGCCGCTGCCGTCTCGGCCGTCACGGGCACACGGTAACCGGTGCCGGGTGCCGAGTGCGTCTCGCTACTGTGACGCTGTGACGAGCCCTGCGCCCGACCGCTCCGCCGCCCCCGAGACGGGACGGGTCGCACGCTCGCCGCTCTCCCCCACGATGACCGTCCTGCTCGGCACCGCCGCCGCGATCATCGTCTTCGCCGGCATGTCCGCGGCCCGCGAGGTGATCGGTCCCCTCGCCCTCGGCGCCGTCGTGGCGATCATCTGCCACCCGGTGCGCCACCCGCTCGAGCGCCGAGGCTGGCCGAGCTGGCTCGCCACGACCGCCGTCATCGTCACCGCCTACCTCGTGCTCGCGGCGCTCGCGCTCATGCTCGTCTTCGCGGGCGCGCGGTTCGTGGACCTGCTGCCCGAGTTCGGCGACGAGCTGGTCGGCACGGCCCAGAGTCTGCAGGACTGGCTCGTCCAGGTGGGTCTGGACGAGCCGGCGTCGGACGCGATTGCCTCGTTCCTCGATCCGGGCCGGATCGCCGGACTCGCGCAGTCGCTCGGCGGCACCGCGCTGTCCGTGCTCACGTCGTTCTTCTTCGTGCTCGCCTACGTCATCTTCATGGCGGCCGACGCCGCGCGGTACTCCCACGCCGAGCACACCTACGGCCCCGGCGCCCGCCGCCCGCTCGCCCGGTTCGGCGCCTACACCACGAACGTGCGGCGCTACTACGTGGTCAACGCCTCGTTCGGTGCGGTCGTCGCGATCCTCGACGGCATCGCGCTGTGGCTGCTCGACGTGCCCGCGGCGATGGTCTGGGCGATCCTCGCGTTCGTCACCAACTTCGTGCCGAACATCGGGTTCGTGCTCGGGCTCGTCCCACCCGCGCTGCTCGCGCTCGTCATCGGCGGGTGGCCGCTGGCCCTCGCCGTCGTGGCCATCTACTGCGTCGTGAACGTGGTGCTGCAGGTCCTCGTGCAGCCGAAGTTCGTCTCCGACGCGGTGAACCTGAGCCTGACGCTCAGCTTCATGTCGGTCATCTTCTGGTCGTTCGTGATCGGCCCGCTCGGCGCGATCCTGTCGATCCCGCTCACGCTCCTCGTCCGCGCCGTCGTCCTCGAGGGCGACCCCGGCGCGCGCTGGCTGCGGTGGCTCACGGGCGATCGCGACGCCGTCGAGGCGGGCGGCTGGGTGGGCGGCGCGAAGAACGCCGCGGGCGAGCCCTCGCCGTCGGGCACCACGAGCGAGGCGCACGACGGCGAGCACCCGCTCGCGCCGTCGGGTGCGGTCTCGCAGGGCGAGCCCACGAAGGACGCGGCCCGCGAGGGCGCGGCGACCGCGGGCGAGCCGACCGCGCAGGGCGAGCCTTCGCCGTCGGGCACGCGCGAGGTCAGTGGCTGAACAGCGTCGTGTCGAACGTGTAGCGCGAGGCCCGGTAGACGTGCCGGCCGAACTCGATGACGGCGCCGGACTCGTCGTAGGCGGTGCGTTCCATCGTGAGGAGCGCGGCCTTGGCGGGCTCGTGCAGGGAGCGCGACTCCGCCGTGGTGGCGGCCCGCGCACCGATCCGCTGCCGCGCGACCTTGGCCTGGATCCCGCGCAGCCGCAGCGCGTCGTAGAGCCCCGACGTCGAGAGCTCCTCGGCCGACGGCGCGATGTCCGCGCGGAGCACGTTCGCCATCAATGCGAGGGGTTCGCCGTCCGCGCTGCGCAGCCGGTGCACCCACACGACGGGCGTGTGCACGGGCACGTCGAGCAGCCCGGCGACCTCGGCGTCCGCGTCGACCTGCTCCCACCCGAGCACCTCGGTGCTCGGTGCGCGACCGGCGCGCTGCAGGTCGGACTGGAGCGAGGTGAGCTCGACGAGGCGGCGGATCCGGTCGGGCGCGACCTGCGTGCCCACCCCGCGCTTGCGGATGAGCCGGCCCTGGTCCACGAGCTCCTGCAGCGCCTGGCGCGCCGTGGGGCGGGAGATCCCGAGCCGGGCGGCGAGCGCGATCTCGTTCTCCAGGAAGGCCCCGGGGCGCAGCGTGCCGTCCTCGATGTGCGCCTCGATGGCCGTCGCCACCTGGTGGTAGAGCGGCACCGGACTCGATCGGTCGAGATCGATGCGCAAAGGGTCGGCCACGGCAACCTCCGTCGGTCGTCGGTGTGGGGTCAGCGTAGAGCAATCGGACCTCAGGTTGAACACACGTCCTGACAAATCCGGGGAATCATTACGATACCGCTTCCCTTGCATGGATGTCCTGACATATGCTGTGCAGGCGCGCAGAACCGGCGCGCGCCCAGGAGCCTGGACGAAGGAGTGCCATGCAGGCGGACCTCGACGTGCTGACGATCGGACGCAGCAGTGTCGACATCTACCCCCTCGAGATCGGCGTCGGCCTCGAGGACGTCACGACCTTCGGCAAGTTCCTCGGCGGAAGCCCCACGAACGTCGCGGTCGCCGCAAGCAAGCTGGGCCGACGCTCCGGCGTGGTGACCGGAGTCGGCCAGGACCCGTTCGGCCGCTACGTCGCCCGCGCGCTGCGCGAGTTCGGCGTGGACGACGGCGGCGTCCTCGCCCTCCCGGACGTCGCCACGTCGCTGGCGTTCTGCGAGATCCACCCGCCGGACGACTTCCCGCTCTACTTCTACCGCGCCGAGCCCTCCCCCGAGCTGCGCATCGGCCCGGACGACCTCGATCTCGACGCCGTCCGCGGCGCCACGCTGCTCTGGGTGAGCGCGAGCGGGCTCAGCCGCGAGCCCAGCGCGACGATGCACCGGGTCGCGATGGCCGAGCGCGCCGGGCACCCCGGTCGCACGGTGCTCGACCTGGACTACCGGCCCACCTTCTGGGACTCCCCCGCTGCGGCGCACGACGGCGTGGGACGCGTCCTCGCGACGGCGAGCGTCGCCGTCGGGAACCGTGAGGAGTGCGAGGTCGCGGTCGGCGAGACCGATCCGGACCGCGCGGCCGACGCGCTGCTGTCGGCCGGCGTCGAGATCGCGATCATCAAGCAGGGGCCGCGCGGCGTGCTCGGCAAGACCGCGCACGAGCGGGTCGAGGTCGAGGCCACCCCGTGCGAGGTCGTCAACGGCCTCGGCGCCGGGGACGCGTTCGGCGGCTCGCTCTGCCACGCGCTGCTGGCCGGCTGGTCGCTCGAGGAGACGCTGCGGTTCGCGAGCGCCGCGGGCGCGATCGTCGCGTCCCGCCTGGCGTGCTCGACCGCGATGCCCACCGAGTCCGAGGTGCGCGAGGTCCTCGCGCTCGGCCGCGTCCCGGCGGGGCTGCGATGACCGCCGCGCCCCGGACGCACCTGTCCACCCGCGACCTCACCGCCCTGCGCTTCGCCGACCCGGGCGCCTTCCGCGCGCTGCTCACCCAGCGCCGGCCCTTCGCGGGCGTGCCCGACGGCGAGAAGCTCCTCGTCATCGCGGCCGACCACCCCGGCCGGGGTGCCCTGGGCGCCGGCGGGGACCCGATGGCGATGGCCGACCGGCTCGACCTGCTGGACCGGATCGTCGTGGCGCTCGGCCGACCCGGCGTGCACGGGTTCCTCGGCACCGCCGACCTCGTCGAGGACCTCGCCGCGCTTGGCGCCCTGGACGGCCGGCTCGTGCTCGGCTCGATGAACCGCGGCGGCCTGCACGGCGCGACGTTCGAGCTCGACGACCGCTTCACGGGCTACGACGCGCCCGGCATCCTCGCGGCGGGCCTCGACGGCGGCAAGATGCTGCTCCGGCTCGACCTCGACGACCCGGGCAGCCTCGC
Source organism: Miniimonas arenae (assembly GCF_006351005.1). Taxonomy (GTDB): domain Bacteria; phylum Actinomycetota; class Actinomycetes; order Actinomycetales; family Beutenbergiaceae; genus Miniimonas; species Miniimonas arenae. The sequence goes on along the minus strand of NZ_VENP01000034.1, from coordinate 11,473 downwards.
CACGCTGCACGCGTGCGCGGACGCCGTCGACGCCCTCGCGGCCGAGCGGCGGATCGCGATGGTCGAGCCGTTCCTGTCCCGCCGCGTCGACGGCCGGGTGCGCAACGACCTCAGCACCGACGCCGTGCGCACCTCCACCGCGATCGCGTCGGCTCTCGGCAGCACGTCCGCGTACACCTGGCTCAAGCTGCCCTACGTGCCCGAGATGGAGCGCGTGATGGCGGCGACCACGCTGCCCGCGCTCATCCTCGGCGGCGAGGTCGGCGCGGACCAGGAGGCCACCCTGGCCGACTGGCAGGCGGCGCTCGCGCTGCCCGGGGTGCGCGGGCTCGTCGTCGGGCGCTCGCTGCTGTACCCGCCCGACGGCGACGTGGCGGCCGCGGTCGACGCGACCGTCGCGCTGCTGTAGCGAGCTACCGGCGGCATCAGGCAGATCCAGCAGCAACACCATCAGTGACCACCATCAGTGACGAGGTGAGGATGAACGACACCGACCGGTACGTCCGGCGGGCCGGCGACGGGCCGCAGGTCGTGGACGTCACGCCCGAGTCCGCGGGCTGGGCGTGGAGCGGGCTGCGCGTGGTCGAGCTCGGCCCCGACGCCCCGAGCGTCACGTGGGCCCTGGATCGGGACGAGGCGCTCGTGGTGCCGCTGCGCGGCGGGGTGGTGCTCGCCGTCGAGCTCCCCGACCCGAGCGCCGCGGAGGTGGACCGGACCAGCAGCCGAACCGTCACGCTGACGGGCCGCGCGTCGGTGTTCGCCGGGCCGACGGACGTCGCGTACCTGCCGCTCGGGGCCGTCGTGACGGTGACGGCGGCGCCGGGGGCGTCAGTGCAGCACGAGTCGACCCAGGAGCCGCCGGCTGAGCCGAGAACAGTGCGGGTCGCCCTCGCGACGGCGCGCGCGAGCCGCGCGCTCCCGCTGCAGGTCCTCCCGGCCGCCTCGGCGCGGGTGGACCTGCGCGGCGCGGGCGCCGCGAGCCGTCGGGTCACGAACTACACGCTCGACACCGAGGTGGCGATCGACCACCTCCTCGTCTGCGAGGTCGTCACGCCGGGCGGGAACTGGTCCTCCTACCCGCCGCACAAGCACGACGTGCACTCCGACGCCGACGGCTCCGCCGAGCGCAAGCTCGAGGAGATCTACTACTTCGAGGTCGCCGACGGTCCGGACGGCACGCCCGGCGTCGGGTACCACCGCACCTACGGGACGCCCGAGCGCCCGATCGACGTGCTCGCCGAGGTCCGCACCGGCGACACCGCGCTCGTGCCGCACGGCTTCCACGGCCCGTGCACCGCGCCGCCGGGCTTCGACCTGTACTACCTCAACGTCATGGCCGGCCCGGCCACGGACGGCCGCTGGCTCTCGACCGACGACCCCGCGCTCGCCTGGGTGCGCGCGACGTGGCCGGACCAGCCGGTCGACCCGCGGCTCACCCACCAGCCCACGTCCGATGTCAAGGAGTCGAGATGACCAGCGCCACCGTCCGCCTCACCACGGGCCAGGCGCTCGTGCGCTTCCTCGCGCACCAGTGGACCGAGCGCGACGGCGAGCGCCGCCGCCTCTTCGCCGGCGTCTTCGGGATCTTCGGCCACGGCAACGTCGCCGGTCTCGGGCAGGGCCTGCTCCAAGCGCACGTCGAGGCCGTCAAGGCCGGGTACGCCGGCGAGGAGCACGGGCCGGACGAGCTGCCCTACCTGATGGCGCGCAACGAGCAGGGCATGGTGCACGCTGCCGTCGCGTACGCGCGCACGACCAACCGGCTGCAGACGTTCGCGTGCACGGCGTCGATCGGCCCGGGCTCGACCAACATGGTCACGGGCGCGGCGCTCGCGACGATCGACCGCATCCCCGTGCTGCTGCTGCCCTCGGACGTCTTCGCGACCCGGCTGCCCGACCCCGTGCTCCAGCAGCTCGAGCACCCGCTCGGGCCGGACGTCACCGTCAACGACGCGTTCCGCCCCGTCTCGCGCTACTTCGACCGGATCTGGCGCCCCGAGATGCTCCTCGCGTCCGCGCCGCAGGCGATGCGGGTGCTCACCGACCCCGCGGAGACCGGCGCCGTGACGCTCGCGCTGCCGCAGGACGTGCAGGCCGAGGCCTACGACTGGCCGCGCGAGTTCTTCCGCGACCGCACGTGGCACGTCGCGCGGCCGGTGCCCGAGCCCGCGGCCCTGGCGCGCGCCGTCGCGACCATCCGCTCGGCCCGGCGTCCCCTGCTCGTGGCGGGCGGCGGCGTCGTGTACTCGCAGGCGAGCGACGCGCTGCGCGCCTTCGCCGAGGCGACCGGCATCCCCGTCGCGGACACGCAGGCCGGCAAGGGTGCTCTTCCCTGGGACCACCCGCTCGCCGTCGGCGGGGTGGGTGCGACCGGGAACGACGCGGCGAACGCGCTCGCGGCGAGCGCCGACGTCGTGATCGGCGTGGGCACCCGCTGGACGGACTTCACGACGGCGAGCCACACCGTCTTCGCGCACGAGGACGTCCGCTTCGTCAACCTCAACGTCGCGGCGTTCGACGCCGCGAAGCACGCCGCCGACATGGTGGTCACGGACGCCCGGACCGGGCTCACCGCGCTGGCCGACGCGCTGGCCGGGTACCGCCCGGAGGACGGCTACGGCGACGAGATCGCCGAGCGCGTCGCGGCGTGGCAGGGCGTGACGGACGCCTGCTACGACGGGACGTTCGAGGAGGCGGGCCAGGGCGAGGGCGGCGACGACGCTGTCGACGAGACCGGCGCGCCCCGCCGGGAGCGCACCGCGATGGCGCAGACTCAGGTGTTCGGCGTGCTCAACGAGCTCATGCGCCCCACGGACGTGCTCATCAACGCGGCCGGCTCGATGCCCGGGGACCTGCAGTGCCTGTGGCGCGCGAGCAGCCCCGAGCAGTACCACCTCGAGTACGGCTACTCCTGCATGGGGTACGAGATCCCCGCGGCGCTCGGCGTCAAGCTCGCGCGGCCGGACGCGACCGTCGTCGCGATCGTCGGCGACGGCACGTACCAGATGGCGCCGCAGGAGATCGCGACGATCGTGTCGGAGGGGCTCGCCGTCGTGCTCGTGCTGCTGGACAACGGCGGGTACGCCTCGATCGGCGCGCTGAGCGAGTCGCGCGGCTCGCAGCGGTTCGGCACGCGCTTCCGCACCCGGAACGCCGGGACGCGGGCGCTCGACGGCGCGCCCACCCCGGTCGACCTCGCCGCCAACGCCGCGTCGTTCGGCGTCCGGGTGATCCGGGTGACCACGCCCGAGGAGCTCCGCGCGGCGTACCTCGAGGCGGCCGCTGCCGACGAGACGACGATCGTCCACGCCGTCACCGACCTGTACGGCCCCAACCCGCCGGGCTCGGCCTGGTGGGACGTGCCGGTCGCCGAGACCTCCACCCTGCCCAGCACGCAGCGCGCCCGGGCGGAGTACACCGCAGCCCGCGCCGCGCAGCGCACCTACCTGTGACCCGTCCGAAGGAGCCCGCCATGACCGCGACCACGCCCACCACCTCCGCTCCCACTGACTCGACCGCGACTGCGAGCACGACCGTGACGCACTGGATCGACGGCGCCGAGCGCGCCTCGACCGGCGACGCCGAGCAGCCGGTCTTCGACCCCTCGACGGGTGAGGTGATCGGCGCAGTGGCGCTCGGCAGCGTCGACGACGTCGACACCGCCGTCGCCTCCGCGGCCCGCGCGGCGGAGAGCTGGGGCCAGCTGTCGCTGGCCAAGCGAGCCGGCGTGCTGTTCCGGTTCCGCGAGCTGCTCGTGGCGCACACCGACGAGCTCGCGGCGCTCGTGAGCCGCGAGCACGGCAAGACGATCCCCGACGCCAAGGGCGAGATCGGCCGCGGGCTCGAGGTCGTGGAGTTCGCGTGCGGCATCCCGCAGCTGCTCAAGGGCGAGCTGTCCGACCAGGCCGCGACCGGCATCGACGTGTTCTCCTGGCGCGAGCCCCTGGGCGTCGTCGCCGGCATCACGCCGTTCAACTTCCCCGTCATGGTGCCGCTGTGGATGGCGCCCGTGGCGATCGCCACGGGCAACGCGTTCGTGCTCAAGCCGTCCGAGCGCGACCCGGGCGCCTCACTCTTCCTCGCGCGGCTGTGGCAGCGGGCCGGGCTGCCCGACGGCGTGTTCAGCGTGGTCCAGGGCGACAAGGTCGTCGTGGACGCGCTGCTGCACCACCCGGACGTCGCGGCCGTCTCGTTCGTGGGCTCGACGCCGATCGCCCGGTACGTGCACGACGTCGCCGCCGCGCAGGGCAAGCGCGTGCAGGCGCTCGGCGGCGCGAAGAACCACGGCGTCGTGCTCGCCGACGCCGACCTCGACGACGCCGCCGACCAGCTCGTCGCAGCGGCGTACGGCGCCGCGGGCGAGCGGTGCATGGCGCTGTCGGTCGCGGTGGTCGAGGAGTCCGTCGCGGACGCGCTCGTCGAGCGCCTCGCGGCGCGGGCCCGTTCCGTGAAGGTGTCGGCGGGCGACCAGCCGGGCGCCGAGATGGGCCCGGTGATCACGGCCGCCGCCAAGGCGCGGATCGAGGGGCTCATCGACTCGGCCGAGGCCGAGGGCGCGACGCTCGTCGTCGACGGCCGCGGGTACGTCGTGCCCGGCTACGAGAACGGCTTCTTCGTGGGGCCGACCCTCGTGGACCACGTCTCGCCCGAGCACACCGTGTACGAGGAGGAGGTCTTCGGACCGGTGCTCGACGTCGTGCGCGTGTCCGGCCTCGCCGAGGCGATCGAGGTCGTCAACGCGAACCCCTACGGCAACGGGACCGCGATCTTCACCGCCTCCGGCGAGGCGGCGCGGACGTTCCGGCGCGGCGTGAAGGTCGGCATGGTCGGCGTCAACGTGCCGATCCCGGTGCCTGTCGCGTGGCACAGCTTCGGCGGCTGGAAGGACTCGCTGTTCGGCGAGAGCCACGTGTACGGGCCCGAGGGGATCCGGTTCTACACGCGTGGCAAGGTGGTCACGCAGCGCTGGCCGCACCGGGACGCGGGGCCTGCGGCCGTGTCCTTCCACTTCTCGGGCGACGCGCAGAAGTAGCCGCGGCGCCGCGCCCTCGATCTTTCCAACCCCTGCCCACCCGTTCGACCAGCCTGGAGACCCTCATGCTGAGCTTCGCGATCATCGGCGCCGGCCGCATCGGCGCCGTGCACGCGCGGTCCGTCGCCGCCCACCCCGCGGCGCGCCTCGCGCTCGTCGCCGACCCCGACGGCGAGGCCGCCGCCCGGATTGCCGGCTCGGTCGGCTCGTCGGGCGTCCGGTCCACGACCGACGTGGCCGACGTCTTCGCCGCCACCGACGTGGACGCCGTCATCGTCGGCTCGCCCACCCGGTTCCACGTCCCGCAGATCGTGGCCGCCGTCGAGGCCGGCAAGGCCGTCCTCACGGAGAAGCCGGTCGACCTCGACCTCGCGCGGGTCGACGAGTGCCTGGCCGCGGTCGGCGACCGCGCCGACCGGGTGATGGTCGGCTTCAACCGGCGCTTCGACCCCGGGTTCGCGGAGATCGCGCGGCGCGTGGCCGACGGCGAGATCGGCGCGCTCGAGCAGCTCACCATCATCAGCCGCGACCCGGCGGCGGCACCCGCGCCGTACCTCGTCGGCTCGGGCGGGATCTTCCGGGACATGACGATCCACGACTTCGACATGGCGCGGTTCCTGCTCGGGGAGATCACCGAGGTGTCCGCCGTCGGGCAGCACCTCGACCCCGACATCGCGGCGATCGGCGACTTCGACGCGGCCGTCGTCACGCTGCGCGGCGCCAACGGCGGGGTCGCCACGATCATCAACTCGCGGCACTGCGCGGCGGGCTACGACCAGCGGCTCGAGGCGTTCGGTCCGCTCGGCTCGCTCGAGGCGGCCAACCACACGGCCACCGCGGTCCGGTTCAACGGGCGCGGGGTCTCCGGCTCGTCGGGCCCGTACCTGGACTTCTTCCTCCAGCGCTACGAGCACGCCTACTCCGCCGAGCTCGACCACTTCATCACGGCGATCGAGTCGGGCGTGGCGCCGAGCCCGTCGCTGCGGGACGGGCGCGAGGCGCTCGTGCTCGCGGACGCCGCGACCGTCTCGGCCACGACGGGCGAGCGGGTGCGCCTCGGCGCGCCAGTCTCCGCCTGACCCCCAACCCTTTCTCGAGAGGAAGTTCGTCCTTTCTCGAGAGGAAGTTCGTCCTTTCTCGAGAGGATCTCCGTCGGCTCGGAGCCTCCGAGATCCTCTCGAGAAAGGACGGAGATCCTCTCGCGAACGGGGTGGCGGTACGCAGGTCCGACGGCACTAGTTCCACCCCTCACATGCAGGTCCACCACCGAACGACAACGAGAGAGAGACCATGAAGATTGCCGGTGCCCCGATCAGCTGGGGCGTGTGCGAGGTCCCGGGCTGGGGCTACCAGCTCGAGCCCGACCAGGTTCTCGCGGAGATGACCGAGCTCGGCCTTACCGCCACCGAGTTCGGCCCGCAGGGCTGGCTGCCCGAGGCTCCCGCCGACCGCGCCGCAGCCCTGAAGCCCTACGGCCTCGCCGCCGTCGGCGCGTTCGTCCCCGTCCTGCTGCACGACCCCGAGCACGACCCCCTGCCCGCCGTCGACGCCGAGCTCGACTCGTTCGAGGCCGCCGGCGGCGACGTACTGGTCCTCGCGGCGGCGTCGGGGCTCGACGGCTACGACGAGCGCCCCGAGCTCGACGACGCGCAGTGGGCCACCGTCTTCCGCAACCTCGACCGCCTCACGGCGCTCGCCGCCTCACGCGGCATCCGCGCATCGCTGCACCCGCACGTCGGCACGATGGTCGAGACGCGCGACGACGTGCTCCGCGTCCTCGAGGGCTCCTCGATCGCGCTCACGCTCGACACCGGCCACCTCCTCATCGGCGGCACCGACCCCGCGGCTCTCGTCGACGACTGGGCCGCGCGCGTGAACCACGTGCACGCCAAGGACGTCCGCGCCGACCTCGCCGCGAAGGTCCGCGCGGGCGAGCTCACCTACACCGAGGCCGTCCGCGAGGGCATCTACGTGCCGCTCGGCGAGGGCGACGTCGACCTCCCGCGGATCGTCTCGGCGCTCGGCGCGGCCGGCTTCGACGGCTGGTACGTCCTCGAGCAGGACACCATCCTCGACGGCGCCCCCGCGGGCGAGGGTCCCAAGGTCGACGTCCGGACCTCGAAGGCCTACCTCGAGTCGCTCGCCTGAGACTCACCCTCGCGCGTGCCCGACGGCGAGGCCCACCCTCCGTACGGAGGGTGGGCCTCGCCGTCGGGCACGCGTGCGAGGGTTCGGTGCGGACCGGCGCGGACCGGCGCGAAACCGGCCGCGACTGCGGTCGAGCGATGGCGACGCCGGCGGAACCGTGCCCCCTCTGCGAGAAGCACCGCGGGGTCGGTGAGCTCGTTGGGCCGGTGCTGTGGGCGGACGACCAGGTCGTGGTGAGCCACCGACCGCTCTCGCGCGCGACCGGCCTGGCGCTGGCAGGATCTCGACGCCGCGCAGGCGGCCGAGGTGGCCCGAGCGAGCTGGACCGCGGCCGCATCCTCGCCGACTGGTTCGACACCGAGCACGTCTTCACCGCGATCGTGGGCCTGGGCATCGCGCACTTTCACCAGCACGTGTTCGTGCGCGATCCGGGAACGCCCGCGACGGCGCCGTGGCACGACCCGGAGTCGTGGGACGAGGTGCCGCGCCTCGACGCGGGCGGGCTGGACCGCCTCGCCGACGCGCTGCGGGCCCGGTTCGACGCGCTGATGTAGCGGGCAGCGGGCGCCGCGCCGCGTCGGGTCGGCCCCGGGGGTCAACCCTGCGGACCCCGGTAGGCGATCCCCTCGACCATGACGAGGCAGTCGGCGTCGAAGAACTGCGTGGTCGCGGTCATCCGCGCGGGGTACTCACCGCCCGGGAAGTAGCGCTCGAACCGGTGCTCCATCGTGGGCAGGTCGGCGACGTCCCGCAGCCAGACGTTGACCTTGACGAGCGAGGTCAGGGACACGCCGTAGCCGCTGAGCGTTGCGGTGACGCCCTCGATCGCACCGTCGAGCTGCGCCACGAGGTCGTCGCCGAAGCCGCGGTGCAGGCCGAGGAACACGAGGTCGCCCGCCGCGACGGCGGCGGAGTAGCTGAACGGCGTGGCGGTGCGCGTGATGTCGGTCATGGCTCACAGACCCTTCCGTCGCCGTCGGCGTCGCGGTACCAGTCGTACTCGGGGTCCACGCCCTTGACGTAGGTGCCGTAGCCGTTGGCCCTCGCCTCCTTGCAGGTGCCGAACCGCGGGTCGGTGCTGCTCGCGGGCGCCGCGGCGGCTGCCTCCTGCGCCGCGACGGCGTCCTCGCGGGTCTGCACGTCGGTCTCGCGCGTCTGCACCGCGGCCTCGCGCTCGGCGACCTGGGTCTCGCGGGCGGCGAGGTCGCCGGCGGTCGTCGCGGCGGCCTCGAGCTCCGTGATCCGGTCCTCGGCGGTGGTGAGCTCGCCGTTGGCCTCGTCGAGGTCCTCCTCGAGCCCGTCCCGCTCGGCCTCGGTCGAGGCGAGCGTCGCGGCGACGGCCTGGTACTCGGTGCTCTGCGTGGGGTGAGGGTCGGCGCCCGCAGCCGCGGCGCCGAAGCCCATCCCGACGAGCAGACACGTCACCCCGGTCGCGATCGGCAGCACCCACGCACGACGGCGTCGCCTCGGTTCGGCGGCCTGCCCGCCCTGGTCCTCGGTGGCCTCGGGCGGGAGCGCGCCCCACGCAGGTTGTGCAGCGCCGGAGTCGGAGCCTCGGATCGCGGCTGTCTGGGCAACCGCGGTCTGTGCGACCGCGGACTCGGCGGCGGCGCCGGACTGCGCGGCCGTGGCGGCCCGGGTGTGCTCGGTCCACTGCGTGCCGTCCCACCACCGCTGGATGCGTGCGTCGGTCGGATCTGGGTACCAGTTCGGTGCTGCGGTCATGGGGGCCCCCGTGCTCGAGTTCGATGCCGTCCCCTGTGACGGACCGATCGACACTATCCGCGGGGACGCGGCCGCACGTGGGACGTTCGGCCCGCCGCAGTGAGACTCAGCAGCGCCTGCGGTGGCGCACCTCCGGTTCGGAGCGCTCGCTCGAACGGCCGGGTGCCACGAGCCGGTCGGCGTCCGACGTCTCGCGGCTCGGGGCCTCGCCGGCCATCGCGCTGCTCGTGGTGCGGTCGACCCGCGCAGCAGAACGCCGCGCGCGTTCCGCCAGGTGGGTGCCGTCCCACCGGCGCCGCAGCGGCGGCTCGGTCGAGTCCTGATACCAGCTCGGTGTTGCGGTCATGAGAGCCCCCCAGCTCCGTGAGACGCGCCGTCCCCCCAGACGACGGGCTCATCGTAGACCCGCGGACCGACTCGCTCGATCCGTCGCCGTTCCGGACGGGAGTGCCGGTGGTCAGTCGTACGTGACGACGCTCGCGCGCCGCTCGACCCCCGACGGCGCGAGGAGCTCCAACCGGGCCGGCCGCTCGACGTCGGGCTCGCCGTCGATCCGCTCGAACAGCACCCGCATCGCGAGCCGTGACAGCTCGCGCGGCTGCGGCGACACGTGCGTGACGGCGGGCTCGAGCGCCGCTGCGGTGACGTCGGTGCACAGGCTGACCAGCGACACGTCCTCGCCGACGCGCAGCCCGCGGGTGCGCGCGAGCTGCACGAGCCACTCGGTCACCTGGCCCGTCCACGCGAGGAGCCCGAGCCGGCGGCATGAGCGCGACCGACCTGCCCGCCGCGGACCTCGGGCTCGTCGCCGAGCTCGTGCTGGAGCACGCCTACGGCGCCCGCGAGGTTGTCGGGACGGACTGCGCCTGGCGGGTCGGGCGCGGCGGCGTGCGGCGCAACAGCCTCTACGACGGGTACGAGGTGGACCTGCGGGACGAGCCGCACGGCTGGGATCGCGCGGGTGTCGACGACTCGGGCTGGGTGCGGCGCGGGTGCTCGACGTGCCGATGTTGTGCTTCGAGCCGCGGATCGCGTCGCCCGTGCGGACCGTGGCCGAGGTGCCGGGCGTGGTGTCGGTGGGTTCGCCGTCGGGCACGCTGTCGGACGCGCGGGCGGGCGCGCCTGTGACGCGCGTCGACCTCCCCCAGAACATCACCGGCTGGCTCGGGCTGCGCTGCGCGGCCGCGCGAGCGACGAGCAGATCCTTCGCGAGCAGCTCGCGAGGACGTCCTCGGCGTTCGTCGCGCACGCGTTCCTGGTCTGGAGCGCGCGGCTGCTGGCGCGCGTCGAGCGCGTGGTGGGCGACGTCGCGCTGGCCGTGGCCGCCGATCTGCTGGCGGAGGAGGTCGCCGCGCGGACGTGGGCTCGGTGGCGCGAGCATGCCCTGGGCACGCAGACCGGGTGCGCGCTGGCGATCGAGCTGGGCGTCGCGCCCGAGGCGGAGCACGCCGTCGTGGGCGACCGGCTCGCCGCGCTCGTCCGGTCGAGCGACGGGCGGATCGCGACCGGCTTCCTCGGCACGCCGCACGTGCTACCCGCTCTCACGCGGACGGGGCACGACGCCGAGGCGTACCTCATGCTCCTGCGCGACGAGCCACCGTCGTGGCTCTACCAGGTGCGCCAGGGCGCGACCACCGTGTGGGAGCGCTGGGACGCGATCCGCGCCGACGGCTCGATCCACGACGGCCGCATGGCGCAGGGCGACGTGATGCTCTCGTTCAACCACTACGCCTACAGCGCGGTGATCGACTGGGCGTGTCGGCATGTCGCGGGCCTCGCCCCCGACCCGACGGACCCCGGCTACCGGACGCTCGTGGTCGCGCCGCGGCCGGCGCGGGCGCTGGGGCGGGCCCGCGCGTCGGTCCTCACGTCGTTCGGGCGTGCGGCGGTCGCGTGGTGGGCCGACGGTGAGGACCTGCTGCTCGACGTGGAGGTGCCGTTCTACGCGCGGGCGCGGCTCGATCTGGCGGTGTCCGCGCGGTCGCGGGTGGAGGTTGTGTCGGGTGGGGAGGACGGCCCAGTCCACGGTCGGGTGATCCGGGCCGACGCCGTGCTCCCCGCCGGAGCGCACCGGATCGTGGTGCGGCGGGCGCGGTTCGCGGACGTTTCGGTGGGTGGGGGTGGGAGTGCGGGGGCGGGGGGTGCGGGGGCGGGTGCGAGGGGCCGCGTCGTGAGCGGGGCCGCGTCATGAGCGGCGGGGCGCGCGACGGCGGGGCCTGAGTCCTGCGGCCAGCTCGCCTCGCGCGGAGGTCCAGACCGCGACGGATGGCACGGTCTGGTTCTCGGGAGCATGGCGGCGCACGACGGCGAACCTGCGTGGCTGGCCCCTGGTGCGTCGCGAGGCGGTTCAGTCTGCGACGGGTCGCACCGGCTGGCTCTCGGGTGGCGCGGCGGCGGACGACGGCGAACCTTCGTGGGCAGCACCGGTGCGTCGCGAGGCAGTTCAGTGCGCGACGGCTTGCACCATCTGGGCCTCGGCGATCGCCGCGGCGCACGACGGCGAACCTTCGTGGGTAGCACCGGTGCGTCGCGAGGCGGTTCAGTCCGCGACAGGTCGCACCGGCTGGC
>NZ_VENP01000033.1 GCF_006351005.1 Miniimonas arenae | reverse complement strand
GGTGGTTGGCTGCGTGCGGACAGCGTGACAATCCTCCCCTAGCGCGCCGTCACTCATGCGCCAGGCAGGAGTGCGCCTCGGGCACCCACCGGTCCGCGCACCCACCCACGCACCCAACTAGGCTCAACCCGCACCCTCGCCGTCGACGTCGCGCACGCGCCCACGCCCGACGGCGCACCGACGGACGAAGGAGCCCCATGCCCCGCACCAGCACCGCCGTCATCGCGCGCGCCAAGGGCGCGCCGGTCGAGCTCGCGACGATCGTCGTGCCCGATCCCGGCCCCGGCGAGGCCGTGGTCCGCGTGCAGGCGTGCGGCGTCTGCCACACCGACCTGCACTACCGCGAGGGCGGCATCGGCGAGGACTTCCCCTACCTGCTCGGCCACGAGGCCGCCGGCGTCGTGGAGGAGGTCGGCCCGGGCGTCACCGACGTCGCCGTCGACGACTACGTCGTCCTGAACTGGCGCGCCGTCTGCGGGCAGTGCCGCGCGTGCCGCCGCGGCCGGCCCTGGTACTGCTTCGCCACGCACAACGCGACCCAGAGGATGGCGCTCGCGGATGGCGACCCGCAGGCCGGCACCGAGCTCTCCCCCGCCCTCGGCATCGGCGCGTTCACCGAGTTCACCCTCGTCGCCGCCGGGCAGTGCACCAAGGTCGACCCGGCCGCGAAGCCCGAGGTCGCCGGCCTGCTCGGCTGCGGCGTCATGGCGGGCCTGGGCGCCGCGATCAACACCGGCGGCGTCACCCGCGGGGACTCCGTCGCCGTCATCGGCTGCGGCGGCGTCGGCGCGGCGGCGATCGCGGGAGCGCGACTGGCCGGCGCGAACCGGATCATCGCCGTCGACCTCGACGACCGCAAGCTCGCCACCGCCCAGGAGCTCGGCGCCACGCACACCGTCAACGGCCGCGACCAGGACGTCGTCGCCGCAGTGCAGGCCCTCACCGACGGCCACGGCGCTGACGTGGTGATCGACGCCGTCGGACGCCCCGAGACCTGGCAGCAGGCGTTCTACGCGCGTGACCTCGCCGGCATCGTCGTGCTCGTCGGCGTCCCGACGCCCGAGATGCGCATCCCCGACATCCCCCTGCTCGACGTGTTCGGCCGCGGCGGCGCACTGAAGTCCTCCTGGTACGGCGACTGCCTGCCCTCGCGCGACTTCCCGCTGCTCATCGACCTCTACCTGCAGGGCCGCCTGCCGCTCGAGGCGTTCGTCACCGAGACCATCGGAATCGGCGACGTCGAGGCCGCCTTCGCGAAGATGCACGGCGGCGACGTCCTGCGCAGCGTGGTGACGCTCTGATGGCCGGCTCGTCCGTCGGTGCGGTCAGGATCGACCACGGCACGACGTCGGGCACGTTCTCCCTCGACGGGCAGACGCATCACGTCGACAACAACGTCTGGGTGATCGGCGACGACGCCGAGTGCGTGGTGATCGACGCACCGCACGACGTCGAGGCGATCCTCGACGTCGTCGGCGAGCGCCGCGTGGTGGCGATCGTGTGCACCCACGCGCACGACGACCACGTGCGCGTCGCGCCCGACCTCGCCGGCGCGACCGGCGCGCCCGTGCTGCTGCATCCCGCGGACGCCCCGGTGTGGGCGCTCACCCACCCTCTCGCCGCGCCCGACGGCGAGCTCGCCGACGGCCAGGAGGTCGCCGTCGCGGGCACCACCCTCCGCGTGCTGCACACCCCCGGGCACGCGCCCGGCGCGGTGTGCCTCTACGCGCCCGACCTCGGCGCGGTGTTCACCGGCGACACGCTGTTCCAGGGCGGGCCGGGCGCGACCGGGCGCTCGTTCTCCGACGCCGACCTCATCGTGGAGTCGATCCGCCGCGTCCTGTTCGCGCTGCCCGACGACACGGTGGTGCACACCGGGCACGGCCCGGACACGACGATCGGCGCGGAGGCCGATGCGTTGGGGCGGTGAGAGCCGGCCGGCCTCAGTCCGACCCCTCGCCGGTCGCGAGCCGGCTGTGCCGCCGCCCGTACAGCAGGTAGATCGCGACGCCGATGAGGAGCCACACTCCGAACCGCATCCACGTCAGCGTGGTGAGGTTGAGCATCAGCCAGAAGCACGCGAGCGCCGAGATGATCGGCAGCACCGGCGAGAACGGCATCCGGTAGGCGATCTGCCGGTTCGGGTACTTCCGGCGCAGCACCGGAACCGCGATGCTCACCAGCACGAACGCCGAGAGCGTGCCGATGTTGATCATCTCCTCGAGCACGCCCACGTCCGTGAGCCCGGCCAGCACGGCGACCACGATGCCGACGGCGATCTGCAGCCGCATCGGCGTTTTGCGCCGGTCGCTGGTGAGCGACCACTGCCGCGGGAAGAGTCCGTCGCGGCTCATCGAGAACACCACGCGGGTGAGGCCGAGCAGCAGGACCATGATCACGGTGGTGAGGCCCAGCAGGATCGACAGCGAGATCACCTGCGCCGCCCAGTCCGCCCCGACCAGCGTGAACGCCGTCGCGAGCGAGGGGTTCTCGGACGCGGCGAGGTCGGTGTAGGGCACCATCCCGGTCAGCACCACGCTCGTGGCGACGTAGAGGATCGTGACGAGGCCGAGGCCCGCGAAGATGCCGAGCGGGAGGTTGCGCTGCGGGTTGCGCACCTCCTCCGCGGAGGTGGCCACGACGTCGAACCCGATGAACGCGAAGAAGACCAGCGAGGCGCCGGCGAGCAGGCCGAAGATGCCGTAGGTGGTCTGCGGCGCACCCGCGAGGAACTCCACGAGCGACTGGTGCCACACGGTCGCGTCCGCCTCGGCGACCGGCGTCGTCGGCGGGAGGAACGGCGTGTAGTTCGAGGCCCGCACGTAGAAGGCGCCCACCACGATGACGAAGACCACGGTCGCGACCTTGAGAACCGTGAACACCGCGCTCACCCGCGCGGACAGCTTCGTCCCGAGCACGAGCAGCGTGGTGAACACCGCGACGATGAAGAACGGCCCCCACGTCACGCTGACCGGCCCGACGTCGAACGTCGCCGGCACGTCGAGCCCGCCGATCGCGAAGACCTCCTGCAGGTAGATGCCCCAGTACTTGGCGATCACGGCCGCGGCCGTCAGCGTCTCGAGGATGAGGTCCCAGCCGATGATCCAGGCGAGGAACTCCCCGAGGGTGGCGTAGGTGAACGTGTACGCCGACCCCGCCACGGGCACCGTCGAGGCGAACTCGGCGTAGGCCATCATCGCCAGCCCGCACGTGATCGCCGCGATGACGAAGCCGATCGAGATCGCGGGCCCGGCGTAGTTCGCCGCAGCCTTCGCACCGACCGAGAAGATGCCGGCGCCCACCGCCACCGCGACGCCCATGATCGCGAGGTCCCACGGGCCGAGCGTGCGCTTGAGCGAGTGGTGGCGCGACTCGGCGTCGGCCAGCGACGCCTCGATGCTCTTGGTGCGGGTCATGAAGCTCATCGAGACGCCTTTCGCCGGACGCTTCAGGGGCGCACGAGTGCGCGCGCGCCACCCTAGCGGGGGCGGGTGCGCGCCGTCGGGCCCTCTAGTGCCCACGCCGCCCCGCGCGTCGCGCGCGCTACTCGTACGAGACGGCGTCCAGCACGCGCAGCCGTGCGGCGCGCACGGCCGGCCACACCGCCGCCAGCACGCCCACCACGACGGCGAGCGCCAGCATCACGAGCAGCGTCGCCCAGGGCACGGCGAGCGTCGTGAGGCCGTCGGCCTCGAACACGGTCGGCATCGTCGCCGCGAGCCCGACGCCGACGGCGAGCCCCACCGCCGTGCCGAACACCGCCGTCAGCACCGACTCGATCGTCACCGTGCCGGCCAGCTGCAGCCGGCCCAGCCCCACGGCGCGCAGCAGCCCGATCTCCCGCGTCCGCTCGATCACCGACAGCGCGAGCGTGTTGACGATGCCGAGCACCGCGATGACCACCGACAGGCCGAGCAGCGCGTAGAGGATGACGAGGATCTGGTCGACCTGCGCCGACAGCTGCGAGACGAACTCCTCCTGCGTGAGCACCGAGACCACCACGTAGGGCGCGACGGCGGCGCTCACGTCGGTCTTGAGCGTCGCCGGGTCGGTGCCCGGCTCGGCCACCAGGAAGATCGTGTCGACGACCTGGGTCTGCCGCGGTGCGAGCGCGTCGAGCGCGTCGGTCGAGACCGTGACCGACGTGCCGACCGCCGTCGAGCGGATGACGGCGCCGACCGTGACCTCCTGGGGCGCGCCGCTCGGGCCGGTGACCTCGAGCGCGTCACCCACGCCCACGCCGTCGAGCAGGCTCGCGTTCACCATGGCCTCGCCCGCGGCGAGCGCCTGGCCGGGGTCGCCGTCCTCGACCGTGACGAGCAGCGTCCGCCCCACCATCTCCGGCGCGATGCCCGCGACGAGCGACGGACCGGGGCCACCGCCGACGGCGGTACCGTCGGCCAGCGCGACGGTCGCCGGGGCGTACCGCACGACGTCGGCGACCTCGACGCCCGGGACCGCCTCGACGTCGGCGACGACGCCCTCGGGGATCGTGCCGCTGGCCGAGCGCAGGACGAGGTCGGCGTCGGTCTCGGCGGCCACGACGTCGGCCACCGACGCCTGCGTCGAGGCGGCGATCACCGTCGCGGCGCCGACGAGCGCCATGCCGATCATGAGCGCGCCGGCGGTGTTCGCCGTGCGACGCGGGCTGCGCACGACGTTGCCGCGCGCGAGCCGCCCGATCGGGCGCAGCAGCGCCACGAGCGGCCACGCGAGCGCGCCCACCACCGTGCGGGCGAGCACCGGTGCGACGACGAGCATCCCCACGAGCACCGCGCCGGCACCGACGCCGAGCCACGTCGGGGCGCGGTCCGCGCTCGGTCGCGCGACGGCGACCGCGAGCGCGCCCGCACCCACCACGAGCAGGGCCAGACCGACCCAGCCGCGGGTGCGCAGCGACCGCTCGCGGACGGTGACCTCCTCGCGCATCGCCTCGACGGGTGGCACGAGCGCGGCCCGCCGGGCCGGGACGGCCGCCGCGGCCAGGCTCACCACGGTGCCCACCAGGACGGACAGGGCGAGCGTCTCGGGATCGGCCGGGATCTCCCCCGCGAGCTGCATGCCCATCCGGTCCAGGCCGGCGCGCAGCGCGACGACGAGCCCGATACCGCCGAGCACGCCGATCGCGGCGCCGACCAGCCCGACGATGCCCGCCTGGACGAGGATCGAGACGAAGACCTGCACGGGCGAGGCGCCGACCGCTCGCAGCAGCGCGAACTCGCGCATCCGCTGACGGACCGACATGGCGAACGTGTTGGCGATGATGAACGCCCCGACGAACAGCGCGACGGCCGCGAACACGAGCAGGAACGTCGTGATGAACCCGAGCACGTCCGCGATCGCGTCCTTGCTCTCCTGCGCCACCTGCTCCCCCGTCACCGCCTCGAGCCCGTCGGTGCCGGAGTCGGCGAGCACGCCGTCGACCTCCGTGAGCACGTCGTCGCTGCTCGCGCCGTCGGCGAGCGCGATGCCGAGCGAGGGCACCAGGCCGTCGGGCGCGAACGCCGCGAGCGCGACGTCCTGGGGCAGCAGGATGAGCGTCGCGCCGGCCATCGAGCCGCCCATGTCGGCCTCGCCGACCACGGTCACGTCACGCACCTCGCCCCCGACGACGATCCGGGTCGCGTCGCCGACGGCGAGCCCGGACCGCTCGAGCGCCCCGCGCTCGATCGCGATCTCGTCCGCACCCTGCGGTGCGCGGCCCGTCGGGAACGTGACGTCGGTGGAGTCGGGCGACCAGCCGAGCCCGATGCTCGGCGCCTGGCCGGTCTGCACGGCGGTGCCGTCGGCACCGACCAGCACGATCGAGCCGGAGACGTCGGGCACGACGGTGGCCACGCCGTCGAGCGCGGCGATCGGCTCGGTGAGGTCGACGGGCACGACCGGTGACTGCGCGCCGAATGCGCCGCCCGAACCCTCGTCGTCGGTGCTCGCGCCGCGGACGTAGACGTCGGCGGTCGAGGTGGCGTCGACGATCTGGTCGAACGTGCCGCTCATCATCGTGCGCAACGAGAACGTGCCCGCCACGAACGCGACGCCGAGCGCGACAGCGAGCAGCGACATCACGAACCGCACGAGGTGCGCGCGGATGCCGCGCACGGCGACCCGCAGCATCAGGACTCCGGCGCGGCGTGCCGCGGGTGGTGCGCGTGGGCGTGGCGCTCCTGGTGCGGCGCGTGCTCGGCGTCGGCGGGGTCGGGCCGGGTGTCCAGAGCTGCTGCGGACCGGTCCTCGCGCGTGACGTCCGGCCCGATCGCGCCGAGCGTGGCGAGGATCGACTCGGCCGTGGGGTCGTGCAGCTCGTCCACCACGCGCCCGTCGGCGAGGAACAGCACGCGGTGCGCGAACGACGCGGCCGTGGGGTCGTGCGTCACCATGACGACCGACTGCCCGAGGTCCTCGACGCTGCGGCGCAGGAACGCGAGCACCTCGCGCGAGGACACCGAGTCCAGGTTCCCGGTCGGCTCGTCGGCCAGCACGACGGCGGGGCGCGCCACGAGCGCGCGGGCGCAGGCCACGCGCTGCTGCTGCCCGCCCGAGAGCTCGGCGGGCTTGTGGTCCAGGCGATCGGCGAGCCCGACGGCGCGCACGACCGCGTCGAGGTGCTCGGCGTCGACCGGCCGACGGGCGATGTCGAGCGGGAGCGTGATGTTCTCCAGCGCCGTCAGCGTGGGGATGAGGTTGAACGCCTGGAACACGAAGCCGAGCCGGGTGCGGCGCAGGCGGGTCAGCCCACGCTCGCTCATCCGCGAGGTCTCCTCGCCGTCGACCACGACCGAGCCGGACGTGGGCCGGTCCAGGCCGGCGACGCAGTGCATGAGCGTGGACTTGCCCGACCCGGACGGCCCCATGATCGCGGTGAAGGCGCCGCGCGCGAAGTCGACGCTCACGCCGTCGAGCGCGCGCACCGCCGTGTCGCCCTCGCCGTAGACCTTGACGAGGTCGCGCGCCGAGACGATCGGGGTGCCCGCCGCGGTGCGGCCGGCCGTGTCGGTCGAGTCGGCTGCCGGGGTCGCGGTGGTCGTCTCGTCCGCCCTCGCTGCGTCGTCCACGCCGCAAGCCTCGCACCTCCCGGCGGCCATGCGCGCCACCGTGGACACGGCTGCCGCGACGTCCACCCCACACGCGCCACCACCAGCGCAGACACCCGTCCGGGGGCGGCGCGACGCGAGACACCGGTGCCAGACTCGGGACGTCCCCGCACGAGAAGCCCGGTCCCGACGTCGCGCATCCGGACGCCGGGTCGCACCGCAGCACCGAGGAGACCCGATGACCGACACCGCCCGCGCCACGGACGACGCCACCGCCCCACCGACCCAGCTGCGCCGCGGGATCACCGGACCGCTGCTGTTCTTCTTCATCCTCGGCGACGTGCTCGGGGCGGGCATCTACGCCCTCGTGGGCGTGCTCGCGGGCGAGGTCGGCGGGATGCTCTGGGCGCCGCTCCTGCTGGCGCTGCTTCTCGCGATGCTCACCGCCGGCTCGTACGCGGAGCTGGTCACGAAGTACCCGCGGGCGGGCGGCGCCGCGGTGTTCGCCCAGCGGGCGTTCAAGCGGCCACTGATCTCGTTCCTCGTCGGCTTCAGCATGCTCGCCGCGGGCGTGACGAGCGCGGCCGGCCTGGCGCTCGCCTTCGCGGGCGAGTACTTCCGCACGTTCCTCGACGTCCCGACGATCCCGGTCGCGATCGTGTTCCTGATCGTCGTCGCCGCCCTCAACATGCGGGGCATCCGCGAGTCGCTCGGGGCCAACGTGGTGATGACGATCATCGAGGTGAGCGGGCTCGTGATCGTCGTGGCCGCCGTCGGGGTGCTGCTCGGGAACGGTGGCGGGGACGTCGGCCGCGTGCTCGAGCCGGCCGAGGGCAGCGCCGCCGCCCTCACCGTGCTCGGCGGCGCGATCATCGCCTACTACTCGTTCGTGGGGTTCGAGACCTCCGCCAACGTCATCGAGGAGGTCAAGAACCCGCGCCGGGACTACCCCCGCGCGCTGTTCGGGGCGCTCCTCGCGGCGGGCGTCGTGTACGTGCTGGTCGGGCTCGCGAGCTCGATCGCGCTGCCGGCCTCGGAGCTGGCGGAGTCGAGCGGACCGCTGCTCGCCGTCGTCGAGGCCACGAGGGTGGCGGTGCCGTCCTGGCTGTTCAGCCTCATCGCACTCATCGCCGTCGCGAACGGCGCGCTGCTCACGATGATCATGGCGAGCCGGCTCGCGTACGGCATGGCCGAGCAGGGCCTGCTGCCGAGCGCGCTGGCGCGTGTGCTGCCCGAGCGCCGCACCCCGTGGGTGGCGATCCTCGTGACGACCGGCGTCGCGATCGTGCTCACGCTCGTCGGCGACCTGGCGACGCTGGCCGAGACCGTCGTCCTCCTGCTGCTGTTCGTGTTCCTCAGCACCAACATCGCGGTGCTGGTGCTGCGCCGGGACGTCGTGGCCGAGGAGCACTTCCGGGTCTGGACGATCGTGCCGGTGCTCGGGATCGCCTCGTGCGTGCTGCTGCTGAGCCAGCAGGAGCCGATCGTCTGGCTGTTCGGCGCCGTCCTGCTCGCAGTCGGCGTGGTGCTGCACCTGGTGGCGCAGTGGAACGAGCGGCGTGCGCCGCGGGACGGCGCGGCGCCCGAGCAGCACGACGGCGAGCAGCGCGACGGCGAGCAGCGCGACGGCGACGGCGTCACTCGCCCGTGAGGGCGTCGCGCAGCAGCTCGACCACCGCGGTCACGGTGCGGGCCCGCGCGGCGATCGGGCGCACGAGCACCTCGATGGTGCGGAAGGCGTCGTCGTCGGCGAGCGGCACGGCCACGACGGACTCGGACAGGTGCGGTCGGCCCATCCGCGGCAGGACCGTGACGGCGAGCCCGAGCTCGACGAACCGCACGAGCGAGGCGAGCTCGACGGCCTCGTAGGCCCGCTCGACGGCGCCCAGGAGGTCCGGGGAGTGCGACGCGATCCACGGCCCGTAGAGGTCCTCGTTCGGAGTGAGCGCGAGCCGCTCGCGGGCCAGGTCGGGGAGCGAGATCGTGTCGCGGCGCGCGAGCGGGTGCTGGGCGGGCACCACGGCGTCGAGCGGGTCGAGCCCGATCCGGATCCGGAGGTGGTCGGGGTCGCGGCCCGTGTGGTCGATCGGCCCGAGAGCCTTGGACAGCACGACGTCGAGCCGGCCGTTGCGCAGCAGGTCCAGGCCCGGGCCGGGCTCGATCTCGGTGGGCACGATCTCCAGGCGCGGGTAGCGCTCGCGCGCGACGGCCATCGCGGGCAGCACGATGCCCCGCAGCGACGTGGGGAACGCGGCGATCCGGAACGTGCCTGACGGCTCGGCCTCCTGCCGCGCGAGCAGCGGCAGCGCCTCGAGCCCCTCGACGATCGCGCGCGCGGGCTCGAGCACCGCGAGCGCCTCGGGCGTGAGCACCACCCCCCGCCCCGCGCGCACCACCATCGGGGCCTTGAGCGCCCGCTCCAGCTTGCGCAGGTGCTGCGTGAGGTTCGGCGCGCTGTAGCCGAGCAGGCGTGCCGCGCGCGTGACCGAGCCGGTGTCGTGGACGGCCAGCAGGACACGGAGACTGACGGGGTCGATCATGAAGCAGCACTTTAGATGAATCGAAACCACTACTAACTAGTTCTAAGGCATCAGTCTCCGGGAGGATGTGACCAGCGGGACAACGCCGCCCCGCTACCCACCCGCTCCACGCCGTTCGTCACCCGAAGAAGGAAGCCATGTTCGCCGTCGTCGCCCTCGTTCTCATCGTCGCCGCCGCTGCTGCGGGCACCTGGTACGAGCTCAAGCACGACGGCTCGCGTCGCCGCGCCTTCGACCCGATGTACAACAGCCGCTCTCCTCGCTGACCGCGGCTGACCTCCCCCTAGGGGCACCGGTCGCCGGCTCGCTGACCGCGCGCCGGCACCCCGAGGGGTGACAACGCGACCCGACCCTGGCGCCGCCGCCGAACGCTTCCTACGCTGGTGACACCCGGCCGAGGGAGGTCGCCGTGCACCAACTCTGGGAGCGTCTCCTGCACCGCCGCGCGCCGGAGGAGGACCCGCTGGTCACGCTCGAGCTCCAGGCGAGCCTCGCGCGACTGCTCGCGGAGTGCTGGCGGATCCACCACCACAGCGGGTTTGCCGGCGCCCACCACGCGCGCGCGGCCGTCCAGGCCTACGAGATCACGCTGCGCAGCGCCGTGCGGCACGCGGGCGGGGACGACGCCGAGCACGCGCCGGGCGACATCGTCGCCCTCGAGCTCGACCTCGCCTCGCGCGGCTGGATCTGGTAGACCCCGCCGCACTCACCCCGCCCGCTCGACGTTCCGGCAGGAAGGGTCGGCGTTCCGGGAGAGCGACTCCGCGTGACGGGAGAGCGACTCGGCGTTTCGGCACAGCGACTCACCTGGCACGCTCGCCCGACGCGCACTCGCTGACCTGCGACGATGCTCGCCGCGGCGCTGGGCGATGCGGCCTGAGTCGCTGTGGCGTCACGCGCGGTCGCTGTGGCGTCACGCGAAGTCGCTGTGGCGTCACGCGAAGTCGCTGTGGCGTCACGCCGGGGGTAGCCCGCGGTCAGTACCGGTACATCCCGCCCTGCGCGCCCGCCTGGCTCTCCAGCCGCGCGATGCGATCGGCCATCGGCGGGTGCGTCGCGAACAGCTTGGCCACCCCGCCGCCGCGGAACGGGTTGGCGATCATGAGGTGGGAGACGTTCTCCAGCTGCTGCGTGGGCTGCATCGGCCTCGCCGCGACGCCGCTCTCGAGCTTGCGCAGCGCCGACGCCAGGGCGAGCGGGTCGCCGGTGAGCGCCGCGCCGTCGTGGTCGGCGTCGTACTCGCGGGTGCGCGAGATCGCGAGCTGGATGAGGCTCGCGGCGAACGGCGCGAGGATGAGCCCGACGAGCGCACCGATCGCGGCGAGCGGGTTGCCACCCCCCTCCCGACCGCGGCCACCACCGCCGAAGATCAGCAGGAACTGCGCCACGGACGTGATGACACCCGCGACGGCGGCCGCGACCGAGGAGGTGAGGATGTCCCGGTTGTAGACGTGCATGAGCTCGTGGCCGAGCACGCCGCGCAGCTCGCGCTCGTCGAGGATCCGCAGGATCCCGACCGTGCAGCAGACCGCGGCCTTCTTCGGGCTGCGTCCGGTGGCGAACGCGTTCGGCGCCTCGGTGGGCGAGACGTACAGCCGTGGCATCGGCTGCCCCGCGCGCTCGGAGAGCTCGCGCACGATGCGGTACATCGCGGGTGCCTGCTCCTCCGTGACCGGCTGCGCGCGCATCGACGCGATCGCGATCTTGTCGGAGTTCCAGAAGCTGATCGCCGTGGAGAGCAGGCCGAGGCCGGCGAAGATCCAGATCCATCGCGGCTGGCCGGTGCCGCCCGCGATGAGCGCACCGATCCCCAGCAGCACCCCGAACAGGACGCCGAACAGCATCGTGGTCTTGAGCCCGTTGTGGTGGCTCCGGCTCGGCAGGACGGGTGCGCTCGTCATGTGCTCATTCTCCCCGACGCACCGGCTCGGCGCGTGAGGTCCGCTCGGACGCCAGGACGCCCGCCTCAGAACACGGGCCTCACGGCACCGACGTCAGGACACGAGGGCGCCGCGACTGATCGCGGTCATCTCCTCGCGCGGCACGACCTTGACCCGCTCGCGACCCTCGGCCTCGCCGAGCGCCCGCTCGTGCGCCTGGAGCAGCTCCCAGCCCGACCACGTGGTGACCGGGACACCGCGCTCCTCGAGCAGGTCGATCACGTCAACGCCGGAGTCGGCACCGGCACCGGCGCCGCCGGCCCGCAGACCGACGCCCGCGCCCACGTCCTCGGCCAGGTTGCGGATCGTCTCCTGCGCGTCGGACTTCGTGCTGCCGATGAGCCCGACCGGCCCGCGCTTGATCCACCCGGTCGCGTACAGGCCGGGGATCGGCGCGCCGTCCTCGCCGAGCACGCGGCCGCCGTCGTTCGGGATGACGCCCGCGACATGGTCGAACGGCACGCCCGGGACGGGCGAGCCGAAGTAGCCCACCGCGCGGTAGACCGCCTGCACCGGGGTGTCCACGAGGACGCCGGTGCCGACGGCGCTGCCGTCGCCCGCGAGCGTGGTGCGCTCGGTGCGCAGCGCGCTCACGCGCGTCACGCCGTCGGGCCCGGCCTCGCCGAGCACCTCGACCGGCCGGTGCAGGAAGTGCAGGTGGAGGCGGCGCGAGGCGCGCGCCTCCTCGGGGTCCTTGAGCGCCCAGTCGGTGAGCGTCGCGACCACCTGGCGCGTCTGGTTGGAGGCCGCCATCGCGGCCTCGGAGCCGGCGTCGAACTCGAAGTCCTCCGGGTAGACGAGCACGTCGACGTCGGGCACGTGGCCGAGCTCGCGCAGCTCGAGGGGGGAGAACTTCGCCTGCGCCGGGCCGCGCCGCGCGAACACGTGGACGTCGGTGACGGGCGAGGCGGCCAGGCCCTCGGCGACGTTGGCCGGGATCTCCGTCGCGCTCAGGTCCTCGACGTGCTTGGCAAGCATGCGCGCGACGTCGAGCGCCACGTTCCCGGCGCCGATCACCGCGATCTGGCTCGCCTCGAGCGGCCAGGTGCGCGGGACGTCCGGGTGGCCGTCGAACCAGGAGACGAAGTCGGCGGCACCGAACGAGCCGGGCAGGTCGATGCCCGGGATGTCGAGGTCGGCGTCGCGGATCGCGCCGGTCGCGAGGATGACGCCGTCGTAGAGCGTGCCCAGCTCCTGGATGGTGATCCCGCCGATCTCGTCGCCGACGTCGACGTTGCCGATGAGGCGGACGTCGCCGCGCGCGAGGATCTTGTCCAGCGCAGCCACGATCGCCTTGATCCGCGGGTGATCGGGCGCGACGCCGTAGCGCACCAGCCCGTACGGCGCCGGCAGGCGGTCGAACAGGTCGATCGCGGTGCCCGGCAGGGTCCGGGACAGGATGTCGGAGGCGTAGATTCCGGCCGGGCCGGCGCCGACGACGGCGACGCGCAGGTTCACAGGTGACCTCATCGTGGTGGTGGGTCGCCGGGCGCACGGGCCGCGGGGCGGCGCGCGCCGCACAGGGCGACGGACTCCCGCAGTCTACGCGTGGGTGAGGGTGACCTCACTTGCGACGTGTCCGGCGTCACGTCGCCCGACCGACGAGGCGCAGCACCACGGCGGAGTCGGACGGCAGCAGCCGGGTCGCGCCGTCCCGAGCGGCGTCTTCCGCGAGCTCGGCCCGCGGCACGCTGGCGGCCACCACCTCACCGGCCGGCAGCGGGACGGACGCGGCGCCCGTGTTCACGAGCACGAGGAGCGCGGCCGGCCCGGCGGTCAGCCGGAAGGCGAGCACGTCAGGCGTCGATGTGAGGTCCCCGACCCACGTGAGCTCCCCGCGCCGCAGCAGCGGCTCCCGGCGACGCACCGCCAGCAGCTCGCTATACAGCGCGAGCATCGAGTCACCTGCCGCCTCCTGGGCCTCACGCGTGAGCGCGGCGAAGGAGTCGGGCTGCGGCAGCCACGGGCCGCGCGTGGCCGAGGGCGGTGAGAACCCGAACGGCGCCTGCGTCCCCGACCACGGCAGCGGCACCCGGCAGCCGTCCCTGCCCGTGGCGACCCCGCCGGAACGGAAGAAGACCGGGTCCTCCCGCACGCCGTCGGGCAGGTCCTCCACCTCGGGCAGGCCGAGCTCCTGACCCTGATACACGTACACGGCGCCGGGCAGCGCGAGCAGCAGCACGGCGGCCGCACGCGCGCGCCGGGTGCCCCGGGCGAGGTCCGCGGCGGTGAGCCGGGTGACCGGGCGAGCGGCGCCGTCGTGCTCGGGGACGTACTCCCCCGCGAGCGCGAGGTCCGCCGCGTAGCGCGTGACGGCGCGCGGCAGGTCGTGGTTCTCCAGCACCCACGTGGCCGGCGCGCCCGCGAGCCGCGCGACGGCGAGGCCCTCGACCACGGCCTCGTGCAGCTCTGCGGCGGACCAGCGCACCCGGGTCAGCGCGAGGTCGAACGCGAGGTGCATCTCGTCGGGACGGACGAGGAGCGCGACCTCCTCGGGCGGCGCCCCGGTCTCGATCACGGCCATCCGGTCGCCGTCGTAGGCGTCCATGACGCGGCGCAGCGCGCGGTAGTAGTCGTGCAGCGGGGAGTCGGCGCCCTTGGGGATGACGGGCGAGCCGTCGGGCGTGTCCCCGGCGTCGAGGTCCTTGACCAGGGCGTCCGACACGTCGATGCGGAAGCCGTCCACGCCCCGGTCCAGCCAGAACCGCAGCACGTCCTCGAACGCCGCGAGCACGCGCGGGTTCGCCCAGTTCAGGTCGGGCTGCTCGGGTGCGAAGAGGTGGTAGTACCACTGGCCGTCCGGAAGCCTGGTCCACGACGGCCCGCCGAACACGCTGCGCCAGTTCGTCGGCGGCAGGGCGCCGTCCGGCCCCCGCCCGTCCCGGACGAGGAACATCTCGCGCTCGGGGCTGCCGGGGGCGGCGTCGCGGGCCGCGCGGAACCAGGGGTGCTCGCTCGAGCAGTGGTTCGGGACCAGGTCGATCGTCACGCGCAGCCCGAGCTCGTGGGCCCGCGCGAGCAGCGCGTCGAGCGCGGCGAGGTCGCCGTAGCGCGGGTCGACGCCCGTGTAGTCGGCCACGTCGTACCCGCCGTCGACCATCGGCGAGGGGTAGAACGGGGTCAGCCAGAGCGCGTCCACCCCCAGCGCGGCCAGCGCGGGCAGCCGCTGCGTCAGGCCTGCGAGGTCGCCCTCGCCGTCGCCGTCGGAGTCCGCGAACGAGCGCGGGTAGACCTGGTAGAAGACGGCGTCGCGCCACCACTCCTGTGTCACCACTCCAGCGTGCCAGCCGCAGCGACCGTCAGGGGAGTCGGTGCGAGTCAGCGACCGTCAGGGGGCGTCAGTGCGCCG
The DNA here is from genome assembly GCF_006351005.1 of Miniimonas arenae. Taxonomy (GTDB): domain Bacteria; phylum Actinomycetota; class Actinomycetes; order Actinomycetales; family Beutenbergiaceae; genus Miniimonas; species Miniimonas arenae. The sequence continues at coordinate 22,709 of NZ_VENP01000033.1, read as the reverse complement.
CCGCGCCAGCAGCACGGCCACGTCGCGCTCGTCGTCCACCGCGCACCACGGCACGAGTCCGACGGCGTGGGCCGCCTCGAGCGCCGCGCCCACCTGGTGCGGGGCCACCTCGCTCAGCGCGACCCCGCCGGGGGCGAGCCACGTGGCCGCGTCCGCCAGCACGCGGCGCAGCAGGTCGAGCCCGTCCGCCCCGCCGTCGTGGGTGAACCGCGGCTCGTGCTCGCGCACGTCACGCGGGAGCAGGTCGAGCTCGCGCGTGGGCACGTACGGGACGTTCGCCGTGAGCACCGTGACCGCGCCGCGCAGGTCGGGCGGCACGCCGTCGACCACGTCCGCGACGCTCACCGTGCCCAGGCCCGCGAGGTTGACCGCGGCCACGGCGACGGCGGCGGCGTCCACGTCGCTCGCGTGCACGCGCGCGGGCCGGCAGCGCTCGGCGAGCACGCGCGCCACGGCGCCGCTGCCGCAGCACAGGTCCAGCAGCACGCCGTCGGGGGTCAGGAGGCGCTGCGCCTGCGCGACCAGGGCCTCGGTGCGCCGGCGTGGCACGAACACACCGGGCCCGACGGCGACGCGCACCCCCGCGAGCTCGGCCCACCCGAGCACGTGCTCGAGTGGCTCACCGGCGACCCGGCGGCTCAGGGCCGCCGCTCGCTCGGGAGCCGGCAGCTCGGCCAGCAGGGCGGCCTCCTCCTCGGCGAACACGCAGCCGGCCCCGCGCAGGGCCGTGACGAGGGCCGCGACGAGGGCGGGGTCGGGGCCGACGTCGGGCTCGCCGTCGGGCGCCCCGGCCACGACCGGCTCAGGCAAGGCGCTCGACCACGACGTCCGCGAACTCGCGCAGCGCGTCCCGCGCCGGGGAGTCCGGGAGCACGTCGAGGTGGCGCACCGCTTCCTGCGACCAGGCGCGCGCCATGTCGCGTGCCTGCGCCATGACGGGGTGCGCGCGCAGGGCGGCCACGACGTCGGCGAGCGCGTCGGGCGAGGCGAGGTCGCCGTCGAGCGCGGCGACGATCGCGGCGCCCGCCGCGTCGGACTCACCGGCCTCGACGGCGCGGCGCAGCAGCAGCACGGGCATCGTCGGGACGCCCTCGCGCAGGTCGGTGCCGGGCACCTTGCCGAGCACCTCGGCGCTGGAGGTGAGGTCGAGGACGTCGTCGGCGAGCTGGAACGCGATGCCGACCCGCTCGCCGTACTCGACCACCGCGGTCAGCTGCGCTCCCGTGAGGCCCGCGAACAGCGCGCCGTAGTGCGCGGACGCGGCGATGAGCGAGCCGGTCTTGCCCGCGAGCACGCCCAGGTGGTGCGCGACCGGGTCCTCGCCGTCGCGCGGGCCGAGGGTCTCGTGGAGCTGGCCCACGCACAGCCGCTCGAACGTCTCGGCCTGGATCCGCACGGCCTCGGGCCCGAGCCCGGCCACGGTCTGGGAGGCGCGGGCGAACAGCAGGTCCCCCGCGAGGATGGCCACCGAGTTGCCCCACACCTCGTGCGCGCTCGGCGCCCCGCGCCGGGTGGGCGCGGAGTCCATGACGTCGTCGTGGTACAGCGAGGCGAGGTGCGTCAGCTCGACGCCGACGGCGGCCTCGAGCACCTCCTCCGACGTGCCGGTGCCCAGCTGCGCGGCGAGCAGCGCGAGCGCGGGCCGCATCCGCTTGCCGCCGGCCACGAGCAGGTGCCGCGACGGTGCGTCCTCGAGCACGCTGGTACGCCGCACCGCGAGGTCGAGGCGCCGCTCGATCTCGGCCAGTCCGGTGACGAGCGCCTCCTCGAGGCGCGCGTCGCTGACCGGCAGGGGTGCAGCACTCACAGGGCGACTCACACGACGAACTTAGCCGCCTGCGCGAGCAGGTCGAGCACCGGGGTCGGCCAGACCCCCAGCACGAGGGTCCCGAGCGCGCAGAGCACGAGCGAGGCGCGGGTGAGCGCGCCGGGCTCGACGGCGTCGGCGCCGGGGCGCTCGGACTCCTCGGGCCGGCTGAAGTACATGAGCACGATGATGCGGACGTAGAAGAACGCGGCCGCGGCCGACGCGATCACGGCGATGACCACGAGCGGCCAGGCACCGCCGTCGGCGGCCGCCACGAACGCGACGAACTTGCCCACGAAGCCCGCGGTGAGCGGGATGCCGGCGAAGGAGAGCAGGAAGAGCGTCATGGTGGCGGCGAGCACGGGGTGGCGCCGGCCGAGGCCGGCCCACTGCGACAGGTGGGTCGCCTCGCCCGTGACGTTGCCGTCGGCGTCCCGCTCGCGCACCAGGGTCACGACGGCGAACGCGCCGACGGTCGCGAGGCCGTACGCCAGCAGGTAGAACAGCAGGGCGGACGGGCCCTGCTCCGACAGCGACACGATCGCCACCAGCGCGAACCCGGCGTGCGCCACCGAGGAGTACGCGAGCGTGCGCTTGATGTCGGTCTGGACGATCGCAGCCACGGTGCCCAGCAGCATCGAGGCGATCGCGACGGCCCACAGCACGGGCTCCACGTCCCAGCCGAAGCCGGGCGCGGCCACGTAGAGCAGCCGCAGGATCGCGGCGAACGCGGCGGTCTTGGTCGCGGCGGCCATGAACCCCGTCACGGGGGTCGGGGCGCCCTGGTAGACGTCCGGGACCCACGCGTGGAACGGCACGGCGCCCACCTTGAACAGCAGGCCGGTGAGGACGAGCACGAAGCCGACGACGGCCATGCCGTCCATCCCGACCGTGGTGGCCGCCGCGGTGCCGAGGTCCGGCAGCGAGATCGAGCCGGAGAACCCGAACAGCAGCGCGACGCCGAACAGGAACAGCGCCGAGGAGAACGCCCCGAGCAGGAAGTACTTCAGCGCGGCCTCGTGCGAGAGCACGCGCCGGCGGCGCGCCATGGCCGACAGGACGTACAGCGGCAGCGAGAGCACCTCGAGCGCCACGAACATGACGAGCAGGTCGTTCGCCATCGGGAACACGAGCATGCCGGCGAGGCTGAGCAGCGCGAGCGGGAAGACCTCGGTCTGCTCCAGGCCCGCTCTGCGGGCGGCCTCCTCGTACGCCGAGCCGGGCGCGGCCGCGCCCTGCGGCGCGAACGCCTCCTCGCCGTTCGGCAGGCGCGAGGCCATCACCGCGAAGCCCACGACGGCGAAGATCAGGATGATCGCCTGCGCCGCCAGCGCGGGGCCGTCCTCGGCGAGCTGGCCGGCCACGAGCGTGCTCTCGCCGCCGCCGACCACGACGCTCCAGCGCCACGCGACGACGGCGAGCGCCGCGAGCGGTGCGACGAGGGCGAGCACGACCTGGACGGTGCGGCGCGAGGAGGCCGGGACGAACGCGGCGACGAGCACCCCGACGATGCCGGTGCCCGCGATGACGAGGATCGCCGACAGCGCGGCCCAGTCGATGACGGGGGCGACGAACGTGGTCACTGGACGCCTCCCATGGCGAGCACCTGCGAGATCGGGGTGAGCAGGTCGAGGACCGGCCCGGGCAGCACGCCGAGGACCACCATCGCGACCACGACGGGGACCATCGTCCAGCGCTCGCGCGCCGTGAGGTCGCGCAGCGTGCCCGCGTCGCGTGCCTCGCGCAGGGAGGCTCGTGGCTCACCGGTGAACACCCGCTGGTAGACCAGCAGGAAGTAGAGCGCCGCGAGCACCACGCCGAGCGTGGCCACCACCGCGGCCGGGATCGATGACTGGAAGCTCCCGAGCAGCACGAGGTACTCCCCGATGAACCCGGACAGGCCCGGCAGCGCGATCGACGCGAGGCCCGCGACGAGGAAGAGGCCGGCCAGCACCGGGGTGAGGCGCTGCATGCCGCCGTAGGCGTCGATGCGCCGCGAGCCGCCGCGCCGCTCGAGGTACCCGGCGAGCAGGAACAGGCCGGCGATCGACAGGCCGTGGGCGACCATGTAGAACATCGCGCCCGTCATGGCGACCTGCGAGCCGACGAAGATGCCGAGCACGATGAACCCGAAGTGGGACACCGACGTGAACGCCACGAACCGCATGAGGTCCTGCTGGCCCATCGCGACCAGCGCGCCGTAGAGCAGCGAGACGATCGCGAGGACCACGATCCCCGGCGCCGCCCAGCGGGCCGCGTCCGGGAACAGCGGCAGGCACAGCGCGAGCATCCCGAACGTGCCGACCTTGTCCAGCACGCCGACCAGCAGCGTGGAGGTGCCGGGCGTGCCCTGTGCGGTGGCGTCCGGCAGCCAGGTGTGCACCGGCCACATCGGCGCCTTGACCGCGAACGCGATGAAGAACGCCGCGAACAGCCAGCGTTGCGTCACCGGGTCCGTCACGGCGCCGGCGAGGGAGTCCAGGAGGAAGCCCTGGTCCCCGCGCGGCCCGTGCAGGTAGGTCACGACGACGCCGGCCAGCATCACGAGCCCGCCGGCGAGGGAGTACAGCAGGAACTTCACGGCGGCCGCGCGCCGCTGCGGCCCGCCGAACATCCCGATGAGGAAGTAGACCGGGAGCAGCATGACCTCGAACACGACGTAGAACAGGAACAGGTCGCGCGCCGCGAACACCGCGACCATGAGTGAGGTGAGCGCGAGGACGAGCGCCACGAAGGTGGCTCGTCGCCGCGCGACGTACGCGGCGTCCTCGTCCTCCCGCTCGGCGGGGTCGTCGGCCGCGTGCCAGTCCGCGGCGAGCACCACGGGCACGAGCCCGACGGCGAGCAGCACCATCACGAGGCCGAGCCCGTTGAGCCCGACGGCGTAGCTCACCCCGAGCGCGGGGATCCACGCGTGGGTCTCGGTGAGCTGGTAGCCGGCGGTGCCGGTGTCGAAGCCCGTCGCCATGGCGACGGCGAGGCCGAGCGTCACGAGGGACACGACGAGGCCGTAGGGCCGGGCGACGCGGTGCAGTCCGGGGACGAGCCAGAGCACTGCGGAGGCCAGGAGGGGGAGCACGATCAGGATGGTGATCCAGGGCAGCGAGTTCATGGTGTCTCCTCCTCTCACATCCGGACGAGGTGCAGGACGATGCCGGCGAGGACCACGCCGGCCAGGATCATCGCGGCGTAGCTGCGCACGTAGCCGTTCTGCAGCTTCCGCGCCAGCTGCCCCAGGCCCACCGCACCCGAGGCGGTGCCGCGTACCGCGCCGTCGACCACCGCGGTGTCCGCGTAGACGAGCGTGCGGGTGAGGTGCTGGCCGGGGCGCATGACGAGCCCCTCGTTGACGTCGTCGGCGTAGAAGTCCCGCCGCGCGGCGCGCGTGAGCGCCGAACCGGTCGGCGCCGTGAGCGGGACCGGGCTCATGCCGTACTGGCGCCAGGCCAGCGCGATGCCGAGCGCGACGAGCACGAGCGTCGTCACCGTGATGACCGGCACGGGAAGAACGGCGTGGTGTGCGTCGTGGTCATAGTGCCCGGTGACCGGCTCGAGCCAGCCCGTGATCCCGTTCCCGAGCGTGAGCGCGAAGCCCAGTCCGAGGGCGCCGATCGCCAGGACGATGATCGGGACGGTCATGACGAGCGGCGACTCGTGCGGGTGTCGCACCGGCCGGGGGTCGTCCGGCGCCACCGTGGCACCGGCCTCGACCCAGCGGGCCTTGCCGTGGAAGGTGAGGAAGAACATCCGGGACATGTAGAAGGCGGTCACGCCGGCGCCGATGAGTGCGGCGCCACCGAACACCCACGGCTGCCAGCCCTCGCCGACGAACGCGGACTCGATGATCTTGTCCTTGGAGTAGAAGCCGGAGAAGGGCGGGACGCCCATGATGGCGAGCCAGCACGCACCGAAGGTGAGCCAGGTGACGAGCATGACCTTGCGCAGCGCGCCGTAGGTGCGCATGTCGGTGGAGTCGCCGTTCGCGTGCATCACCGAACCGGCGCCGAGGAACAGGCCGGCCTTGAAGAAGCCGTGCGTGACGAGGTGGAAGATCGCGAACGCGTAGCCGATCGGGCCGAGGCCGGCGGCGAGCACCATGTAGCCGATCTGCGACATCGTCGAGCCCGCGAGCGACTTCTTGATGTCGTCCTTGGCGCACGCGATCGCCGCCCCCAGCAGGAGGGTGAAGGCGCCGATGCACGCGACGACGAGCTGCGCCGTCGGGGACGCCTCGAAGATGAGGCGCGAGCGGACCACGAGGTACACGCCCGCGGTGACCATCGTGGCGGCGTGGATGAGCGCCGAGACGGGCGTCGGGCCTGCCATCGCGTCCCCGAGCCAGGCCTGCAGCGGGAACTGGGCGGACTTGCCGACGGCGCCGAGCAGGAGCATCAGGCCGACGGCGGTGACCTGCGCGGTCGAGAGCGCGCCGGCCGTGACGGCGGCGTCGACGTCGGTGAACGAGACCGAGCCGATCGCGGCGAACAGCAGACCCATCGCGATGATGAGCCCCATGTCGCCGACGCGGTTCATCACGAACGCCTTCTTGGCCGCGACCGCGTACTCGAGGTTGTGGTTCCAGAACCCGATGAGCAGGTAGGACGCGAGACCCACGCCCTCCCACCCGACGAACAGCAGGGCGTAGGAGTCCGCGAGCACCAGCAGGAGCATGGCTGCGACGAACAGGTTGAGGTAGGCGAAGAACCGGCGGCGCGCGGCGTCGTGCGCCATGTAGCCGATCGAGTAGATGTGGATGAGCGTCCCGACGAACGTGATGAGCAGGACGAACGTGAGCGAGAGCGGGTCGATCCGCAGCCCGGCGTCGATGTGCAGGTCGCCCGCGGGGATCCACGAGTAGAGGAAGACGTCGTGGATGCGGTCCTCGGACGGCTGCCCCATCACCTCGAGGAACACGAGCAGCCCGACGACGAACGCGCCTGCCGCGGCGAGCACGCCCAGGAGGTGGCCCCAGGCGTCGGCCCGGCGGCCGAGGAGGAGCAGCAGGGCCGCCGACGCCAGCGGGATGGCGACGAGGAGCCAGGAGTAGTCGATCATCGGTCCCTCAGTTCTTCAGCAGGCTCGGCTCGTCGACGGACACCGTCCGACGCGCGCGGTAGATCGACACGATGATCGCGAGGCCCACGACGACCTCGGCCGCGGCCACCACCATCACGAAGAAGGCCATCACCTGGCCGGTGAGGGTGCCGTGGATGCGGCTGAAGGTGACCAGCGCCAGGTTGCAGGAGTTGAGCATGAGCTCCACGCCCATGAACGCGAGGATCGCGTTGCGGCGGGTGAGCACGGTCGCGGCGCCGATGGTGAAGAGCACCCCGGACAGCACCAGGTAGTGCAGGAGGGTCACGACTGCGTCTCCTCGGCCGTGTTGCGGGTGGTCTCGTGGGCCGTGGGGCCGCTCGCCGTCGGGTCGTCCGCGGCCGGGCCGCTCGCGGTCGACTGCGTCGGCGGGTCCTGCGTCTCGCCGGCGAGCTCGCCGAACGACGTGGGACGGGGCTGCAGGTAGGCGCCCTGCGCGATCTCGGCGACGTGGCCGTCGACAGCGCTCGGCGCGAGCTCCTGGCCGCGGATGCGCAGCACACGCGGCACGGACACGTCGATGGGGTTGCCCTGCGGGTCCAGCGCGGGCACGTCGGCCGCGTTGTGCGTGGCGTACACGCCGGGCGCGGGCAGCGGCGTGAGCACCTGGGAGCCCTCGCCGCGGGCGTAGGCGCGCTGGCGCAGCCGCACGGCGGCCTGCTGGTTCCGCGCGGGCGAGAGCGCCTCCTTGTGCGTGAGCGTGATCGCGCCGAGCGCGGCGATCACGAGCAGCACGCCGACCAGCTCGAGCGCGAACACGGTCTTTCCGAAGATCTCGTGCGCGACGCCCACGGGGTTCGTCCCGGCGTTGGCGTCGGTGAGCCCGACGGCGGTCGGCAGCGTCGCGGTGACGACCACGCCGATGAGCACCGCGGCGAGGCCGACGGCGAGCAGCACCGCGATCGCGCGCTGACCCGCGATCGTCTCGGCCACCGAGTCCGCGGCGTCGACGCCGACGAGCATGAGCACGAAGACGAACAGGATCATGATCGCGCCGGTGTAGACGACCACCTGGGCGACGCCGAGGAACGGCGCCTCGAGCGTGGTGTACAGGAACGCCATGCCGATCATCACGAAGATCAGGCCGACCGCGGCGTGCACGGGCTTGCGCGCGAACAGCAGCGCGAGCGCGGCTATCACCATGAGCGGGCCGATCACCCAGAAGATGACCGCCTCCGCGCCGGTCCCGACGGCGGTGTCCATCAGCGCACCGCCTTCGTCGCGGCGGCCTGACGCGCACCCTCGAGCGTGGGGTCCTCGGGACGCTCGCGCTCCACCCAGGCGATCTGGTCCGCCGTCGGGCCGGTGACCTCGCCGCGGTAGTAGTCGCGGTCCGTGGTGCCCTCGACCATCGGGTGCGGCACGCCGAGCATGCCCTGGGTCAGCGGTGCGAGCAGCTCCTCCTTGGTGAAGATGAGCCCCTCGCGCGTGGGTCCGGCGAGCTCGAAGTCGTTGCCCATCGTGAGCGCACGCGTCGGGCACGCCTCGATGCACAGCCCGCAGAAGATGCATCGCAGGTAGTTGATCTGGTAGACGGCGCCGTACCGCTCGCCCGGGGAGTGCTGATTCTCCGGGGTGTTGTCCGCCCCCTCGACGAAGATCGCATCCGCAGGGCACGCCCACGCGCACAGCTCGCACCCGATGCACTTCTCGAGCCCGTCGGGGTAGCGGTTGAGCTGGTGGCGGCCGTGGTAGCGCGGCGCCGTGGGGTGCCTCACGTATGGGTACTGCTCCGTGACCGTCGGCCGGAACATGTTCGAGAAGGTCACACCGAACCCGGCCACGGGGGCGAGCAGGTCGCCGATCGCGCCGCCGAGCCCGCGGCGCTTCTCCTCGGGCTGCCCGCCCGCGCGCTCGCTCGACTCACTCATCGCCGGTCTCCTTCGTCTCGGGTCCGGCCGTCGCGCCGGCCACCACCGACCCCGCGGACACGGTGCGCCGACGCGGGGCGGGCGGCAGCTGCTGGCCGGGCAGCGGCGGGACGGGGAAGCCGTCCGCCATCGGGTCGAACACCACCGGCCCTGCCGCGACCGGCTCGGGCTTCTTCTTCTCGGGCCAGAACACGAGCGCTAACAGCAGCACCGCGAGCGGTATCCCGATCCAGATCAGCATCTGGCGCAGGTCGACCTCGGCGAACTGGCGCACCGACTGCACCCCGATCACGGCGACGAGCCAGACGAGCGCGGTGGGGATGAGGATCTTCCAGCCGATGTTCATGAACTGGTCGTACCGGAACCGCAGCAGCGTGCCGCGGACCCAGAAGAAGAAGAACATCAGCGACCACATCTTGAGGAAGAACCACAGGAACGGCCACCAACCCTCGTTGAACATGCCGTCGCCGATGGCCGAGATGGGCCACGGGGCACGCCAGCCGCCGAGGAACAGCGTTGTCGCGACCGCCGAGACGTTGAACATGTTGATGTACTCCGCGAGGAAGAACCACGCGAACTTCATCGAGGAGTACTCGGTCATGTGGCCGGCCACGAGCTCGCCCTCGGCCTCGGGAAGGTCGAACGGCAGGCGGTTGGTCTCCCCCACCATCGAGACGACGTAGACGAGGAACGCGGGCAGCAGCGCGAGGCACCACCAGAACGGCGCCTGGGCCGCCACGATCGCCGAGGTGGACATCGAGCCGGACACCACGAAGACGCTGACGAGCGAGAGGCCCATCGCGAGCTCGTAGGAGATCACCTGCGCGGTGCCGCGGACCGACCCGAGCAGCGGGTAGGTCGAGCCGGACGCCCAGCCGCCGAGCATGATGCCGTACACGCCGAACGAGGTCACCGCGAGCACGTAGAGCACGGCCACGGGGGTGTCCGTGAGCTGCAGCGGGGTGACCACCCCGAACATGCTCACCTCGGGCCCGAACGGGATGACGGCGAACACGAGCAACGAGGCGAACACCGTGATGAGCGGCGCGAGCACGTAGACGAACTTGTCCGCGGCCTTGACCGTCATGTCCTCCTTGAGGAGGAGCTTCATGGCGTCGGCGAGGGACTGGAACAGCCCGAGCGGACCGTGCACGTTGGGTCCGGGCCGGATTTGCATCCGGCCCAGGATCCGGCGCTCGGCCCAGATCGCGATGAGGACGTTGAGCAGGAGGAACACGATGATGGCGACGGCCTTGATGACCCAGATCCACCACGTGTCGTTGCTGAAGTCGGCTACCACCTGGTGGTTCATGCCGTCACCTCCACGATGTCCCCGGACTGCGCGCCCAGCGCGGCCGCCCCGGCCCGCTCCCGCGGACTGAACGGCAGCCAGACCACGCCGTCGACCACACCGGCGAGCACGAGCGGGAGCGTGACGCTGCCGCGCGGCCCGCGGACCGTGACCTCGGCGGCGCCCTGCAGCCCGAGCCCGCGTGCGGTGGACTCCGCCATGAGCGCGACGGCGCGGCGCGCGGTCCCGGCCAGGTGCGGCTCGTCGTCCTGCCCGCGGCCGGCGTCCAGGAGCAGCCGCCAGGTGGCCAGCACGGCCTGCCCGGGGCCGGGCTCCGGCGGGGCCGGCGCGTCGAGCCGAGCCGCCGCCACGCGCTGTCCGCGCCAGGCGGGCATCGAGGCGTCCGGCAGCGGCGTGCCGATCTCCTCGGCGAGCAGCCCGAGCACCGCGGCGTCACCGAGCGCGGCCGTGTCGAACACCGCCGCGAACGCGCGCGGACGACCCTCCCACGTGAGGAACGTGCCCGCCTTCTCGGCCGGCGGCGCCACCGGGAGCACGACGTCGGCGAGCTCGGTGATCGCGGAGCGGCGCACCTCCAGCGAGACGACCACGCCGCCTGCGGCGCGGACCGCCTCGAGGGCGGCGAGCGCGGCAGCCGGGTCGGGCAGGTCCTCGAGCTCGACCCCGCCGACGACGACGCCCGCGAGCTCGCCCGCGCGCAGCGCGTCGAGGATGCCCGCGAGGTCGCGGCCGGGGGCGGCCGGGGGCGTGACGCCCCAGGCGGCGGCGACCTCGGCGCGCGCGGACTCGTCGGCGACGGGCCGACCGCCCGGGAGCAGGATCGGAAGCAGGCCGGCCTCGACGGCGGCACGATCGCCGGCGCGACGCGGCACCCAGGCCAGCCGGGCTCCGGTGCGCTCGGCGAGCGCGGCCGCCGCGGTCAGCCCACCGGGGGCGGCGGCGAGCCGCTCCCCCACGAGCACGATGCGGGGTCGGTCGCCGTCGGACGCGCCGAACGTGTCGGTCGCCTCGAGCACCTCGGCCTCGGTCCCGGGCGCGGCGGGCAGCAGCGTCGCCCGGAGCTTCGCCGACCCGCGCGTGAGGTACGGCCCGAGGACAGTGACGTGGGTCCGCGCGGCGAGCACGCCCTTGCGCAGCCGCAGGAAGATCGTCGCGGCCTCCTCCTCGGGCTCCAGGCCCGCGAGCAGCACGTCGGCGCCGTCGAGGTCGGCGTACGTCACGTCGAGGCCCGAACCCGCGACGCGCGCGGCCAGGTGGTCGGCCTCCTCCGCGCCGCCGTAGGCGCGGGAGCGGAAGTCGACGTCGTTCGTCCCGAGCACGACCCGGGTGAACGCGCTCCACGCGAGCGCGTCCTCGAGCGTGCCGCGTCCGCCCGGCAGGGCCGCCAGGGACCCACGGCGCTGCGCCAGGAGGGTCGCGGCGACGTCGAGGGCGTCCGCCCAGCTCGTCTCGACGAGCGGGCCGGAGCCGTCCTCGCCGTCGCGCACGAGCGGTGCGACGAGGCGGTCCGCGGCGACCTGCCAGCGGAAGGCGAACCGGTCCTTGTCGCTGATCCACTCCTCGTTCACCGCCGGGTCGTCCCCGGCCAGGCGGCGCAGGACCACGCCGCGGCGGTGGTCGATGCGGATCGCGGCGCCGCACGCGTCGTGCTCGGCGATCGAGGGCACCGAGACGAGGTCGAACGGGCGCGCCCGGAAGCGGTACGCGGCCGACGTGAGCGCGCCGACGGGGCAGATCTGGATCGTGTTGCCCGAGAAGTACGACGCGAACGGGCGCCCGGAGTCGTCGAGCTCGGCCGCGCCCACGGGGGCGTCGCCGGCGAAGCCGAGGACGCCGGAGTCGAACGTGCCGATCTGCTGACGCGCGCCGCGCATCTGCAGCTCGATGAACGGGTCGCCGGCGATCTCGTCGGAGAACCGAGTGCAGCGCTGGCACAGGATGCAGCGCTCGCGGTCCAGGAGGATCTGGGTCGAGATCGCGAGGGGCTTGGGGTAGGTCCGCTTGACGTCGACGAACCGGGTGGTGGCGCGGCCGTGCGCCATCGCCTGGTTCTGCAGCGGGCACTCCCCGCCCTTGTCGCAGATCGGGCAGTCCAGCGGGTGGTTGATGAGGAGGAACTCCATCACCCCGTGCTGGGCCTTGTCGGCGACCTCGCTCGTGAGTTGCGTGCTCACCACCATGCCGGGGCTGACCTCGAGCGTGCACGAGGCCTGCGGCTTCGGCATCGTGCGCAGCGTGCCCTCGCGGTCCGGCGTGGCCACCTCCACGAGGCACTGGCGGCACGCCCCGGCGGGCTTGAGCAGCGGGTGGTCGCAGAACCGCGGGATGGCGATCCCGATGTCCTCGGCCGCGCGGATGACCAGGGTGCCCTTGGGCACCTCGGTGCGCACGCCGTCGATCGTGACCTCGACGAGCGGCACGACCTGCCCGGTCGGGGCCGGCTGTGTGGTCGTCATGCCGTGACCTCCCTGCCGCCGCGTGCCGACGCGGTGCCCGCAGTCGCCAGCGCGGAGGCCTCGTACGGGAAGAGGTCGCGGGCGGGCGTGTGGCAGCCCGCCTCGAACTCCTCGCGGAAGTGCTCCAGTCCGCTCTGCACCGGGGTGGCGGCAGCGTCGCCCAGCGCGCAGAAGCTGCGGCCGAGGATGTTGCCGGCCACGTCCTCGAGCGTGCGGATGTCCTCGGGCGTGCCCCTGCCCTCCTCGAGCCGGTGCATCACCTGCTGGAGCCAGTACGTGCCCTCGCGGCAGGGGGTGCACTTGCCGCAGGACTCGTGCTTGTAGAAGTCGATCCAGCGGCTCACGGCGCGCACGACCGAGACGGTCTCGTCAAAGATCTGCAGCGCGCGGGTGCCGAGCATCGAGCCCGCACCGGCGACGCCCTCGTAGTCCAGGGGGATGTCGAGGTGGGCGTCGGTGAGGATCGGCGTGGAGGACCCGCCCGGGGTCCAGAACTTCAGGCGGTGTCCCTCGCGGATCCCACCGGCCAGCTCGAGCAGCTCACGCAGCGTGATGCCGAGCGGCGCCTCGTACTGGCCCGGCCGGCGCACGTGGCCCGAGAGCGAGAACAGGCCGTGTCCGGCGCTCTTCGGCGTGCCGAGTCCGGTGAACCACTCGGCGCCGCCGAGCACGATCCCGGGCACGGACGCGATCGACTCCACGTTGTTGACCACCGTCGGGCGCGCGTACAGGCCCGCGACGGCGGGGAACGGCGGCTTGAGCCGCGGCTGCCCGCGCCGACCCTCGAGGGAGTCCAGCAGCGCCGTCTCCTCACCGCAGATGTAGGCGCCCGCACCTGCGTGCACCGTGATCCGCAGGCCCTGGAGCAGGCCCGCCTCCTCGGCCTCGCGCACCGCCGCGAGCAGCCGGCGGTAGACGTGCACGACCTCGCCGCGCAGGTAGATGAAGGCGTGCTCGCAGCCGATCGCTGCGCTCGTGATCGCGACGCCCTCGATGAGCACGTGCGGGTTCGCGAGCATGACGGGGACGTCCTTGCACGTGCCCGGCTCGGACTCGTCCGCGTTCACCACGAGGTAGCGCGGTCCGCCGTCCGGCGGCGGCAGGAAGCTCCACTTGAGGCCGGTCGGGAAGCCTGCGCCACCGCGGCCACGCAGGCCGGACGCCTTGACGAGCTCGACGAGGTCGGCAGGCGCCAGCTCGCGGGCCCGGGCGAGCGCGCGGTAGCCGCCGTGCTCGCGGTAGGTGGCCAGCGTCCACGACCGGTCGGCGTCCCAGATGTCGCTGAGGACCGGGGTGAGCGTGTCGGTCATGACTGGGCCCCCTTCTCGCCGGACTCGGTGCGCTGCTTGGTCTGCTCGTGCTCGCCGGTCGCCTCGGCCTCGCCGATCGGGCCGGCGTGCTCGGCGCTGGACTGCTCCTCGCCGACCGCGGCCGCGCCCTCGGCGGCGCCGGGGACGGCGCCGGCGTCGGTGGTCGGCTCCGAGGTGGTCGGCTCACCGGTGGGCTCGGTGCCTGCTGCCGTGGCGCCATCGGCGCCGGTCTGCGCGGGCTGGTGCTCGCCGTCGGGCTCGTCGGTCTGGTGCTCGCCCGAGGCGCCCTCGTCGCCGGGGAACGCCGGCGCCTGCCAGCCGTGCTCGCGCGCGATCCGCAGGCCGACGATCGTCGCGTCGCCGCCGGCGCCGCCCTCGTCGACGAGGCCGTCCTCGAACCCGGCCAGGACGCGCGAGACGGCGCGGAAGTCCTGGACCACGGGGCCGCGCGAGGAGGTGACCGGGATGCCCGCGGCGAGGTCGGCCACGAGCGACGTCGCGCGCTCGGGCGTGACGTTGTCGAAGAACTCCCAGTTCACCATCACGACGGGCGCGTAGTCGCACGCCGCGTTGCACTCGATGCGCTCGAGGGTGATGGCGCCGTCGGGCGTGGTCTCGTCGTTGCCGATCCCGAGGTGCTCGCTCACCGCGTCGTACACGGCGTCGCCGCCCATGACCGCGCACAGCGTGTTCGTGCACACGCCGACGGTGTACCGGCCGTTCGGCTTGCGCTTGTACTGGGAGTAGAACGTCGCGACGGCGGACACCTCCGCCCGCGAGAGGTCCAGCAGCTCGGCGCACAGCGCGATGCCGCGCGGGGAGACGAACGCGTCCACGGACTGCACGAGGTGCAGCAGCGGCAGGAGCGCGCTGCGCGGGTCCGGGTAGCGCGCGATGATCGTGGCCGCGTCCGCGCGCAGCTGCGCCGCGACGTCCTCGGGGTAGCCGTAGGTCTGCGTCGGGGTCGGCGCCTCCGGCTGGGTCGAGAGCTCGGTCATCGGTCCACACCTCCCAGCACGGGGTCGATCGAGGCGACGGCGACCACGACGTCGGCGATCTGCGCGCCCTCGCACATCGCGGCCAGGGCCTGCAGGTTGGTGAACGAGGGATCACGGAAGTGCGCGCGGTAGGGGCGCGTGCCGCCGTCGGACACGAGGTGCGCGCCGATGACGCCCTTGGCGTGCTCGATCTGGCTGAAGACCTGGCCCGCGGGGACCCGGAAGCCCTCCGTCACCAGCTTGAAGTGGTGGATGAGCGACTCCATCGAGTGGCCCATGATCTCGCGGATGTGCGCCGCGGAGTTGCCCTGCCCGTCGGGCCCGATGGCCAGCTGCGCCGGCCACGCGATCGAGGGGTCCGCGACCATCACGGGGTGCGACCCGCCGGCGCGGTCCTGGGCGTCCAGGCGGCTGATCACCTGCTCGACGATCCGCAGCGACTCGTCGATCTCGTCGAACCGCAGCATGACCCGGGCGAACGCGTCGGCGTCGGTGGAGGTCGGCACGTCGAACTCGTACGTCTCGTAGCCGCAGTACGGGTCGTCCTTGCGCAGGTCGAACGGCAGGCCCGCCGAGCGCAGGATCGGACCGGTCACTCCGAGCGCGAGCGCGGTCGAGAGCGGCAGGTAGCCCACGCCCTTGGCGCGCCCGTGGAAGATCGGGTTGGCGTCGATGAGCATGTGCAGGTGCTTCACGTGCTTGCGCAGCCGGGGCAGCATGTCCCGGATCGCCGCCGTGGTGCCCGGCGGGATGTCCTGGGCCAGGCCGCCCGGGCGGACGTACGCGTGGTTCATCCGCAGGCCCGAGACGAGCTCGAAGATCTTGAGGATCTCCTCGCGCGCCTGGAAGCCCTCGATCATGATCGTGGTGGCGCCGAGCTCGTTGCCGCCGGTCGCGATCGCGACGAGGTGGGACGCGGCGCGCTGGAGCTCCATCAGCAGGACCCGCACGAGCGTGGCCCGCTCGGGGACCTCGACCCCGAGCAGCTGCTCGACGCCGAGGCAGTACGCGACCTCCTGGAAGAAGGGGGCGACGTAGTCCATCCGGGTGCAGAAGGTCACGCCCTGGGTCCAGGTGCGGAACTCCATGTTCTTCTCGATGCCGGTGTGCAGGTAGCCGATGCCGACCCGCACCTCCCGGACCGTCTCGCCGTCGATCTCGATGACGAGACGCAGCACGCCGTGCGTGGACGGGTGCTGCGGACCCATGTTGACGACGATGCGCTCCTCGCCCAGGCGCGCGGCCTCCTCGGCGATGCTCTGCCAGTCCCCGCCGTGCGCGGTGAAGACGGCGGCGCCGTCGAGGTCCTCCTCCTCGCCGGAGAAGGAGAACGTGGACTCCCGGCGGGAGTCGACCCGGTCGGCGTTCGTCGGGGTGCTCATCGGTAGGTCCTCCGCTCGTCCGCCGGGGGCACCGTGGCGCCCTTGTACTCCACCGGGATCCCGCCGAGCGGGTAGTCCTTGCGCTGCGGGTGGCCGACCCAGTCGTCCGGCATCTCGATGCGGGCGAGGGCCGGGTGACCGTCGAAGACGATCCCGAAGAAGTCCCACGTCTCGCGCTCGTGCCAGTCGTGCGTGGGGTACACCGCGGTGGTCGAGGGGATGTGCGGGTCCGCGTCGGGGACCGCGACCTCGAGGCGCAGCGAGCGCGGCCCGTGGGTGATCGAGCGCAGGTGGTACACCGCGTGCAGCTCGCGGCCGGCGTCGGTCGGGTAGTGCACGCCGCTCACGCCGAGGCTGAGCTCGAACCGGAGGTCCTGCTCGTCGCGCAGCGACTGGCAGACGGTGACGAGGTGCTCGCGGGCGATCTCCAGCGTGAGCTCGCCGCGGTCCACCACGACCTTGCGCACAGCGTCGTCGAAGGCGATGCCGGCGTCCTCGAGCACCTCGGCGAGGATGTCGACGACCTCGTCGAACCAGCCGCCGTAGGGCCGCACGCTCGGCACGGAGAGCACGACGGCGGTGCGCAGCCCGCCGAATCCGGACGTATCACCCGTGCCCTCGACGCCGAACAGACCCTGGCGCTGGGCGATGAGGTCGTCCACCGTCTGGCCGCCGTCGCGCAGGCCGAGCTCGCGCCGATCCGCCGGGTCCGGCGCGCCCGCGGGGACCGGCGTCGTCATGCCAGCAGCCCCTTCTGCGCGTGCGTCGGGACCGCGGCGAGCGCGGCCGCCTCCGCGGCGCGGGCAGCCTTCTCCCGGTTGAGGCCGAGCGGCGTGGACTGGACCTGCTTGTGCAGCTCGAGGATCGCGTGCAGCAGCATCTCCGGACGCGGCGGGCAGCCGGGCAGGTAGATGTCGACGGGCACGATGTGGTCGCAGCCCTGCACGATCGCGTAGTTGTTGAACATGCCGCCGCTCGAGGCGCACGCGCCCATCGAGATGACCCACTTCGGGTCCGACATCTGGTCGTAGACCTGGCGCACGACGGGCGCCATCTTCTGCGACAGCCGGCCCGAGACGATCATCAGGTCGGCGTGCCGGGGGGACGCGCGGAACACCTCCATGCCGAACCGCGAGATGTCGAATCGGGCGCCGCCGGTCGCCATCATCTCGATCGCGCAGCACGCGAGGCCCATCGTGACGGGCCACATGGACGCCTTGCGGGCGAGCCCGACGAGATCGCCGATGGTGCCAAGGGCGAAGCCCGGGGCCTTCTCCTCGATACCGACCACGAGAGCCTCCTAGTCCCAGTTCAGCGCGCCGCGGCGCCACTCGTAGAGGTACGGGACCGTGATGAGCGCGAGGAACCCGAGCATCGCCACGACTCCGAAGACGGCCAGGTCGCTGAACGCGACGGCCCACGGGTAGAGGAAGACCACCTCGATGTCGAAGACGATGAACGTCATCGCGACGAGGTAGTACTTGATGTTGAACCGGCCGTGCCCGATGGCGTGCGGGGTCGGCTGGATGCCGCACTCGTACGCCTCGAGCTTGGCGCGGCTGTAGACCTTCGGTCCGATGACAGCGCTCGCGCCGATGCCGCCGAGGGCGAGCAGCGCGGCCGCGCCCATGAGGACGAGTATCGGGACGTAGGGATTGGTCATGCCGAGGGCACCACCTTCGTCAGAGCCGTGATGATCCGGTCCATGGCGTCGCCGCCGGTCCGGTCGTAGGAGTCCGAGAGCAGCTTGTGGACGAACTTCATGAGCAGCGGTCGGGGCAGGCCGTACTTCGTGCAGACCCGCATCACCTTCGGGTGCTCGATGATCCGGACGAACTGCTTGCCCAGCGCGTAGTACCCGCCGAGCTCGGCCTTCATGAGGCGCGGGTAGGCGAGCATGGCGCGCTCCCGGCTCGCGGCGTCGGGCCGCGCGAGGGCCTGCGCGAGGACGTCGGCCGCGTACCGGCCGGCCTGCATCGCGTAGGCGATCCCCTCACCGTTGAACGGGCTCACCATGCCGCCGGAGTCGCCCACGAGGAGCAGGCCGTCGGCGTACAGCGGCTGGCGGTTGAACGCCATCGGGAGCGCCGCGCTGCGGATCGGGCCGACCTGGTTCTCGGTCGTGAAGCCCCACTCCTCCGGCACGTTCGCCATCCACCGGGCGAAGATGTCCTTGTAGCTGATCGTGGTGGCCTTCGCGTTCGAGCTCACGCTGCCGAGGCCCACGTTGGCCAGGCCGTTGCCGAGCGCGAAGATCCAGCCGTAGCCGGGCAGCAGCGCGCTCTCGCCTCGCTTGCCGTCCCACAGCTCGAGATGGGACTCCATCATGTCGTCGTCGTGCCGCGGGGTGCGGAAGTAGGTCCGCACGGCGACGCCGAGCGGCCGGTCGTTGCGCTTCTCGCGTCCCACGGAGGTCGCCAGGCGGGCCGACACACCACCCGCGTCGACGACGTAGGGGGCCCGGAAAGTCACCGGCGCCTCGCCCGTGGCGCGGCCGTTGCCGTCGACACGCTTCGCGGTGACGCCGACGACGCGGCCGTCGTCGTCGCGCACCGCACCGGTCACCGCGTGGCCCTCGAGCAGCTTCGCCCCGCTCGCTGCGGCGTGCCGGGCGAGCGTCTCGTCGAGGTCGGCGCGGGCGCGGACGAGGCCGTAGCCGGGCACGGTCTCCAGGTCCGGCCAGGGCAGCTCGATCGTGTGGCCGCCGCCGATGACGCGCAGGCCGCGGTTGCGGATCCAGCCGTCGGACTCACGCGTGGGCACGCCCATCGAGATCAGCTCGGCCACCGCACGCGGGGTGAGGCCGTCGCCGCAGACCTTGTCGCGCGGGAACGTCGCCTTCTCCAGGAGCACGACCTCGAGTCCGCGCTGGGCGAGGTAGTGGGCGGTCGCGGCCCCGCCGGGGCCTGCGCCGACGACGACGACGTCAGCCGTGGCCTCCGTGGTCATCGCCCTCACCTCGCCGCCGTGATCGCCGTCGTCACCCACGCCGCCGGCCCGGGAGGCCGGGCGCGCCCGGTTCCGGACGCTTCCGCGCGTGCCCGTTCCTGACTATACGAACGCCCTTCGCGGGGTGTCTCCCAAGGGTTGCCTAACTCCTCCGCGACGGCCGGGACCAAGGTCCCGGGCGCGGGCGCGGGCACTGTGATCAGCGCCCGTCGTCGGGCAGGTCGAGGCTGCTGCGCGGCGGGTCGATCGGGCCCGACGGCGAGCCCTGGCCGGTGGTCGGCGAGGTCCCCGACGGCGAGCCCCAGGTGGCGCCCGAGGCCGCGCCCGAGGTGGGCGTCGCGCCCGGAGTGGTGCGCGCCGTCGTGCCCGCCGTGGAGCTGACGGGCCCGGGGTTCGCCAGCCGTGCCTCGCGCGCCGCGAGGTCCGCCTCGCGCGCCTTGAGGGTCGCTCGGCGCCGGCGCAGGTACGTGCCCGTGAACACAAGGAACAGCGAGATGACCACGCCCGCCGCCGCGCCGACGGCGGTGCCCGCCCGGAAGCCCGGGGCGTCGACGTCGAGGATGCGCTCGCCTGCGTGCGCCGCGTCCGTGGTCCCGACGACGATCCAGAGCGTGAGCCAGTTGGGCAGCGCCAGCAGGAGGCCGACGGCCACCACGACGAGCTTCGTCTTCCAGCCCTTGAACACGGGACGGCGCGCCTGCGCGATCACGAGGACGGGCAGGAACGTGAAGAGGAACCCGTAGAAGACGCCCCAGGCGGCGCCGCTGCTCATCGAGCCGTCGGCCTGGCGGCCCACGACCTGCGCCCACCACCGCGGCAGGAACGCGGCACCGATGAGGTAGAGCACGGCGACCACGGCCACGATCACGAGCGCGACGGCCGTGGTCTTGCCGGCGCGGACGAACCAGGAGGTGGTGCGGTCCTGCCAGCGGGGCTGGGCGCCGGGGGGCTGCGCCGGCGGCGTCGCGGCCGGCGTCGTGGCCGGCGTCGTGGCTGGTGGGACGGGCTGGTCCGCGGGGTCGCTCGTCATGCGCCGATCGTTGCACCCCGCGCGCCGCGCGTCACGGACCCTTCCGGGTGGTCGTTGACGCGCGGTGGCAGCGATCTGTCCCGGTCGCGGGCGTGGTGCCAGCGATCTGTCCCGGTCTGGAGCCCGAACCCGGCACGAATCGCTGGGTTCGCGCGCGGGTGCGGCACCAGGCCAGCGATCTGTGCCGGGTTCGAGCTCGAACCCGGCACAGATCGCTGGGTTCGCGCTCGAACCCGGCACGAATCGCTGGGTTCACGCGCGCGTGCGGCACGAATCGCTGGCCCAGCGCGCGGCCAGGCGCTACCCCACGGGGCAGACGCCCGCGCTCAGGGGTTGACGGCGCGGTGCAGCGCGACGATCCCACCCGTGAGGTTGCGGTAGGACACCGAGCGCCAGCCCGCGTCGTGCAGCAGGTCGGCGACCCCGTGCTGGTCGGGCCAGTCGAGGATCGACTCCTCGAGGTAGTCGTAAGCCTCGGGGTTGGAGCTCACGGCCCGCGAGATCGGGGTCAGCACGCGGCGCAGGTAGAACCGGTAGAGCGCACCGAACGCCGCGAGCGGCGGGGTGGAGAACTCGCACACCACGAGGCGCCCGCCGGGCCGGGTGACGCGCCGCATCTCGGCGAGGCCCTCGGCGGCGGGGTTCACGTTGCGCAGGCCGAAGGAGATCGTCACGGCGTCGAAGGTGTCGTCCGCGAAGGGCAGCCGGGTGGCGTCGCCCGCCACCAACGCAAGATCGGGCCGACGCCGCTTGCCCTCGAACACCATGCCCTGGGAGAAGTCGCACGCGACGGTCGAGACGCCGCCGTCGGCCAGCGCCGCGCTCGAGGTCCCGGTGCCCGCCGCGAGGTCGAGCACGCGCTCGCCGGGTGCGGCGTCGATCGCGCGGACCGTGGCCCGCCGCCAGAACCGGTCCATGCCCAGGGAGAGGACGTCGTTGGTCACGTCGTAGCGGCGTGCGACGTCGTCGAACATCCCCGCGACGTCCTCGGGCTTCTTGTCCAGCTGCGCGCGGGCCATCCCCCGATCCTCCCAGACGTGCGGGGTTAGGCTGACGGGCGATGTCCCACGCCGCGCTCACCGACACCCAGCCCCGCACCCTGCCGGCGCTCACGGTGACGACGACGGCGATCACCGACCCGGTCGACCTCCTCGCCCTCCTGCCTTCGCGGCACGGCGTCGCCGCGTGGCTGCGACGCGGCGAGGGGTTCGTCGCGTGGGGCGAGGCGGCGCGGTACGACGCGCGCGGGCCCGCCCGGATGCGCGGTGCGGACGTGTGGCTGCACGCGTTGGCGCGCACCGCCGTCGTGCACGACGCGGTGCGCCTGCCCGGGAGCGGGCTGCTCGCCGTCGGGTCCTTCGCGTTCGACGACGACGACCCGGCCGGCGGGGCGCTCGTGGTGCCCCGCGTGGTGGTCGGTCGCCGCACCACGCCGACAGGCGTACGCGCCTGGGTCACCACGATCGACCCCGACGGCGCACCACCCCTCCCCCTGGACGCGCCCGCCGAGCCCGTGGTCGCGCCGCGCGACGTGCACTGGTCGGCCGGGACCACGTCGCCCGAGGAGTGGAAGGCGCGGGTCGCCGGCGCCGTCGCGCGCATCCGCGCGGGCGAGGTGGCCAAGCTCGTGCTGGCCCGCGACGCGTGGGCGACGAGCGCGGATCCGCTCGACGTGCGCTGCCTGCTCGACCGCTTCCAGGCCGCGTACCCGAGCACGTGGACGTTCGCCGTCGACGGACTGGTGGGCGCGACGCCCGAGCTGCTCGTGCGACGCGAGCGCGGCCTGGTCGCCTCGCGCGTGCTCGCGGGCACGATCCGCCGCACGGGCGACGACGCCTCCGACCTCCTGCGGGCCGCCGAGCTCGCGCGGTCCTCGAAGGACCTCGAGGAGCACGAGTTCGCCGTCGCCTCGCTCGCGGAGGCGCTGACGCCGTTCGTGGCGAGCGCCAACGTGCCGGACTCCCCCAGCGTGCTGCACCTGCCCAACGTGATGCACCTCGCGACCGACGTCACCGGCGCGCTCGCGCACGACGGCGACGGCGTGCGCCCCTCCGCGCTGGTCCTCGCCGACGCGCTGCACCCCACCGCGGCGGTCGGTGGCACACCCACCGACGTCGCCGTCCGGCTGGTGCGCGAGATCGAGGGGATGGACCGCGGACGCTACGCGGGACCGGTCGGCTGGCTCGGCGCGGACGGCGACGGTGAGTTCTGCATCGCGCTGCGGTGCGGGGCGATCGACCCCGCCGACGAGCGCCGGATCCGACTGTTCGCGGGCTGCGGGATCGTCGCCGCGTCCGACCCCGGGGCCGAGCTCGACGAGACCGAGGCGAAGCTCGAGCCCGTGCGGCAGGCGCTGCTCGGCTGAGGGCCGGGCTCCCACGCGGCGGCCCGCGGGGCGCGCGCCTCCTCGCGCCGATCCCGGTGGGCGTGGAGACTCAGGCGGCGCGGCGCCTCGCGAGGAGGAGGCCGCCGCCGACGAGCACCGACCCGACGGCGAGCG
>NZ_VENP01000032.1 GCF_006351005.1 Miniimonas arenae | reverse complement strand
TCCTTGAGCCAGCGCGTCACGGTGCCCTCGGTCACGCTCTCCCCGAGCGCGGGCAGCGTCACCTCGGTCCCGGACGCCGAACCCGGCGCCGAACCGGACTCAGCACCCGAGCCGCTCTCGCTGCTGCCACCGGCCTGCGCGGCGGGGGAGGGCGCGGCGCCCTCGGGCTCCGCCTGCTCTGGCTCCGCGGCTGCGCCCGACGTCGCCGGCTGGGGCTCGTCGGCCTGGATGGACCCATCGGAGCCGGCCGAGTCAGAGCCGCTGCCGTCGCCGATCACGGCCAGGTCGGTGCCGACCTCGACCGTCTCGTCCTCCTCGACGAGGATCTTCTCGACGACGCCCGCGACGGGCGAGGGGACCTCGGTGTCCACCTTGTCCGTGGACACCTCGAGCAGGGGCTCGTCGACCTCGACCGAGTCACCGACAGCCTTGAGCCACCGTGTCACCGTGCCCTCGGTCACGCTCTCCCCGAGAGCGGGCATCTTCACGGACTCCGACATGTGCTGTCTCCTAACGTTTCTCGATCGCGGTGGCTCACCCGGCGGGGCGGCTACACGTCCTCGGGCTGCTGGCTCGCATCTCTATCTTGGCACTCGGGCCGGCCGGGACCGGCCACGGCGACGTGATGCCGACCACGTGACACCGCCGCCGCGCGGTCGGCGACGGCGCCCGCCGCGACCGAGTCACGCACCGCGCTCATCGCGCGCGGGACTCCAGGTAGCCGAGCAGGGTGCGCACGCCGGCCCCCGTGCCCCCCTTGGGCGTGTAGCCCCACGGTGAGCCCTCGTTGAAGGACGGCCCCGCGATGTCGAGGTGCGCCCACGGGGTGTCCCCGACGAACTCGCGCAGGAACAGCCCGGCCGTGAGCATGCCGCCGAACCGGTCACCGACGTTCGTGAGGTCGGCGATCGTGGAGTCCAGGCCCTGGCGCAGGTCCTCGGGCAGCGGCATCGCCCACGCCTGCTCTCCGCTCGCGTCGGCGGCGGCCACGACGGCGTCACGCACCTCGGGCGTGCCCATCACGCCGGTGACGCGCGGGCCGAGCGCGATGAGCTGCGCCCCCGTGAGCGTGGCGATGTCGAGCACGGCGTCCGGCTCGAGCGCGGCCGCGTCGACGAGCGCGTCGGCCATCACGAGCCGGCCCTCGGCGTCGGTGTTGAGCACCTCGACCGTCTTGCCGCCGCGCATCGTGAGCACGTCGCCGGGACGCTGCGCGTCGCCGGAGGGCATGTTCTCGGCGAGGGCGAGGAAGCCGGTCACCTGGACGGGCAGCCCGAGCCGGGCGGCGGCCAGCACGGTGTGCAGCACGGCGGCGGCGCCGGCCATGTCGCTCTTCATCGTGATCATGCCGGTCGGTGGCTTGAGCGAGAGCCCGCCCGAGTCGAACGTGATGCCCTTGCCCACGAGCGCGACGTGCGCGGCGGGCCGCGACGGCGTGTAGGAGAGGGTGACGAGGCGGGGCTCGTTCGGCGAGCCCTGGCCGACGCCGACGATCCCGCCGTAGCCCCCGGCGCGCAGCGCCTTGAGGTCGAGGGAGGCCACCTTCACCTTGGTCCCGGCGGCCGCCTGCCGCGCCGCCTCGGCGAACGCCTCGGGCGTGAGGTCGCCCGGGCCGGTGTTCACGAGGTCGCGCACGGCGGTCACCGCCTCGGTGACGACCTGCGCACGCTCGACGACGTCGCGCAGCGCCTTCGCGCGCGCCTTGGCCACGAGCACGGTCACCTCGGGCTCGGGGTCGGTGCTCCGGTAGCGGGTGAACGCGTAGCCGCCGAGGGCGGCGCCCTCCGCGACGGCGCCGACGACGGAGGGGTCGTCCGACGGAGCCAGCACACCGACCCGGGCCCGGCCCTTCGTGGCCCGCACCGCGGCGCCGACGGCACGCCGCACGGCCTCCGGGTCGGCGGGGTCGGCCCCGACGCCCGCGAGTACCACGACGTCGGCCTTGAGGACGGGGGGCGCCGGGATGGTCGCGACCTCCTCGGCCTTGCCGATCAAGCCGAGGGCGGCGACGGCGTCGGCCAGCTCCTCGGCGACGGTCGAGGTGCTCGCGGCGAGCACGTGCGCCGACCCCTTGACGCTCCCCGACTCCGAGTCCCGGGCGAGGAGCACGACGAGCGCCTCGACGTCGGCGGCCTCGGGCGCGGTGGAACGGAGCACGATGGGGGAGGACATGCCCTCGATCGTAGTGCGCGCCGCGCTAGGGTGACCCGCGTGCTGCTCACGCTCGTGCTCGTCGGCGCGCTCGCCGTCGGGCTCGGGACCTGGGCCGGCGTGCGGGCCGTGCGAGACACCCCGGTGGTGGGCAACCAGATCCCGGGGATGATCGCCGTCGAGGTCGGGCTGGTCGTCCAGGCCGTCGTCGTCGCGGTCGGCCTCGGTCGCGGTGCGAGCGCGGGGGATCCGGCGCTGCTGTGGGGGTATCTCATCACCGAGCTCCTGCTGCTGCCGGCCGCCTTCGCGTGGGCGTTCGTGGAGCGCACGCGCTGGAGCTCGGTGGTGCTCGCCGTCGCGAGCGCGGTGGTGGTCGTCCTCCAGGTGAGGATCTGGCAGATCTGGCAAGGAGCGGGATGAGCACGCAGCACCACCACGAGCCCGGGGACGACCGGCCGCGCGCGTACGGGGCCGGCCGCGCCCTCGTCGCCGTGTACGGCATCCTCGCCCTCGCGGCGACCGCGCGCTCGGCCTACCAGCTGCTCACGAAGGCCGCCGAGGCGCCGCTGGCCTACGGGCTGTCCGCGTTCGCGGCGCTGGTGTACGTCGTGGCGACCGTGGCCCTCGCCCACAACGGAGTGCGGATGCGGCGCGTCGCCTGGGTGGCCGTGGCCGTCGAGCTCGTCGGCGTGCTCGCCGTCGGCACGTGGTCGTTCGTCCACCCGCAGGACTTCCCCGAGGCGACCGTGTGGTCGCACTTCGGCCAGGGTTACGGGTACGTCCCGCTCGTGCTGCCGTTCCTCGGCCTCGCGTGGCTGCGGCGCTCGGACCCGGCGCGGATCGCCCGCCAGTAGGTTGTCGGACGTGAGCCATCCCCTCTACACGTTCGTCTTCCGGCACGCCTTCACGCGGCTCGACCCCGAGGTCGCCCACCACCGCGCGGCCCGTGCCATCGAGCTCGCGGGTCGGGTCGCCCCCGTCCGCGCCGCGCTCGCCGCGACGTTCGGCCGGGTCGGCCGGACCGGACGCAGCACCGGCACCAGCCCGGCCGGACCCACGCTCTTCGGGCGGCACCTGTCCTCCCCGCTCGGCGCCGCAGCGGGTTTCGACAAGGAGGCCCGGATGGTCCCCGGCCTGCTGGCGCTGGGCTTCTCCCACGTGGAGATCGGCACCGTGACGGCCCACGCGCAGCCGGGCAACGATAGGCCCCGGCTGTGGCGTCTGGTCGACGAGCGCGCCCTCGTGAACCGGATGGGCTTCAACAACTCCGGCAGCGCGGCCGTCGCCGCACGGCTCGCGGCGCTGCGCCGCACCCGGGCGGGCCGGTCCGCCGTCGTCGGGGTGAACATCGGCAAGACCAAGGTGACGCCGCCCGAGCACGCCGCGCAGGACTACGCCCTGAGCGCGAGCGCGCTGGCGCGCTTCGCCGACTACCTCGTGGTCAACGTCTCCAGCCCGAACACCCCCGGCCTGCGGGACCTGCAGGCGGTGGCGTCGCTGCGCCCGATCCTGCAGGCGGTGCAGGCGGCGGCCGACGCCGCGGCGCGCCGCCACGTGCCGGTGCTGGTCAAGATCGCGCCGGACCTGTCCCAGGACGACGTGGTGGACGTGTGCGCGCTCGTCACCGAGCTCGACCTCGCCGGCGTCGTGGCGACGAACACCACGATCGACCACGACCACGGCCCCGGCGGCCTGTCGGGGGAGCCGCTGCACGCTCGTGCGCTCGAGGTGGTGCGGCTCGTCCGCGCGCACCTGCCCGGCCGCGTCGTGATCGGCGTCGGCGGCGTGAGCGACGCCGCGGGTGTGCGCCGCATGCTCGAGGCGGGCGCCGACGTCGTGCAGGCCTACACCGCGTTCATCTACTCCGGGCCGGCGTGGCCGGGCGCCGTGGCGCGCGAGCTGGCCGGCTCGCGCTGACGGCGCCGGCCCTGCGCCCACGCGGGGTCAGAGCGGGTCAGGCTCGCGTCACGCCGGTCACGCGGGGTGATGCCCGGGTGACGCCGGGTCTCAGGCGGGGAACTCCCCGCGCTTGACCTGCGGCTTCGGCTGGCGGGTGGGGCGCATCTGGAACGAGCGCAGGACGGCGTACATCACCCCGCCCTTCTGCACCTTGTCCTCGCCGAACTTCGTGCGCAGCCGCTTGCGGATGCGCAGGCCCGCGAGCACGGAGTCGACGACGGCGATGATCACCAGCAGGTACATCGCCAGCAGCAGCGGCAGCGCGACGTTCGGGTTCTGCCCCACGACGAACGTGAGCACGACGAACACCAGGGCGATCGGCAGGAAGAACTCCCCCAGCGACCAGCGAGCGTCGACGTAGTCGCGGATGTACCGGCGCTGCACGCCCCTGTGCTGGACCGGCATGTAGCGCTCGTCGCCGGTGTTCATGGCCTCGTTCATCCGGGCGCGTGCCTCGGCGTTGGCCTTGCGCTGCTCCGCGCGCGCCGCCTTCGGGTCTCCCGCGCTGGCCACGAGCGGCCGGCGGTTCTTGGCCTCGGCCTCCTTGCGGGTGGGCGTCGGGCGGCCCTTGCGGTCCGCGGGCGAGGCGTCCGCGCCGCTGGTGCTCGTGCCCCTGTCGGGCGCCTTGGCATCCTGCGTCCCGGTGGCCGGGGCGACCACGGGGGTCACGCCGTCGGGCACCGCGACCTCGTGCTGCTGCACGGCCTCGGCACCGATCGTCGACGAAGGGGCGGCCGTCTCGTTCTTCTTGTTCCCGAACACCTCGTCAGGGTAGTCGAGCCCGGTAGGTTCGACGCGTGACGACGGTTCCAGACGCTTCCACGCCCGAGCCCCTGCCCCTCCCGACCGAGACCCTCGAGGCGCTCGAGCGCGCCGTCGACGCCGGCGTCGACGACGTGCGGGCCGACCTCGAGGCGCTGGTGCGCATCCCGTCGGTGTCGGCGCCCGCGTTCGACCAGGCGCACGTCGAGGCGAGCGCGTCCGCCGTCGCGGACCTGCTGCGCGGCGCCGGCCTGCCCCAGGTCGAGGTGCTGCGGATGCCGGGCGGCGCGCCCGCCGTCGTCGCCCACCGACCCGGGCCCGACGGCGCACCCACCGTCCTGCTGTACGCCCACCACGACGTCCAGCCGCCGGGCGAGGGCTGGACCACCGAGCCGTTCGAGCCGTCCCGTCGCGGGGACCGGCTGTTCGGGCGGGGCGCCGCCGACGACAAGGCGGGTGTCATGGCACACGTCGGCGCGCTGCGCGCGCTAGCCGCGGTGTTCGCGGACGCGTGGCCGGTCGGGGTCACCGTGTTCGTCGAGGGCGAGGAGGAGGTGGGCTCGCCGTCGTTCACCGCGTTCCTCGACACGTTCGGGGACCGCCTGCGCTCCGACGTGGTCGTGGTCGCCGACTCGGCGAACTGGAAGGTAGGCATCCCCGCGCTCACGACGTCGCTGCGCGGCCTCGTGGACCTCGTCGTGCGCGTCGACGTGCTCGAGCACGCGGTGCACTCGGGAGTCTTCGGCGGACCGGTGCTGGACGCGCTCACGCTGCTCGCGCGGCTCGTGGCGACGCTGCACGACGAGGACGGCAGCGTCGCCGTCGAGGGCCTTGTCCGCGGCGAGGCCGCCCCGCTGGACTACTCCGAGGAGATGTTCCGCGCGGAGGCGGGCGTGCTCGACGGCGTGCGCCTCGCCGGCACCGGGACGATCCCGGACCGGCTGTGGATGCGTCCGGCGCTGAGTGTCATCGGCATCGACGCCCCGACGATCGCGCACTCCTCCAACACCATCCGGCACACCGCCGCGGCCAAGCTGAGCCTCCGCCTCGCGCCCGGGCAGGACCCCGCGGCCGCCGAGGCGGCGCTGATCGCCCACCTGCACGCGCACGCACCGTTCGGCGCGCGGCTCACGGTGACCCCGGGCGAGCGCGGCGAGGCCTTCCTCGCGCCGCACGACGCGCCCGCGATGCGCACGGCCCGCGCGGCCTTCGCGCGCGCCTGGGGCCACCCGCCGGTCGACATGGGGATGGGTGGCTCGATCCCGTTCATCGCCGACCTGCTGCGCCTCGCGCCCGACGCCACGATCCTCGTGACGGGCGTGGAGGACCCCGACTCGCGGGCGCACGGGGCCGACGAGTCGGTCCACCTGGGCGAGCTGCGGCACGTCGTCGTGGCCGAGGCGCTGCTGCTCGCCGCGCTCGGGGCCGGGTGCGCGTCCTGATCGCCGCCGCGCGCGTCGGCTCGCTGCCCGCGCGCGGCGCCCTCGACGCGTTCGCCGCGGGCTGGCGCTCGGGCAACCCCGACGCACTGCTCGACCTCGCGGTGTGCTCGAGCGGCGCGCACGACCTGCTCGACGCGGTCGAGGCCGTGCACGGCGGGTCGCGCGAGGTCGAGACCGTCGTCGCCGCCGACGGCGAGCACGAGCACCCGGTCGTCGTCCTGCTGGTCGCGGGCACCGCCTACGTCCAGGCCGGTGACGTGCTCGACCCGCCGCTCGCGCGGGCGACGACCTCGTGGACCGGGACGTCCTACGGGGTGGGGCAGATCGTCGCGCGCGCCGCCGACGCCGGCGTGCGCCGCGTCGTGGTAGGGGCGGGCGACGCCGCCACGCTGGATCTCGGAGCGGGCCTGCTGGCCGCCCTCGCCGACGCGCCGCCCGGACCGTTCGACCCTGCGACGGCGCTCGACCGGCTCCCGGCCTGGCTCACGACGGCGCGTGCCCGGCTGCGCGCGACCGAGCTCGTGCTGGCCGCGGGGACGGCTGCGAGCGTCCGCGGCCTGCGCGGTGCGGCGGCGGCGCTGCGCGAGAGGGTCGGCGCTGCGGAGAGTCAGGCGCTGGACGCGCGGCTCGCGCCGCTGGCCGCCGGTCTCGAGGCCCAGCGGGTCTCGCGGCACGACCTGCTCGGCGCGGGCGGCAGCCTCGCGGCGGGCGGGACGGGTGCGCCTGGTGCGCCTGGTGCGCCTGGTGCGCCGGGGTCCGCGACGTCGTCGACGGCCGGGACGGCCGGCACCGGCTCGGGTGGCGGACTGGGCGCCGCGGTGCTCGCGCTCGGCGGGCGGGTCGTCCCGGGCGCCGCCTTCGTCGCGGCCGAGACCGGTGTCCCGGCGCGAGCGCGCGAGGCCGAGCTCGCCGTCGTGCTGGCCGACCGGGTGGACCCGGTCGAGGCGGACACCGGGGTCCTCGGTGCGGTCGCCGCGGCGGCGGCGCGCGACGGCGTCGCGCTCCTCGCGCTCGGCCGCACGGGTGTGCTGTCGCGGCGCGGCGCGGCGCCGTTCGGGATCAGCGCCACCGGGCACGTCGAGGGAACCGCCGAGGGGCTGACGGTCGCGGGGCGCAAGCACGCCGCGGCCTGGCGGTGGTGAGGCGGCGCGCCCGCTCGGTCCGCTCGACGGCGAGCTCGGCCACGCCTGGGGCGAACGTCACGGCGGGGATCGGCGCACCGGGCGTACCGTAGGGGCAGGACCGACGCCCGACCCGTGCGCGACAGCCCCTCGACCGGCTCGTGCGCGACCCACCCCGAGCGCTGCCCGTCCGGCAGCCCGACCACCGAGCAGGAGCACCGATGACCGACACCCTGGCGGGCACGACCCCGGCCGAGCAGACGCAGCAGGCGGACCCCACGCACGAGGTCACCCTCACGGACGTCGCGGCGTCCAAGGTGCGCTCGCTCCTGGAGCAGGAGGGCCGCGACGACCTTCGGCTGCGCGTCGCCGTCCAGCCCGGCGGCTGCTCGGGCCTCATCTACCAGCTGTACTTCGACGAGCGCCTGCTCGACGGTGACGCCGTCGTCGACTTCGACGGCGTCGAGGTCGTCGTGGACCGGATGAGCGTCCCCTACCTCGCCGGCGCCACGATCGACTTCGCCGACACGATCGCGAAGCAGGGCTTCACGATCGACAACCCGAACGCCGCCGGTTCCTGCGCCTGCGGCGACTCGTTCCACTGACGGGTCCCTGACGGCGCCGACGGCCCCGCCGGGCCGCCGATCCCCGTTCTCGCGCCCGCGGTGGCTCAGGCCACCGCGGGCGTTCTCACAGGTGGCGTCCAGGCTGCCTTGCTATCCAGAGTGCAGACCAGACACCACCTGAGGAGTTCCGTGCGTCATCGCCTTGCCCTGCCCGCCGTCCTGCCCGCCGCGCTGCTCGTCGGCGCGCTCGCCCTCGCGGGGTGCTCGTCCGACTCGAGCACGGAGTCCGCCACCGGTTCCGCCGACGCCACCGCCTCCGCCGACGCGTCCGCGGGTGACGCCGCGACCGACGCCGCCGTGATCGCCGGCAGCGACGTCGGCTTCGAGGCCTCGGGCGCGTTCGGCGAGAAGCCGACCCTCACGTTCAGCGCCGACGCCGCCCCCGAGGGCCTGCAGGTGCAGACGGCCAGCGCCGGCGACGGGGCCACGATCGAGGCCGGGGACTTCGTCGTGGCGAACTACCTCGGCCAGGTCTGGAACGGCGACGTCTTCGACAACTCCTACGACCGTGGCGCGCCGAGCGGCTTCTCGCTCGACGGCGTGATCGAGGGCTGGTCCACCGGCCTCGTCGGGCAGACCGTCGGCTCCCGCGTGCTGCTCACCATCCCGTCCGACCTCGGCTACGGCGACACCGGGAGCAGCGACGGCTCCATCGCGGCCGGCGACACGATCGTGTTCGTCGTCGACGTCGTCGACGCGTACGGGGCCGAGTCCACCGGCCAGGCCGACGCCACGCCCACCGACGCGGACGTGCCCGTGACGGTCGACGGCGACCTCGGCGCACCCATCGCGAAGGTCACGGTGGCCGACGGCGCCACCGAGCCGACCGAGAGCGCCGCCACGGTGCTCGCGACCGGCACCGGCGACCCGGTGGCCGCCGAGGACCAGGTGATCGTCCAGTACACGCTGACCACCTGGGACAACGCGGACTTCGAGACGTCCTGGCCCTCGCTCGGCGGGTACGGCATGCAGTCCGCGGCCGTCTCCGAGGGTTCCCCGTTCGCGCCGCTCGTGGGCGTGCCGGTCGGCTCGCGCGTGCTGCTGCTGCTCCCCGCGGACGCGTCCACCGAGTCGGCGGCGCTCGCCGTCGTGGTCGACGTCGTGGGCACGGTCGGCTCCTGATCCTCAGCCGGTCCCGGGACGGGCGTCCCGGACCGGCTCTCGACCCGGTCTCCGGCCGGGTCCTCGAGCGGCGCCGTCGTTTCCTGACGGCAGGGTCCCGCGACGTCGTGACGGCGTCGCGGGACCCTTCTCGTACCACCCGCGAACGGTGACATTCCGCGGCGGAGCGGCGCCTGGGACGAAGGTCCCGCTATGGTGACGACGTGTCGACATCGCCCCACCGCCCACGCCGGAAGGTAGTCGTCGCGGCCCTCGCTGCCGTGACCGCACTCGGCCTGTCCGGCTGCTCCGACATCGTCCAGCGCGGCTTCCTGCCCGAGCAGGCCCCCGGCGCGACCAACCACACCGACACGGTGATCTCGCTGTGGAACAACGCGTGGATCGCCGCGCTTGCGGTCGGTGTGCTCGTGTGGGGGCTGCTGCTGTGGTGCATCGTCGTGTACCGCAAGCGCAAGGGGGACAACGAGCTCCCCGTGCAGCTGCGCTACCACGTGCCGCTGGAGCTGATGTACACGTTCGTGCCGATCGTCATGATCGGCGTGCTGTTCGCGTTCACGTCGCGCTCGATGGGCGAGATCGTCGACACGAGCGCGGAGCCGGACGTGCACATCGAGGTCGTCGGCAAGCGGTGGAGCTGGGACTTCAACTACACCGACGCGGACGTGCACTACTCCGGCACCCAGGTCGTGCTGACCGGCCAGGAGGGCGTCGCCGAGACGCTCCCCACGCTGTACCTGCCGCAGGGTGAGAACGTCGAGATCTCGCTGCGCACCCGCGACGTCAACCACGCGTTCTGGGTCCCGGGCTTCCTGATGAAGCTCGACATGATCGCCGGCCGCACCAACGCGTTCCAGATCGTGCCGCAGGAGCTGGGCACGTTCGAGGGCAAGTGCGCCGAGCTGTGCGGGGAGTACCACGCGTCGATGCTCTTCAACGTCGAGGTCGTGACTCCCGAGGAGTTCGAGGAGAAGATGGCGGAGTACCGCGAGGCCGGCAACACCGGGCTGCTCGGGCCGGAGTACGACACGGACCAGGCGAACGTGCCGAGCGAGGAGGGCGAGGGCTGATGGCCATCGACGAGATCCAGCAGATCGACTCCCCGCCGCGCGCCCCGGTCGCGACCGTCCCGGGTCTGGCGCCGTCGCGCCAGCGGCGGGGCAACGCGATCGTGGCGTGGATCACCTCCACCGACCACAAGACCATCGGGTACATGTACCTGGTCACGTCGTTCACGTTCTTCTGCATCGGCGGCCTGCTCGCCCTCGCGATCCGCGCGGAGCTCTTCTCGCCCGGACGCCAGCTCTTCACGAGCGCCGAGCAGTACAACCAGTTCTTCACGATGCACGGCGGCATCATGCTGCTGCTGTTCGCGACGCCCCTGTTCGCGGGTTTCGCGAACGTGCTGGCGCCGCTGCAGATCGGCGCGCCCGACGTGGCGTTCCCGCGGCTGAACCAGTTCGCGTACTTCCTGTACCTGTTCGGCGGGCTGCTGGCCGTCAGCGGGTTCCTCACGCCGGACGGCCCGGCCGGGTTCGGCTGGACGTCGTACGTGCCGCTCGCCTCGGAGACGTTCTCGCCCGGCCTCGGCGCGGACCTGTGGCTCGTCGGGTTCGGCCTCACGGGCTTCTCGACGATCTTCGGCTCGGTCAACTTCATCACGACGATCATCTGCATGCGCGCACCCGGCATGACGATGTTCCGGATGCCGATCTTCACGTGGAACGTGCTCATCACGTCGGTCCTCGCGCTCATGGCGTTCCCGGTGCTGACGGCGGCGTACTTCGGGCTGCTGGCCGACCGGCGGCTCGACGCGCTGGTGTTCGACCCGGCGTCCGGCGGCGCGATGCTCTGGCAGCACCTCTTCTGGTTCTTCGGCCACCCCGAGGTGTACATCCTCGCGCTGCCGTTCTTCGGCATCGTGTCGGAGATCTTCCCCGTCTTCTCGCGCAAGCCGATCTTCGGGTACAAGACGCTCGTGCTCGCGACCCTCACCATCGCCGGCCTGTCGGTCACGGTGTGGGCGCACCACATGTACACGACCGGCGCGGTGATGCTGTCGTTCTTCGCGCTCATGACGATGCTGATCGCGGTGCCCACCGGCGTGAAGTTCTTCAACTGGATCGGCACGATGTGGCGCGGAAAGCTCACGTTCGAGACGCCGATGCTGTGGGCCTGCGGGTTCCTCGCGACCTTCCTCTTCGGCGGCCTGACCGGCGTCATCCTCGCCTCGCCGACGCTCGACTTCCAGCTGCACGACACGTACTTCGTCGTCGCGCACTTCCACTACGTCGTCTTCGGCACCGTGGTGTTCGCGATGTTCGCGGGCTTCTACTTCTGGTGGCCCAAGTTCACCGGGAAGATGCTCAACGAGCGCCTCGGCAAGATCCACTTCTGGCTCACGTTCATCGGGTTCCACACCACGTTCCTCATCCAGCACTGGATCGGCGCGAAGAACATGCCCCGCCGGTACGTGGACTACCTCGTCGAGGACAACATCACGGTCCAGAACCAGATCTCGACGGTCGGCGCCTTCATCCTCGCGGCCGCGACGCTCCCGTTCATCTGGAACGTCATCACGACGTGGCGCAACGCGCCGCAGGTCACGGTCGACGACCCGTGGGGCTACAGCCGGTCGCTCGAGTGGGCGACGTCGTGCCCGCCGCCGCGGCACAACTTCGTGTCGATCCCGCGGATCCGCTCCGAGTCGCCCGCGTTCGACCTGCACCACCCCGAGGTCGCCGCGATGGACCACGTCGAGACCGACCCCGGCTTCCTCGACCAGGTGTACGGCAACGCCGACATGCAGGGCTCGATCCAGGAGGCCACCTCCGGCGGCTCTCCCGCGGGCGAGGACGAGAACCGGAAGGGTGACCACGCGTGACCGCGCAGCACACCGGCGGCCCAGACCGCCACGTCGAGCCGTCCCGCCGGACGCGCCCCCCGCTGTTCGTCGAGACCGTCGTCTTCGGCGCGCTGGTGCCGTTCTTCATCCTCGTCGGCGTCGTGTACATCGTGCTGACGGACTTCGAGCCGGTCGGGTCCGTCGCGATCCTGCTCCTCGCCGGGCTCGCGGGCCTCGTCGCCTTCTTCCTGTTCGCGACCGGGCGGCGGATCGACGCCCGGCCCGAGGACGACCCGCTCGGGACGGTCGAGTCGGCCGCGGGGGAGTACGGCGAGTTCTCGCCGCACTCCTGGTGGCCGTTCGTGCTGGCGTGCGGCGCCGCCGTGCTGTTCCTCGGCGTGGCCGTGGGCTGGTGGGTGTGCGTCATCGGTGCCGTCGTGGGCCTCATCGGCCTGGTCGGCCTGCTGTTCGAGCACTCCCGCGGGCAGCACGCGCACTGACGGACCGCTCGGAGACGATCTCGCGAGAAGGGGCGCCCGTACCGGGCGCCCCTTCTCGCGTCTGACCCCTGGCGCGCGGGGCGGCGCTGGTCCAGGCTGGGTGAGCCATCAGGCGCCGTCGTCCGAGAGGAGCCCGCGATGTCCGTCCTGCCTGAGGTGCTCGCCGCGAACGCGGCCCACGCCGCCGACTTCGGCGAGCGCGGTTCGCTCGCCCTGCCCCCCGCCCGCCGCTTCGCGATCCTCACGTGCATGGACGCGCGCCTGGACCCGGCGCGGTACGCGGGTCTCGCCGAGGGCGACGCCCACGTCATCCGCAACGCCGGGGGCCGGGCCTCCGACGACGCGATCCGCTCCCTCGTCATCTCCTACAAGCTCCTCGGCACGCAGGAGTGGTTCGTCGTCCACCACACGGACTGCGGCATGGAGTACTTCCGGGGCGACGTCATGGCGGGCCTGCTGGACGCCAGCCTCGAGACCGCCGAGCTCGGCCCGAACGGTTTCGTCGACGTCGGCGAGGGCCCCGGCTCGCCGGCCGGTCACGACGTCGACTGGTTGACGATCGCGGACCGCGAGCAGGCCGTGGTCGACGACGTGGCGCGGATCCGCAACCACGACCTGGTGCCCGCCCGGATCCCGGTCTACGGGTACGTGTACCACGTGACGACGGGCCGCCTGATCGAGGTGGCGGAGGCGACCGCGGTCGGCGCCGCGTCCTGACCCGTCTCGGACGCCGCGACGGGGCGCCCCCGGTGGGGGCGCCCCGTCGTGGCGTCGTGTGCCCTGCTGAGCGGCGACGCCGCGCACGACGGGCCGCGGGTGGGGTCAGGCCGGGACGATGAGCCCCGAGGCGCCGGCGGTCGTCGCGCGCTGCAGGCGCTCCGCGACGTCGCTCCAGTTCACGATGTTCCAGAACGCCTTGATGTAGTCGGCGCGCACGTTGAGGTAGTCGAGGTAGTACGCGTGCTCCCAGACGTCGAGCATGAGGAGCGGCACGAGACCGAGAGCGAGGTTGCCCTGCTGGTCGTAGAGCTGCACGATGACCGGCTTGGCGCCGATCGTGTCGTAGGCCAGGACGGCCCAGCCGGAGCCCTGAACGCCCGCCGCCACGGCCGTGAAGTGCTTCTTGAACGCCTCGACGCCGCCGAACGCGTCCTCGAGCGCGGCGAGGAGCTCACCGGTCGGCTCGCCGCCGTCGGGAGACAGGTTGTTCCAGAACACCGTGTGGTTGACGTGACCGCCCAGGTTGAACGCGAGGTTCTTGGAGTGCAGGTTGACGGCCGCCAGGTCGTCGGCGCCCCGGGCCTCGGCGAGCTTCTCCAGCGCCGTGTTGGCCCCGGTCACGTAGGCCTGGTGGTGCTTGTCGTGGTGGAGCTCCATGATCTTGCCCGAGATGTGCGGCTCCAGAGCCGCGTAGTCGTAGGGGAGCTCGGGAAGGGTGTAGACGGGCATGCTGTCCTCTCCTGACATGTGATCGTGCCCCGTACCAGGTGCGCGGGGGTCCTCCATCGGTCCAACGTACGCGGCCCCCCTCGCCTTCCGCGAGGGGGGCCGCATCTCGTCCGTTGGTCGGATCCGGGCGAGCCGGAGGCTCAGTGCTGCGCGCCGCTCCCGGCCTCGAGGGACTCCCGCTCGGGCCGCGCCAGCGAGGCGTGGTCGTCCGCGCCCTCGACGGCGGACGCGCCGTGGGAGTCGTGAGCGTGCGCCAGCTCGGCGGGCGTCACCGGTTCCACCCGGTCGGCGAAGAAGAAGTTCGACACCTTCTGGCGTCGCTGCAGCTTCTTGTAGCCTGGACGGGCGACGCCGCGCTCGTTCTCGGCCGACCCGATCTCGAGCGGGCGCGCGGGCTCGTGCTGGACGAGAACCCAGCGCTCGGCGTCGGTGAGCGGCTGGTGCACCTCGATGTACTCCCCGGACGCGAAGCGCACCACGCGGCCCGTCTCGTACCCGTGCAGCACGAGCTCACGGTCACGCCGCTGGAGGGCGAGGCACATGCGCTTCGTCACCATGAAGGCGATGAAGGGACCCACGAGGAACAGCACCCGGAACACCCAGGTGATCTCGTTGATCGAGAGGTGGAAGTGGGTCGCGATGATGTCGTTCGAGCCCGCCAGCGCCAGGATGATGAACGCGGTGAGGATCGCGACGCCGACCCCGGTGCGGGTCGGGACGTTGCGCGGCCGGTCGAGGAGGTGGTGCTCACGCTTGTCGCCGCTGGCCCACTGCTCGAGGAACGGGTACACGGCCAACGACGTGAACAGGATCCCCGGGACGACCACGCCGGGCACGAGGATGTTGAGCGAGACGGTGTAGCCGCCCCACGTGACGAACTCCGTCTGGCCCGGCATGAGGCGCAGTGCACCCTCGAGGAACAGCATGTACCAGTCGGGCTGGGCCCCGGCGGACACCGGGGAGGGGTCGTACGGCCCGTAGTTCCAGATGCTGTTGATCGAGAGCGTCGCGCCCATGATCGCGAGGACGCCGAACACGACGAAGAAGAACCCGCCGGCCTTGGCCATGTACACCGGGAAGAGCGGGTAGCCCACCACGTTGCGGTTCGTCCGGCCCGGCCCGGGGTACTGGGTGTGCTTGTGCACGACCACGAGGATCAGGTGCACCGCGACGAGCGCCAGGATGAGACCGGGCACGAGCAGGATGTGCGCCGTGAAGAGGCGGGGGATGATCACGGTTCCGGGGAACTCGCCGCCGAAGAGCAGGAACGAGACGTAGGAGCCGATGATCGGGATGCCCTTGGCCACGCCGTCGGCGATCCGCAGTCCGTTGCCCGAGAGGACGTCGTCCGGGAGCGAGTAGCCCGTGAACCCGGCCAGGAGGCCGAGGATCATCAGCGTGAAGCCGACGACCCAGTTCAGCTCGCGGGGCTTGCGGAACGCGCCGGTGAAGAAGATGCGCATCATGTGCGTCACGATCGACGCCATGAACAGCAGCGCCGCCCAGTGGTGGATCTGCCGCATCAGCAGGCCGCCGCGCACGTGGAACGACAGGTGCAGCGTGGAGGCGAACGCCTCGGACATCTCGACGCCGCGCAT
The DNA here is from genome assembly GCF_006351005.1 of Miniimonas arenae. Lineage (GTDB taxonomy): Bacteria > Actinomycetota > Actinomycetes > Actinomycetales > Beutenbergiaceae > Miniimonas > Miniimonas arenae. Next base: position 22,089 of record NZ_VENP01000032.1, on the reverse strand, counting down.
CGTGACCGGGAGCGCGTCCTCGGGGTAGTGCACCTCGGTCATGCTCGGGACGAAGAACACCGCCAGGAAGGTGCCCGTGAGCAGCAGGACGATGAAGCTGTAGAGCGCGATCTCCCCGAGCATGAACGACCAGTGGTCGGGGAACACCTTGCGGGCGAACTCCTTGACAAGCTTGCCCGCGCCGATGCGCGTGTCGAAGAAGTCACCGGTGCCGGCGGCGAGCTTCGCGGCGGGGGTCGTGGGTGCGGAAGCCATGCTCAGTAGTCCTCCCCGCGGATCGGGCGCTGACGCTCCCAGGTGGACGGTCCGACCGCCTCGTGGAAGTCGCTCTGGGCGACGAGGTAGCCCTCGTCGTCGACCGTGATCGGCAGCTGCGGCAGGGCGCGCTTGGCGGGTCCGAAGACCACCTTGGCGCCGTCCGTGATGTCGAAGGTGGACTGGTGGCAGGGACAGAGCAGATGGTGGGTCTGCTGCTCGTAGAGCGCCACGGGGCAGCCCACGTGGGTGCAGACCTTGGAGTACGCCACGATGCCCTGCCAGGACCAGTCCTCCCGGCCGGGCTGCACCTTGAGCTCGCTCGGGTCGAGCCGCACGAGGAGCACGATGGCCTTGGCCTTCTCCTCGAGCATGTGCTCGGACTCGTTGAGCCCGTCGGGGATCACGTGCCAGACGGACCCGATCGTGACCTGCTCGGGACGGATCAGCGCACCGTCGGGGTCGCGGGCCAGGCGTGTGCCCTGCCGCCACATCGTGTGCCGCATGGCGTTGACGTTCCAGGTGCCGCCGAGGTTGCCCACCAGGGGCACCACGAACGCCAGCGGGGCCAGGGCGACGGCACCGACGAGCGCGCCCTTGAGCAGCGGGCGGCGACCGATCTGCGAGTCCTGCGCGCCGTCCTTGAGGAGCTGGACGGCGTCGGTCCGGGTCTGGTCGTCGCTGCGCTGCGCGTGCCGCTCGTCGACCTGCTCGACGTCGGACATCAGCGCCTTCGCCCAGTGGATGGCGGCGACGCCGATCCCGAGCATGCCGAGGCCGAGGCCGAGGCCGATCGAGAGCGTGGAGTAGCGGACGTTGCCGAGCGTCGCGTCCATGGGGAACGCGAAGTACCCCCACACACCCACGATCGAGGCAAGCATCGAGAGTCCGAAGATGAGCGCCACCTGGCGCTCGACCTTCTTCGCGCCGGCCGGAGAGGCGTCCGAGAGGCGGTGCCGGTGCTCCGGGAGGCCCGGGTTCTCGAAGGCCTCGGCGGACTCGCCGACGGCGAGGGGGTCGTTGACGAGCGAGCCGGCGGTGCCGTGCTCGCCCGTGGTCAGGTCCTTCCCCGTGGTGCTGCTCATGAGGACTTCGCTCCGATCCACACTGCGGCGGCAATCAGCGCGCCCATGCCGACGATCCAGACCCACATGCCCTCCGACACCGGCCCGATCGCGCCGAGGTTCGCGCCGCCGGGGCTGGCGTTGTCCGCGCGCTGCTCCATGAGGAACGCGATGACGTCGCGCTTAGCCTCGGGCGTGATGTTCGCGTCGTTGAAGACGGGCATCGACTGCGGGCCGGTGAGCATGGCCTCGTAGATCTGCTGGGGCGTGGTGTGGAAGAGGGACGGGGCGAACTTGCCCTGGCTCAGCGCACCTCCGGCACCGATGGCGTTGTGGCACATCGCGCAGTTGGTGCGGAAGACGAGCATGCCGTTCGCGGCGTCACCGAGGGAGGCGTCGACCTGCTCCGCGGTCGGGCTGGACGGACCGGGGCCGAGCGTGGCGACCCAGGCGGCCAGCGCCTTCGTCTGCGCCGCGGTGAACTGGGGCGGCTTCGCCGGGGCCTGCGGCGCCGAGGCGGCCATCGGCATGCGCCCGGTGCTGACCTGGAAGTGCACCGCGGCGGAGCCGACGCCGATCAGGGACGGGGCGATGCCGTCGCGGCCCTCGGCGGACATGCCGTGGCACGACGCGCAGTTGGCCTGGAAGAGCTTCTGGCCCTCGGCGATCTGGTCGGGGGAGCTCGTGTCCGCCGCGGCGGGGGTCGGCGCGGCGATCGCGTACACCCCGCCGACGGCGAGCAGCGCGAGCAGCATGAGCAGCACCGGGGCGAACCGGCTTCGTCGTGCGCCGGCGAGGGCCTTCACCACGTCGAGTCCTCGTTTCCAGGTCGGGAGCGGGGGGCGGGAACGGTCGTCACGGCCCTCACCTCAGGAAGTAGATGACGAAGAAGAGGGCGATCCAGACGACGTCGACGAAGTGCCAGTAGTACGACGTCACGACGGCGCGGGTCGCCTCGAGGTGCGTGAAGCGGCCGGCGACGAACGAGGACCCGAGCACGAACAGGAAGGCGATCAGCCCGCCGATCACGTGCAGGCCGTGGAAGCCGGTGGTGAGGAAGAAGACGGTGCCCCACGTCGAGTTGGCGATCGTGATGCCCTCGTGCACGAGCTCGGCGTACTCCGTCACCTGACCGGCCACGAACACCGCGCCCATGAGGAACGTCAGGGTGTACCACTCCTGCATACCCCAGCCGCGGACGTCCAGCAGGCTCCCGGTGCGGCGCTGGCGCAGGTGCTCGGCGGCGTTGACGCCGATCTGGCACGTGACCGAGGACAGCACGAGGATCGCGGTGTTGGTGATGACGAACGGCATGTTCAGCTTCGACGTGCTCTCGGCCCAGACCTCGGGTCCGGCCACGGCGCGGTGGGTGAAGTAGATCGCGAACATTCCCGCGAAGAACATGAGCTCGCTCGACAGCCACACGATGGTGCCGACCTGGGTCATGTTCGGCCGGTCGACGCTCACGTGGGCGCTGGGGGCGACGGCATGAGTGGACACGCGCTCATTATGGCGAACTGTCGCCTCCCGCCCCCGCCGCCCGGCGGTGACCGGCGTGTTTGCGCCGGAAACGGGCCTCACGGGGGGCCGGGCGTAAGGCGTCGAGGCGGGTGATCTGACGCCGCCGTGCGGCGTGTAAGAAAACGGTGTGCGGGGTGGGGTGGGGTGGTGCCGCACTAGCATCGGGGCATGACGTCACACCTGCCTCAGCCCGCGGCCGACGCCCCCGGAACGGGCGTCGTGGAGCGAGGCTCCGCACCGGCCCCGTCCGCCGCCCGCGCCCGCGTGGTGCTCTACAGCGACGACGTCGAGACCCGCGCCGCGGTGCGCCGCGCCGTCGGGCGCAGAGCGTCGAGGGACACCCCCTTCATCGAGTGGGTCGAGGTCGCGACGCCCGAGACGCTGCTGACGGAGGTCGCGGCGGGCGGCAACGCCCTGCTCGTGCTCGACGGCGAGGCCGCCAAGGTGGGCGGCTTCGGCCTCGCGCGGGAGGTGAAGGAACGGTTCTTCGACGTGCCGCCCGTCCTCCTGCTCGTCGCACGCCCGCAGGACGCCTGGATCGCGGCGTGGTCGCAGGCGGACGGGATCGTGCCGTTCCCGCTGCGCCCGGCCGCCGTGGCCGACACGGTCGCGGCCCTCCTGCGCGGGGTACCGAGCGACGTCCCGACCCCCACGCACCCGTGACGGCGCCGTCCGCACCCACGTTCCCCGACCTGCTGCGCCGCCTCGTCGCGGGGCAGGACCTCACCGCGCCCGAGGCGCGCTGGGCGATGGACCGCGTCATGGCGGGGGAGGCCCCGCCGTCGGTCGTCGCGGGCCTCCTGGTGGCGATGGCCGCGAAGGGCGAGACGGTCGAGGAGCTCACCGGTTTCGCCGACGCGATGGTCGCCGCCTCGGTGCCGCTCGCGGTGACCGGCCGGGTCGTGGACCTCGTCGGCACCGGCGGCGACCGGCACCACAGCGTGAACATCTCGACGATGGCGTCGATCGTCACGGCGGGAGCCGGCCTCACGGTCGTCAAGCACGGCAACCGGGCGGCGTCCTCCGCGTCGGGTGCCGCGGACGTCCTCGAGGCGCTCGGCGTGCGCCTCGACCTCGCCCCGGACCGCGTGGCGGAGCTGGCCGGCGAGGTCGGGATCACGTTCGCGTTCGCGACGGTGTTCCACCCGTCGATGCGGCACGCCGGTCCCACCCGGCGGGAGCTGGGCATCCCCACGGCGTTCAACGTGCTCGGTCCGCTGACGAACCCGGCGCGTCCGCGGGCGGGCGCGATCGGCGTCGCGAACGCCGCGATGGCCCCGCTCATGGCGGGCGTCTTCGCGGGCCGGGGCGACGACGTCGTGCTCTACCGCTCCCAGGACGGCCTGGACGAGTGGGCCACGACGGCGCCGGTCGACGTCTGGGAGATCGGCGGCGGCCGCTGCGTCCAGCACACGGTGGACGCGACGGCGGCGTTCGGCCTCGCACCCGCGACGCTGCAGGATCTGCGCGGGGGAGACGCGACGGCGAACGCCCGGGTGGTGCGCGACGTCCTGGCGGGCGGACGGGGCGCGGTGCGCGACGCCGTCGTGCTCGGTGCGGCGGCCGCGATCACGGCCGAGGGTTCGCTCGCCGGCGAGGGGACGTTCCTCGACCGCGTGCGTCGCGCGATCGCGGTGGCCGAGCGCTCCCTGGACTCCGGGTCAGCGGCGGACGTCCTCGAACGCTGGATCGCCGCCTCGAACGCGTGAGGCGCTAGTCCTCGATCCCGAGCGCGAACGCCTCCTCGAGGTCGTGCCGGGAGTAGGCCTGGAACGCGATGTACGTGCGGGTGCCGGTCACGCCCGGGACCTTGCCGATCCGGTTCGCGATGACGTCGGCGAGGTCCTCGTGCCGGCGGACCCGGACGATCGCGACGAGGTCGACGTCCCCGGTCACCGAGTACACCTCGCTCACCCCGTCGAGCGCGGCCACCCCCTCGCAGACCTCCGGTACGCGGGCGACGTCGGCGTCGATGAGGGCGATGGCGGTGAACATGCGCCCAGCCTACGCAGCGCCGGGGGCGTCCTCGGGCTCGCCGTCGGGCGCCTGCTCGGGTGCCTGGTGGGGCGGCGCGCCGAGCACGTCGGACTCCACCGTGACGCCGAGGACGGCGGCGAGGTCGACGAGCGCGCGCTCGGCACCGAGGCGCGGCAGCGCCGGCCCGGTCCCGGTGACGTCGAGCATCCGCACGCCGGGCTGGTCCAGCCAGCGGGAGACGATCTCGGTCTCCTCGGCCAGGGCCGCGCCCGCCCAGCGGTCCGGCGCGGGAACGTCCTCGGCGACGAGCCGCAGGGCGTGCGCGGTGCCGAGGACGTCGCCGACCCCGGGCGCGACGGCGCTGCCCGCGAGCCGGCCGTGCCGCACGCAGACGACCTCCCAGGCGCCCGGAGTGGTGGGGGCCGGCCGGGCCGCGAGCAGCTCCGGAGCGGCGGCCGAGGCCAGGCGCTGCGCACGCGCCGCGCCGCGCAGCAGTGCGTGGCAGCGGTCACGCTCCAGGGCGGCCTCCTCGTACCGCTGCTCGGCGGTGAGCCGGCGCAGTCGGGAGGACACCAGCTCGAGCACCTGCGTGGCGTCCCCGGCGCAGAACGCCTCGTACGCGGCGACGCGCTCGGCGTAGTCGGGGGGCTCACCCGCTCCCACGCACGGCGCGGCGCAGCGGCCCAGCTCGGCGAGCACGCACGCGCTCGCCCCGGGCCGCGGACGGGCCGGGAGCCGGTCGGTGCACGTGCGCAGGCCGAACGCCCCGGTGGCGGCCTCGAGCGCCGCGGTGGCCAGGGCGCGGGAGCGGAAGGGGCCGAGGACGCCGCGCGCGTCGAGCGGCGCCGTGCGCACGATCGAGGGTCGCGGGAACGCCTCGTCGGTGAGGCGGATCCACGGCTCGCGCGCGGGGGAGCGCGAGCGCGCGTTGTACGGCGGCGTGTGCTGGGCGATGAGCCGGAGCTCACGCACCGAGGCCTCGAGAGCCGTGGCGGTGACGATGGGGTGCACCCGGTCGGCGATCCGCACCATCTCGGCCATCCGGCGGCGCTTCTCGGCGGCCGTGAAGTAGCTGCGCACCCGGGTGCGCAGGTTGGTCGCCGTACCGACGTAGAGGATCCGGCCCGACGCGTCGAGGAACTGGTATACGCCGGGTGCCGAGGGCAGCGCGTCGGCGAGCGTGGACTTGCGCCGTACCGCGTCCGGCACGGGGTCGGCGGCCGTGCGCAGGTCCGCCAGGTGCGTCACGCCGAGGGAGGCGAGCCGGCCGAGGAGGCCGTGCAGCACGTCGACGGTGGCGCGCGCGTCGGTGAGCGCGCGGTGGTCGGGCACGACGTCGGCACGGAACAGGCGCGCGAGCGAACCGAGCTTGTGGTTGGGCGCCTCGTCCTTCGAGACGACTCGTCGCGCGAGCGCGACCGTGTCCACGACCACGGGGTCCGGCCAGGTCAGCCCCATCCGGTCGCACGCGGCGCGGAGGAACCCGACGTCGAAGCGGGCGTTGTGCGCGACGATCACGGCGCCCCGGGCGAACTCCAGGAAGGTCGGCACCACCTCCTCCTCCGGCGGCGCGGCCACCACCATCGCGTCGGTGATGCCGGTGAGGACCGTGATGCCGGGCGGGATCGCGCGGCCGGGGTTGACGAGCGTGCCGAGCTCGCCGACGACCTCGCCGCCGCGCACCCGCACCGCGCCGATCTCCGTCATCCGGTCGGCGTGGGGTGAGCCGCCCGTGGTCTCGAGGTCGACGACGACGAACTCGACCTCGTGCAGCGCCGGGCCGTCGGCGAGCAGGCTGGGCTGCAGCGAGGTCGGTCCGGCGGTCATGGAAGCGAACGTACGTGCGGGCACCGACATGCGGTGCCCGCCGCGCCGTCGTCCGTCGTCGGACTCCTCGTCAGCCGTCCGCTCGGCGGCCGGCCGCCTCCTCGTAGAGCCCGTCGACCGTGCCCGCGAGGTCGTGCAGCACTGCGGACCGCTTCACCTTGAGGGAGGGCGTGAGGTAGTCGTTCGCGATCGTGAAGTCGCCGTCGAGGATCTCGAAGACGCGGATCGACTCCGCCCGCGAGACCTGGGCGTTCGCGCCGTCGACCGCCGCCTGCAGCGCCGCGCGCACCCCCGGGTCCGTGCGCGCCTGCTCGAGGGTGAGCGGCTCGCGGCCGTGCGCGGACAGCCACCCGGGCAGCATCTCCGGGTCGAGCGTGAGGAGCGCGGCGATGAACGGTCGACCCTCGCCGACCACGAGGCACTGGCTGACGAGCGGGTGCGCCCGGATGGCGTCCTCGAGCTGGGCCGGGGCGACGTTCTTGCCACCGGCCGTCACGATGATCTCCTTCTTCCGGCCCGTGATCCGGGCGTAGCCGTCCGCGTCGAGCTCGCCGAGGTCACCGGTGTGGAACCAGCCGTCCTGGACCGCCTCCGCCGTCGCCTCGGGGTTGTTGTGGTACCCGCGGAAGACCGCGATGCCGCGCGCGAGGATCTCCCCGTCGGGCGCGATGCGGATCTGGTTGCCGGACAGGCACGGACCGACCGTGCCGATCTTGATCCGGGCGGGACGGTTCACCGTCAGCGGCGCCGTCGTCTCGGTGAGGCCGTAGCCCTCGAGCACCGTGAGGCCGACGCCCCGGAAGAAGTGGCCGAGCCGCTCCCCGAGCGGGCCGCCGCCGGACACGGCGTACGTGAGGTTGCCGCCCATCGCCTCCTGCAGCTTGTGCAGCACCAGCTTGTGCGCGACGGCGTGCTTCAGTCCGAGCAGGACGCCCGGCTTCCCGCCGCCCTCCTGGGCGCGCGACCAGGCGATGCCGGTGCCGGCCGCCCAGGCGAAGATCTTCTCCTTGCCGCCGGCGATCGCCTTCTGCTCGGCGGAGTTGTAGACCTTCTCGAAGACCCGTGGCACCGCGAGGATCATCGTGGGGCGGAACGTGCCGAGGTCGGCGACGAGGTTGCTGACGTCCGGGGTGTGCCCGAGCGGGACCCGACCCGCGAGCGCGAGCACCTCGACGAACCGGGCGAAGACGTGGGCGAGCGGCATGAACAGCAGGGTCGAGCGGTTCGCGGGCTCGAACACCTCGGCGATGTCGCGCACCGCGCCCTTGGTGAGCAGGACGAAGTTGCCGTGCGTGAGCTCGGCACCCTTGGGGCGGCCGGTGGTCCCCGACGTGTAGATGATCGTCGCGAGGTCCGTGAGCCCGACGGCGGCGGCGGCCTCGTGCACGCGTTCGGCCGGGACCGACTCGCCCCGCGCCGTCACGTCGGCGACGGCGCCCGCGTCGAACTCCCAGACCTGGGCCAGCTGGGGTGCCTGGTGGCGGGCCTCCGCGACGACCTCGGCGTGCTCGGCGGTCTCGACGAAGGCCGCGACCGCGCCGGAGTCGGACAGGATCCAGCCCGTCTGCGCGACCGACGACGTCTCGTACACCGGCACCGGGACCGCGCCCGCGTACCAGATCGCGAGGTCCGCGAGGGTCCACTCGTACCGGGTGCGCGACATGATCGCGACCCGGTCGCCCGGACCGACGCCGCTCGCGATCAGCCCGCGCGCGAGTCCGACCGCCTGCTCGCGGAACTGTGCGGCCGAGACGTCTCGCCAGCCGGTTCCCTCGGGGATCCGGTAGAGCGTGGCGCCCGGGTCGTCCCGGACGACGTCCTCGACCAGGTCGGTGATGCTGTAGTCGGCCGGCACGTCCGGCGCGTTGCTCAGCGGTGTCGTGTCCATCGTGGCTCCCTCGTCTCGATGGGCGGTCCCCCCACGATAGGTCACCGTCGGGCCGTGTGCGGGGCAGGCACGTGGCTCGCCGTCCTCCGCGTCGGCCCCGTCGGACGTCGTGCACGGGCGAGCCGGATGGGCGAGGATGGCCGCACACCGTCCCCCGGCGCCGCCGGGCGAGCTCGGGGCGAGCCGGACGGGACAGACACGGAAGGGACGTGACATGCACGCCGTCGGAGTGGACATCGGTGGGACGAAGATCGCGGCCGGTGTGGTCGACAAGGACGGCACGCTGCTGGCCAAGACGCGCCGCGATACCGACCCTCAGCAGCCCGCCGCGATCGAGGACGCCGTGGTCGACGCGGTCGCCGAGCTGCGCAAGGAGTTCCCGGCGATCGAGGCGGTCGGGGTGGCCGCCGCGGGGTTCGTGGACCCGGGGCGCCGCGTCGTGAAGTTCGCCCCCAACATCGCCTGGCGCGACTACCCGCTGCGCGACGCGCTCGAGCCGCGGCTGGGCACGCGCGTGGTGGTCGAGAACGACGCGAACGCGGCGGGCTGGGCCGAGTTCCGCTTCGGGGCCGGGCGCGAGGTCGACGACATGGTGATGCTCACCGTGGGCACCGGTCTGGGCGGGGCGCTCGTCGTGGGTGGCGAGCTCGTGCGGGGAGCCGCGGGCGCCGGGGGCGAGATCGGCCACCTGCGCATGGTGCCGAGCGGTCGCGCCTGCGGCTGCGGTCACGACGGCTGCTGGGAGACCTACGCATCGGGCACGGCGCTCGTCCGCGAGGCCCGCGCCGCACTCGCGACGGACCCGGATCGCGCCAAGGCGCTCCTCGTGCTCGCCGGCGGCAAGGCCAAGAACGTCACGGGACCGCACGTCACCAAGGCGGCGAACGCGGGGGACCCGCTGGCGATCGAGATGCTGGCGGAGCTCGGCCGATGGCTGGGAGCCGGGATGGCGGCGCTCTCCGCGGTGCTGGACCCGGCCGTGTTCGTGGTGGGCGGGGGAGTCGGCGCTGCCGGCGACCTGCTTCTCGTGCCGGCGCTGACGGAGCTCGAGGACCAGCTGTTCGCGCGGGCGCACCGGCCGATGCCGCGGGTCGCGCTCGCGAAGCTGGGGAACGACGCCGGCATCGTGGGTGCCGCGGACCTCGCTCGCCGCTGACGCGCTGGGCGACGGGCCGCTAGACCTCGGCGCCGTCGTCGCCGTCGTGCCGGCGCGGCAGCCGGGCGAAGCCCAGCACGCAGCCGGCGACGAACAGCGCGACGCACGCGGCCACGTACCACGGGGGCGCCGAGCCGAACCCGAGCAGCGCCAGCAGCATGAGCAGCGGACCACCGGCGATCGCCGCCCAGGCGAGTGCCGTGACCCGGTTCATCGGGCGCTGGGGCGGGAGGTCCGGCTCCCACGCGTCGTCCTCGGGGGCCGGCGTGTAGTCGCGGGGGCCGCTGCCGGCGCCGGTGACCGGGACGTCGGACGTCCGGTAGACCGGGCGCCCGAAGGAGCCCGCCGACGATCCCGCGCGTGGTGCGAGCGACGGCGCGCTCGGCGGCTCGAGGTCGGAGGTCAGCGCTGCCCATTCCGCGTTCCAGTCGCGCTCGGACGAGGGGCCGGCGGTGGGCTCGCCGTCACGCTCGGCCGCCTGCTCGCGGTCACGCTCGGCCGCCTGCTCGCGGTCGTGCTCGCCGTCACGCTCGGCGTCGCCGGCGGGGGTCGTCATGCCGGAAGCCTAGATCGCGCTCGCGCCCGGCCGGCGCGACGCACTCTAGAGTGGTGCCTCGGCACGAGGCGTGTGCCACGGCCGGGGCGGCCGCCGACGGACAGAAGGGTCCAAGGGGTGTTCTACCGGTTCATGAAGGCCACGCTGGGCACGATCCTGCGGGTCTTCTACCAGCCGTGGATCCGCGGCGAGGAGAAGCTCCCCGCCAACGGGCCGGCCATCCTCGCGAGCAACCACCTCGCGGTGATCGACTCCTTCTTCCTGCCCCTCATGCTGCCGCGCGAGGTCGTGTTCCTCGGCAAGTCCGACTACGTCGAGGGCAGCGGCGTCAAGGGTCGCTTCATCGCCTGGTTCATGCGCGGCGTCGGGCTGATCCCGGTCGACCGCTCGGGCGGCAAGGCCAGCGAGGCCGCGCTCGAGGCGGGCCTGGCCAGGCTGCGCGACGGCGGGCTGTTCGGCATCTATCCCGAGGGCACCCGCAGCCCCGACGGTCGGCTCTACCGGGGCAAGACCGGCGTGGCGCGGCTCGCGCTCGAGTCGGGCGCGCCGGTGGTGCCCGTCGCGATGATCGGGACGAACATCGCCCAGCCCATCGGCAAGCGGATCCCGCGCCTCAAGCGGATCGGCGTCGTGATGGGCGAGCCGATGGACTTCTCGCGCTACGCCGGCATGGAGAACGACCGCTTCGTGCTGCGCTCCATCACGGACGAGATCATGTACGAGATCATGCGGCTCTCGGGCCAGGAGTACGTCGACATGTACGCCGCGACGGCGAAGGCCCGCCTGGCGCAGGGCAAGAGCGCCGCGTCGCAGGCCGACGCGCCCGGCGGACGGGCCGCGCCCGAGGCGCCGCCGGAGGTGCACGAGCCGCCCGCGCCGGCCACCGCGTCGCCCGCAGCGGAGCCACCCGCCATTGAGTCATGTGCCGCCGAGCCAACCGCCGCCGAGCCACCCGCCGCAACCCCCGGCGATGCCGACCCGGTGCACGCCGCCGGGCTCGCCGTCGACGCTCCCGCCTCGCGCGACCTCGAAGCCGCCGATGCCGCCGGTGTCGAGGCCGGCCTCGCCGGCGGGCGAGCCGACACCACCGGAGCGGCCCCGCAGACCCCCACCCACGATTCCCAGGAAGGTCCAGCATGACCGTCAAGCGCGTCGCCCTGCTCACCGCCGGAGGGTTCGCCCCCTGCCTGTCCTCCGCGGTCGGTGGCCTCATCGAGCGCTACACCGCCATCGCCCCCGAGATCGAGATCATCGCCTACCAGTACGGCTACCACGGCCTGCTCACGGGCAACAGCGTGGTGGTGGACGACGCCGCACGCGCGAACGCCGGCCTCCTGCACTCCTTCGGCGGCAGCCCGATCGGCAACTCCCGCGTCAAGCTCACGAACGCGAAGAACCTCGTCGAGCGTGGGCTCGTCGCCGAGGGCGAGGACCCGCTGGAGAAGGCGGCCGAGCGCCTGCGCACCGACGGCGTGGACGTGCTCCACACCATCGGCGGTGACGACACCAACACCACCGCCGCCGACCTCGCGCACTACCTCGAGGAGCACGGCTACGGCCTCACGGTCGTCGGCCTGCCCAAGACGATCGACAACGACATCGTCCCGATCCGGCAGAGCCTGGGCGCGAACACGGCCGCCGAGCAGGCGTCGCGGTTCGCGCAGAACATCATCGGCGAGCACCGCTCCAACCCGCGCATGCTCATCGTCCACGAGGTGATGGGCCGGGCGTGCGGCTGGCTCACCGCCGAGGCCGCCCGCCGCTACCACGGCTGGGTCCAGGCGCAGCCGGCCTGGAACCCGAGCATCGGCCTGAGCAAGGAGCGCTGGGACGTGCACGCCGTGTTCCTGCCCGAGCTCGCCGTCGACCTCGCCGGCGAGGCCACGCGCCTCAAGGCCGTGATGGACGAGATCGGGAACGTCAACATCTTCCTGTCCGAGGGTGCCGGCGTGCCGGAGATCATCGCCGAGATGGAGGCGAACGGCGAGGAGGTCCAGCGCGACCCCTTCGGCCACGTCAAGCTCGACACGATCAACCCCGGCAACTGGTTCGCGAAGCAGTTCGCGGGCCTCATCGGCGCCGAGAAGGTCATGGTGCAGAAGAGCGGGTACTTCTCCCGCTCCGCGGCCGCCAACGAGGAGGACCTCCAGCTCATCGCCCGGATGGTCGACCTCGCCGTCGACTCGGCGCTGCGCGGCGTCTCGGGCGTGATCGGCAACGACGAGGAGGCGGGCGACGAGCTGCGCGCCATCGAGTTCCCGCGCATCGCCGGGCACAAGGCGTTCGACGTGAACCAGCCGTGGTTCGGCGAGCTCCTCGCCGACCTCGGTCAGCCCCTGGTGCCGGCCGCCGCGCACTGACCGCACGACGCACGCCCCGGTCGGGGCGAGCGAGAGGCCCGACGGCGAGCGTTCGCCGTCGGGCCTCTCCCGTCTCGTGGGGCGAGGGTCCGCCGTGTCAGGCCCGGGTCAGCTCCGGGCGGCTCCGGGAGGGCCCGGGTCTCGACGTCTCGCCCTGCGGCGCCATCCGCGGCGCCCTCGCGGCTCGCCTAGACTTCTCGGCCGTGAGCGTCCCCGCAGATCCCGCCGTCCTCGCCGGCCTCGACGCCTGGCGCAGCCTTCCCGTCGAGCAGCAGCCCACCTGGCCCGACGCCGCGGCGCTCGCGTCCGTGACCGAGGAGCTCTCGGCGTGCCCCCCGCTCGTGTTCGCGGGCGAGGCCGACGCCCTGCGCGAGAAGCTGGCCCTCGCGCAGCGGGGCGAGGCGTTCCTGCTCCAGGGCGGGGACTGCGCGGAGTCGTTCGCCGAGACGACGGCCGAGCGCATCCGGAACAAGATCAAGACGATCCTGCAGATGTCGATCGTGCTCACCTACGGCGCGAGCATGCCGATCGTGAAGATGGGGCGGATCGCGGGGCAGTACGCCAAGCCGCGCAGCAGCGACACCGAGACGCGCGACGGCGTGACCCTGCCCGCGTTCCGCGGCGACATCGTGAACGGCCACGCCTTCACGCCCGAGTCCCGCACCCCGGACCCGACGCGCCTGCTCAAGGCGTACCAGACGTCGGCGTCCACGCTGAACCTCGCCCGCGCCTTCACCATGGGCGGCTTCGCGGACATGCGTCTCGTGCACGACTGGAACCGTGGCTTCACCGTGACCCCGGCCTACCGCACGTACGAGGGTCTCGCGGCCGAGATCGACCGCGCGATCCGGTTCATGGCCGCCGCGGGCGCCGACTTCGAGGCGCTGCGCACCGTGGACTTCTACGCGGGCCACGAGGGCCTGCTCCTGGACTACGAGCGCCCCCTCACCCGGATCGACTCGCGCACGGGGCTGCCGTACGACTGCTCGGCGCACTTCCTCTGGATCGGCGAGCGCACGCGCAAGCTCGACGGCGCGCACGTGGACTTCTTCTCCCGGGTGCACAACCCGATCGGGGTCAAGCTGGGCCCGACGACGACGGGCGAGGACGCGGTCGCGCTCGTCGACGCGATCAATCCCGAGGGCATTCCCGGCCGCCTCACCTTCATCACCCGGATGGGCGCGGGCCGGATCCGCGACAACCTGCCCGCGCTCGTCGAGCGGGTCGAGGCCGACGGCCGGCCCGTGCTGTGGGTCTGCGACCCGATGCACGGCAACACGATCACCGCCTCGAACGGGTACAAGACCCGGCGGTTCGCCGACGTGATCGACGAGGTGCGCGGGTTCTTCGAGGTCCACCAGGCCCTCGGCACCATCCCGGGCGGGATCCACGTGGAGCTCACGGGAGACGACGTCACCGAGGTCCTCGGCGGCGCGGAGGAGATCGACGACCTCGGGCTCGAGGCGCGCTACGAGACGCTGGTGGACCCGCGCCTCAACCACGCGCAGTCCCTGGAGATGGCGTTCCTCGTGGCCGAGATGCTGCGGGAGCGGTCCAGCCGCTGACGCGGGGCTCGTGCGCTCAGACGTACGTGAGCGTGACCGTCGAGCCGCGGGCCAGCATCTCACCGGCCGCCGGGGACTGGTCGACCACCGTGCCGATCAGCCCGCCCCACGAGGACTTCGTCGAGACGACGAACCCGGCTCCCTGCAGGACCGCGGTCGCGTCGGCGAGGCTCATCCGCTCCACGTCGGGCACCGCCACGAGCTCCGGGCCCTTGGACACCTCGAGCGCCGCCGGCGTGCCCTGCGGCACCTCGGCGCCCGGCTCGGGTGTCTGTGAGACGACGCGGCCCTGCGGCACCGTGTCGGAGTACACCTCGGTGACCGTGATCTGCTCGTCCGTGATGTCGAGCACGCGCGCGAGGTCCGTGACCGCGATGTCGGACTCGGTGCCCTTGCCGACGTAGTCGTCGATCGTCACCACGCGCGGCCCCGAGGAGACCACGAGGTCGATCGTCTCGGTGTGCGGCACGGACGCCCCGGCGTCCTCGCTCGCGTCCAGCACCACGCCCTCGGGGACGTCGCGGTCCTCGCGCGGCACGACGTCGCCGACGGCGAGCTGCGCCTGCTCGAGCGCGGCCTCGGCCTCGTCCTGGGTCAGCCCGACGAGCGTCGGCACCGTGCGGTGCTCGATGCCGAGCGAGACGGTGAGCGTCACCTCGCTCCCGCGCGGCACGCTCGTGCCCGCGCCGGGGTCGACGGCGAGCACGGCCCCCTCGGGCGCGGTGTCGTCGTAGGCGGGCTCCTGGCTCACCTCGAGGTCGAGGTCCGTCAGCTGCGCGGTGACCTCCGTGGCGTCCCGCCCGACCACGGGCGGCACCACCACCGGGCTGCCCGGTCCGAGCAGGAACCACCACGCGGCTCCGCCGCCTGCCCCGAGCAGCAGCAGGACGAGCAGCACCACGAGCACGCGCCGGCCCCGGCGCCGACCGGTGCGTCGGGCCGGCCGCTCGGGGGCGACCGCGACGGTCTCCTCCTCGCGCGGCGCGATCGCCCCGATGGGCAGCGCGATCGTGCCCGTCCCCGGCCCACGGTCCAGCGCCGTCGTGCGGTCGTGGTCAGCGTCGTCCTCCGAGGCTGCGTCGAGCGACTCGGCGCTCGCCTGGTCGTCGGGGAGGTCGGGGGCGGCGTCGACGAGGAGGTCGGGCCGGCCGGGCACCGAGGCCCGCAGCGCGAGGGCCCGGTCGTCGAGGTCGCGGCGCAGGCGCCGGACGTGCTCCAGGGCCACGCCGGCGTCGGCGGGACGCACGGCCAGGTCGCGCGCCGTGAGGGTCGCCACGAGGTCGTCGACGTCCATCGGCAGCCACGGCACGGCGTCGCTCGGCGGCGGGACGTCCTCGTGCACGTGCCGGTAGGCGATCTGGATCGGGGTCACGCCGTCGTAGGGCGGCGAGCCGGTGATCATCTCGTAGAGCATGATCCCGACGGCGTACACGTCCGCGCGCGCGTCGGCCTCGCCCACGGAGACGATCTCGGGGGAGAGGTAGGCGACCGTGCCGAGCAGGGTCCCGGTGCTGGCCGCGGTCGCCTCGGTGACGGCGCGGGCCAGCCCGAAGTCGCCGACCTTGACCCGGCGATCGCGCGTGAGCATCACGTTCTCGGGCTTGACGTCGCGGTGCACCAGGCCCGCGCGGTGGGCCGCCGCGAGCGCGTCGAGCACGCCCTCGGTGATCGCGAGCGCCTCGCCCAGGCGCAGGGCGCCCAGACCGGCGATCTCGGTGCGCAGGGTGCGCCCGGGCACGTACTCCATCGTGAGGTAGCTGGTCTCGCCGTCGGTGCCCTGGTCCAGGACCGCGACGATCCCCGGATGGGCGAGCCGGGCCGCGGCGCGTGCCTCGCGGCGGAAGCGCGCCTCGACGTCGGTGCCGTCCGCGAGGTGCGGGTGCATGACCTTGAGCGCGACGCGCCGGTCCAGGCGGCGGTCCGTGGCCAGGTACACCGTGGCCATGCCGCCCCGCGCGATGCGCCGCAGGACGTCGTACCGCCCGTCGACCGTGCGGCCGACGAGCGGATCGGTCACCAGGGCGCTCATCGAGGGAAGGCTACCGGCGCGGTCGTGGCGGACGGGGGAGGCTGGCCCGGCGCGCTGCCCGAGCGCGTCGCACACCGCGCGTCGCGGGTCCGTGCCGGCTCCGGGCTCGGCGTGATGGCGGCACGCGGTTAGGCTCGTCCGGTGGAACGTGAGTGGGAAGAGCTCGTGACGGCGTGGGTCCCGGTGCCGGACGTGGCCCGGCGCATCGGGGTGGTCGACCGCCAGGTGCGCTCGATGATCAAGGAGCGCCGGCTCCTCGCCTTCAAGGTCGGGCCGAACGCGGCGACCTGTGTGCCGGAGGACTTCCTCGTCCCCGACCCCGACGAGCCCGGCCAGGAACAGATTCTCCCGTCGCTGCGCGGGAGCCTGACCCAGCTGGCGGACTCGGGCTACGACGAGCTCGAGACGCTGCGCTGGCTCTACACCCCGGAGGAGTCCCTCGGCGCGACCCCGATCGCGGCCCTGCGCTCCGGGCGCGTCGCGACAGTGCGCCGCGCCGCGCAGGGGCTCGCGTTCTGATCCGCTGAACCCGGCCTGGTCTGCCGACCCGGGTCGGGCCGCGCGGGCCTCGCCGGGGTGCGGCTCGCCGTCGGGCGCGGCCTCGTCGACCGGGCGCCGGCCGCGTGCTCAGGCCGAGCGCTGCGTCGCCGCCGCGACGAGCGCCTCGAGCTCGGCCGTGTCGGCCACGAGGGTCGGGGGAGCCTCGAGCAGGCGGTGCGCCTCGGCCGTGTGCTGCGCGATGAGCGCCTCGACCTGCGCGACCGCCCCCGTCCGCTCGAGCAGGGCCCGCAGCTGCGCGATCGCCGCCGCGTCCAGGTCGGGGTGCCCGAGGGCGCCGAGCAGGTGCTCCCGGTCGGCGTCGGAGCCGGCGAGCGCGGCGAGCGCCACGAGCACGGTGCGCTTGCCCTCGCGCAGGTCGTCGCCCGCGGGCTTGCCGGTGACCTCGGGGTCGCCGAACACGCCGAGCAGGTCGTCGCGCAGCTGGAACGCCGTGCCGACGTGCGAGCCGATCGCGGTGAACCACGCCGTCGTGGCGTCGTCCGCACCCGCGAGCCGTGCGCCCAGGGCAAGCGGCAGCTCGACCGAGTAGCGGGCCGACTTCGCCCGAACGACCCGCCACGCGCGATCGAGGTCCGCCTCGCCGTGCCACGGCACGTGCGCCGCGACCAGGTCGAGGAACTGCCCGAGCGCGACCTCGGTGGACATCTCGGCGTACACCGCGGCCGCCGCGCGGCGGACCTCGCGCTCGGTGTCGGCGACCGCGTCGTGCAGCGCGGTCGCACTCATCGTGAGGAGGAGGTCGCCCAGCAGGACGGCGGCGGAGTCCCCGAACCGGGTCGCGTCCGCGCCCGGTCGCGACTCGACGGCGACGGCGAGCCACCGGTGCGCGGCCGGCTCGCCCCGTCGGGTGTCCGAGGCGTCCATCAGGTCGTCGTGCACGAGTGCGGCGGCCTGGAAGAGCTCGAGTGCGGCGGCCGCACGGACCGCGGGCGCGAGCGCGCTGTCCACCGGTGCACCGCACGCGCCCGCCGCCGCGAGGCACAGCCGGGCGCGCAGCCGCTTGCCCCCCGACACCGCGCGGGACGCCGCCTGCACGAGCACGGCCGTCTCCGCGCCGGCGGCCGCCGCGAGCCGGTCGGCCTCGGTCAGGGCCGCTTCGAGGGCGTGCTGGACGAGCGCGGGCGTGTCGGCGGGCATGGAAGCGAGGGTACGGCGCGAGTTGCGCCCAGGGGGCCAGGACGTCGCACTCCCGGGGGCTGTCCTCAGGCGACGCGCGGCGGCCGGGCCGGCTGCGGTGCCATGGGGGCACCCCCGCAGCGGGGGCACGAGAGGAGGAGCGTGCCGTGGAGAACGAACGTCCTGGTCAGTCCGGGTCCCGTGGGCGGCGGGGGCGCAGCGGGCCGGGTGGGCCGGGTGGGCCGGGTGGGCCGCGGGCGCCGCGCGGTGTCGGTGCGGCCGGCGGATCGGACGACCTCGACGACGTCCCCGTCGTGCGGGTCGCCGGTCCCGCCGAGCTGCTGTCCTACGTCCCGCACGCCATGGGCTACCACCCGCGCAGCTCGGTCGCGCTGGTGTCGTTGCGGCCACCGCGCGGGCGGGTGGGGCTCGTGGCACGCATGGACCTCGCCGACCTCGCCGGCCCTGGCGGGCCCGTCCTCGCGGCCGAGCTCGCCGCCCACCTCGCGGCGGACGGTGCCGCCGCGGCCTTCTGCGTGCTCTACCGCGACGGCGACCCCACGCACGTGCCCGAGCGCGACCCGCTGCACGTCGTCGTCGCCGCGCTGGAGACGGCGGCCGGAATGCCGCCGCTGCGGGACGTGTGGGTGGTGGGCACCACCGGCTACGCGGCGTGGGGCTGCACGGACCGCGCGTGCTGTCCGGCCGGCGGCCGGCCGCTCGCCGACCTGAGCGCCACGAGCATCGCCGCCGAGCTCGTGCTCAAGGGCTCGGCGCCCGTCGCGTCCCGGGCGGACCTCGCGCCGGGGCGGGAGTCCGACCCCTGCGCGCGGCTGTCGTTCGAGGACGGGGTCCGCGCCGTGCGCGGACGCCGGACTCGGGCGGGTACCGCGACCCGTGCCGCGGCCGCGCTGCGCGTGGTGCGCACCGCCGACCCCGGACCCACCGAACTCGGCCGGCTGAGCGCGCTCCTGCTGGACCGGGCGACCCGGGACGCCGTGCTCGGGGTGCTCGCGGAGCAGTCGATCGGCGCGTTCGACGGGCGGGGGAGGTCTGCGGCCGGTGCCCCAGCCCGCGGCGCTCCGAGGGCCGAGCAAGGCGCTGGCCCGGCCGTGGCGGCTGCTGCGGACGATGCGGCGCCGCACGCGGCCGAGCGCGACCGGCGGATGCTGGAGCGTGCGCGGATCGCGCTGAACAGCCTGTACGAGGCCGGCGGACCGGCGCCCGGGTCGCTCGCCCGCGCCGCGCGTCGGGCGCTCACCGAGGCGGCCCGGCTCGCGTCGGGTGACGTGCGGGCCGAGACGCTCGCCGTGCTCGCGTGGCTCGCGTGGTGGCACGGCGACGGCGCCACGGCGGACGTCTGCGCGGAGGAGGCGGAGCGGGTCCGGCCCGGACACGTGCTCGCGGGCCTCGTCCGGGACGCGCTCGCCGCCGGCCTGCCACCGGGTTGGGCGCGGCGCGGTTCCCAGGGGCGCCAGGGGGCCGCCGCGGTCGGCTAACCTCACCGAGAGGGCCCCTGACGCGGCCTGCGAATCGAGGAGGACACCATGACGATCGTCGTGGGTTACCTGGCCACACCCGAGGGTGCGGCGGCGCTCGACGCGGCGGTCGCGGAGGCCGGCCGACGTGCCGCTCGCATCGTCGTGGTCGTCTCGCAGCGACGCGGTGACGACGTCCAGGCGCTCGAGGCGAACCTCGAGCACGTGCGGGACCGTCTCGACGAGGCGGGCCTGGGGTACGAGGTGCGCCAGATGGAGCGGGGCCGCGACGTCGCGGACGACCTCATCGACGCAGCGGAGCAGACGGGCGCCGAGCTCATCGTCATCGGTCTGCGCCGTCGGTCCCCGGTCGGCAAGCTGATCCTCGGCTCGAACGCCCAGCGGATCCTGCTGGACGCCCCGACCCCCGTGCTCGCCGTAAAGTCGAGCTGACCGCGCAGCCCGCCTGACGCGCGTCGCCCAGTCCGCACGAGGAAGGCAGCTGCCGTGGCCGCGAACGACGTCCCCGAGAACCTCACGTACACCGCCGAGCACGAGTGGGTCGCCGTCGACGACGACGTCGCCACGGTCGGGATCACCGCCTACGCGGCCGACGCCCTCGGTGACGTCGTGTACGTGGCGCTGCCCGCCGTCGGCGACACGGTCACGATCGGCGACGTCGTCGGCGAGGTCGAGTCCCACAAGTCCGTCTCGGAGATCTTCGCGCCGATCGCGGGCGAGGTCGTGGCGGTCAACGACCGCCTCGAGGCGGAGGCGGAGCTGGCGGGGTCGGCGCCGTACGAGGACGGCTGGCTCTTCCGGGTGCGGCTGGACGGTGGCACCGAGCACCTGCTCGACGCCGCCGCGTACGCCGCGCACATCGCCGACGCCTGACGTCGCGGCCGGGAGGCCGCTGCGCCGCCCGAAACTTGTCGCCGGCGGCGGGAACAATCTCGTCGATGCTCGCGTTGGACCCAGTGGTTGACGACAGCCTCCCGTCGGTGCGCCCTGATCGTGCGGGACATGTCGTCGTCGGCCGGTACCATTACCGGGCCGACCCGGGCGCTACGCCCGGTCGGCTGCTCCCTGCCGAAAGGTTCTTCGTGTCGGTCAGTACCACCCCCGCCACCCAGGTCGACTCCACCACCGAGACGGCAGTGGCCGAGAAGAAGGCACCGCGCGCACGCCGCGCCGCCGCACCCGCGGCTGAGACGGCCGAGACCGTCACCGCCGAGAAACCCGCCACGCCGGCCCGTTCGCGTTCGCGCGCCAAGGCCGCGCCCGCGGGCGCCGAGGCCGACGAGAGCACCGCTCCCGCCACGCCCACCAAGGCCCGCACGACGCGGTCGAGCGCCAAGCCGGCGGCGAAGGCGCCCGCGAAGGCCGCGAGCAAGGCGAAGTCCGCCCCGGCGGACGACTCCGAGCACGCCGAGCCCGAGGACGTGGACGACGCCGAGCTCGAGGAGGTCGAGGTCGACGTCGAGGACACCGCGACCGACTCCGACGACGAGGAGTCGACCGGCGAGACCACCGCGAAGCCGGAGGTCAAGGAGGAGTCGGAGGAGGAGGAGGCCTCGGCCGGCTTCACCTACTCCGACGCCGATGACGACGACGCCCCCGCGCAGCAGGTCGTCACGGCCGGCGCGACGGCCGACCCGGTCAAGGACTACCTCAAGCAGATCGGCAAGGT
Organism: Miniimonas arenae; assembly: GCF_006351005.1. GTDB lineage: Bacteria > Actinomycetota > Actinomycetes > Actinomycetales > Beutenbergiaceae > Miniimonas > Miniimonas arenae. The sequence goes on along the minus strand of NZ_VENP01000032.1, from coordinate 1,046 downwards.
CGCCCTCCTGAACGCCGAGCAGGAGGTCGAGCTCGCCAAGCGCATCGAGGCCGGCCTGTTCGCCGAGGAGAAGCTCGCCGAGGGCACGATCACCGACTTCCACCTGCGCCGTGAGCTGGAGTGGATCGCGGCGGACGGTCGCCGCGCGAAGAACCACCTGCTCGAGGCCAACCTGCGCCTCGTGGTGTCGCTGGCCAAGCGCTACACCGGCCGCGGCATGCTGTTCCTGGACCTCATCCAGGAGGGCAACCTCGGTCTGATCCGCGCGGTGGAGAAGTTCGACTACACCAAGGGCTACAAGTTCTCCACGTACGCCACGTGGTGGATCCGCCAGGCGATCACCCGCGCGATGGCCGACCAGGCCCGCACCATCCGCATCCCGGTGCACATGGTCGAGGTCATCAACAAGCTGGCCCGCGTGCAGCGGCAGATGCTCCAGGACCTGGGCCGTGAGCCCACGCCGGAGGAGCTGGCCAAGGAGCTGGACATGACGCCCGAGAAGGTCGTCGAGGTCCAGAAGTACGGCCGCGAGCCCATCTCCCTGCACACCCCGCTGGGCGAGGACGGCGACTCCGAGTTCGGTGACCTCATCGAGGACTCCGAGGCGATCGTCCCGGCCGACGCGGTGAGCTTCACGCTCCTGCAGGAGCAGCTGCACGCGGTGCTCGACACGCTGTCGGAGCGCGAGTCCGGCGTGGTCTCGATGCGGTTCGGGCTCACCGACGGTCAGCCGAAGACGCTCGACGAGATCGGCAAGGTCTACGGCGTGACGCGCGAGCGGATCCGGCAGATCGAGTCCAAGACGATGTCGAAGCTGCGTCACCCGTCGCGCTCGCAGGTCCTGCGCGACTACCTCGACTGAGGTTCCGCGCCCCGAGCGACCGTTTCCCTAGGGATTCCAACGGTTGTGGGTTGCTTGCGAGCGACACGCTACACGGCACGGCGCTTGTAGTCCAGATATCGGGCTACGCTGTTCGCATGGCGCGTCGCACGCAGCACCCCGACCTGGCCTCTCTGCTTCCCTCGTGGGAACTGTCGCTGCGCGC
>NZ_VENP01000031.1 GCF_006351005.1 Miniimonas arenae | reverse complement strand
CCGTCCTTTCGCGAGAGGAAGTCCGTCCTTTCGCGAGAGGAAGTCCGTCCTTTCGCGAGAGGAAGTCCGTCCTTTCGCGAGAGGATCTCTGTTGCCCGCGAGCCCCTCGGCGCGGCCTCGTACGCCGCCTACTCCGCGAGTTGCTCGCGCAGGCGAGCGACGCCGTCGAGCACGATCGGGCCGGCGAGCAGCGCGAGGTTCGCCTCGCGCACCTGCTCCCACCGCGGCCGGGCCATCCGGTAGCCCTGGTTGATCGCGACGCCACCCTCGCGGACGAGCCGCCGCATGCCGTTGTCCTCGTACCCGACGCGGCGCGAGACCGCGTGGGACGCCGGGTTGTCGAGCCAGGCCGCCGACGTCACCTCCTCGGCGCCAAGTCCGTCGAAGAGCAGCGCGAGCATGAGCACGCGCATCCGCGTGCCGATGCCGCGTCCCTGGTGCTCGAGTCCGAGCCACGACCCGGTCTCCGCCGTGCGCATGACCGCCCAGTCGGCGCCGCCCGCGCCCTGGATGCCGACCGGCACGCCGTCGACGAGAACCGCGAGCTCGAGCCGAAGGTCGTCGGGACCGACGCGGCCGCGCGCGGCCCACTGGTAGGCGATCACGCTGCGCGCGACCTGCGTGGGAGTGCCGCGCGTCCACGGAACCGTGAACGGCATGGCGTCGGGCACGTGCACGCCGCGGGAGGCGAGCTCGGCGAGGGCGACGAGCAGGTCGTCGTCGATCCACCGCAGCTCGAGGTCGCCGGCGCGGACGCGAACGCCCGCGGCCGGCCAGAGGTCGGTCAGCGACATGGCCCGATCGTGCCACCGGGGCCGCCTCGCTGACACATTGACTGGTCGCCTGCGCACACGGACTGGTCAGAGTTCTCCGCGGTCACCGCGACCTGGGGAAACACCGCCGTCGAGACGGCTCACGGCGATCTGGCCAGTCAATCCGTCGGGGCGACCAGTCAAAGCGTCGCGGAGGGCAGTCCTCAGCAGGCGGCTTCACTCCGCAGGCGGCAGCACCACCGGCACCGAGAGCGACATCTGCGAGTCGACCGCGAGGTCGAGCGGCGACGACGGCAGCCCCGCGCGCACGACGGCGGAGCCCAGCGCCGCGATCATCGCGCCGTTGTCGGTGCAGTAGCGGATCGGCGGGATCCGCAGCTCGACCCCCGCCTGCGCGCAGCGCTCCGCGGCGAGCTCGCGCAGCCGCGAGTTGGCGGAGAACCCGCCCCCGACGACGAGCGTGTCCGCCCCGTGCTCCTCGCACGCGCGCAGCGTCTTCGTCACGAGCACATCGGCCACCGCCTCGGAGAACGACGCCGCCACATCCGCCCGCGAGAACGGCTCACCCGACGCCTCGCGCGCCTCGAGGTAGCGCGCCACCGAGGTCTTCAGGCCCGAGAACGAGAAGTCGTACGGGTGGCGCAGCAGCTCGCGCCCCTTCGACAGGCCACGCGGGAACGGGATCGCGGTCGGGTCGCCCTCGCGCGCCAGCCGGTCGACGTGCGGCCCGCCCGGATAGGGCAGACCCAGCAGCCGACCCACCTTGTCGAACGCCTCGCCCGCGGCGTCGTCCAGGGTCTGTCCGAGCTCGACGACGTCCGTCGCGATGTCCCGCACGAGCAGCAGCGAGGAGTGCCCTCCGGACACGACGAGTGCGAGGAACCGCTCGGGGAACGGGCCGTGCACGAGCTCGTCCACGGCGGCGTGGCCCACCACGTGGTTCACGCCGTACAGCGGCACCCCGAGGCCGAGCGCGAGCGCCTTCGCGCCCGCCGTCCCGACCGTCAGCGATCCCACGAGGCCAGGACCCGAGGCGACGGCGATCGCGTCCACGTCCGCGAGCGTCACCTCGGCGCTCGCGAGCGCCGCCTCCAGCGACGGCAGCAGCGCCTCGAGGTGCGCGCGGGAGGCCACCTCGGGCACGATCCCGCCGTACCGGGCGTGCTCGTCCATGGACGACGCGGTCACGTCGGCGAGCAGCTCGCGACCCCGCACGAGGGCCACGCCCGTCTCGTCGCAGGTGGACTCGATGCCCAGGACCAACGGCGGTACCGAGGGGTCGACCAGAGGCTGGACCGGGGGCTGGCTCACGGCAGCCGAGCCTACCCGCGCCCCCTCGTGACCTCGCTCACAGCCCGGAATGACGTGCGCCCACGCGCGCGTTCCCCCGGCATGACCCTCGACCTCCTGGCGCCCGCCGCCCTCGACGACGACGCCCTCGCGCTCCTGTTCACCGACGCGCGCACCGTCAACACCTACGTCGACGGCGACGTCGACCCCGCCGAGATCCAGGCGGCCTACGAGGTCCTGCGCTGGGGCCCGACGGCGATGAATGTCTCGCCGCTGCGCCTCGCCGTCGTGCCTCAGGGCGAGTCCCGCGAGCGCCTCGCGGCCCACATGGCGGGCTTCAACCGCGACAAGACGCTCGCCGCCCCGCTCGTCGTGGTCGCCGTGGCGGACCCGGGCTTCCACCGCCACCTCGGCACGCTCGCCCCGCACCGCGTGGGGCTCGAGCAGGACCTGGAGCCGCAGGAGGAGCGCCGCCTCGAGATGGCGCGCACCAACACCCTCATCCAGATCGGCTACCTCATCGTCGCCCTGCGCGCCCGCGGCCTCAGCGTCGGCCCGATGGCCGGCTTCGACCGCGCCGGCCTGGACGCCGACCTCTTCGCCGGCAACGGCTGGCGCAGCGAGCTCGTGCTCACCGTCGGCTGGGCCGCCGCCGAGAACGGCACGCACCCGCGCGCGGCTCGCCTCGAGGTGAGCGACGCCGTCGTCGTCCTCTAGAGCCCGGTGGCGACCGGCCGCGTGGGGTCGCTGCTCCACTGCGAGAACGACCCCGGGTACAGCGCCGCGGTCACGCCGAGCGACGCGAGCACGGCGACCGTGTGCGACGCCGTCACGCCGGACCCGCAGTACACGGCGACCGGGCGCGAGCCGGGCTCGGGCGCACCCGCCGCCGGGACGTCGACCCCGAGCGCCGCGAACCGCTCGCGCAGCTCCTCGGCCTCCAGCAGCCACCCGCCCGCGGTGAGGTTCGCCAGGGTCGGCGCGCTCGTGGCGCCCGGAATGTGTCCGGGGCGCGGATCGACCGGCTCGACCTCGCCGCGGAACCGCTCCGCGGCCCGCGCGTCGAGCAGCACGCCGCCCCGCTCGGGCAGCACCGCGATGTCGTCGGCGGCCACCGTCGGCATCGCGCCGCTCGTCAGCGTGACGTCCCCCGGCCGCGGCCGCACGTGCCCGTCCTCGAGGTGGTGGCCCGCCTCGACCCAGGCGCGCAGGCCGCCGTCGAGCAGCACGACGTCGCGCACCCCCGCCCAGCGCAGCAGCCACCACGCGCGCGCCGCCGAGGTGCCGCCCGCGTCGTCGTAGACCAGGACGCGCGAGTCGCCGCGCACGCCCCACCGCCGCGCCGCGGCCTGCAGCACGTCCAGATCCGGCAGCGGGTGACGACCGGCCTCGGGCGACGCCGGACCGGCCAGCTCGGTGTCCAGGTCCACGAACACCGCGCCCGGCAGGTGCCCCTGCGCGTACTGCTCGCGCCCGTCGGTGCGCCCGAGCGCCCAGCGCACGTCGAGCACCACCGGCGCGTGCTCGCTCCACACCCAGGCGTACGCGGTGGCGACGTCGACGAATGGTCCGACTGCGGACCCGTCCCCTTCGACCGACCCGTCGTCCACCGCCTCCGCGCCGACCGGCCCGACCGGCCCGGCGTCCGTCGGGTCGAGCGCGAGTCGCATCACGACGGCGTCCGCGCCCTCCGGCTGGTAGTACCGCCGCCGCAGCCCCACCGGGGCGAACCCGGCGTTGCGGTAGAGCTGCTGCGCACCGCCGTCGTGCGCGCGCACCTCGAGGAACAGCTCGCGCCCGCCCGCGGACCGGGCCGCGTCGACGAGCGCCTCGACGAGCGCGGTGGCGACCCCACGCCGTCGTGCCTGCGGCGCGACGCCCACCGTCATGATGTCCCACTCCGGCTCCAGCGCGACGCCCGCATAGCCGGCGACCTCGCCGTCGAGCTCGGCCACGAGGTAGACCCGGTCGGTCCGCTCGATCTGGTCCTCGTACGTGCTGCGCGACCACGCGCCCGCCCCGAAGAGCTCCGGCTCGAGCGCGGCGACGACGTCCAGGTCGCGCGCCGTCATCGGGCGCAGCCTCGGCCCGCTCACCGCGCGGCCTCCGGGGCTCCGACGGCGAGCGCGTCCCCGAGCACGCCGTGCACGTCGGGCCGGCGCAGGTAGAGCGGCTCGACCGGCACGGGCTCGCCCGCCTGCGTCCGCAGCCAGGCGATCGCCGCGAGGTGGGCGACGTCGAACGGCACGTCCGCGACGTCGCCCAGCACGTCGGGGTACAGACCGGGGCCGACGACGGCGATCCCCGCCGCGCGCTCGCGCGTCACCTCGTCCGCGAGGTCGGCCGGGCGAACCACGCGCGGGCCGTCCACCGCGACCGGTCCGTGCTCGCCCGCGACGTAGCGCGCGGTGTAGACCTCGCGACGTCGCGCGTCGGTGGCGACGCGGACCTCGCCCGGGCCTGCGGCGGACGGGCCGGCAGCTCCGTCAGCGCAGCGTTCGAACCACCCCTGCGCCCATGCCTCGAGGCTCGGCACGCCGGCCACGGCCACCCCCGCGGCGCGGCCGAGGAGCTGGGCGCTGACGAGCCCGACCCGCAGCCCCGTGAAGGGCGCGGGTCCCGTGCCGACCGCGACGAGGTCGAGGTCGCGCGGCTCGAGTCCGCCCGCCGCGAGCACGTCGTGCACGAACGGCGTGGTGTGCTCGGCGTGGCCGCGTCCCTCGGGGGTGCCGGCCCGCGCCGCCACCACGCCGTCGACGACGAGCGCGACCTGCGTGCCCGCCGAGGTGTCGATCGCGAGGATCCTCACCGTTCTCCTTCGTCCACGACGGCGACGATCGCCGCCAGGTCCACGTCCGCCCAGCGCGGGCCGACCGCCCGCAGCCCGGCCCGACGACCCGAGTCCTCCTCGGCGCCGCGCGCCCGGTCGAGAGTCACCTCGAGCCTGTCCTCCGCGAGCGCCTCGGCAAGGCCGCCGCCCCACTCCACCACCGTGACCGACTCCTCGAGGGTGGAGTCCAGGTCCAGCGCGTCGAGCTCCGCCAGACCGCCGAGGCGGTAGGCGTCGACGTGCACGAGCGCCGGCCCGCCCACGGTGCTGGGGTGCTCCCGCGCGATGACGAACGTCGGCGAGGCGACCTGGCCGCGCACGCCCAGCGCCGCACCGAGGCCCTGCGTCAGGGTGGTCTTGCCGGCGCCAAGGTCGCCGACGAGCAGCACGAGGTCTCCCGCGCGCAGCTCGGCGGCGAGCGCCTCACCGAGCGCGCGGGTCGCGGCCGCCGAGGGCAGCTGCACGTGGACGGGATCGCCGGCTGCCTGCTGCGTCGTGTCGCGCGTCGTCATGCCGGAAGCCCCGCCGTTCCCGTGTAGACGCGCGGGATGCGCGCGCCGAGCCTCGTGACGATCTCGTAGGAGATCGTGCCGGCCGCCTCCGCCCAGTCCTGGGCGGTGGGCTCGCCGTCGTCCCCCGGGCCGAACAGCACCGCGACGTCGCCCGCGCGCACTCCGCGGTCGCCCTCGAGGTCGACGACGACCTGGTCCATGCAGACCCGCCCCGCGATCCGGCGCACCCGCCCGCCCAGGAGCATCGGGCCCGCGTTCGAGGCGTGCCGCGGGATCCCGTCCGCGTAGCCCAGCGGGATGTCGGCGAGCACCGTGTCGGCGGCGGTCGTGTAGGTGTGGCCGTAGGAGACCCCCTGGCCGGCTCGCGCGTCCTTGACGAGCATCACCGCGGCCTCCACGCGCATCGCGGGCCGCAGTCCCAGCTCGGCGCTGGCGCGGCCTGGCACGGGGCTGAGCCCGAACACCGCGAGCCCGGGGCGGACGAGGTCGAACCGCATCGCCGGGTTCACGATCGTCGCGGCGGAGTTGGACAGGTGTCGCACCTCCAGGTGCGCCCCGCCCGCCTCGGCCCGCGCGACGGCCTCGGTGAACACCTCGAGCTGCGCGTCGGTGACCGGCGACGTGACGTCCTCGGCCGACGCGAGGTGCGACCACACGCCGACCACCTCGAGCACGCCCTCGGCCTGGGCGCGCAGCGCGTCCGCGAGCATGTCGCTCCAGGCCGGAAGGAACTGGCCGCCGCGGCCGAGCCCGGTGTCGACCTTGAGGTGCACGCGCGGCGTGCGACCCGTCGCCCGTGCGGCCGCTTCCACCTCCGCGAGCGCCCACGGCGCCCCGACCGAGAGGTCCAGGTCGAGCGCGAGGGCGCGGGCGAGATCCGCCCCCGGGGAGAAGATCCAGGTGAGGATGCGCCCCGCAACTCCGGCCTCGCGCAGGTCCATCGCCTCGGCGAGCTGGGCCACGCCCAGCCACGTCGCACCGCCCGCCTGCGCTGCCTGCGCCGCCGGCACCAGACCGTGCCCGTAGGCGTCCGCCTTCACCACCGCCATCACCTGCGCCCCGCGCGCGTAGCCGGCGAGCCTGGCCACGTTCCCTGCGATCGCGTCCAGGTCCACGACGGCGCGCGCCGGGAAGGAGTCGGGATGGCTCACCCGGGCATTCTCCCACCCGGGCCGGTGCGCAGCGGCGGCGCGAGCAGCGTGGCGACCACGCCGGGGACGGCTCGCGCGACGTCCAGCGCGACGAGCGGTCCGCCGGCCGACGCGGCGCGGGCCGCGCGGCCGTGCACGAGTGCGGCGGCCGCGGCGAGCCGCGCCGCGAGCGGCGGGTGCGCCATGACGTCCGCGCTCCGCCCGGCGAGCAGCGCGCCGAGCACGCCCGCCAGCACGTCGCCGGCGCCGGCGGTGGCCAGCCAGTCGGTCCCGTCGGCCTGCGCGTACACCGTGCCCGTTCCGTCCGATGAGCCCGCCACACCCTCCTCGGACGGCCCGACGACGAGCGTCGTGGCCCCCTTGAGCAGCACCGTCGCGCCGGTGAACGACACCGCGCGGCGCGCCGCACCCACCGGGTCCGCCTCGACGTCGGCGCGGCTCGTGGAGCGCCCCCACGCCGAGAGCAGGCGCGCGAGCTCGCCCGCATGCGGCGTGAGCACCGCGGTGGGCGCGACCCGCTCGGGCAGCGCGAGCAGCGCACCGGCGTCGACGACGACGGGCACGGTGCCGAGCCCTTCCGCGAGCGCCCGGCGCACGTCGCGCAGCCGCGCGGTGTCGTCGTCGCCCACTCCGGGGCCGACGACCCAGGCCTGCACCCGGCCCGACCCGACCACGACCTCCGGGCGCGCGTCGAGCACGTGCCGGGCTGCGCCGTCGGGCCCGACGTAGCGCACCATCCCGGCCAGCGGCGCGGCCGCCGACGTCGCGAGCACCGCGGCGCCCGGGTAGCGGTCCGACCCGGCCACGACCCCGAGGACGCCGCGGGAGTACTTGTGGTCCTCGCGGTGGGGCACGGGCCACAGGTCGGCCACGTCGGCGTCCGTGAGCCGCGCGGCCGCCGGCGTCCGACGCGTGAGGTCCAGGCCGAGGTCGACCACCTCGACGCGACCCGCGCAGACGGTCGCCGGCGGCAGCAGCAGGCCGGGCTTGGCGACCCCCATCGTCACGGTGACGTCGGCGGGCAGCACGTCACCGGGGAGCGCGCCGTCGTCCACCCCGATGCCGGAGGGGACGTCGACGGCGACGACGACCGGCGGCCGCGGAGCTGCCTCGACGGCCTCGCGCGTCGCGGCGACCACGGTCGCGGCCACGCCGCGCAGGCCGCCCGTCACGCCGGTGCCGGCGACCGCGTCCACCACGACGTCGGCCGGCCCGACCGCGTCGGCCACGGCCCGCAGCGCCTGCGCGGGCCACGCCTGCGCGAGCGGCACCAGGCGCGCGGTCCCGCCGCGCAGGGCGGCGAGCCCGCCGGCTTGCGGATGTTCCGACGTCGTGAGCACGTGCACGCCGACGCCGCGGCGCGCGAGCCCCGCGGCCGCGTACAGTCCGTCGCCGCCGTTGTTGCCGGCGCCGACGAGCACCACGACGCGTCCACCGGCCACGCCACCGGTGCGCTCACGCAGCGCGTGCACGACGGCGAGCTCCACCGCCCGCGCGGCCGTCGCCATGAGGGGAGCACCGGCCGCCAGGAGCGGCTCCTCGGCGGCCCGGACGTCCGCCGCGGGGTAGGCGCGCAGCACGGCTCAGCCCTCCGCGACCGCGACGGCCGAGGCGATCCCCGCGTCGTGGGAGAGCGAGAGGTGCCAGGCCGTGACCCCGAGCGCGTCGGCCCGGTCCGCGACGGTGCCGCGCAGCTCGACGGCAGGCGGGGCGCCGGGCGTGCGGCGCACGGTCGCGTCGTGCCAGCGCAGGCCCGGCGGGGCGCCGAGCGCCTTGGCGATCGCCTCCTTGGCGGCGAACCGCGCGGCGAGGGACGCGTCGGGCAGCTCGCGCTCGGGCGGGGTGAACAGCCGCTCGCGCAGCCGCGGGGTCCGGGCGAGCGCGGCGACGAACCGGCCCACGTCCACGACGTCGATGCCCACGCCGACGATCACGGCCGGGACCGGCTCACTCGACCGTCACCGACTTGGCCAGGTTGCGCGGCTGGTCCACGTCCAAGCCCTTCGCCGTCGCGAGCGCGCACGCGAAGATCTGCAGCGGCACGACGGCGACGAGCGGCGCGAGCAGCGACGGCGTCTGCGGCACCCGGAACACGACGTCGGCGTAGGGCACGACCGCCTCGTCGCCGTCCTCGGCGATCACGAGCGTGCGGGCGCCGCGCGCGCGAACCTCCTGGATGTTGGAGACGACCTTGGCGTGCAGCTGGTCGCGCCCGCGCGGCGACGGCACGATGACGAAGACGGGCTGGCCCTCGTCGACGAGCGCGATCGGGCCGTGCTTGAGCTCGCCGGCGGCGAACCCCTCAGCGTGGATGTAGGCGATCTCCTTGAGCTTGAGCGCGCCCTCGAGCGCGACCGGGTAGCCCACGTGCCGGCCGAGGAACAGGAAGGACTCCTCGTCCGCCATCTTCTGCGCGACGTGCCGCACGGCCTCCTCGTCGTCGAGCACGCGCTGGATCTTGTCCGGCAGCGCGTGCAGGTCCTCGAGGATCTCGCGCAGCTCGTCGGGGAACTTCGTCCCGCGCAGCTGCGCGAGGTAGAGCCCGAGCAGGTAGCACGCGGCCACCTGCGCGAGGAACGCCTTGGTCGAGGCGACCGCGACCTCCGGGCCGGCGTGGGTGTAGAGGACCGCGTCGGACTCGCGCGGGATGGTCGAGCCGTGCGTGTTGCAGATCGCGAGCACGCTCGCGCCCTGCTCGCGGGCGTGCCGCACGGCCATGAGCGTGTCCATCGTCTCCCCCGACTGGGAGATCGCGACGACGAGCGTGCGCGGCCCGACGATCGGGTCGCGGTAGCGGAACTCGTGCGCGAGCTCGACCTCCACCGGGATGCGGCACCAGTGCTCGATCGCGTACTTCGCGACGTGCCCGGAGTAGGCGGCCGTGCCGCACGCGATGACGATGATCTTGTCGATGCTGCGCAGCGTGGCCTCGGGGATCCGCAGCTCGTCCAGCACGAGCGCGCCGCGCGGGTCGGTCCGGCCCAGCAGCGTGTCCGCGACCGCCTTGGGCTGGTCGTGGATCTCCTTGTCCATGAAGCTCGCGAAGCCGCCCTTGACGGCTGCGGTCGCGTCCCAGTCCACGGTGTAGGCGGTCGCGGTGGCGGGCTCGCCGTCGAACCCGATGACGTCGACCGAGTCGGCCGTGATCGTGACGATCTGGTCCTGGCCGAGCTCGAGCGCCTCCTTCGTCGAGGCGATGAAAGCGGCGACGTCGCTGCCGAGGAAGTTCTCCCCCTCCCCGAGCCCGACGACGAGCGGGGAGTTGCGCCGCGCGCCCACCACCCGCCCGGGTGCGTCCTCGTGCACGGCCAGGAGCGTGAACGCCCCCTCGAGCCGGGCGACGACAGCGCGCATCGCCTCGGTGAGATCGCCCTCGTACGCGCGGGCCAGGAGGTGCGCCACGACCTCGGTGTCGGTGTCGGAGAGGAACTCGGCGCCGTCCGCGAGCAGCTCGGCCTTGAGCGTCGCGAAGTTCTCGATGATGCCGTTGTGGATGACGGCGAGCCCGCCCACGCGGTGCGGGTGCGCGTTCCCGTCGGTCGGCCCGCCGTGCGTGGCCCACCGGGTGTGCCCGATCGCCGCCGAGCCCGGCGTGAGGGGGTGCTCGGCGAGGTCGTCGAGGAGGTTCGTGAGCTTGCCGGCGCGCTTCGCGGTCACCAGTCCGTCGGGGCAGACGACGGCGACGCCGGCCGAGTCGTAGCCGCGGTACTCCAGCCGGCCCAGCCCCGACAGCACCACCTCGAGCGGGCGCTGCGACGCCTGCGACCGGCCGACATAACCCACGATTCCACACATGGTGGCCACGATATCCCGGGGCCATGGGCCAGACTGTCCCGATGAGCAGCGAGGGCGTGGACGTCGTCGAGATCACCGACGCGACCGCGGGGACGCCGTTCGTCGAGCTCGACCGGGCCGACTGGAGCAGGCTCTCGGCGTCGACCCCGCTGCCCCTCACCGAGCAGGACGTGGTGCGGCTGCGGGGCATGACGGACCCCATCGACCTCGTCGAGGTGGACGAGGTGTACCGGCCGCTGTCCCGGCTCCTGGGCCTGTACGTGCAGGGCGTCGCGAGCGTGCACGACGCGACCTCGACGTTCCTCGGCGAGTGGGAGACCCGCACTCCCTTCGTCATCGGGATCGCCGGCTCGGTCGCGGTGGGCAAGTCGACCACGGCGCGCGTGCTCGTGGAGATGCTGCGCCGCTGGCCGGAGACGCCGCGGGTCGAGCTCGTCACGACCGACGGGTTCCTGCTGCCCAACGCCGAGCTCGCGCGGCGCGGGCTGATGGAGCGCAAGGGCTTCCCGGAGTCCTACGACCGCCGCGCGCTGCTGCGCTTCCTCGCGACGGTGAAGAGCGGCGCCCCGGTCGTCGAGGCGCCGGTGTACGACCACCTCACCTACGACGTCGTGCCGGACCGCCGCGTGGTGGTGCGGCGCCCGGACGTGCTCGTCGTGGAGGGCCTCAACGTGCTGCAGCCCGCCCGGGCCGGCGCGAGCACGACGCTGGCGGTGTCGGACTTCTTCGACTTCTCGATCTACGTCGACGCTCGCCCGCAGGACATCCGGCGCTGGTACGTCGAGCGGTTCCTGCGGCTGCGCCAGACGGCGTTCGCGCAGCCGGAGTCCTACTTCCACCGGTACGCGGGGCTCGACGACGAGGCAGCGCGCGCGACGGCGCAGGACATCTGGGCGCGGATCAACGAGCCGAACCTGCACCAGAACATCGCCTCGACCCGCTCGCGCGCGACCCTCGTGATGACGAAGGACGCCGACCACCGGATCCAGCGGATGCTGCTGCGCAAGCTCTGAGCGGCCACGGCGGCGGCTTGCTGTCAGGTCGTGCCGGGCTCTACGTGCTCTGCGGTGTCGCGTACCGGCCCGGTCTTCTCGGCCTCGATCGGTCCGGCGCCCTCGGTCTCGGCGTCCCTCCTGTCCGGCTCGCTGTCGGCCTGTGGCCCGCCGTCGCGCGGGTGCAGCTCGGCGGGCGCGATGCCGACGAGCTTGAGCACCTTGTCGAGCAGGAAGCCGATGAGGACGCCGCCGACGACGCCGACGCCGATCGACAGCAGCGAGTTGTCCTCGAAGATCGCCCCCGCGACCGTACCGATGAGCACGCCGTACACGGCCCACATGACGGCGGCCACCGCGTCGAACGCGATGAAGCGGCGCAGGGGGAACCCGACGGACCCGGCGGTCATGTTCACAGCGACGCGGCCCACGGGCACGTAGCGCGCGGAGAGGATGAAGACGCCGCCGCGCACGCGCAGCTGCTCCTCGGCCCAGTGGAGCATCGACCTCCCGCGGCCGCTGCGGAACCAGCGGACCCGGTGCAGCGGGATGCGGCGGCCGATCGCGAAGGCGATGAGGTCCCCCGTCATGGCGCCCGCCGCGGCGATCGGGACGACCCACCACAGCGAGACGGCGTCCCCGCTCACCGACAGGGAGGCAAGCGCGATGACGATGGACTCGCTCGGCAGGGGCGGGAAGAAGCCGTCGATGGTGCACAGCAGGTAGAGCACGAGAAGGATCCACCACTGGTCCGCGGCGTGCTCGATGGCGGCCGTGAGCGCGTCGAACAGGTGCACGGGTGGGACCTTCCGGGTCGGGGACGTCTCCCCACTCTCACACGGGCCGGCCAGGCCCCGGTTCCCCCCACGGGGGGATCCGCGCCGCCCCGACCCCGACCCGCGTCCCGGAGACGCCCTGGGGAGTCACCCTGACGTGCTCAGCAGAGGTCGTCAGAGCGAGAGCTGCTCCTTGACGACGGTCGCGAGGCGCTCCGCGGTGTCGGTGGCGCGGGCGGCCGTGTCGGCCTCGACCATGACCCGCACGAGCGGCTCGGTGCCCGAGGGCCGCAGCAGCACCCGCCCCGCGTCGCCCAGGTCGGCTGCCGCGGCGGCGACGGCCGCGGACAGCGTGGGGTCGGACTGCGCGCGCGTGCGGTCCACGCCGGAGACGTTGATGAGGACCTGCGGCAGGCGGCGCACGAACGAGGCCAGCTCGGCGAGCGGTCCCTCGCGCGCCACGAGCGCGGCGACCTGGAGCGCCGTGAGCGTCCCGTCCCCGGTGGTCGCGTGGTCGGACAGGATGATGTGCCCGGATTGCTCGCCGCCGAGGGAGTAGCCGCCGGCGCGCATCCGCTCGAGGACGTAGCGGTCCCCGACGGCCGTCTGCTCGACGGCGATGCCCTCGGCCCGCATCGCCTGCAGCAGCCCGAGGTTGCTCATCACGGTCACGACGAGGGTGTTGCGGGCGAGCCGGTCGCTGCGGTGCAGCGTCCGCGCCATGAGACCCATGATCTGGTCGCCGTCGACGAGGTTGCCGGACGCGTCCACCGCGAGGCAGCGGTCGGCGTCGCCGTCGAACGCGAATCCGAGGTCGGCGCCGGAGGCGACCACGGTCGCCTGGAGCTGCTCGGGGTGCGTGGAGCCGCACTTCTCGTTGATGTTGCGTCCGTCGGGCGAGGCGTTCACGACGACGACGTCGGCGCCCGCGTCACGCAGCGCGCGCGGCCCCACCTCGCTGGCCGCGCCGTTCGCGCAGTCCAGGGCGATCCGCAGGCCGTCCAGGGGGGTGTCGACGGTGTCGAGCAGGTGCTCGACGTACTCCTCACCGGACCGGCCCGAGTCGCGGCTGAGCCGCCCCACGGCCGGGCCGACCGGGCGCTCCCAGTCGGCGCCGAGCAGGCCGGCGATCTCGTCCTCGAGGTCGTCGGGCAGCTTGTGGCCGCCGCGGGACAGGAACTTGATCCCGTTGTCGGCCATCGGGTTGTGCGACGCCGAGACGACGACGCCGAGGTCGGCGTCACGCACGGCGGTCAGGTACGCGATCGCGGGGGTGGGCAGCACGCCCAGGTCGACCACGTCGACGCCGGCCGAGGCGAGCCCGGCCGCGAGCGCGGCGGACAGGAACTCCCCCGACGCGCGACCGTCGCGGCCGACCACGGCGCGCGCACGGTGGGACGGCGAGGACCCGGACCCCTCGAGGTCGCCTCGGTGCGCAGCCAGCACACGCGCCGCCGCGACGCCAAGCCCGAGCGCGAGCTCGGGCGTGACGTCGCGGTTCGCGAGCCCTCGGACGCCGTCGGTCCCGAAGATCCTCGCCACGTGCGAGATCAGCGCTTGCTGTACTGGGGGGCCTTGCGGGCCTTCTTGAGACCGGCCTTCTTGCGCTCGGTGACGCGGGCGTCACGGGTGAGGAAGCCGGCCTTCTTGAGCGCCGGGCGGTTCGCCTCGACGTCGATGCCGTTGAGCGCGCGGGCGATGCCCAGGCGCATGGCGCCGGCCTGACCGGACACGCCACCACCGTCGATGCGCGCGATCACGTCGAACCGGCCCTCGAGCTCGAGCAGCACGAACGGGCTGTTCACGAGCTGCTGGTGGAGCTTGTTCGGGAAGTAGTCCTCGAGCGTGCGCCCGTTCACGGTCACCTGGCCGGTGCCGGGGACGAGACGCACGCGGGCGACGGCCTCCTTGCGGCGACCCACGGCCTGACCCGGGGCGGTGATGCTCTGCCCGCGGTTCGAGGTCGCGAGCGGGGTCTCGGTGGTGTAGCTGCTGGGCGCGTTCTCGTCCAGCTCGTCGGTCAGAGGCTGAGCCACGATTCTCCTTGGATGTGTTTCTCTGGCGCTGCGGCGAAGTCGCGGGGCGACTACTGCGCGACCTGCGTCAGCTCGAAGGCCTGGGGCTGCTGAGCGGCGTGCGGGTGCTCGGCACCGGCGTACACCTTGAGCTTGCGCAGCTGCGCGCGCCCCAGCGAGTTCTTCGGGACCATCCCTGCCACGGCCTTCTCGACGGCGCGCTCGGGACGGGTGGCGAGGAGCTCGGCGTAGCTCGTCGCACGGAGGCCGCCCGGGTAGCCCGAGTGGCGGTAGGCGAACTTCTTCTCGGCCTTGGAGCCGGTGAGAGCCACCTTGTCGGCGTTGATCACGATGACGAAGTCACCGGTGTCGACGTGGTTGGCGAACGTCGCCTTGTGCTTGCCGCGCAGCAGGGACGCCACGTGGGTCGCGAGGCGCCCGAGGACGACGTCGGTCGCGTCCACGACGTACCAGGTGCGGTCGACGTCGGACGGCTTCGGGGTGAACGTACGCACAGTCGTAGCCTTCGTTTCGATGCAGGAGGCCCGAGGTCCGATGTACGCGGGCGTCGGCCTCGCGTGGCATCGCACCGGCGGAACCGATGGGTTGCGGCGTGTGCACCGGCGCCCGGGAACCTGGGCTCGGCCCTGGCTCTACTGAACTCCCCCCGCCCGACGGGCAGGGCTGTGCACAACGACGCTCCAGACTACCCCCGGCCGGCCGCGCGGTCAAAACCTCGGGAGGGCCGCCGGGGCGGCTGGCCGCCCCGTGTGTCCAGTGACACAGTAGGGACATGACCGAACGCACCGATCCCGAGCAGGCAGCCGAGCTCGACGGCGACCAGCTGGACGCCGCCGACACGCTGGAGCAGGTCGCCGTGGAGGACGTCCTCGACGAGGGCTACTCCCCCCAGGAGCGCGACACCCGCAGCCACTGGGGCGAGACGCCGCTGGAGGAGTCGCTCGGCGAACCCCTGGACTCCCGCCTCGCGCAGGAGGTCCCCGACACCTGGGACCACGCGCCGCGCGGACGCGAGAACGATCGCGCGGGCCGGCTCGAAGCGGTCGCGGAGGGCACGTGGGGCCAGGACTCCTACGCCCGCGACGCGGGTCTGGCCGGCGGCGCCGCGAGCGCCGAGGAGGCCGCGGTGCACACCGTGAGCCTGGACGACCTCGAGCGCATCGAGACCGCGGAGGCCGACGGCGAGGACCCGGTCTACGACGAGGCGGACTGACCCTCGCCCAGCGTGCGCACCGCCCGGGCGAGGCGGGCGCGCGCGGCGAGCTCGCCGTCGGGCGGGTAGCCCACCTCCTCCAGCACGAGGCCGTGCGCGGGGGCGACGGCGACCCCCGGGTCGCGCCGGACGGCGCGCAGCACGGCCAGTGGCCAGTCCACCTCGCGGCGCCCCTCCCCGACGGCGAGCAGCGCGCCCACGAGCGAGCGCACCATCGAGTGGCAGAACGCGTCCGCGCGCACGTGCACGACGGCGAGCCCGCCCTCGCGCACGACCCTCAGCTCCTGCAGCGTCCGGATCGTCGTGGCGCCCGCGCGGGGTTTGCAGTAGCCGAGGAAGTCGTGCTCGCCGAGCAGCGCGGCGCCGGCCCGTGCCATCGCGTCGACGTCGAGCGGGCGACGGTGCCGCAGGACCCAGGTGCGCCGCAGGGGGTCCGGGGCGACGCCGTCGTCGATCCGGTAGGCGTACCGCCGCCAGATCGCCGAGAACCGGGCGTCGAAGCCGGCCGGGGCGGTCGTCACCGCGCCGACGACGAGGTCCGTGGGCAGCACGCCGCCCAGGCGCGCGCGCAGGGCGTCGGGGGCGGTGCGGCTGCTGCGGCCGCGGACGGCGACGAGCGCCGCGGGGTCGACGTCGAGGTGCGCCACCTGGCCGCGCGCGTGCACGCCGGCGTCGGTGCGGCCCGCGACCGTGAGGCGGGCCGGCGTCCGCAGCACCGTCGCGAGGGCGTCCTCGAGGCAGCCCTGCACGGTGCGCAGGCCGGGCTGGGTGGCCCAGCCGGAGAAGGCGGTGCCGTCGTAGGCCACCGCGAGCCGCAGGCGCACGCCGGGCTGCGGCTCCGACGACGTCCCGGGCTCTGCGCCCGGCGCGCCCCCCGGCGTACTCCCCTCCTGGCTCACCCGGGCACCGTACCCTCATGGGTCATGGACGCCACGCTCGCGATCGACTGCGGCGGCGGCGGGATCAAGGCCTCCGTGCTGGACTCGGCCGGCACGCTGCGCGCGCCCGCCGTGCGCACGCCGACGCCCTACCCGCTCCCGCCGGACCGCCTCATCGGCGTCATCGTCGACCTCGCCGCGCAGCTCCCGCACGCCGACCGCGTGACGGTGGGCATGCCCGGGATGATCCGGCACGGCGTGGTGGTGAGGACGCCGCACTACGTGACCCGGTCCGGCCCGCGCACGCGCGTGCTGCCCGAGCTGGTCGAGGCGTGGTCGGGCTTCGACATCCAGGCGCACCTCGCGGACACGCTCGAGCGGCCCACCCTCGTGCTCAACGACGCCGAGGTGCATGGCGCCGGTGTGATCGCGGGCGCGGGGCTCGAGCTCGTCATCACGCTCGGCACCGGCCTCGGCAGCGCGCTGTTCGACGGCGGGCGCCTCGCGCCCCACCTTGAGCTCAGCCACGCCCCGGTCCGGTGGGGGCTGACGTACGACGGCTACATCGGCGAGCACGAGCGACTCCGGCTCGGCGACGCGCACTGGTCGCGGCGCGTGCGCACGGTGGTCGAGGCGCTCGAACCGGTGGTGCTGTGGGACCGGCTGTACATCGGCGGCGGCAACGGACGTCGGATCACCGCGACCACGCTCGCCCGGCTCGGCGACGACATCGTGGTGGTGCCGAACTCGGCGGGCATCGTGGGCGGCGTGCGGGCCTGGTCCCTGCAGCGCTGACCCCCGCGAGAGGGATTCCGTCCTTTCGCGAGAGGATTTCCGTCCTTTCGCGAGAGGATTTCCGTCCTTTCGCGAGAGGTTCTTCGCTAGAGCAGACTGCTGCCCGCCTCCCACGCCCGCCGCCCGGTCAGGGCGAGCAGGACCCGGCCCGCCACGTCGCCCCCGTCCTCCCCCGCCCGCACGGCGAGCTCGGTCAGCAGCCCGAGCGTCCTGCGCGCCGCCACGGCGGGCGGCGCCGGAGCGAGCCCCAGCGCGACGGCGAGGTCGCACCCGTGCACGGTCAGCTCCAGCGTGCGCGTGGGCAGGTAGTCCACCAGGCGAATGCCGCCCGCGATCGTCGTCGGCAGCTCCGAGCCGGTGCAGCGGTCGACGATCGTCCGGGCCTCGTCGGCCAGCGCCGCGAACGCGACGGCGGGGTCGGTCCCGAGCGCCCGGCCGGCCTCGACCCCGCGCTCGGCGACGCCGGCCTGCCGGGCGAGCTCCGCCGTCGCGCGGTAGTACGACGCCGCGTCCGGCACCGCGACCGACGCGGCGGGCCGAGCGAGGTACTCCGCCACGGTGCGGAACGAGCGCGAGAGGTGGCCGACGAGCGCACGGACGTCCCACACGCCCAGTCCGGGCTCCCCCCACCGGTCACCGACCTGGGCCACGAGGTCGACCGCCCACCCCGCCGCCGCCGCGTACGCGTCCCGTTCGCTGTCCCAGCCCGCCTCCGACGCCATGCTCGGACCCTAGGGCACCGGCCCCGGCTCATCCCCGGCGCGGTCGCCGTCGACCCTCCCGAGCGCGTCCAGCAGCGCCCGCGTGTACGCACGCGGCCGGTGCAGGCTCACGAGGTGGTGCGCGCGCCGCACGACCACCCACCGCGCGCGCCTCGCGGCCACCCGGCGGAAGGCGCGCTCGTCGATCCGGAAGTGGTCCCACTCCCCCTGCACGAACGTCACCGCGATGCCGCGGTCGAGCACCACCGCGAGGTCGGCGAGCGGGTCAAGCTCGCGCACCGCGAGCAGCGTCGGGACCTGGGCGGGCACGGCCACGCCGCCCGCGGCGATGTCGCGCGCACCGGCCACGCCGACGGCGAGCCGGGCGGCGACCTCGCTGACGCGGCGCGCACCGTCGCGCGGCAGCGCGGTGATCCCGCGCGAGAGTGCGACGAAACCCCCGTGCGCGAGCCCGCCGGTCAGTGCGGTGCACGAGGACAGCACGAGCGCCGCGGGCGGGTGCGTCGTGCGCGCCGCCCAGTGCAGCGCCACGTAGCCGCCCAGCGACAGGCCCACGACGGCGAGCCCACCCTCCCGCGCCACGCTCGCCTCAGCCGAGGCGCCGGTGAGGACCTCGTCGGCCGCCGCGAGCGTGAACGGGTCCCCCGCCCGGGTGCCGTGACCGGGAAGGTCGACGGCGACGGGACGGTAGCCCGCCGTCGTGAGCGCCGCGACCTGGTGGCGCCACATCGACGCGGAGGTGCGCACGCCGTGCACGAGAACCACCCGGGGCGAGCCGACCCGGGTGACCCGGGACGCGACGAGGCCCGGACCCCGAAGGGTCCGGGCCTCGTCGGCGGCCGTCATGCGGCCAGTGTGCCGCACGGGTCACTTGGTGTCGTCGGCGTCCTTCTCGGCGGGAACGTCCTCGGCGGGAACGTCCTGGGCCTCGGCCGGCGCGGCCTCGACCTCGGCGGTCTCCACGGGAGCCTCCTCGACGGGAGCGTCCTCGGCCTCGGCCGGAGCGGCCTCGACCGGAGCAGCAGCCTTCTTGGGCGCGTCCTTCTTGGCGGCGCGCTTGGTGGCGGCCGTCGCCTCGGCGACCGTGGCCTGCTTCGGGCTGAGCGGCTCGAGCACGAGCTCGATCACGGCCATGGGCGCGTTGTCGCCCTTGCGCGGACCGATCTTCGTGATCCGCGTGTAGCCGCCCGGGCGGTCGGCGACGAGCGGCGCGATCTCGGTGAAGAGCTCGTGCACGACGCCCTTGTCCTTCACGACCGTGAGGACGCGACGGCGAGCGGCGAGGTCACCGCGCTTGGCGAACGTCACGAGACGCTCGGCGAGCGGACGCAGGCGCTTGGCCTTGGCCTCCGTCGTGGTGATGCGACGGTGCTCGAACAGCGACGTGGCCAGGTTGCCGAGCAGCAGACGCTCGTGCGCCGGTCCGCCACCGAGGCGGGGGCCCTTGGTGGGCGTAGGCATGGTGTCTCCTTTGGTTCAGCGGGCGAGCGCCGTACCGGTTGCAGGGTGGGTCAGTTGTAGGTGTCGTCGCTGAAGTCGATGTCGCCGTCGTAGGCGTCGACGACCAGGGACGGGTCGAAGTCGATCGGGGAGTCCTTGAGCGCCAGGCCGAGGCTCGCGAGCCGCTCCTTGACCTCCACGATCGACTTCTGGCCGAAGTTGCGGATGTCCAGGAGGTCCGCCTCGCTGCGCGCGACGAGCTCGCCCACCGTGTGGATGCCCTCTCGCTTGAGGCAGTTGTAGGACCGGATCGTGAGGTCGAGGTCCTCGATCGGCAGCGCGAGGTCCTGCGCCAGCTCGACGTCGGTCGGCGACGGGCCGATCTCGATGCCCTCGGCGGAGGAGTTCAGCTCACGGGCGAGGCCGAAGAGCTCCACGAGCGTCTTGCCGGCGGACGCCACGGCGTCGCGCGGGCTGATCGCGTGCTTGGTCTCGACGTCGACGATGAGGCGGTCGAAGTCGGTGCGCTGCTCGACGCGGGTCGCCTCGACCTTGTACGTCACCTTGAGCACCGGCGAGTAGATCGAGTCGATCGGGATGCGGCCGATCTCGGCGTCGAACGCCTTGTTCTGCGCCGCGGAGACGTAGCCGCGGCCACGCTCGACCGTGAGCTCGATCTCGAGCTTGCCCTTGCCGTTGACCGTGGCGAGGTGCAGGTCGGGGTTGTGGATCTCCACCCCGGCCGGCGGGGTGATGTCACCGGCGGTGACCGTCCCCGGGCCCTGCTTGCGCAGGTACATCACGACGGGCTCGTCGTTCTCCGAGGAGACGACGATGTTCTTGATGTTGAGGATGATCTCGGTGACGTCCTCCTTGACACCCTCGACGGTGGAGAACTCGTGCAGCACGCTGTCGAAGCGGATGCTGGTCACGGCGGCACCGGGGATCGAGGACAGCAGCGTGCGCCGCAGCGAGTTGCCGAGCGTGTAGCCGAAGCCGGGCTCGAGGGGCTCGATGACGAAGCGCGAGCGGAACTCGCTGACGACCTCTTCGGTCAGGGTGGGGCGCTGTGCGATGAGCACGGGCGGTCATTCCTTCCTTCGGCGTCCGCTATATGACGCCGTCCGGGAGCCGTCCGCGGGCGCGCGGACGGCGATGGGTCCGCCGGCCGGGCACGAGGCCCGGCCGGCGAGAGGATCAGACGCGGCGACGCTTCGGCGGCCGGACCCCGTTGTGCGCCTGCGGCGTCACGTCGGAGATCGAGCCGACCTCGAGGCCGGTGGCCTGGAGCGAGCGGATCGCGGTCTCGCGGCCCGAGCCCGGGCCCTTCACGAAGACGTCGACCTTCTTCATGCCGTGCTCCTGCGCGCGGCGGGCGGCGGCCTCGGCGGCGAGCTGGGCGGCGAACGGGGTCGACTTGCGCGACCCCTTGAAGCCGACCTGGCCCGAGGAGGCCCACGCGATCACGGCACCCGTGGGGTCCGTGATCGACACGATCGTGTTGTTGAAGGTCGACTTGATGTAGGCGTGGCCGTGGGAGACGTTCTTCTTCTCCTTGCGGCGCGTCTTGCGAGCGCCGGACGCAGCGGCGCGAGTCTTGGGAGGCATGCTGTTCCTTCGTCGAGGTCGTCGGACCGGGTCCCGCCCGAGGGCGGGTCACCGGCTACTTGCGACCGGCCTTCTTCTTGCCGGCCACGGTCCGCTTGGGACCCTTGCGAGTACGCGCGTTGGTCTTCGTGCGCTGGCCGCGCACCGGGAGGCCGCGGCGGTGACGCAGACCCTCGTACGAACCGATCTCCACCTTGCGACGGATGTCAGCGGCGACCTCGCGGCGAAGGTCACCCTCGGTCTTGTAGCTGCCCTCGATGTGGTCACGAAGCGCGACGAGTTCGGCGTCACCGAGGTCGCGCACGCGCAGGTCCGGGCTCAGGCCGGTTGCGGCGAGGGTCTCGGCCGCGCGAGTACGGCCGATGCCGTAGATGTAGGTGAGTGCAACCTCGAGCCGCTTCTCGCGGGGGAGGTCGACTCCGACAAGACGTGCCATGTGCGGTGTTCTCCGTCACGGGAGTCCGGAGGTCGGTCGACGCACCGTCCCACGGGCCGTGGGCCCCGGCCTCCGGACCGGGGGGTCGCCCCTCGCGGGGCGGGTGGTGCATCGCTGGCGGCGTGACTGCCGCCGGTGCCGGCGTGGCCGGCGGGTGGATCGGGCGCAGCGGCCCGACCGGTCAGCGGGGGCTACTCAGCCCTGACGCTGCTTGTGGCGCAGGTTCTCGCAGATCACCATGACGCGACCGTGCCGGCGGATGACCTTGCACTTGTCGCAGATCGGCTTGACGCTGGGCTTGACCTTCATGATCGTTCCTTGCCGCCGCGCGCCCTGGCGGGCGACGGCTTGCTCGTTGCGGGGTGGCTTACTTGTAGCGGTAGACGATCCGGCCACGGGACAGGTCGTACGGCGTGAGCTCCACCACGACGCGGTCCTCCGGCAGGATCCGGATGTAGTTCTGGCGCATCTTGCCCGAGATCATCGCGAGCACCTTGTGCCCGTTGCTGAGCTCCACGCGAAACATCGCGTTCGGGAGCGCCTCGACCACGACGCCCTCGATCTCGATGACACCGTCCTTCTTCCCCATGTCCTCCGCTTACTCCTCGGGCTGGTCCTGCATGATGTGGCGACGAGGCGGAATCCCGCTCGACGCCGCCGCGTGCGCGGCTGCATCACGATCGGATGGTCGTGGGTGCGGTTCGCGTCGCGTCCAGCCGTTTACGGCACGCGAACCCAACGAGACATCATACGGCACGGGCCGAAATGCCCCAAACGACGCCGGCTCCGCGCACCCGAGTCACGAGGGGCCCGCGTGGAGTGCTCAGGCGGTCGCTCCCCCGTGCGCGCGCAGCGCGTCGAGGATCGCGTCCGTGATCGCGGCGACCTCGCCCGTCCCGGTGACCGGGACGTGCAGGCCGCGCTCGGCGTAGGTCGCCGCGAGCGGCGCGGTCTGCTCGTGGTACAGGTCGAGGCGACGACGGATCACCTCGGCCGTGTCGTCGGCGCGACCCTCCACCGCAGCCCGGTGGGCGAGCCGCTCGAGCAGCTCCTCGGTGGGCACCTCCAGCTCGATCACGGCGTCGAGCGCGACGCCGTGCTCGGCGAGGATCGCGTCCAGCTCGGTGACCTGCGCCGCGTTGCGGGGGTACCCGTCCAGCAGGAACCCGCCGGCGGCATCGGGCTGGGCGAGGCGGTCGCGCACCATCGCGTTGGTGACCTCGTCCGGCACGAGCTCACCGCGGTCGGAGTAGGAGCGGGCGAGCTGCCCGAGCTCCGTGCCGCCCTTGATGTTCGCGCGGAAGATGTCCCCCGTCGAGATCGCCGGGATGCCCAGCGCCTCGGCGATGCGCGCCGCCTGGGTGCCCTTGCCCGACCCCTGCGGGCCCATGATGACGAGACGGCTCACTTGAGGATCCCTTCGTAGTGGCGCTGCTGGAGCTGGGAGTCGATCTGCTTCACAGTCTCCAGGCCGACACCCACGATGATCAGCAGCGACGTGCCGCCGAACGGGATGTTCGAGATGCCGAGCAGCACGAAGGCGAGCGTCGGGATGAGCGCCACGAGCACGAGGTAGATCGAGCCTGCGGACGTGACGCGGTTGATCACGTAACGCAGGTACTCCGCCGTCGGGCGCCCGGCGCGGATGCCGGGGACGAAGCCGCCGTACCGCTTCATGTTGTCGGCGACCTCGTCCGGGTTGAACGTGATCGACGTGTAGAAGAACGCGAAGAACAGGATCAGCAGGGCGAACGTGATGAGGTAGAACGGCGAGGCCGGCGTGGCGAAGTGCCGCAGGATCCACTGCACCCAGCCCGCGTTCTGGTCCCCGAACTGCGCCAGCAGCGTGGGCAGCATGAGGATCGAGCTCGCGAAGATCACCGGGATCACGCCGGCCATGTTGATCTTGATCGGGATGTAGGTGCTGGTCCCGCCGTACACCCGACGCCCGACCATCCGCTTGGCGTACTGCACCGGGATCCGGCGCTGGGACTGCTCGACGAACACCACGACGGCGATGAGCAGCAGCGCGAGGAGCACCACGAGCAGGAAGGTCATGAACCCGCCCTGCGCGTTGGCCACGGTCCAGAGAGCGGCCGGGAACGACGCGGCGATCGAGATGAAGATGAGGAGCGACATGCCGTTGCCGACGCCGCGCTCGGTGATGAGCTCGGCGAGCCACATCACCAGGCCCGTGCCGGCCGTCATCGTGAGGATCGCCAGCAGGATCGTCACGGCCGAGTCGTCGGAGATCACGGGGATGGTTCCGCCGGCCTCACCGCACCCGCCGAAGAGCACACCGGTGCGCGCCGTCGTGATGATGGTGGTGGCCTGCAGGATCGCGAGGAAGATCGTGAGGTAGCGGGTGTACTGCGTGAGCTTCGCGGTACCCGCCTGGCCCTCCTTGTGCAGGGCCTCGAAGTGGGGGATCACCACGCGCAGGAGCTGCACGATGATGCTCGCCGTGATGTACGGCATGATCCCGAGCGCGAACACGGACAGCTGCAGCAGCGCACCGCCCGAGAAGAGGTTGATGAGGCCGAGGACGTCGTTGTCCGCGGACGCCGAGACACAGGTCTGGACGTTGGCGTAGTTCACTCCCGGGGTCGGCAGGAACGAGCCGATGCGGAAGATCACGATGATGCCCATCGTGAAGAGCAGCTTGCGCCGCAGGTCGGGCGTGCGGAACGCCTGAGCGAATGCCCTGAGCACACTTCCTCCAGGTCGCTGGACCGGGCACCTCCTGGCGCCCGGAGGGACGACGAACGGGTGGCGACGCTGCTGGAGCGTCGCCACCCGTGATCGTCAGGCCTGCGTCACCGAACCGCCGGCGGCCTCGATCTTCTCCTTGGCGGAGGCCGAGACCTTGTCGACCGTGACCTGGAGGGCCACGCCGCCCAGGTCGCCGTCGCCGAGGACCTTGACCGGGCGGTTGGCGCGCACGGCGCCCTTCGCCACGAGGTCCTCGACGCTCACGGCGCCACCCTGCGGGAACAGGGCGGCGAGCCGCTCGACGTTGACGACCTGGTACTCGGTCCGGAACGGGTTGGTGAACCCGCGGAGCTTGGGCAGCCGCATGTGCATCGGCATCTGCCCACCCTCGAACCCGGCAGGAACCTGGTAGCGCGCCTTGGTGCCCTTGGTACCGCGGCCCGCCGTCTTGCCCTTCGAGCCCTCACCACGACCGACGCGCGTCTTGGCCGTGTTCGAGCCGGGCGCGGGGCGCAGGTGGTGGAGCTTGAGCGTCGCGCCCGCCTGGGGAGCGTCGGCCGGAGCCTGCTCCTTGGCGGCCGCCTTCTTGGCCTCAGCCATCAGTCGACCTCCTCGACCTTCACCAGGTGGGAAACCACCTGGATCATGCCGCGCACCTGCGGGGAGTCCTCGTAGACGGCCGTGCGGCCGATCTTGCCGAGGCCCAGCGTGCGCAGCGTCTCACGCTGCTTGTGCTTGCCGCCGATGGCGGAGCGGGTCTGGGTGATCTCGAGCGAAGCCATCACGCCACCCCCACCTGCGTCTTGGCCGCAGCCTCGGCGCGCGCCTGGGCCTGGGCCCGCAGCAGCGGGGCCGGGACGACGTCCTCGACCGGCAGGCCACGACGGGCCGCGACGGCCTCGGGCTGCTCGAGCGAACGGAGCGCCGCGACGGTCGCGTGCACGATGTTGATCGCGTTCGACGAGCCGAGCGACTTGCTCAGCACGTCGTGGATGCCGGCGCAGTCCAGGACCGCGCGGACGGGACCGCCCGCGATGACCCCGGTACCCGGCGAGGCGGGACGCAGGAACACGACGCCCGCGGCGGCCTCACCCTGCACGATGTGCGGGATGGTGCGGCCGATGCGGGGCACGCGGAAGAAGTTCTTCTTGGCCTCCTCGACGCCCTTCGCGATCGCGGCGGGCACCTCCTTGGCCTTCCCGTAGCCGACACCGACGGTGCCGTCGCCGTCGCCCACGACCACGAGGGCCGTGAAGCTGAAGCGGCGTCCACCCTTGACGACCTTCGCGACGCGGTTGATCGTCACGACGCGCTCGACGAACTGGTTGCGCTCGGCCTCGCGGGCGTTGCGGTCGCCGCGACCACCACGGTCGTTGCGGCGCTCGCCGCGTCCACCGCGGTCGTTCGAGCGGTCGTTCTCGTTGCCGCCGGCCGCGCCGGCAGTCCTGCTGCGCTGCGGTGCAGCCATCAGACGTTCCTCTCCTGCTTCTGGGTCATCACAGCGTCAGGCCTCCCTCGCGGGCGCCGTCGGCGACGGCTGCGACGCGACCGTGGTAGGCGTTGCCACCCCGGTCGAACACCGCCACGGTGACGCCGGCGGCGGCAGCGCGCTTGGCCACCAGGCCGCCGACGACCTTCGCCTTGTCGACCTTGGCGTCGGTGTTGGCGCGCAGGTCGGCCTCGAGCGTCGAGGCCGAGGCGATCGTGGTGCCGGTGGAGTCGTCCACGAGCTGCGCGACGATGTGCCGCGCGCTGCGGGTGACGACCAGGCGCGGACGCTCGGACGTGCCGGCGATGCGCTTGCGCAGCCGGAGGTGGCGGCGCTGACGCGCCGTGGCCTTGGACTTCCCGGCCGACTTGATGGAGACAGCCATGGTCACTTACCAGCCTTTCCGACCTTGCGGCGGACCTGCTCGCCCGCGTACCGCACGCCCTTGCCCTTGTAGGGCTCCGGCTTGCGGATCTTCCTGATGTTGGCGGCGACCTCGCCCACCTGCTGCTTGTCGATGCCCACGACCGAGAACTTGGTCGGGGACTCGACGGCGAAGGTGATGCCCTCCGGCGCCTTGACGGTGACCGGGTGGCTGAAGCCGAGCGCGAACTCGAGGTCGCTGCCCTTGGCCGCCACGCGGTAACCGGTGCCGACGATCTCGAGCTTCTTCTCGTAGCCCTCGGTGACGCCCGTGACCAGGTTGGCCAGCAGCGTCCGGGTGAGGCCGTGGAGCGACCGCGCGGTGCGCTCGTCGTTCTCACGGGTCACCACGAGGGTGCCGTCGGTGTGCTCGACCGTAATGGTCGAGGGGATCGTGTGCGCCAGCGTGCCCTTGGGGCCCTTGAC
Source organism: Miniimonas arenae (assembly GCF_006351005.1). Lineage (GTDB taxonomy): Bacteria > Actinomycetota > Actinomycetes > Actinomycetales > Beutenbergiaceae > Miniimonas > Miniimonas arenae. Next base: position 12,662 of record NZ_VENP01000031.1, on the reverse strand, counting down.
CGTCACGACGCCGTCGGCGAGCGTGACGTCGACGGCGGCGGGAACCACGACCGGGACCTTTCCGATGCGCGACATGGTTCTCCTCCTTTACCAGACGTAGGCGAGGACTTCCCCACCCACGCCCTTCGTTGCCGCCTGACGGTCCGTCAGCAGACCCGAGGAGGTGGACAGGATCGCCACCCCGAGGCCGCCGAGCACCTGGGGCAGGTTGGTCGACTTGGCGTACACCCGCAGACCGGGCTTGGACACCCGGCGCACGCCGGCGAGCGAGCGCTCGCGGTGCGGGCCGTACTTGAGGGACAGCACGAGGTTCTTGCCGACCTCGGCGTCCTCGACGCGCCACCCCGAGATGTAGCCCTCCGCCTGGAGGATCTCGGCGATGCGCGACTTGAGCTTCGAGTACGGCATGGTCACCGACTCGTGGTACGCGGAGTTCGCGTTGCGCAGACGCGTGAGCATGTCTGCGATCGGGTCTGTCATCGTCATCGGGCCTTCGCCCTTCCTCGCCGTGGTTTCCCCCACCTCAGCGGGTGGGGAACCTGCGGCGTAGTCGTGTTACCAGCTGCTCTTGGTGATGCCCGGGAGCTGACCCGCCAGGGCCATCTCGCGCAGGCAGATGCGGCACAGGCCGAACTTGCGGTACACCGAGCGGGGACGCCCGCAGCGGTTGCACCGCGTGTACGCGCGGACGCCGAACTTCGGCTTCGCGGCGGCCTTCTGCACCAGGGCGGTCTTCGCCATGTCAGTTCTCCTTGAACGGGAAGCCGAGGCGGCGCAGCAGCGACCGGCCCTCGTCGTCGGTCGTCGCGGTGGTCACCACGGTGATGTCCATGCCGCGCACGCGGTCGATCGAGTCCTGGTCGATCTCGTGGAACATCGACTGCTCGGTGAGCCCGAACGTGTAGTTCCCGCGACCGTCGAACTGCTTGGGCTCCAGCCCGCGGAAGTCACGGATGCGCGGGAGCGCGATCGACAGCAGCCTGTCCACGAACTCCCACATCCGGTCACCGCGCAGCGTGGTGTGCGCGCCGATCGGCTGACCCTCGCGCAGCTTGAACTGCGCGATGGACTTGCGGGCCTTGGTGACCTGCGGCTTCTGACCCGTGATGAGCGACAGGTCGCGCACGGCGCCGTCGATGAGCTTGGAGTCGCGCGCGGCGTCCCCCACACCCATGTTCACCACGACCTTGACGAGGCCGGGGACCTGCATGACGTTCGCGTACGCGAACTCCTCGCGCAGGGCGGGGACGATCTCCTCGCGGTAGCGGGTCTTCAGCCGCGGAGCGACCTTCTCCTCCGCGACCGTCTCCTGAAGCGTCTCGGTCATCTCACACGTCCTTACCGGAGCGCTTCGCGACGCGCACCCGAACGGTGCGCTTGCGGCCGTCGCGCTCGACTTCCTCGGTGCGGTAGCCCACCCGGGTGCCCTTCTTGGTCTCCGGGTCGACCAGCATCACGTTGCTGATGTGGATCGGGGCCTCGACGGTCTCGATGCCACCGGTGCGGGACCCGCGCTGGGTCTGCGACACCTTGGTGTGCTTCGTGACGCGGCGGACGCCCTCGACCACGATGCGGTTGCTCTCCGTGAGCACCTCGAGCACGCGGCCCTGCTTGCCACGGTCGTTACGGCTGCCGGAGATCACGACGACGAGGTCGCCCTTCTTGATCTTCGCCATCTCTCAGATCACCTCCGGGGCGAGCGACACGATGCGCATGAACTTCTTGTCACGCAGCTCGCGGCCCACCGGGCCGAAGATGCGGGTACCACGAGGCTCGCCGTCGGCCTTGAGGATGACGGCCGCGTTCTCGTCGAAGCGGATGTAGGAACCGTCGGCACGACGGCGCTCCTTGCGGGTACGAACCACCACGGCCTTGACGACGTCGCCCTTCTTGACGTTGCCGCCGGGGATGGCGTCCTTGACGGTGGCGACGATGACGTCACCGATGCCGGCGTAGCGACGGCCCGAACCGCCGAGAACGCGGATGCAGAGGATCTCCTTCGCACCCGTGTTGTCGGCGACCTTGAGTCGCGACTCCTGCTGGATCATGAAACTGCTCCTGTCGTCGTGCCGGTTCTCGGCAGCTGCTCGAGGCAACCACCAGCCTGGCCGAACGGATATTGACTGGTCAGCGGGCCTTCTCGAGGATCTCCACCACACGCCACCGCTTGGTGGCGGACAGCGGCCGCGTCTCCATGATGAGGACGAGGTCGCCGATGCCGGCCACCTGCTCCTCGTCGTGCGCCTTCACCTTGGTGGTGCGGCGGATGACCTTGCCGTAGAGCGGGTGCTTGACCCGGTCCTCGAGCTCGACCACGACGGTCTTGGTCATCTTGTCGCTGACGACGTAGCCCTGCCGCGTCTTGCGGTAGTTCCGGTCACCACCGTGCCCGAGGTGGTCCTCGGTGCTCTCGACGGCCTGAACCGTCTCGTCCTTCGCCATTGCTTCCTCGCTCACTTCACGCTCGTCGGAGCGGTACGGATGCCGAGCTCACGCTCGCGCAGGATCGTGTAGATCCGGGCGATGTCGCGACGGACCTCCTTGAGCCGGCCGTGGCTCTCCAGCTGACCGGTCGCCGAGGCGAACCGGAGGTGGAAGAGCTCGTCCTTGGCCTTGCGGAGCTCGGCGACGAGACGCTCGTCGTCCATGCCGTCCAGCTCGGATGCCTGCAGGTCCTTCGAACCCACTGCCATCACAGGTCACCACCCTCGCGCCGCACGAAGCGGGTCTTCATCGGGAGCTTGTGCTGGGCGCGGCGCATGGCCTCGCGAGCCAGCGGCTCAGGAACGCCGGCGAGCTCGAACAGCATCCGGCCGGGCTTGATGTTGGCGATCCACCACTCCACGGAGCCCTTGCCGGAACCCATGCGGGTCTCGGCCGGCTTCTTGGTGAGCGGGCGGTCGGGGTAGACGTTGATCCACACCTTTCCGCCACGCTTGATGTGACGGGTCATCGCGATACGAGCCGCCTCGATCTGGCGGTTCGTGAGGTACCCGCCCTCGACGGCCTGGATGCCGAAGTCGCCGAACGAGATCGCGGTGCCGCCCGTGGCGGCCCCCGTGCGACGGGGGTGGTGCTGCTTGCGGTGCTTGGTCCGCCGTGGGATAAGCATGGTGCTCAGCCCTCCGTTCCGGTGCCTGCCGAGGCCTCCGCAGCGGCCGGAGCCGCCTGGGCCTCGTCGCGACGGCCACGCGGGCGGTCGGAACCGCGCCGCGGACGGGGAGCCTGACCGGCCTGCTCGGCCGCGTACTCGCGCTCCGTCTGGTCGCCCTTGTAGATCCACACCTTCACGCCGATGCGGCCGAAGGTGGTACGAGCCTCGAAGAAGCCGTAGTCGATGTTCGCGCGCAGCGTGTGCAGCGGGACGCGACCCTCGCGGTAGAACTCCTTGCGGCTCATCTCGGCGCCGCCGAGACGGCCCGCGCACTGCACCCGGATGCCCTTGGCACCCGCGCGCTGCGCGGACTGGATGCCCTTGCGCATGGCGCGACGGAACGCGACACGGCTGGCGAGCTGCTCGGCGATGCCCTGCGCGACGAGCTGGGCGTTGAGCTCGGGGTTGGTGGCCTCGAGGATGTTGAGCGTGACCTGCTTGCCGGTGAGCTTCTCCAGCTCACCGCGCAGACGCTCGGCCTCGGCGCCACGGCGACCGATGACGATGCCAGGACGCGCGGTGTAGAGCGTCACGGACACGCGGTCACGCGTGCGCTCGATCTGCACCTTGGCGATGCCGGCGCGCTCGAGACCGGTGGTCAGGAGCTTGCGGATCTGCACGTCCTCGCGCACGAAGTCGCGGTAGCGCTGACCCGGCTTGGTCGAGTCCGCGAACCACTTGGAGCGGTGCTCGGTGGTGATGCCGAGCCGGAACCCGAGCGGGTTGACCTTCTGACCCATCAGCGAGCCCCTTCCTTCGACGCCACGATCACCGTGATGTGGCTGGTGCGCTTGAGGACGCGGTTGGCACGACCCTGAGCGCGCGGACGGATCCGCTTCAGGGTCGGGCCCTCGTCGACGAACGCCTCCGCGATGACGAGCTCGCTCGGGTCGAACCGCTCGCTGGCGGCATCGGCCTTCACGCGAGCGTTCGCGATCGCGCTCGAGACGAGCTTGCGCACGTCGACCGCCACCGCCTGCGGGGCGAACCCGAGCTGGGCCACGGCCTCCTCGGCTCGCTTGCCACGGATGGTGTCCACGACGCGGCGAGCCTTCTGGGGCGTGACGCGGACGTACCGCGCCTGCGCCTTGGCTTCCATGTGTCTGTCCTTCTTCTCTGGCCGTCAGGGCTCCGCGTGCTGACCGAGGTCAGCGGCGGCGCGCCTTCCGGTCGTCCTTGTCGTGTCCACGGTAGGTACGCGTCGGGGCGAACTCACCGAGCTTGTGCCCGACCATCGACTCGGTCACGAAGACCGGGACGTGCTTGCGGCCGTCGTGCACCGCGAACGTGTGGCCGAGGAAGTCCGGCGTGATCATCGAGCGGCGCGACCACGTCTTGATGACGTTCTTCGTGCCCTTCTCGTTCTGCACGTCCACCTTCTTCTGCAGGTGGCCGTCGACGAACGGGCCCTTCTTCAGGCTGCGAGGCATGCTCCGTACTCCCTATCAGCGCTTCTTGCCGGTACGCCGACGGCGCACGATGAGCTTGTCGCTCGGCTTGCCCGGGCGACGGGTGCGGCCCTCGGGCTGACCCCAGGGGCTGACCGGGTGGCGCCCACCGGAGGTCTTGCCCTCACCACCACCGTGCGGGTGGTCGACCGGGTTCATGGCGACACCACGGACGGTGGGGCGCTTGCCCTTCCAGCGCATGCGGCCGGCCTTGCCCCAGTTGATGTTCGACTGCTCGGCGTTGCCGACCTCGCCGACCGTCGCGCGGCAGCGCACGTCGACGTTGCGGATCTCGCCGGACGGCATGCGCAGCTGGGCGTAGGGGCCGTCCTTCGCGACGAGCTGCACCGAGACGCCGGCGGACCGGGCGATCTTGGCGCCGCCGCCGGGACGCAGCTCCACGGCGTGGATGACCGTACCGGTGGGAATGTTGCGCAGCGGCAGGTTGTTGCCGGGCTTGATGTCGGCCCCGGGCCCCTGCTCGATGCGGTCACCCTGCTGCAGACGGTTCGGCGCGATGATGTAGCGCTTCTCGCCGTCGGCGTAGTGCAGCAGCGCGATGCGCGCCGTGCGGTTCGGGTCGTACTCGATGTGCGCGACCTTGGCGGGCACGCCGTCCTTGTCGTGACGACGGAAGTCGATCACGCGGTAGGCGCGCTTGTGACCGCCACCCTTGTGGCGGGACGTCACGCGGCCGGTGGAGTTGCGGCCGCCGCTCTTGGAGAGCGGGCGGACCAGCGACTTCTCAGGCTCCGACCGGGTGATCTCGACGAAGTCGGCGACGGACGAACCGCGCCGGCCCGGCGTCGTCGGCTTGTACTTACGGATTCCCATGACTCAGCAGTCCTTCTTCCTCGGCCGGGGGCTCAGGCGCCGGTGCCGAAGATGTCGATCGAGCCCTCGCGCAGCGTGACGATCGCGCGCTTGGTGTCCTTGCGCTTGCCGAGGCCGTTACGCGTCCGACGGGTCTTGCCCGGTCGGTTCATCGTGTTGACGTCGGCGACCTTCACGCCGAACACCTGCTCGACCGCGATCTTGATCTCGGTCTTGTTGGCGTCCGGGTGGACGAGGAACGTGTACTTGCCCGCGTCGAGCAGGCCGTAGCTCTTCTCGGACACGACCGGCGCGAGCAGGATGTCGCGGGGGTCCTTCCCGACGGTGGCGCTCACTTGGCGTCCTCCTTCACGTCAGCGGGGCCCCCGGCGTTCGCGAGGAACGCCTCGAGCGCGGCCGAGGTGAACACGACGTCGTCGTTGACGAGGACGTCGTAGGTGTTCAGCTGGTCGGGCGTGATGAGGTGCACCTCGGGGGCGTTGCGCAGGCTCAGCCAGGCGAGGTCCTCCCCGCGCGACACGACCGTGAGGACGCGCGCCGAGGCGGTCGCGGAGCGGAGCGTGGCCAGCGCGTCCTTGGTGGACGCGACGTCGGTCACGAAGCCGGAGACCACGTGCACGCGGCCCGCGCGAGCGCGATCCGAGAGCGCGCCCCGCAGGGCGGCGGCCTTCATCTTCTTGGGGGTGCGCTGGCTGTAGTCGCGCGGCACGGGACCGTGCACGACGCCACCGCCGGCGAACTGAGGAGCGCGGGTCGAGCCCTGACGGGCGCGGCCGGTGCCCTTCTGCTTGTAGGGCTTCTTGCCGCCGCCGCGAACCTCGCCGCGCGTCTTGGTCTTGTGCGTGCCCTGGCGCGCCGCAGCGAGCTGGGCGACGACGACCTGGTGGATCAGCGGGACGTTGGTCGTCACGTCGAACACCTCGGCGGGCAGCTCGGCCGTGCCGGACTTCGCGCCCCCGGCGTCGATGACGTCGATGGTGGTCATCTCAGGCTCCCTTCACTGCGGAGCGGACGACGACGAGCGAGCCCTTGGCGCCGGGCACCGAGCCCGCGACCAGCAGCAGACCGGCCGCCGCGTCGACGGAGTGGATCGTGAGGTTGTGGACGGTCTTGCGGGCGTTGCCCATCCGACCGGCCATCCGAAGGCCACGGAACACGCGCGACGGCGTGGAGGCGCCACCGATCGAGCCCGGCTTGCGGTGGTTGCGGTGCGCACCGTGCGAGGCGCCGACACCGGAGAAGCCGTGGCGCTTCATGACGCCGGCGGTGCCCTTGCCCTTCGTGGTGCCGATGACGTCGACGCGCGCGCCGGCCTCGAACACCTCGGCGGTCAGCTCCTGACCGGGGGCGAAGTCGGCGGCGTCCGCCGTGCGGACCTCCGCGACGTGGCGACGCGGCGTGAGGCCGGCCTTGGCAAAGTGGCCCTTGACGGGCTGGGTGACCTTGCGCGGGTCGATCTGGCCGAAGGCCAGCTGGACGGCGGAGTACCCGTCCGTCTCCGGCGTGCGCACGGCCGAGACGACGTTGGTCCCGACCTGGACGACGGTGACGGGCACGAGCTTGCCGGCACCGTCCCAGACCTGGGTCATCCCGAGCTTCGTCCCGAGCAGCGCCGTCACGGCGGACGCGGCGGAAGTGGTGGAAGTCATGATCGGAACCTCTACAGCTTGATCTCGATGTTGACGTCGGCCGGCAGGTCGAGACGCATGAGCGAGTCGACGGCCTTGGGCGTCGGGTCGATGATGTCGATGAGGCGCTTGTGGGTGCGCATCTCGAAGTGGTCGCGGCTGTCCTTGTACTTGTGCGGAGAACGGATCACGCAGAACACGTTCTTCTCGGTCGGCAGCGGCACCGGGCCCACCACCGTCGCACCGGCCCGGGTCACCGTGTCGACGATCTTGCGCGCCGAGCTGTCGATGACCTCGTGGTCGTAGGACTTGAGCCGGATGCGGATCTTCTGTCCCGCCATGGCTGTCTGACTCTCTCTCGTCGTTACCGCTCGTTGAACTGCTTGACCGACCCCCGCGCTCGGGCGTGTCGCCGTTGCGACCTACCCCAGCGCCGCGCACTCGCGCAGCGAGTCGGTACTCGAGTCGGGGTCTGTGGCCCGTCGGCCCGGGGGCCGAGAACCGCGATGGCTGCCGGGTCGAGACCCGAGCGCACCGCGCGGACTGCTCCGACCGACTCTGTCGAGCCGCTCGTCGCGGTGCCCAGCGCGCACGCACGAGCCTCGTTCCCACGAGGCAACCTGGACAGTCTGCCACATCCCCCGGGATCGCGCCACTCGGGACGGGCCAGCGGCCGACCGTGCGCCGCCTCGCAGGGGTGAGATCGACCACGCCCCGGCGCGAGGGCCCCCCGCAGGGCCGGCCCGACACGGCGCGAGGGCCCGGCGGCAGTCGTGCCGCCGGGCCCTCGCCCGGTCGCGACGCTCAGTGCGCCGCACACCCCCTCGCGGGGGTCGGGGTCACTTGAGGATCTTGGTGACCGTGCCCGAACCGACCGTGCGGCCACCCTCGCGAATGGCGAAGCCCTGGCCCTCCTCGAGGGCGATCGGCTGGATGAGCTCGACCGTCATCTCGGTGGTGTCGCCGGGCAGGACCATCTCGGTGCCCTCGGGCAGCGAGATGACGCCGGTGACGTCGGTGGTGCGGATGTAGAACTGCGGACGGTAGTTCGTGTAGAAGGGGTTGTGGCGGCCGCCCTCCTCCTTCTTCAGGATGTAGGCCTGGCCCACGAACTGCGTGTGCGGGGTGACCGAGCCGGGCTTCACGACGACCTGGCCGCGCTCGACGTCGTCACGCTTGGTGCCGCGCAGGAGCAGACCGCAGTTCTCGCCGGCCCACGCCTCGTCCATCTGCTTGTGGAACATCTCGATGCCGGTGACAGTGGTCTTCTGCGGGGAACGCAGACCCACGATCTCGACCTCGGAGTTGATCGGCAGCTTGCCGCGCTCGACCTTGCCGGTCACGACGGTGCCGCGGCCGGTGATGGTGAAGACGTCCTCGATCGGCATGAGGAACGGCTTGTCCATGTCACGCACGGGCTCCGGGACGTTCTCGTCCACGGCGTCCATGAGCTCCTCGACGGTCTTGACCCACTCCGGGTCACCCTCGAGGGCCTTGAGGCCGGAGACGCGCACGACCGGCGCGTTGTCGCCGTCGAAGCCCTGCGCGGACAGCAGCTCACGGACCTCCATCTCGACGAGCTCGAGGATCTCCTCGTCGTCGACCATGTCGGACTTGTTGAGCGCGACGAGCAGGTACGGCACGCCGACCTGCTTGGCGAGCAGCACGTGCTCACGCGTCTGGGCCATCGGGCCGTCGGTCGCCGCGACCACCAGGATGGCGCCGTCCATCTGCGCCGCACCGGTGATCATGTTCTTGATGTAGTCGGCGTGACCGGGAGCGTCGACGTGCGCGTAGTGCCGCGCGGCCGTCTGGTACTCCACGTGCGCGATGTTGATCGTGATGCCGCGCTGCTTCTCCTCGGGCGCCTTGTCGATCTCGTCGAAAGGCGTGAAGGGGTTCAGGTCCGGGAACTTGTCGTGCAGGACCTTGGAGATGGCAGCGGTCAGCGTCGTCTTGCCGTGGTCGACGTGACCGATCGTGCCGATGTTGACGTGCGGCTTGGTCCGCTCGAACTTGGCCTTCGCCACTTCGTTCCTCCTGGAACTCGGGTAGTTGCTTCACCGGGCAGGTGTCCTGCTGGCGGTGTCCCTACGGGTCGGTTGGTGAATCGGGTGGAGCTGACGCCCCGTGGGACTACTCGCCCCGGGTCTTCTTGATGATCTCCTCGGCGACGTTCCGAGGAACCTCGGCGTAGCTGTCGAACTGCATCGAGTACACCGCGCGACCCTGGGTCTTCGACCGCAGGTCGCCGATGTAGCCGAACAGCTCCGACAGCGGCACCAGTGCGCGGACAACCTTAACGCCCGACGCGTCGCTCATCGACTGGATCTGGCCACGCCGGGAGTTCAGATCGCCGATGACGTCACCCATGTACTCCTCGGGCGTGCGCACCTCGACGTCCATGAGCGGCTCGAGGAGCACGGGGTCCGCCTTGCGGACACCCTCCTTGAGCACCATCGAGCCGGCGATCTTGAAGGCCATCTCCGAGGAGTCGACCTCGTGGTAGGCGCCGTCGATCAGCGTCGCCTTGACCCCGACGAGCGGGTAGCCCGCGAGCACGCCGGCCTGCAGCGCGTCCTGGATGCCGGCGTCCACGCTGGGGATGTACTCGCGCGGCACGCGACCACCGGTCACGGCGTTGACGAACTCGTACATCTGGCCGTCGGTCGTGTCCAGCGGCTCGAAGGTCACCTGGACCTTGGCGAACTGGCCGGACCCACCGGTCTGCTTCTTGTGCGTGTAGTCGACCTTCTCCACCTTGCGGCGGATGGTCTCGCGGTAGGCGACCTGCGGCTTGCCGACGTTCGCCTCGACCTTGAACTCGCGCCGCATGCGGTCCACGAGGATGTCGAGGTGGAGCTCGCCCATGCCCTTGATCACGGTCTGGCCGGTGTCCTGGTCGAGCTGGACCTGGAACGTCGGGTCCTCCTCGGCCAGCTTCTGGATGGCCACGGAGAGCTTCTCCTGGTCACCCTTCGTCTTCGGCTCGATCGCGACCTCGATGACCGGGTCCGGGAACGTCATGGACTCGAGCACGATCGGGTTCGCGATGTCGCAGAGCGTGTCACCGGTGGTGACGTCCTTCAGCCCGATGAACGCGTAGATGTGACCGGCAGTCGCGCTGTCGATCGGGATCTCCTTGTTCGCGTGCATCTGGAACAGCTTGCCCACGCGCTCCTTCTTGCCCTTCGTCGCGTTGAGCACCTGCTGGCCCGGGGTGACCGAGCCGGAGTAGATGCGCACGAACGTGAGCTTGCCGAAGAACGGGTGCACGGCGATCTTGAACGCGAGCGCGGAGAACGGGTCGTCGACCGACGGGTGACGCTCGAGGATCTTCTCCTCGTCGCGCACGTCGTGGCCCTCGACGGCCGGCACGTCCAGCGGGGACGGCAGGTAGTCGACCACCGCGTCGAGCATGGGCTGGACGCCCTTGTTCTTGAACGCCGAACCGCACAGCACCGGGTAGGCCTGCGAGGAGACCGTGAGCTTGCGGATGCCGGCCTTGAGCTCCGCGACCGTCAGCTCCTCGCCGCCGAGGTACTTCTCGATGAGGTCCTCGGACGTCTCGGCGACGGCCTCGACGAGCGCGGCGCGGTACTCCTCGGCCTTGGCCTGGAGGTCGGCCGGGATCTCCTCGACCGTGTAGTTCGCACCCATGGCGGTCTCGCCGCGCCAGAGCAGCGCACGCATCTCGACCAGGTCGACGACGCCCTCGAAGTCGCTCTCGGACCCGATCGGCAGCTGGATGACCAGCGGCTTCGCGCCGAGGCGGGAGACGATGGTGTCGACGGTGAAGTAGAAGTCGGCGCCCAGCTTGTCCATCTTGTTGACGAAGCAGATGCGCGGCACGTCGTACTTGTCGGCCTGACGCCACACGGTCTCGGACTGGGGCTCGACACCCTCCTTGCCGTCGAAGACGGCGACGGCACCGTCGAGCACGCGCAGCGAGCGCTCGACCTCGACCGTGAAGTCGACGTGACCCGGCGTGTCGATGATGTTGATCTGGTTGTCGTTCCAGAAGCAGGTCACGGCGGCCGACGTGATCGTGATGCCGCGCTCCTTCTCCTGCTCCATCCAGTCGGTCGTCGAGGCGCCGTCGTGCGTCTCGCCGATCTTGTAGTTACGGCCGGTGTAGTACAGGATCCGCTCGGTCGTCGTCGTCTTGCCGGCGTCGATGTGCGCCATGATGCCGATGTTGCGGACCTTGTTCAGGTCGGTCAGCACGTCGAGTGCCACAGATGCTCTCTTCTTTCGTGACGAGCAGGGAGGGTGGCCGCGGCAGCGGCCCGGAGGGGTGGTCGGCGGCCCGGCGCCCCCGAGGAGGCGCCGGGCACCGAATCACCAGCGGTAGTGCGCGAAGGCCCGGTTCGACTCGGCCATCTTGTGCACGTCCTCGCGGCGCTTCACCGCGGCACCGAGGCCGTTGGAGGCGTCGAGGATCTCGTTCATGAGGCGCTCGGTCATGGTCTTCTCGCGACGCTGGCGCGAGTAGTCCACGAGCCAGCGCATCGCGAGCGCGGTCGCGCGGGCGGGACGGACCTCGATCGGCACCTGGTAGGTCGAGCCACCGACGCGGCGGGACTTGACCTCGAGCGACGGGCGGACGTTGTCGAGCGCGCGCTTGAGCACGACGGCGGGGTCACCCTGCGTCTTCTCGCGCACACCCTCGAGGGCGTCGTAGACGATGCGCTCCGCGACGGACTTCTTGCCGTCGAGCAGGACGCGGTTGACGAGCTGCGTGACCGTCGGCGAGCCGTAGACCGGGTCGATGACGATGGGGCGCTTCGGAGCGGGACCCTTACGAGGCATTACTTCTTCTCCTTCTTGGCGCCGTAACGGCTGCGCGCCTGCTGACGCCCGCGCACGCCCTGCGTGTCGAGTGCGCCACGCACGATCTTGTAGCGGACACCGGGAAGGTCCTTCACACGGCCGCCGCGCACGAGCACGATCGAGTGCTCCTGGAGGTTGTGGCCGACGCCGGGAATGTACGCCGTGACCTCGATGCCCGAGGAGAGCTTCACGCGCGCCACCTTGCGGAGGGCGGAGTTCGGCTTCTTCGGGGTCGTGGTGTACACGCGCGTGCAGACACCGCGGCGCTGGGGCGAACCCTTGAGCGCCGGCGTCTTGGTCTTGCTGGCCTTCGCCGTCCGGCCCTTGCGGACCAGCTGCTGAATAGTGGGCACTGCGTCTCCGTCTTCGAAGGGGTGACTTCGTGGTCTGCCGTACGGACCGGCCCTCGCATCGAGCGCACGCCACCGCGCGCACACTCGTCCCCAGCCGTGGCTGGTCGAGGCAGCGCCGGTGGCAGAGCCACTCAGTGAGACCGGGCTCCGACCCCTGAGGGGAACCGTGATGAGCCGGTGTCACGCGCACGCAAAGGGCCCGAACGTGCGGGCACCGCAGACGAGGTTACCCTCCAGCGCGCCCGAGGTCAACCGCGGCGCCCTGTGCGCCCGCCAGTCGGACGCCACCGCTCCCCCGCCGCGGCGGCAAAGGGCCCGACGGCGAACCTCGCCTCCGCGCACCGGCCACCGCTCCCCCGCCGTCAGCACGACGCACGACGCACGACGGCGGGCCGTCACCGTGAAGGTGACG
>NZ_VENP01000030.1 GCF_006351005.1 Miniimonas arenae | reverse complement strand
ACGCTCGTGCGGCGCAGCAGCGCGGTCATCTTGCGCCGCCCGTACAGGCCCTCGCCGGTCAGCCGACGCACACCCGCCTCGTCGGTGCGCCACGCCGCCGAGCGCACCGCGTCTTCGACCACGGCGTCGCTGATCGTGCGCGCCGCGACCCGCCGATGCGCACCGCGCCATGCCCGGTAGGTCCGCGCAGCCACCGGGCAGCCCTGCTCGCGCAGGACCCGGCAGACCGTCTCGACCGCGTGACCCTCGGCTCTCATGGTGTCGATGAACCCCATGATCAGCGGTTGCGGGGGTCGAGCTCCCCGACGAAGAAAGACGTCGCGGCCTTCAGCACCGCCACGTCCTCGCGCAGCCGCTTGTTCTCCGCCTTCAACCGGCGGACCTCGGCCGACTCCTCGCTCGTCGTGCCCGGCCGGGTCCCGGCGTCGACCTCGTCCTGCGCGACCCACCGGCGCACCGACTCACGCGAGACGCCGAGCTGCTTGGCCACGGCGACCGACGCCGCCGTCACGTTCTGGTACTGCCCGGCGTGCTCTCGCACCAGACGCACCGCGCGCGCCTTGAGCTCGGGATCGATCTTCTTCGGCATGGTGGCCATCCTCCTGGACTCAAACAGGAGCGGCATCAAACCTGGGGCGCTTCAACCTGATCAGCACCACTCCCCCTGTTCTCGAGGCTGCGATCCGCTGGCTGACCGACCTCACCGGCTGGCGCGACCCCGTGAGTGGCGGGCTCGACAACCTACGGACCTGGACAAAGTTGACGGCGCCAACCAGAGGTGAGGTTCCGCTGGCACCATCGGGCACACGCCCACAGCCCGAACTCGATGCCTACGCGGCATCGATCCGGCTCGCCTCCTCGGCGCTCAACGCCAACTTCTACATGGGGGGACGCGCAGGCTCGCGATTCAACTGGGTGGGCGGCTGGTAGGTCGCTAGGCGGGGACACCAGGAAACGAAGCGGCGCCTGCGGGCGTCAGCCGCACAACAACACCGCCGGCAGGCGGCATCCTCTCGGTCACCGGATGGCTGTGCGCCGTGCGTTACGCAGCCAGCGGTAGTCCCATGTGTCACCCATGTGTCACACCACATGTATCTAGATGCTCCCGGGTGCCAAGATCGCTCTGGGGGTCACAACGTGCTTTTCGCATCGTCGCAGGTCAGAGCCCAAATCGAGGGCATTCCAGCCACTGGGGGCGAACCCAGGGCGTGTAGGCTCAACTCCCCCCTTGCGCACATCGACGAGAGGGCGGGTCCCGTCCGGGTCCCGCCCTCTCGTGCTTTCAGCGACGCGCTGCTCAGGCGGTGGCCGGCGCCGCGTCGAGCACGTCGGCACCGGTCTCGACGGCCGCCCCCGACTCCGCGACGCCCGCGAACTCCCTGCGTGCCGCGACGAACAGCACCGCGCCCAGCAGGAACACCACGAGCTCGGTGACCGTCATCGCCCAGATCACGCCGGTCATCCCGAACCACGCGTTGCCCAGGAGCACCACCGGCACGAACAGCACGCCCTGCGCGACCGACATGATCGCGGCGTCACGCATCTGCCCGGTCGCCTGGAACACCGCGATCACGAGCCCGGAGATCCCGTTGAACACCGTCGCCACGAGCATCGCGGTGAGGATCCGGGTGCCGTCCGCCAGCACGTCGGCGTCCGCGCTGAACAGCGCGAACACCTGCTCGCGGAAGAGCAGCACGAGCGTGGAGAACACGGCCGTGAAGCCGAGGATCGCCACGGCCGCGCCGGTGATCGCGCGACGCAGCCGCACGCCGTCGCCGGCTCCGTAGCCGTACGCGAACAGCGGGATCGCGCCGAGGAAGACACCCATGCAGATCATCTCGGGCAGCTGGGAGATCCGCAGTGCCACGCCCATCCCGGCCAGGAGCGCCGAGCCGTACCCGATCGCGACCCAGTTCATCACCACGGTGCTGACGACGAGGAATGAGGACTGCAGCAGCTCGGAGACGCCCACACCGAACACCGTGCGCAGCAGCTCCCGGTCCAGCCTGAGCCATCGCGGAGCGAGCGCGGCCGCCTCGCTGCGGCGGACCAACCACCACACGTAGTAGCCGGCCATCACGACGTTCGAGAGCCCGACGGCGATCCCCGCCCCGAGCACGCCCTGGTGCAGCACGAGGATGAAGAGGACGTCGAACGCGAAGTTCGCCGCCGTCGAGATCAGGACGCCCGTCATCGAGGAGACGGCGGCGCCCTCGGCGCGCACGAGCTGCTCGAGCGCGAAACTCGCGACCATCGCCGGCGCGAACGCGCACATCGCGGCGATGTACTGCGCCGTCGGGACGAGCGCATCGCCCGAGGCCCCGACCGCCGTCGCGATCGGCGTGGCGAGCACGAGCCCGACGACGCCGACCACCACGCCCGCAGCGACCGCCCCCCACAGGGTGAAGGCCGAGACCTGCTTGATCCGCAGGGCGGTCTCGGCGGGTGAGCGCAGTGGGTCCGTGCCTCCCACAGGGTCCACGGCGTCCTCCGCGCCGATCAGGCGCGAGACGTACGTGCCGCCGCCGACGCCGAACACGCCGCCGACGGCCATGAGCACGGCGAACACCGGCATCGCGAGCGTCAGCGCCGCGAGCATCGGGGTCGAGTGGAGCGAGCCGACGAAGCCCGCGTTGACGATGTTGTAGACGGTGCCGACGGACAAGCCGGCGATCATCGGCACGCAGAGGTGCACGAGGGCGCGCCAGACGGGCGCCGTCGCGAGCGCCCGGCGGTTGCCGGAGGTGCTCCCGGACGCGGTCCCTTCGGACGCGTCGTCGGCGTTGGTGACAGCAGGAGTGGTGAGGTCAGCAGGCATGGCGGAGTCTCCGTTCACGAGACGGTGCGAGAGGGGAGTGGCCGGTCGGTCGGTCGCGGGCGACTCGTGGTCGGGCGCAGGCCGGGCACGACGGCGTGTCGCGCCTCGGCAGGCGCGTGGCGGTGGGGTGCAGCGGAGAGAGAGGACGGTGGAGAGAGAGCGGGTGGCGAGAGAGGGCGGGCGGCGAAGGAGCGACCCGACCGGCCGTGGACTACAGCGGTCGACGGCGAGGGTCGCCGGGCGGACCGCCAGGACGGCTGGGCACCTCGACGTTCTCGACGAGCCGCTCGAGGAGCGCCAGGAGCTGGTCCTGCTCAGCCTCGGACAGCGGCGCGTAGAACGCCTCGGAGGCCGCGCGCATCGCCTCGTCGAAGCCGGCGATGATCTGCTCGCCCTCGGGCGTGACCGCACGACCTTGACGCGCGAGTCGTGCGGCGAGGACGTGCGGGTGATGAAGCCACGCGCCTCGAGCCCCTGCAGGAGGCTCGTGACGGAGGCCGGGGTGGTGCCAGTCCCGTGCGAGACTTGGCCCAGCGAGCGACGGAGCACGCCTCCACGCTCGGGGGGACCCGACGCAGTGACGGAGCACGCCGTGACCCAGGAGCAGACGGAGCATGCGAGGCCGGACGACGCCGACGCGCGTGCCGATCTGAGCCACGACCAGGCGCGCGGTCCGCGTTGGGCAGCCAGCCCCGGCGAGACGCCGCCCGTGGAGCAGGTCGCCGAGGTGGGCGGCCGGATCCAGGCCGAGGTGGCCCGCGTGCTGGTGGGCAAGGACGAGGTGGTGCGCCTCGCCGTCGTGTGTCTGCTGAGCGAGGGGCACCTGCTCATCGAGGACGTCCCGGGGACGGGCAAGACGTCGCTCGCCAAGGCGCTCGCGCTCGCGGTGGCCGCCGACGTCTCGCGTGTGCAGTTCACCCCCGACCTCATGCCCACCGACGTCACCGGCGGCAGCATCTACAACCGGCTGACCAGCGAGTTCGAGTTCCGCCCCGGGCCGATCTTCGCCAACATCGTGGTGGCCGACGAGATCAACCGCGCCTCGCCCAAGACCCAGTCGGCGTTACTGGAGGCGATGGAGGAGCACCAGGTCTCGGTCGACGGGACCACGTACACGCTCGCGCGCCCGTTCCTCGTGCTGGCCACGCAGAACCCGGTCGAGATGGAGGGCACGTTCCCGCTGCCCGAGGCGCAGCGCGACCGGTTCCTCGCCCAGACGAGCATCGGCTACCCGGCCGCGGACGCCGAGCTGGAGATGCTCCTGGACCGCGACCAGGTCGACCCGCTCACGAGCGTCCGGCCCGTCACCGACGACGCCGGCGTCCTGGCGATGGCGGCCGCGGTGCGCCGCGTGCACCTCGCGCCTCAGGTGCGCTCCTACCTCGTCGGCATCGTGCGGGCCACCCGCGGCCTGCCGAGTGTGCGGCTGGGGGCCTCGCCCCGCGCGGCGCTCCACCTCGCGCGCGCCGCGAAGGCCTCGGCGGCGCTCGCTGGCCGGCCCTACGTGGTGCCCGACGACGTCTCGGCGCTGGCCGTGCCGGTGCTCGCGCATCGGATGCTGCTGGGTCCGGCGACCCCGGGGTCGCCGCACCGCACCACGCACGAGCTGGTCTCCGCCCTCGTGAGCCGGGCCCAGGTGCCGCGTGGAACGCGCGGATGAGCGCGGCACCGTCCGCCGCGGGCTGACCGCTCGCGGCCGCTGGCTGCTGGCCGGAGGAGCCGCGACCGGCCTCGTGGCCCTCGTGCTCGACGAGCGCGACCTGCTGTTCGCCGCCGCGATCGGCGTGCTGCTGCCCGTGGTCGCCGTGCTCCTCACCGTGCGCAGGCCTCGCCTGGCCGTGCGCCTGTCGACGGCCAGCCCGGTGCTCCCGGTGGCCGGGGAGGGCACGGCGGACGTCCGCGTGGACAACGTGGGCCGCCTGCCCGGTCGCTCGCTCGAGCTGCGGCTGCCCCAGGCGCCGGGCCTGCTCGAGGAGCAGCGCCGCGCCGTGCCGCCCCTGCTCCCGGGGAGCGTGACGACGCTGCAGGTGCCGCTCGTCGGGGACCGTCGGGGTCGCTACGCGATCGGACCCGTGCTGCTGCGCTCGCACGACCCGTTCGGCCTGTGGGAGGACCGCCGCACCGTGCCCGGCACCCTCGAGGTGCTCGTCGTGCCCGAGGTCGTCGAGCTCGCGGGCCTGCCGCGCAGCGCGGCAGGACGGGGGAGCACGACGGCGAGCACCGGCACCGCACCGACCGGCGGTGCGCCCGACGTGGGCGTGCGGCCGTACCGGATCGGCGACGACGTGCGCACCATCCACTGGCGCGCGTCGGCCCGGCTCGCCGACGACGTCGTGGTGCGGACCGCACAGGTCCCCTCGCCCGCGACGGTGGCGCTCGTGCTGGACCACCGCCCCCGGGAACCGCGCACCGCGGGCGGCCTCGACGCGGCGGGCCTCGACGTCGCCGCGACCCTGGCCGCCTCGGTCGGCCTGCACCTCGCCGCAGCGGGCATCGAGGTGACGCTGACGGACCACACCGGCGCCGTGCTGCTCGAGCCGGAGGCGGTGCCGGGCACCCTGCAGGCACGCCTCGCGGACCTGGGGCGCACCGGCCACCAGTTCACCCCCGCCGTGCCCCACGCGCTCGACCTCGTGATCGCGATCGTGGGTCCGCTCACCGACGACGAGACCGCCGCCCTCGCGCGCGTGCGGCGCCGCGGTGCAACCGCGATGGCCCTCGTGCTGGACCCGCGCTCCTTCCTGCCGGCGCGGCTCGAGCACGCCGTGCCGACCGCCGCGACGACGGCGCAGGCGTTGCGGGTCGCGGGCTGGCGGGTGGCCGTCGTCGACGTCACCGCCGCGCGCGGCCCCGGCGGCGCAGCCGAGATCGCCCTCGCGTGGCAGCACCTCACCCACCTCGGCATGCTGCGTGAGCCCACCGGGGGGCTCGACGGCGTGACACCCGTGCGCTCGGCCGTCCCCCGCACCGGGGTGGGCACGCGATGAGCGCGTCCACGTGGACGCCGCGGCCGCCGGCCAGCTCGCCGCCACCACCACCCCCACCGCCGCGTCGTGCGGTGCCCAGCCCTGGTCCCGGATCAGGCGCCGGGCCAGGTGCCGGAGCCGGTCCGGTCATCTCCGGGCGCGCCGCGCAGCCGACCCGCTCGGCGTGGCCCGCCGTGCTCGGCGCCATCACCCTGCTGACCTCGGCCGCCGGCTTCGGCGCGCTGCTCCAGGGCGGGTCGTGGTGGCCCGCGGCCGTGCTCACCGTCACCGCGGTGACCGTCGTCGAGGAGGTGTGCCGGGCGCGAGGTCTGCGCGTCGTCGTCGCCGTCGTCGCCGTCGTCGTCGCTCAGGTCGCCGCGCTCACGCTCATGCTGTCGTTCGTCTCCGGCGTGACGACGCCCGCGGGGGCGGGCGCCCTGCTGGCGGCCGCGGGCGAGCACATCCGGACCTCGGTCGCGCCGGCGCCCGTCGTCCCCGCGCTGACCGCGCTCGTCGCGGGTGCGCTCGGCCTGCTCGCGATCCTGGTGAGCCACCTCGCCGTGCGCGCGCCCGCCCTCGTGGCGCTCCCCGCCCTCGGCGTGGTGCTCGTGGCGGCGACCTTCGCCGTCGGGCCCCTGCCCTGGTACGCCCTCGCGCTGCCGGCGGCGAGCTACCTGCTGCTGCTCGCCGTCGGGCGACCGCGCTCAGGTGCCGCCGCTCGTGGCGGCGGGACGGCCGGCGCGGACCGGGTGGCCGGCACCGTCGCGATCGGCGCGCTGACGGTGGCCGCGGCGCTCACCGTGACCGGCGCGGCGACGGGCGTGGGCACCACGGGGCGGTTGGACCGCGTCGCGTACGAGGGACCGTCGCTGCTGACCAACCTCACCGGCGACCTCCTGCGCGGCTCCGACGCGCCGCTCCTGCGGGTGACCGGCCAGTCCGCGCCGGGTTACGTGCGCACCGCCGCGCTCACGGTCTGGACCGACGGCGTGGGCTGGTCGATGGGCGACGTCGAGAACGACCTGCAGCCGGAGGCCTCGCCCGTCGGGGTGCAGGGCGACGTGCAGGTGGACGCCGAGACGGGGGACGTGATCGCGTTCGACGGCGAGCAGCAGCCCGCGGCGTACGACGAGGAGGCGCAGGTCGAGTCGCTCGGGTACACCGGGACGTTCCTGCCCGTGCGCGAGGGCACGGTCAACGTGGCGACCGACGAGCCGTGGTCCTACGACGCCGACCTGCGCGCCTGGCACCGCGCCGAGGCGACGAACCCGGGCGCGTACACGATCCGGGTCGACACCCGCGTCCCCAGCGAGGCCGAGCTGGACGCCGACACCGTGACCGCGGGCGGTCCGCTGACGGAGGTCGGGGACCTGGACCGCGCGGTGTTCCGGACCGCCGTCGACCACACCAAGGACGCGACGAGCCCGTACGCCAAGGCGGTGGCGCTGCAGCAGTGGTTCACCGATCCCGCCAACGGCTTTCGCTACAGCCTCACGGTGCCCGCCGGCAGCACCGGCGACCCGCTGCTGGACTTCCTCGCCGAGCGGCAGGGGTACTGCCAGCAGTTCGCTTCCGCGATGGCCGTGATGCTGCGCTCGCTCGACATCCCCGCGCGCGTCGTGGTCGGCTTCGGCGCGGGCACCGTGCAGTCCGACGGCTCGGTGGTCATCTCGAGCCACGACGCGCACGCATGGGTCGAGGTCCTGTTCGACGGCGCCGGCTGGGTCGCGTTCGACCCCACCCCGGCGGCGGCCGGTCAGGCCCCGCAGACCGTCGACGGCGCCCCCGTGCTCCCCGTGCCCGGGTCGACGGCGCAGGCGGCCAACCCGGACGACCTCGAGATCCCGGGCGGCGCGCAGCCGGTCGACCCCGCGAACCCGGTGGGCGGCTCCGAGGCGACCGCCGGGACGGACGTCGACACGGCGGCCGAGGTCGCCCAGGCGCAGGAGGCGGCCCGCTGGCGCGCGCTCGGGGTCGCACTGCTCGCGCTCCTCGGCGGGGCGGCGCTGGTGCTCGGCCCCGCGGCCGCGCGGTGGTGGCGGCGCCGGACGCGGCTGCGCCGAGCGGCACGTGGGGGCCCCGGCGCGGTCGAGGACGTCTGGGCCGAGCTGAACGACCTCGCCGTCGACCACGGGGAGCCGCTCGACGACACCGCCAGCGTGCGCGGCGTGGCCGCGCTGCTCTCGCGCCGGGCGCGGCTGGACCGGGATGGGCGCGCGCGGATGGCGGCCCTCGTGCGCGCCAGCGAGCGCGCCTGGTACGGCGGGGCGGCCGAGGAGGCCGGGGCGGCCGGGGCGGCCGGGGCGGGCGGTCCGCCGCTCGTCGCCGACGCCCCCACGGCGGGCGGCGCCGACCCGCGCGAGCTCGTGCTCGCCGTCGGGCAGGTGCGTCAGGGACTGGACCGCTACGAACCGATCGGTCTGGGCGCGCGGTGGCTGCCGCGGTCGCTGCGGACGGACGTCGCGCGGCGCGCGCGCATCCGCCGAGCCGAGGGTGACCCGACTCACGCCGCCGATCCGCCTGCGCGGGTGGTTACCCGCTGACGCCTCGACTAGCCTTGACGGCGCTCCCGCGACGACGCCCCGCGCTCGTCAGGCGGGCCCCCGCGTGGAGTCGGACCGCACCCAGGTCCGGTGTCTCTGCCCCTCCGCTACGAAACGGCGTGATCCCACCGCCACATCCGCGTGCCACCAGTCGGCGGGCATGCCCGCACCCTCCGCCCCGACCGCCGCGTCGACGCCGAGGGAATGCCGGTCCCGACCACTCGTGCTGGCGCTCGCCACATGCCTTCGCGTGCCGTCAGCGCACTCGCGTGCGCACCCGAGAGAACCTTCCACCCTCCTCACCTGAGAGCCTTGCCATGCCCTTTGCCTTCCTGCTCCTGCTCGCCCTCGTGCTCGTCGTCGTCGTGACCGGTGTCGCCCTGCTCGGGCTCGCCTTCGTCGCCCGCCTGGAGCTGCGGCCCCGCGCACGTCGTGCGGCCGACCCGCAGCTCAGCTGACCCGTCCGCCGGAAACCCCGGCGCCCGACGGCGAACGGCGCCACCCGAGGGGTGGCGCCGTTCGTCGTGCGTGGGCCGTGCGTGGGAGATGCGTCAGTGGTGCTGGCCTCGCGCCGGCCTCCCGTGGGCCCTGTGCACGATCGCGCTCAGCGACCCCGGCGCACCGTGTCCCACACGCCGAGCAGGTACTGGATGCCCAGCGCGCGGTCGTAGAGGCCGTACCCGGGGCGCGGCTTGTTCGTCGTGTTCTCGTCCCACAGGTGCCGCCCGTGGTCCGGCCGGATGTAGCCGGTGTAGTCGGCCTCGGCGTACGCCGCCATGATGCCGACCGTGTCGACGTCGCCCTCGCACGCGCGGTGGCCGACCTCGGTGAAGTCGCCGTTCGGGAAGTGCTTGATGTTGCGCACGTGCGAGAAGTGGATGCGGTCCATGAACGTGCGCACCGCGCCGACCGCGTCGTTGGCCGGGTTCGCCGAGAACGAGCCGAGGCACAGCGTGAGGCCGTTGTACGGGCTGTCGTTGAGCGACAGGATCGTCGCGAGGTCCTCCTTGGTGGACACCACACGCGGCCAGCCGAAGATGTCGAAGGGCGGGTCGTCCGGGTGGACACCCACCTTCACGTCGTACTCCTCGCAGGTGGGGATGATCGCGTCGAGGAAGTACTTGTAGTTGCGGTACATGTCCTCGTGCGTGACGCCCTCGTAGGCGGCGTTGAGCTCGCTGAAGCTCGCAAGACGCTCGGGCTCCCAGCCCGGCAGCGTGAGCCCGCCGGAGTTCTTCTCCATGTCGGCGATGAGGGACTCGGGCGACATCTGGTCGACCACGGCCTTCTCGTAGTACAGCGCCGTGGAGCCGTCGGGGAGCGGGTGCCACAGGTCGGTGCGCAGCCAGTCGAAGACCGGCATGAAGTTGTAGCAGACGACCTTGACGCCCGCCCGGCCCAGGCGCTCCAGCGTGGTGACGTAGTTCTCGATCGCCTCGTCGCGGCTGAGGCCCAGGACCGTCTTGTCGAGCTTGATCGACTCGTGCACGTTGACCGACTCCACGACGTCGGCGTCGAGCGTGCGGGTGACCCCGCGGGCGGCCGCCTCGGCCGAGATGCCGGTGATCCGGGCCATCTCGGCCTCGATCTCCGCGGTCTCCCAGACCTCGCCGGCCTGCTTGTGGTGGAGGCTCCAGACGATCGTCTCGACCCCCGGGATCTGGCGGATCTGGTCGAGGGCGACGGTGTCGTTGCCCTCCCCGTACCAGCGGAAACCCATCTTCATCGGTGTCTCTCCTCGACTCTGCTGCTCTGCCGCGACTGCGCGGCGGTGGGGTGTGGTGGTGGTGGGGTGTGGTGGGGGTGGGTGGCGCGCGGCCGGGTCCTCAGAGCAGGCCGTCGCCCGCCTGGGTCAGATCGCGAACGTGTGCGAGTACGGCGTCGACGAGCCGGTCGTCGGTGCCCGCGTCCCCCGGCAGGAGGCCGGGCGTTGCGACGAGCGCGCGCGCCGCGTCCTCGGGCCGGTCCTCACCGACCTCGTGCACGGTCGCGGTGAGCCGCTCGGCGCCGGCCGGGTCGCCCAGGTCCACGCCGTCGCGCACCGCACGCCGCACGAACTCGCTCCACGCCGCGAGGCCGTACGCCACGCCGTCGGGCACGCGTCCCTGCTCGAGGTTCCACGCGACGGCCTCGCCCCAGCGGAACGGGATCTTCTGGGTCCCGTCGGTGGAGACCTGGCGCGTGGTGTGGCCGGTGGCCGGGTTGGCGAACCGGACGAGCAGCTCCTCGCCGTAGGCGAGCAGGTCGGCGCCCGCGGGCGGGGTCAGGGTGGGCAGCGCGTCGTCGACCATGAAAGCGCGCGCGTGGCTCGCGATCGCGGGATCGGTGACCGCCTCGGCGAGCGTGGCGTGGCCGGCCAGCCGGCCGGCGTAGGCGAGCACGGAGTGGGTCCCGTTCAGCAGGCGGAGCTTGGCGTTCTCCCACGGCACGACGTCGGGCACCAGCTCCGCGCCGACGCGCTCCCAGGCGGGGCGCGGACCGGCGAAGCGGTCCTCGATCACCCACTGGCGGAACGGCTCGGCGACGATCCCGGCCTCGTCGCGGGCGCCGATCGCGGCCGCGACCTGGTCGAGCACGTCCGGTGTCGCCGCGGGCGTGATCCGGTCGACCATCGAGCCGGGGAACGTGGTCGACTCCTCGAGGTAGCTGCGCAGCGCGGCGCCGGCCTCGCCCGGCAGGGCCGCGTCGACGAGCTCGTCGACCACGCCGCGCAGCACGCGGCCGTTCTCGGGCATGTTGTCGCACGAGAGCACCGTGACCGGCGCCCCGCCGGCCCGACGGCGAGCGGCCAGTCCGCGGACGAGCAGCCCCATCGCGGTCGTCGCCGGTGCGGCGGCCGACACGTCGGCGTCGCCCGCGGCCTCCTCCGCGGCGAGCAGCGCGATGTCGGCGGCGGCCTGCTCGACGTCGAGGCGGCCGTCCGGCCGGCGCGCGTAGCCCTTCTCCGTCACGGTCAGCGTGACGACGTGCGTGGTGGGCGCGGCGATCGCGGCGAGCAGGCGCGGCGTCTCCTCGCCCGGGTAGGCGACGTCGACGACGGATCCAACGACCCGGGCGCTGCGCACGGTGTGCCCGTGCTCGTCGAGGCCGACCGTGAGCACGGTGTAGAGGCCGTCCTGCGGGCGGACCGCGTCGCGCACCTGGGGCGAGCGCTCGACGTCGCCGAGGATGCCCCAGCTCAGGTCGCCGGTCTCGGCCATCGCGTCCTCGGTGTAGATCGCCTGGTGGGCGCGGTGGAACGCGCCCCAGCCGAGGTGCACGATCCCGACGCCCGTCGGGCGGACCCGCGGGCCGCTCGCCTCGGGGGCGATCGGGGTGGAGCGGGTGAGGCGCGGCAGGTCGGGGGTGGGCGTGGTCATGGTGCTCCTGGTGTCGGTTCGGCGGGTGCTGGTGAGGTGGTGGGCGCCGGGACGAGCCGGCTGAGCGGGGGAGCCGTGGAGTCGCGCTGGACGAGCCAGCTCGGCAGCAGGACGAGCTCGCCGGGGGCGTCGGGCCGCTCGATGCGGTCCAGCAGGAGGTCGGTGGCGCGCCGGCCGACCTCGGTGACGTCGCCGTGCACGCTCGTGAGCGCCGGGGTGACGAGGGTCGTGAGGTAGGTGTCGTCGAACCCGGCGACGGACAGGTCGTGCGGCACGCGCAGGCCCAGGGCGATCACGCGGCGCATGAGGCCGACGGCGACCGTGTCGTTGAAGGCGAGCGCCGCCGTCGCGCCGGAGGCGATGACGACGCCCGCGGCGGCCGAGCCGCCCTCGACCGTGGGCGGGTACGGACCGAGGACGTGGATCTCGAGCTCGGGGTGGCGCTCGGCGACCGCCTGCAGCGCGTCACGTCGCCGCGCGTCCGACCACGACGTCGTGGGCCCCGCCACGTAGGCGATGCTGCGGTGCCCGAGGGACCGCAGGTGCTCGAGCGCCGCGACCGCTCCGGCGACGTCGTCGAGCGCGACCGAGGGGGCGGCGTCGAGCGCGTGGTTGACGAAGACCGCGGGGTGCGCGCCGAGCACGTCGGTGTCGCGGATGAGGGCGCGCGGGGAGCACAGCAGGACGCCGTCGGTCTGGCCGACGAGCCCGCGCAGCAGGTCGACCTCGGCCGCCGGGTCCTCCTCGGAGTCCGCGACGAACACGGCGACGCCGTGGCTGCGGGCGCGCTGACTCACGCCGCGGGCCACGACGGCGAAGTACGGGTTGGTGAGGTCGGGCACCAGGAGCCCGATCGCGTTGGTCCGTCCGGCTCGCAGGCCGCGCGCGGCGCGGTTCGGCGTGTAGCCGAGGGCGTCGGCCGCCGCGAGGACGCGGTCGCGGGTCGCGGCGGCGACCCGGTCGGGATCCGCGAGGGCACGGGAGACCGTGGCGATGGAGACGCCGGCGGCACCGGCGACGTCCTTGATCGTGACCATCGATGGCCTCCCTTCGATGAAAACGTTAACAAGTGGAATGGGGAAGGTGGAAGTGGTTGCCGCGAAGTTGCCGCACCGATCGGTCCTCATCCGCACACGCGGGCGGGAGCCGTGGGGCACGGGCGGCAGACGGCCTGCTGTAAACGTTATCCGGACGAGGGGGCGCGCCACTGCGGACTTCGGCACCGGGGCGCGGGAGACTGGAGCCGTGCCGGACCAGCCGCGAGACGCCCGTGACCCCGCCGAGGCGCGCGACGGCGTAGGTGACGACGCCGCGGACGGCGCGCTCGCCGTCGGGCACGCGGACCTCACCGCACTGCGACGCTGGCCCGACGTCGAGGCGCCCGACCTCGTGGCCGTCGACGCCGCCGACCGGCTGCTCCTCGTCGAGGCGGCCGGCCCGCTCGCGGCGCTGGCCGCCGCACCGGGCGGCCTCACGGCGTCGGACGTCGTGGTGGTCGGCGACCACTACGGCGCGCTCACGCTCGGGCTGCTGACCGGCGCCGTGGGGATCCGGCCGCCCCGCGTGCGCGTGCACCAGGACTCGCTGCTGTCCGAGCAGGCGCTGGTGGCGAACGCGGGCCGGCTCGGCGTCGCGCTCGCGGACGAGCGCGGCGACGTCGTCGCGCACCACGGCCTCGAGCCGGCGCTCGTGGCCGGCGCCCGGCTGGTCCTCGTCGCCCTGCCGCGCTCGCTCGCGGCGCTCGAGGAGATCGCGCAGGTCGCCGCCGCCGCGGCCGGGCCGGACGTGCTCCTCCTGGCCAGCGGCCGCGTCAAGCACATGACGCGCACCCAGAACGTGGTGCTCGGGCGCTCGTTCGCCGAGGTCGGCGCGTCGCTCGCGCACGGCAAGGCCCGGGTGCTGCGCGCGCGGGGACCGCACCCCGCGGCCGCTCGGACGTACCCGCTCGCCCGGCGCCTGCCGGAGCTCGACCTCGACGTCGTCGCGCACGGTGCGGCGTTCGCGGGCGCCGCGCTCGACGTCGGGACGCGCTACCTCCTGCAGTTCGTGCCGCAGATGGCGCCGGACGCCGTCGACGTGGTGGACCTCGGCTGCGGGACGGGCGTGCTCGCGGCGATGCTCGCCCGCTCCCGCCCGCAGGCGCGCGTGCTCGCGCTCGACGTCTCGGCCGCGGCCGTGGACTCGGCGCGCGCCACCGCCGCGGCCAACGGCCTCGCGCCGCGGATCGAGGTCCGCCGCGCGGACGGCCTGCGCGGCCTGCCGCCCGCGAGCGTCGACCTCGTGGTGTGCAACCCGCCGTTCCACGTCGGCAGCGCCGTGGTGCCCGACGTCGCGCTGCGGCTCCTCGCGAACGCCCGCACCGTGCTGCGACCGGGCGGGGAGCTGTGGACGGTGTACAACTCGCGGCTGGCGCACGCGGCCGCGCTGCGCCGGCTCGTCGGACCGACCCGCGTGATGGGCGACAACGGCGCCTTCACGGTCGCGCGCACCGTGCTGCGGCCGGCGCCGGTCCCGGTGCGAGACTGACGCCCGTGCTGCTCGCGAACGCCCGCCTCGTGGGGCGGCCCGACCTCGTCGACGTCCTCCTGGTCGACGGCCGGGTGGCGCGCATCGCGCCCGCTCCTGCGTCTCCCGCGGGCGTCTGCGCGGCCTCCGACGGCGAGCACGTCGACCTCGACGGCCGTCACCTTCTCCCGGGGTTCTGGGACGCCCACGTGCACCTGCTCCAGCAGGCGCTCGCGGCACGCCGGCTCGACGTCGCGTCCGCGCGCTCGGCCCGCGAGGCGGCCGACCTCGTCGCGGCCCGGGTGCGGCGGGATCCGCCGCGGCCGGGCGAGGTCGTCGTCGGGTTCGGGTTCCGCGCGGTGGGCTGGCCGGACCAGCCGACGGCGGCGCTGCTGGACGCCGCGGGCGGCGGCGCGCCCGTCGCGCTGACGAGCGGCGACCTGCACTCCGGCTGGTTCTCGACCGCCGCGCTCGCGCGCCTCGGCCTCACGGCCGACGCCAGCGGCCTCGTCCGTGAGGACGACTTCTTCCCCGTGGCGGGCGCGCTCGACGGCGGCACCCCGGCCGAGCGCGACGCCTGGGTCCGCGCCGCCGCCGCGCAGGCCGCCACCCGCGGCGTCGTCGGCGTCGTGGACATGGAGGCCGTGGACCCGCGCGAGTGGACGCGGCGGCTCGACGGCGGGCCCGGCGAGGGCCCCGACGTCACGCGGTTCCCGATCCGGGTCGAGGCGGCGGTGTGGCCGCAGGACGTCGAGGCGGTGCTCGCGGCCGGGCTGCGCCCGGGTGACGCGCTCGCGGGGGCGCGGGACGCCGTCGGGCACGCGCTGGTGCGGCTCGGGCCGCTCAAGGTGATCTCCGACGGCTCGCTCAACACGCGCACGGCGTACTGCCACGACGCCTACCCGGGCGGGGGGCGCGGGACGCTCAACGTGGGGCCGGCCGAGCTCGCGCCGCTGCTGGCGCGGGCGCACGGGGCCGGGCTGCGGTGCGCGGTGCACGCGATCGGCGACGCCGCGGCGACGCTCGCGCTCGACGCATTCGCGGCGACGGGCACCGCCGGCAGCCTCGAGCACGCGCAGCTCCTCGCGACCACCGACCTCACCCGGCTGGCGGCGCTCGGGCTGGTCGCGAGCGTGCAGCCGGCGCACCTGCTCGACGACCGCGACGTCGCGGAGGAGCTCTGGCCGGGCCGCACGGCGCGCGCCTACCGGTTCGCCGACCTGCTGGTGGCCGGGGTGCGGCTCGCACTCGGCTCGGACGCGCCGGTCGCTGAGCTCGACCCGCTGCTCGCCGTCGCCGCGGCCGTGCGTCGGACCGGCGACGCGCGCCCGCCGTGGCATCCCGAGCAGCGGATCGGCGCCGTGGCGGCGCTGCTGGCCTCGACGGGCGGGTGCGGCGTACGGCCGTCTGTGGGACAGGTCGCGGACCTCGTGGTGCTCGACGGCGACCCCGTCGCCTGGGCGCGTGAGTCGACGGCGGGGAGTCGCCCTCGAGCTCTGGGCGTCGCCGGCACGCTGCTCGCGGGGGAGTGGACGCACCGAGCGCTGTGAGGCGGCGTGGAGTCGCGTCGTGCGGCGGCGGCGTGCGTGAACCGCACGTTTCGAGCCGGCCGCCGCGGGCCCTGCGGCGTGCCGCAACGTTTACCGGAGCGTCACCGGGCCGTCGCCCGGCCGGTTCCGACGGTCCCTAGCGTGGGCGCCATGACACGACACGAAAGGGCCGCAACGACGACGGCCGACACCCAGGCGGCACCGGCCGCCCCGACCACGACGCTCACGCTCGTGCGTCACGGTCAGACCTACCTCAACGCCCGCCGCCTCATGCAGGGCTCGTGCGACTCCCCGCTGACGCGGACGGGCCGCCTCGGCGTGCAGTCGACGGCCCGCCACCTCGAGCCGCACTCCTTCCACGCCGCGTACTCCTCGCCGCAGGGCCGTGCGGTCATGACCGCCGTCGAGATCGTCCGCCGCCACGAGGGTCTGCGGCTGCGCACGCACGAGGGCCTGCGCGAGGTCTCGTTCGGGATCTACGAGCGCCGCCCCGAGCACGAGCTCGACCGGCACGAACCGTGGTCGCGCCTGGTCCCGGCGATGCTCGCCGGCACGCACCCGGGCCTGCCGAACGGGGAGTCGGGCGCGGACTACATGGCGCGCGTGCGCCGTGCCTTCACCGAGATCGTCGCGGCCCACCCGGGCGAGGACGTGCTCGTCGTCGGGCACGGTGTGACGCTCGGCGCCTACCTCTCGCTCGTGGGCCACGACGGGCTCGCCGCCCTGCCGAACGCGTCGGTCTCGCGCGTGGCGGTGTCCGACGGCGTGGCCCGGATCCTCGAGGTCGGCACCGACGTGGCGGGACACGGGTCGCTCGCGGCGCGGCCCGCACCGGCCCCGGACGAGGTCGCTCCGGTGGCGGCGCCCCTCGCGCACGCCGAGCCGATCCCGGCCTGAGGCTGAGCCGGCGCACGGGAACACGCCGGCCTCGCCCGGGCGTTGCTGACGTGTGAGCCCGATGCCCCGTCTCTCCTGCCCGACCACAGCACGTGGCCGGACGACCCGCGAACCGAGCCGGCGCCGTCGTGCCGTCGCCCTGCCGCTGGCCCTCCTGCTCGCGGCCGGAGCGCTCGGCTCGTGCTCGGTCGTCTCCGACGCCGCGCAGACCGCCGCGTGCGCCGCGGTCACGCCCGTGGCGCAGTCGGTCGGGGACCGGCTCGACGAGCTCCTCGCCGACATCGCCGTGGACCCGCAGGGTGCGGTGACCGGGCTGACGCAGCTGCGGGACAACACGGCCACCGCCGTGTCCGGCGTCGACGGGCGGCTCGGTGATGCGGGCGCGAGCCTCGTGTCCGCGCTCGACGGGCTCGTCGCGCTGGCCCAGCAGGCGGCCGACGGCGCCACGGTCACCCCGGGGGAGACGGCCGATCTGCGCGCGCAGACCGAGGCGGCGCTCACCTCGCTCGTCGGGGAGTGCCCCGACGCGTAGCGCCGCACCCACGTGCCCCTCGCTCCGGGCCGGATGTCAGTGGTCGGTGAGAACCTGAGTGCA
The DNA here is from genome assembly GCF_006351005.1 of Miniimonas arenae. Classification (GTDB taxonomy): domain Bacteria; phylum Actinomycetota; class Actinomycetes; order Actinomycetales; family Beutenbergiaceae; genus Miniimonas; species Miniimonas arenae. The sequence goes on along the minus strand of NZ_VENP01000030.1, from coordinate 22,078 downwards.
TGACTGGTCCGCGGGGTGTGCCGGTGGTCCGGGACGTGGTCCCGGGCGCCTCTCGAGGTGCGCGACACGCCGAGCCGGCGCGCGTCGCGAACGACTTCGCGGAGTGTCGCGGGCGGCTCCGGCCGCGTCGTCCCGAGCGCGGTGCACACGCGGTCCACATCTGTGTCCACAGCCCGTGGACGGCGTCGAGGCGCCCTTCCGGGCCCGGTGGTGCGGGTCCCGCGGTCCCGCGTGCCGAGGGCCGTGGACTGTCCACACGCCTGGGGGTGGAGCCCTCGCACAGGGGTGGACGGACGTCGAGCACCGACACGCCGAGACACGACATCTGGTGGTGCCTGGCCCCTCCGACCACTAGGTGTAGTGTTCAGAGCCCGGGCAGCACCACACCCGGACCCGAACGACACGCGTGTAACTACACGCGTGAGCACGTCAGAACGAGACCGGCAACCAAGCCCGAGCGTCAGGGGAGAACGTGAGCATCACCGTCTTCAGCAAGCCGAACTGCGTCCAGTGCTCGGCCACGTACCGCGCGCTCGACAAGCACGGCCTGAGCTACGAGGTCGTCGATCTCAGCATCGACGCCGAGGCGCTCGAGTCGGTCAAGGCGCTCGGCTACCAGCAGGCGCCGGTCGTGCTCGCCAACGGTGACCACTGGGCCGGCTTCCGCCCGGACAAGATCAAGGCGCTCGCCGCCGCCGCGGTTCCGGCGGCGGAGGTCGTCGGGGCCTGACCCCGGCGTCGCCGTCGGCACCCGCTCTCGGCAACGGCACCCCCGCACCACACCGCACGGCAGGGCCCACCTCGTCATCGTCCCGCGCACCGCTGAGGAGGAGCACATGGCACGTCTCGTGTACTTCTCCTCGGTCTCGGAGAACACGCACCGGTTCGTCGAGCGGCTCGGCCTGCCGGCGCACCGCATCCCGGTCCGGCGGACCGACCCGCCGCTGCACGTGGACGAGGAGTACGTGCTCCTCCTGCCCACGTACGGCGGCGGGAACGGCGAGCGGGGCGCGGTCCCCCGGCAGGTGATCGCCTTCCTCAACGACGAGGGGAACCGCGCCCTGCTGCGCGGGGTGATCGCGGCCGGCAACACGAACTTCGGCGAGGCCTTCTGCCGCGCCGGCGACATCGTCGCCGCGAAGTGCGGCGTCCCCTACCTCTACCGCTTCGAGCTTCTCGGAACCGACCAGGACGTGACTCGCGTCCGCGAAGGATTGGCACAGTTTTGGCAACAACGCTCGCAGATCCCGGCCTGACCGGCGCGCAGGTCCTCCACCACGACCCGCGGTTCGAGGGCATGGACTACCACGCGCTCAACGCGATGCTCAACCTGTACGGCCCGGACGGTCGGCTCCAGCTGGACGCCGACCACGCCGCCGCGCGGCAGTACTTCCTGCAGCACGTCAACCAGAACACCGTCTTCTTCCACGACCTCGACGAAAAGCTCGAGTACCTGGTCGAGGAGGGCTACTACGAGCCCGAGGTGCTCGAGCAGTACTCGCGGGAGTTCCTCCACCGCATCTGGGACCTGGCCTACGCCAAGAAGTTCCGGTTCTCCACGTTCCTCGGCGCGTTCAAGTACTACACGTCGTACACGCTCAAGACGTTCGACGGGAAGCGCTACCTCGAGCGCTTCGAGGACCGCGTCGTCATGGTCGCCCTCGCCCTCGCGGCCGGCGACGAGCGGCTCGCGGAGCACGTCGTCGAGGAGGTCATCTCGGGCCGTTTCCAGCCCGCGACGCCGACCTTCCTCAACGCGGGCAAGCAGCAGCGCGGCGAACTCGTCTCGTGCTTCCTGCTGCGCATCGAGGACAACATGGAGTCGATCGCGCGCGGGATCAACTCGGCGCTGCAGCTGTCCAAGCGCGGCGGCGGCGTGGCGCTCCTGCTGAGCAACATCCGCGAGCACGGCGCCCCGATCAAGAAGATCGAGAACCAGTCCTCCGGCGTCATCCCCGTGATGAAGCTGCTCGAGGACTCCTTCTCCTACGCCAACCAGCTCGGGGCCCGCCAGGGCGCCGGCGCGGTGTACCTCAGCGCGCACCACCCGGACATCCTGCGGTTCCTCGACACCAAGCGTGAGAACGCGGACGAGAAGATCCGCATCAAGACGCTCTCGCTCGGCGTCGTCATCCCGGACATCACGTTCGAGCTCGCGAAGAAGAACGAGGACATGTACCTGTTCTCGCCGTACGACGTCGAGCGCGTCTACGGTGTGCCGTTCTCCGAGATCTCCGTGACCGAGAAGTACCACGAGATGGTCGACGACGGCCGGATCCGCAAGACCAAGATCAAGGCACGCGAGTTCTTCCAGCTGCTCGCCGAGATCCAGTTCGAGTCCGGCTACCCGTACATCGTGTTCGAGGACACGGTGAACGCCGCCAATCCCATCGCGGGCCGCGTCACGATGAGCAACCTGTGCTCGGAGATCCTCCAGGTCTCGACCGCATCGACGTTCCGGGACGACCTGTCCTACGAGCACATCGGGCGGGACATCTCCTGCAACCTCGGCTCGCTCAACATCGCCAAGGCCATGGACTCCCCGGACTTCGGCCGCACGATCGAGACCGCGATCCGCTCGCTGACCTCCGTCTCGGACCAGACGCACATCCGGTCGGTCCCGTCGGTCGAGCGGGGCAACGAGGCGTCGCACTCCATCGGCCTCGGGCAGATGAACCTGCACGGCTACCTCGCCCGCGAGCGGATCCACTACGGCAGCGAGGAGGGCGTGGACTTCACCAACATCTACTTCTACACGGTGACGTACCACGCGCTGCGCGCCTCCAACCGCCTGGCCATCGAGCGCGGCACCGCGTTCGAGGGGTTCGCCGACTCGGCCTACGCGAGCGGGGAGTACTTCACGAAGTACACCGAGCGCACGTGGGAGCCGGCCACCGAGCGAGTGCGCCAGGTGTTCGCCGACGCCGGCATCGCGATCCCGACCCAGCAGGACTGGCGCGAGCTGCAGGCGCAGGTCCAGGCGCACGGGATCTACAACGCGTACCTGCAGGCGGTGCCGCCGACCGGCTCGATCTCCTACATCAACCACTCGACGAGCTCGATCCACCCGATCGTGGCCCCGATCGAGATCCGCAAGGAGGGCAAGATCGGCCGGGTCTACTACCCGGCGCCCTACCTGAGCGACGAGAACATGGAGTACTACAAGGACGCGTACGAGATCGGCTACGAGAAGATCATCGACACGTACGCCGCCGCGACGCAGCACGTGGACCAGGGCCTGTCCCTGACGCTGTTCTTCAAGGACACCGCCACCACGCGGGACGTCAACAGGGCCCAGATCTACGCCTGGCGCAAGGGCATCAAGACGCTCTACTACATCCGGCTGCGCCAGGCCGCGCTCGAGGGCACCGAGGTCGAGGGCTGCGTCTCGTGCACCCTGTGACGCTGCGCTGAGACCCGACCCACCGACCCCGCGAGACGAAGGAACGACGAACGTGATCAGCGAGAAGCTCAAGCTGGTGAGCCGGGTCCAGGCGATCAACTGGAACCGGATCGAGGACGACAAGGACCTCGAGGTGTGGGACCGCCTCGTGGGCAACTTCTGGCTGCCCGAGAAGGTGCCGGTCTCCAACGACATCCCGTCGTGGGGCACCCTCACCGCGCAGGAGCAGGAGCTCACGATGCGCGTGTTCACGGGGCTCACGCTGCTGGACACGATCCAGGGCACGGTCGGTGCGGTGAGCCTCATCCCGGACGCGCTCACCCCGCACGAGGAGGCCGTCTACACGAACATCGCGTTCATGGAGTCGGTGCACGCCAAGAGCTACAGCTCGATCTTCTCCACGCTGTGCTCCACGCGTGAGATCGACGAGGCGTTCCGCTGGTCGGAGGAGAACGAGAACCTCCAGCGCAAGGCCGAGATCGTCATGAAGTACTACCGGGGGGACGAGCCACTCAAGCGCAAGGTCGCCTCGACCCTGCTGGAGTCGTTCCTCTTCTACTCGGGCTTCTACCTGCCGATGTACTGGTCCAGCCGCGCGAAGCTCACCAACACGGCCGACGTCATCCGCCTCATCATCCGCGACGAGGCGGTGCACGGGTACTACATCGGGTACAAGTTCCAGAAGGGCCTGCAGCTCGTCGACCAGGCCAAGCGGGACGAGATCCAGGAGTACACCTACGACCTGCTCACCGAGCTCTACGAGAACGAGGAGCAGTACACGGAGGACCTCTACGACGGCGTCGGGCTCACCGAGGACGTCAAGATGTTCCTGCGCTACAACGCGAACAAGGCCCTCATGAACCTGGGCTACGACGCGCTGTTCCCGAAGGACCAGACCGACGTGAACCCGGCGATCCTCTCGGCGCTCGCGCCGAACGCCGACGAGAACCACGACTTCTTCTCGGGCTCGGGCTCCTCGTACGTGATCGGCAAGGCCGTCACGACCGAGGACGACGACTGGGACTTCTGACCCGCCGTCGCCCTGCGATCGACCAGCACCGCACAGGACCGCCGCACCCTCCCGGGTGTGGCGGTCCTGCCGTTCTCGGGACGAGCGCCCGCGTGGCGCGCGGATGTCGTATGGCGGGCGCAGACTGAGCCCGACACGGGTCGAGACGAGCGAGGGAGACGGCGATGACCTTGACCGACGAGCTTCTCGAGCAGCACACCTGGCACTGGGACCACCAGCTGCGGCCCCGGCTGGAAGGGCTGACGGACGCCGAGTACCTGTGGCCGCCGGTCACGGACTCCTGGACGGTCCGCCGGCGCGGCGAGCACGGCCCGTGGGCCACGATCGGCTCGGGCTCGGGCGTCGTCGACTTCGAGGTGCCCGAACCCGTCCCCGCCCCGGTCACCACCATCGCCTGGCGCCTCGCCCACCTCGTGGTCGGCGTCTTCGGCGACCGCAACGCGCGGTACTTCGGTGGCCCCGAGATCAGCTACGACTCCTACGACTACCCGCTCGCCGCCGCCGCATCGCTCGCCGACCTCGACGCCGGCGAGGCCCGCTGGCGCGCCGGCGTGGCAGCACTCGACGACGCCGCGCTCGCCGAGAACTGCCGCGAGCCGGGCCACGAGGACTCCTCCATGGCCGGGCTCGTGCTGCACATCCACCGCGAGGTCATCCACCACGGCGCCGAGATCGCGCTGCTGCGCGACCTGTATCTCCGACAGGAGTGAGACGTACGACGGCGAGCCCGCCGCGTGCTCAGCGCCGCGGCGGCGCGGTGCTCTCGCGCACGATGAGGTTCGCCGGGACCACCCGCCGTGTGGCTTCCGCTGGAGCCGCCTCGCCAGAGGGCCCGCCAGGCACCAGCCGGCCGGCCCCGCGCCGGCGCACCTGCGCGATCAGCATCTCGACCAGCGCCTCGCCCATCGCCGCGAAGTCCTGCTCGACCGTGGTGAGCGGAGGCTGCAGGTAGGCCGACAGCGGGATGCTGTCGAACCCGATGACCGACACGTCGCCCGGCACCGACAGGCCGGCGCGGGTGAGCGCGAGCAGGAGCCCCGCGGCCATCTCGTCGTTGGCGCTGAAGACCGCGGTGATCCGCTCGCCGTCGTGGATGCGCGCGACGAGCTCGGTCCCCGCGCGGTACCCGGACGCGGGGGTCCAGTCGCCAGTGGTGAGCGGGGGGACCTGGCGCCCGTGCGCCTCGAGCGCCGCGACCCAGCCGGTCCGGCGCACCTGGGCGGGGTTCGACGTCGGGGGCCCGCCGACGTGGTGCACCGTGACGTGGCCGAGGCCGAGCAGGTGCTCGACGGCGGCCGCCGTGCCCGCGAGCTGGTCCGCGCCGACGGTGGCGTGCTCGCCGACGAACCGTGCGTCGGACACCACGAGCGGCAGGGTGTCCGGCACGCGCAGGTGCACGGGCGTCTCGGTCTCGTGCCGCAGCACGATGAGGCCGTCGATGAGCTGGTTCTGCAGGCGGGCGACAGCGGCCTCGACGTCGGAGTCGCCGGCGTGCTCGACGTCGACGAGCGTCACGGCGTACCCGTGCCGACGTGCCGCGGCGACGATCGCCTCCACGCTGCGCGACTCCCCGGTCCGGGAGATCTGGTGGACGATGACGCCGAACGTGCCGAACGCGCCCGAGCGCAGCGCACGCGCCGCGGCGTTCGGGGCGTACCCGACGGCGCACATCGCCTCGAGCACCGCGGCCCGCGTCTCGGGACGCACCTGGGTCGAGCCGGTCGAGACGCGGGACACCGTCTGTGTCGAGACGCCGGCGAGGCGTGCGACGTCGGCGAGCGACGGCGCGCGGCCGGCAGCGGCATGGGTGCGAGAAGGGGAGCGGTCGTTCGCGGCACGGGCGGGCATCGGAGCTCCTCCTCTGCCCACGGCGGGGCGGCGACGACATCGTTACCGTTTCGAGACGTGTGTCCCGGCTATCCCATGATAACGTCACCATCGGTCGGCTGTTGACGTCAACATGACGCCTCGCCGGCCGGCCAGCGCAGGTCCGTGGTGAGGAGACGAGGATGTCGAGCGTGGTCGCCGAGCGGCCCGGCCAGGTGCGAAAGGTCAGGCGACGGTTGACGGGACTGTGGTTCACGGTCCCGTTCCTCCTGGTCTTCGTGTTCGTGTTCATCGCCCCGCTGGCGTACACGATCTGGCTGAGCCTGTTCCAGACGAAGCTGATCGGAGGCACGTCCTTCGTCGGTGCGGACAACTTCGTCGCCGTGTTCCAGGACCCGAAGTTCTGGGAGGGCCTGGGCCGCGTCAGCCTGTTCCTCCTCGTGCAGGTCCCGGTGATGCTGGCGATGGCGCTGGTCGCGGCCCTGGTGATCGACTCGGCCCGGCTGCACGGGATCCGGTTCTTCCGGATCGCGATGTTCCTGCCCTACGCGGTGCCCAGCGTCGCGGCGGTGCTCATGTGGGGCTTCATGTACGGCGAGCGGTTCGGCCTGGTCGGCAACCTCAACGGTTGGCTCGGCACCGACTTCTCGGTGCTCTCCCAGCAGTGGCTGCTCGTGGGCATCGGCAACATCGTGACCTGGTCGTTCATGGGCTACAACATGCTGATCCTGTACTCCTCGCTCAAGGCGATCTCGCCCGAGCTGTACGAGGCGGCCGCGCTCGACGGCGCCGGTCAGCTCCGCATCGTGCGGAACATCAAGCTGCCCGCGGTCCAGGGCTCCATCGTGGTGGCGGTGATCTTCTCGATCATCGGCTCGTTCCAGCTGTTCAACGAGCCGAACATCATGCAGAAGCTCGTCCCGAACCTCATCTCGACCTACTACACGCCGAACATGTACGCGTACAACCTGTCCTTCACCGGGCAGCAGGTGAACTACGCGGCGGCGCTGGCCATCATCATGGGCGTCGTCACGGCGGTCATCGCCTACGTCGTCCAGCTCCGCGGGAACCGGGAGGCCCTCAAGTGAGCGGCGACGTGAGCACCCACGCCGGCACGACCGCGAGCACCACCTCCGCGGGGACGCTCGCCTCGCCGTCGGGCACCAGGACCACGGGCGCGAGTCGAGCGAAGGGACGTCAGGGCGTGGCCCCGGGCTACGAGCACCTGCGCCCGGACCGGCACATCCACCGGTCGGTCGCCCTGACGGTCGTCATGATCTTCTTCGCGATCTACTGCCTGCTGCCGCTGTACTGGCTCGTCGTCAACTCGACGAAGGACTACGGCAGCCTGCTGAGCTCCTCGGGGCTGTGGTTCGGGGACAGCTTCCAGCTGTTCGCGAACATCGGCGAGGTGCTGACCCGCAAGGACGGGATCTTCGTCCGCTGGTTCCTCAACACGATCATCTACGTGGTCGTCGGCGCGGGGGGCGCGACCCTGCTGGCCACCCTCGGCGGCTACGGGATGGCGAAGTTCAGCTTCCCGGGCAAGAAGTCCGTGTTCGCCGTCATCCTGGGCGCGATCGCGATTCCCGGCACGGCCCTCGCGGTCCCGACGTTCCTCATGTTCTCGTCGCTCGGTCTCACCAACACGATGCTGTCGGTGATCATCCCGGCGCTGGTCTCCCCGTTCGGGTTCTACCTCATGTGGATCTTCGCGCAGGAGTCCGTGCCCACCGAGGTGCTGGAGGCGGCCCGCGTCGACGGCTCGAGCGAGATCCGCACCTTCGCGACGATCAGCGTCCGGATGATGGCGCCGGGCATCGTGACGGTGCTGCTGTTCGCCGTCGTGGCCACGTGGAACAACTACTTCCTGCCGCTGATCATGCTGCGCTCGGAGAGCCTCTACCCGCTTCCGCTCGGCCTGCAGGCCTGGAACCTCGAGGCCACGGGCGTCCAGGCGTCGCCGATCTACCACCTCGTGATCACGGCGTCGCTGCTCACGATCATCCCGATCGTCGTCGCCTTCCTGTCCCTCCAGCGCTTCTGGCAGAACGGCCTCTCGGCCGGCTCCGTCAAGGCCTGACCCGACCAGACCGGCCGGGGCGAGCCCGGCCGGTCCCCAGGAGTCCACGTGCCGGCCTCGGCCCGTGGACGACCACGCCACCCCCACCCGGCGCGTCACGCGCCACCACAGTGAAGTGAAAGGAAAGGCCATGGCCAGCTCCACCCGCCGAGTCCTCACGGTGACCGCGTCTGCGGTCGCCCTCGGGCTCGTCCTCGCCGCCTGCTCCGGCGGCTCCTCCGACTCCGGCTCCGGCGACGGGACCGCAGGCGGCTCCGACGGCGGCAGCTCCGACGCGCTCGACGCCGCGCTCGAGCAGGGCGGCACGATCGAGTACTGGACCTGGACCCCGCAGGCCGAGGAGCAGGCCGCGGCGTTCATGAAGGCCTACCCGAACGTCACGGTCAACGTCACCAACACCGGCGGCGCCGCGGACCACAACCTCAAGCTGCAGAACGCCCTCACGGCCGGCTCGGGCATCCCCGACGTCGCGCAGCTGGAGTACCAGTCGGTCTCCCAGTTCCAGCTCCCGGGCTCGCTCACCGACCTCACCGAGTACGGCTTCGCCGACCTCGAGGACCTCTACACCCCCTCCACGTGGGGTGCGGTCACGCAGAACGGCGGCATCTGGGGCCTCCCGCAGGACTCCGGACCGATGGCGCTGTTCTACAACGAGGAGGTGTTCACGTCCCTCGGCATCGAGGTGCCCACCACGTGGGACGAGTACATCACGGCGGGCGAGGCGATCAAGGCCGCGAATCCCGACACGTGCATCGTCAACGACTCCGGCGACGCCGGCTTCACCACCTCGATGATCTGGCAGGCCGGTGGCCGCCCGTTCGCCGTCGACGGCGAGAACGTGACGATCAACCTCCAGGACGAGGGCTCGAAGCTCTGGGCCGACACCTGGAACAAGATCGTCCAGGGCGGCCTCAACTGCGAGATCCCCGGCTGGACCGACGAGTGGTTCGCCGCGCTGTCCGACGGCACGATCGCCACGCTGCCCACGGGCGCCTGGATGCCGGGCGTGTTCGAGAACAGCGCGCCCGACGGCGCCGGCAAGTGGCGCGTGGCGCCCATGCCGACCTATGACGGCACGCCCGCCAACGCCGAGAACGGCGGCTCCACGGAGGTCGTGCCGAAGGGCGCCCCCAACCCCGAGCTCGGCGCCGCCTTCCTGCGGTGGCTGAACTCCGACCCCGAGTCGATCTCCGTGTTCCTCAACAGCGGTGGCGGCTTCCCGGCGACCGTGGCCGAGCTCCAGTCCGACGAGTTCCTCGGCTTCACCTCCGACTACTTCGGCGGCCAGGAGATCAACAAGGTGCTCGTCGAGGGCATCGACAACGTCGGCACCGGCTGGCAGTACCTGCCCTGGCAGTCCTACGCCAACAGCATCGTGTCGGAGACGCTCGGCCAGTCCTACCTCAACCGCACCGACCTCAACGAGGGCCTCGTGGCGTGGCAGGACGCGAACGTGAAGTACGGCGAGGAGCAGGGCTTCACGGTCAGCACCGAGTGACCTCCCGCTGACCCCACTGCTCGCGCACGACGGCGAGGCTCACCCGAGCCTCGCCGTCGTGCGTTGCGCGGTGCGTGCGTCAGCACTGCTCACCGGCAGCAGTGCTCACCGGCAGCAGTGCTCACCGGCAGCAGTGCTCACCGGCAGCAGTGCTCACCGGCAGCAGTGCTCACCCGACACCCAGGCTGCTCCCAGCCGGCGTCCCTACGGTGAGGCGGCATGACGCTCCACACCCGACAGGGTCACCTGCTCGACGTCAATCCGGTCGCCCGCCTCCTGCGCGCGAGCGCCCACGAGCTCGACATCGACGGCGACGGGGTGCCGGACGGGCCCGCCGACCCCGGCGCGGCGGACGCGACCGCGCGGATGCTGCTGGCCCACCTCGTGCTCGCCAGCGGCGAGCTGTGGGTGACCGAGCGCGACGGCGAGATCGTGGCCGCGTCGGTGTGGGTCCCCGGCGGCGACGACGCCGCGAGCGTGCGCGCGGGCGCGCTCGACCAGCTGCTGCGCCGCGAGCTCAAGGTCGACCGGGTGGTCGACGCCGTCGGTCCCGCGGTGCACCTGCGACCCGCGCTCGAGTCGGCGATGGCCGAGGTGGGCGACCTCATCCAGCTCTCGAGCGCCCGGCTGGTGCTGTTCGCCGTCGCGGTCGCGCCGCACGTCGAGCCTCACGACGTCGTGACGATGGCGAGGACGGTCGTGGAGCCGGTGCTCTCGCGCGACGAGCCGGTGCTCGCCGTCGCGATCGACGACGGCCGCGGCGCGCTCCTGCGCCAGAGCGGCTTCGCCACCGTGGGGCGGGTGCCGCTCGGCGAGGGCAACGAGGTGTGGCTCGGCGGGCGCCGTCCTGCGCTCGTCGCCTAGGAGGCGGCGAGCAGCGGCGCCAGCGCCGGCAGCGCGCGTGGGTCGGTCTGCACGACGAGGGTCGTGACGCAGGTGCGCTCCCAGCGGGCCACCTGCTCCGCGATGTCGGCGGGCGTCCCCACGAGCGCGATCTCGCGCACCAGCTCCTCGGGCACGGCGGCCGCGGCACGCTCGCGGTCCCCGGCCGTGTAGTGCGCCGACACCTCCGCCAGCGCCTCGGCGTACCCGAGGCGGGCCATCGCGTCGCGGTGGAAGTTGGCGCTCGCGGACCCCATCCCACCCGCGTAGAGCGCGACGTGTGGCCGTACGAGGTCGACGGCCTCGGCGATCGAGCCGGCGACGGCGAGCGGCACGCTCGCGCACACCTCGAACTCGGCCGCGGGCCGCAGGGTCGCCGACCGGGCGGCGAACCCCTCCTCGAGCAGGGCCCGCGCCTCGGCGTCCAGGGCGGGGGAGAGGAAGGCAGGCAGCCAGCCGTCCGCGATCTCCGCCGCGAGTGCGGTGTTGCGCGGCCCCTGCGCCGCGAGGTGGATCGGCAGGTCGGCGCGCAGCGGGTGCACGGTGGAACGCAGGGCTTTGCCCTGGCCGGTCGCGCCCGGGGCGTCCGCGGGCAGCGGCAACGGGTACGCAGGGCCGGGCGCGGTGACGGGCGCCTCTCGACGCAGCACGTCCCGCACGATCGCGACGAACTCGCGGGTGCGCGCGAGTGGCCGGGCGTACGGCTGGCCGTACCAGCCCTCGACGACCTGCGGACCCGAGGCGCCCAGGCCCAGCACGAACCGGCCGCCCGAGAGGTGGTCGAGCGTGAGCGCGGCCATCGCCGTCGCGGTCGGCGTGCGGGCGGAGAGCTGGGCGATGCCGGTGCCCAGGCGCACCCGGGAGGTGGTCGCGCCCCACCACGCGAGCGGCGTGAACGCGTCGGACCCGTACGCCTCCGCCGTCCAGACCGAGTCGATGCCGTGCGCGTCGGCCCATGCGACCGCCTCGGCAGCGCCGGCGGGCGGTCCCGCCTTCCAGTACCCCGTGTGCAGGCCGAGCCGCATCGCCCCTCCTCGTCAGGTCCGGGCAGGGGGAGCCCCGGCGCTCGTTCTCCCGGTCACGCTACCCGGCACGCCGAATCCGGCTGGTCCGCGCCGAGTTGTTCGTATAACATACGAATATGTTGTGGCGCCTCGACACGCGGAGCGAGCGCACCTACGCCGACCAGCTCGCGGCGCAGGTGCGCCGCGCAGTGTCCGACGGCGAGCTCTCCCCCGGCGATCGTCTCCCGTCCGCGCGCGCCCTCGCCGCGATGCTCGAGATCAACCTCCACACCGTGCTGCGCGCCTACCAGGAGCTGCGCGACGAGGGCGTGCTGGACCTGCGGCGGGGCCGCGGCGCCACCATCGCGCCGGGCGCCTCGACGTCGCGCGCCGGGCTCGAGGCACTCGCCCGCGACTTGGCGACCGAGGCCCTGCGCACCGGCGCCGAGCTGCAGGAGGCGATCGACGCCGTCGTGCGGGCGTGGCCGGAGCGCACGGCGGGCGCCGCGGGCGCTGAGCGCCCGGCGCCTCCACCGACTCGTCCGACCGACCTGACCGACCCCGCACGCCCGTCCGACCACCCTGCAGGAGGCACCCGATGACCCGCCCGGTCGACCCGGCCCGCACCCCCGGAACGAGTGCGCCCTCGCGCGGTGGCGCGAGCCGGTCCGCCGACGCGACCGGCGACGCGCACAGCCCGCGGCCCACGCCGTGGTGGCGCCGGGCGCTCGCAGCGCTCGTCGTGGCCGCGCCGCTCGTCCTGCTGCTCACGTGGGGCGAGGTCCTGCTGGACCGGCTGCCGCCGCTCACGCCGACGCACTTCGGCGCGAGCGGAGCGGCGGACGCGTGGTCGGACTCCGGCCGCTACTGGCTCACGATCACGCTCGTCGTGGCCGCGCTCGCGGTGGTGGGCGTCGCCGTGCTGCCGCTGCGCCAGGCGTTCGCGCGGGTGTGGACACTCGTCGCGCTCGCCTGGGCCGCCGCGTTCGTGGCCGGACTGTGGTTCGCCAGTGCCCTGGTCACGCTCGCGGCGAGCGCTCCGGGGGAGGAGTCGCTCTCGTGGCAGGCGTTCGCCGTCGTGCTCCTCGCGTGCGGGTGGGGCGCGCTCGCGTGGGGGGCGCACGGCCCGGCGCGGCGCACGCCCACCTCGTCGGGCGCCGTGGCGCCTGCGCCGCTCGCCGCGGGCGAACGCCTCGCGGCCTCGGCGACGACGAGCGCCCCGATGTTCTGGTGGCTGACCGCAGCGACGGCCGCGCTCGCCGTCGTCGCCGTGCTCGTGAGCACCGCCGGCGGTGCGTCCCCCGCGACGGCGGCGCTCGTGGGCGGCGTGCTGGTCGTCGCCGCCGTCGCCGGGGCCTGGCTGGCACGGATCACCGCCACGGTCGACGCCCGGGGCCTGCGCGTCACCTCGTGGCTCGGCATTCCGGTCAAGCGCATCCCGCTGAGCGATGTCGCGGCCGTGCGGAGCGAGGACCTCGAGCCGACGCAGTGGGGCGGCTGGGGCTTCCGCTGGCTGCCGGGCCGCACCGCGTACGTCGCGCGGCGCGGCCCGGCGCTCGTCGTCGTGCGCCGTGACGGGCGCGAGTTCGCCGTCACGCTGGACGACCCCGAGCCGCTGGCGAGTGTGCTCGCGGCACTCGCCGCGGCGGACGGACGGGAGCAGCCGACGCGCGCACGATGACGCGGCGTACGTCTGAGCGCGTCAGAGCACGTCGGCGCGCCTCGGCGCGCCTCGGCGCACGTCAGGACACGTCAGCGCACGTCAGCGCACGTGCGGCAGCAGCTCCGCGGCGACCAGCTCGAGGTGATCGAGGTCGGCCAGGTCGAGCATCTGGAGGTAGACGCGGTCGGTGCCCCACTCACGCAGCTGGCCGAGCCGGTCCAGCGCCTCGGGAACGGTGCCCGCGATGCCGTGCTCGCGCAGCTCGGCCGGCTCGCGGCCGATCGCCGCGGCCCGCCGGGCGAGCTCGGTCTCGTCGGCGCCGACGGCGAGCACGAGCGCCGCGGAGTATGTGAGGGACTCGGGGTCGCGTCCGGCGGCGTCGCACGCGTCGCGGACGGTGGCGAACCGGGTCGGGATGTCGGCGATCTCGGGGAAGCTCGTGTTGTACTCGGCGCCGAACCGCGCGGCGAGCGCCGGCGTGCGGGACGGCCCGTTCCCGCCGATCACGACGGGCAGCGGCGCCTGCACGGGCTTGGGCAGGGCGGGGGAGTCGACGAGGGTGTAGTGCTCGCCGTCGTAGGAGAAGGTCTCACCGTCCGGGGTGGACCACAGGCCGGTGATCACCTCGAGCTGCTCGGTCAACAGGCCGAACCGACGCGGGGGGAACGGGATCCCGTAGGCGGCGTGCTCCCGCTCGAACCAGCCCGCGCCGAGGCCGAGCTCGACCCGGCCGCCGGACATCGCGTCGACCTGGGCCACCTGGATCGCGAGCACGCCGGGGTGACGGAAGGTTGCCGACGTGACGAGGGTGCCGAGCCGGATCGTGGACGTCTCGCGCGCGATCCCGCCGAGGGTCACCCACGAGTCGGTGGGGCCGGGCAGGCCGTCGCCGCCCATGGCGACGAAGTGGTCGGACCGGAAGAAGGCGTCGAAGCCGAGGCGTTCCGCGGCCTGGGCCACGCGGAGCTGGTCGTCGTAGGAGGCGCCCTGCTGGGGCTCGATGAAGATGCGCAGGTCCATGGGAACCAGCCTGCCACGTGCCGCCGATCTGCAGCCGGACAGGCAAGAGCCCGCGGGCTGCCGGTGGTCGCGGACCGACCGGCCGTCGCGCTGGACGAGGCGCGACTCCCGCGGGCTCCGGTGATCGCCTGGTTCTCGCTCGCCGGGTCGGCGGTCGAGGACGAACCGTCCTGTGCGGTCCCCGACTAGCGGGCGACCACCTCACGCGTCCGAAGGTTCTTCATTGGCTCGGACCACCTCCTCTCCGTGTGGTGACACGGTAGGCACGGGTGAACCTTCGCGTCACCCCCTTTTTCGTCACCAACTCGCCACACCACCGGGGGCGCTGCGGCCCGCCGCACGGCGGGTCGTAGGGAAGAATTGCGGGCAGGGGACGCGGGGCACAGGGCGCCGGCGCCCGGCACGAGCAGGAAGTACCACGCATGCGTCGTTCTCGCTGGGTCGCGGCCCTCGCCGTGCCGCTGCTGCTCGCCGCGTGCACCGCGCCGGGCGGCTCCGACTCCGACGCGCAGGCCGGCGTGAGCCTCGCGCCCACCGACCCTCCCGTGACGGCGGACCCCACCGCGGCCGGACTCGTCGCGGTGGGCGTGGACGGCTCCAGCGACGGCACGCTCGACACCGCGGCTCTCACGTCGTTCCCCCTGCTCGCCGCGAGCGCGCAGCGGTGCGACGGCGTGCCCGTCCCGCCCGACGCCGACCCGGCCTCCGTCGACGCGGCGCAGGGCGACGCGGCGCAGGGCGACGCGGCCTCCGTCGCGATCGAGGTCGTGGCGGCCTACCGCCAGGTGCTCGGCGTGCGGTGCGAGTCGACGGCCGGTGCCCGCACCGTGTACACGGACGCGGCGTCCGGGCGGGTGTGGCAGGGCGGCGAGCTGGTCTCGGACGCGGGACACGCGATCGTCTCGCCCGCATTCGCCGAGGTCACCGGCGACGACGTCGCGGACCCGTTCGCGGACGTCCGCTTCGACACCGAAGGAGATCTCGTGCTGGTGCACTCCGACGGCACCGCGTGGCGCCTCCGGGCCGACGAGACCGATGCGTTGCTCACGGACGCGGGTCGGGTGGTGCGGGGCTCCGTGCGCTCCGGCGGGGCGTTCGTCGGAGCGATCGCGACCACAGCCCAGGTGGTCCCGGCGCCGGCGAGCGCGCCCCTGCCGGCCCCACCCGTGCCGCCCGCGCCGGTCACGCCGCCCGCCGCCGGCGTGGACTGCGCCGTCGCGAAGTGCCTCGCGCTGACGTTCGACGACGGACCCGGCCCGGACACGCCTCGGCTGCTGCAGATCCTCGCGGACAAGGACGTGAAGGCGACCTTCTTCATGGTCGGGTCGAACGTCTCCCGGTACCCCTCGACGGTGAAGGCCATCGCGGACGCCGGCCACGAGCTGGCGAACCACACGTGGAACCACCCCAACCTCACGACGCTCTCGGCGGGCGACATGGCCTCGGAGATCCAGCGCACGTCGCAGGCGATCGTCGACGCGGCGGGGCAGGCGCCGGACGCCCTCCGCCCGCCCTACGGCGCAGTGGACGACGCGGTGCTCGCGGAGGCGGGCCGCGACGGCATGGCGGTCGTCCTGTGGAACGTCGACAGCGAGGACTGGAAGTCCAAGAACGCCCAGGCCACGCACGACCGCGTGATCACGACCGCCAAGCAGAACGGCATCGTGCTCATGCACGACATCCACTCGTGGACGATCGACGCGGTGCCCTCGATCATCGACGACCTGCGCGCCCAGGGCTACACGTTCGTCACCGTGGAGCAGCTGCTCGGCGGGTCGATGCAGCCGGGCACCAAGCACTTCTCGGGGGGCTGACGCGTGACGTTCTCGCTGATGACGGTCTGCACGGGCAACATCTGCCGCTCGCCGATGGCCGAGGTCGTGCTGCGCGACGCCCTCGAGCGCGCCGGCCTCGCCGATGTCGTGTCGGTCCGCTCGACGGCGGTGACGAGCGAGGAGATCGGCAACCCGATCGACCGCCGCGCGCAGCGGGTGCTCGCCGACGCCGGGTACGCCGTGCCACGCCGCCGGGCGGTGCGGGTGCAGCGCTCCGACGTCGAGGCGACCGACCTCGCGCTCGCCATGACGGCGCAGCACGCACGGGCGCTCCGCGCGCTCGGGTTCCCGGCCGCCAAGGTCGCGCTCTTCCGCGCCTTCGAGGACGGCGTGCCGGGTGGCGACCCGTCCGACCAGGACGCGCCCGACACCCCGGACCCCTGGTACGGCGGGCCCGAGGACTTCCAGGAGTGCCTCGCCACGATCGAGGCGTGCGCGCCCGGGATCGTCGACTACGTGCGCGAGCGCGTGGCCTGAGCCCGGCGCGGGCCCGGGGCCGCCCCGGGCGTCGCCGCACGACGTCGGGTCCGGCAGCGCCGGTCAGCCCACGACGCGCAGGCCCACCGCCGTCGCCAGCGCCGGCGCGAGCGACATGAGCTGGGCGGAGTCGACGACGGCGCCCGCGAGCCACCGCGGTCCGACCACCTCCTCGATGTCGCAGCCGCGCAGGTCGACGTCGACGAGCCGCGCGTGCTGCAGGTCGAGCCGGCCGACTCGGGAGCCCGGCAGCGCCACGCGCTCGGCCGAGGCCTCGACGAGGTCGAGCTCGTCGACGACGCAGTCGCGCAGCACCACGTCCGCGAGGCGGGCCGCCCGCAGGTTGAGGTAGCGCAGCCGCACCCCGACGAGGCTGACCCGGCGCAGCTCGCCGTCGTGCAGGTCGGCGGAGCCGAACCGACCGCCGAGGACCTCGGCGTCGCGCCAGTCCGAGGCGGGCGCGTCGAGCACCGTGACGTCCGGCTCGGTCAGGCGCGTCTCGCGCAGCCGTGCACCCCGTGCGGCGACCCGGGCCGCGCGCAGACCGCTGAGCTCGCTCGAGAAGATCTCCGCGTGCGAGGCGTCCACCGCGTCGTCCGGGTCCAGGGCGGCATCCAGCGCGATCCGGACGCCCTCGAGCTCGGCGTGCGGGTGCAGCCCGGCCGGGTCCACCACGGTGAGGTCGGGCAGCAGCACGGGCTCGACCGCCGGGGGTCGCACGGCAGCGGGACGTCTCGGGGTGACCACAGCGCCACGGTAGCGGCGGCGGTCCGACGCTCGTCCACAGGCCGGCGGGCGCACGTCGGCCCCCGCGCCTACGGTGGGCGACATGACCGCACAGACCACCGACGGCACGATCCCGCCTGTGACCGACGTCGCCGGAGACCTCGAGTCCGCCGCCGGCGAGCCCGTCGCCGGCGAGCCCCTCGCCGACGCCGCGCCTCCCGCAGGGAGGCGGTGCTTCGGCGACGGCGACCCGGTCTACGAGCGGTACCACGACACCGAGTGGGGCGTGCGTCCCGAGCCGACGGTGGACGAGCGCGAGCTGCTTGAGCGCCTCGCTCTCGAGGGCTTCCAGTCCGGACTCGCGTGGATCATCGTGCTGCGCAAGCGCGAAGCATTCCGGGCGGCGTTCGCGGACTTCGCGCCGGACGTCGTCGCCGGCTTCGGGCCCGACGACGTCGAGCGCCTCCTCGCCGACCCGGGCATCGTCCGCAACCGCCGGAAGATCGAGGCGACGATCCGCAACGCGCAGGCACTCGTAGCGCTGCATGCCGAGGGCGGGCGGCTGTGGGACGTCCTCGAGCGGTACCGCCCGGAGCCGCGCGCCACCCCGCCCGCGTCCTACGCCGAGGTGCCGACCGACACGCCCGAGTCGATCGCACTCGCGAAGGAGCTCAAGCGGCTCGGGTTCACCTTCGTCGGGCCGGTCACGACCTACGCGACGATGCAGGCGGTCGGCCTCGTGGACGACCACCTCGCCACCTGCCCCGTGCGGGCGGCGTAGGCGGCCGGGTGAGACGGGTCGGCCGGGCCACGGTTCACGCGGCGGCCACGTGACCCGGATACCCTCCGGAGTCATGACCCCGGACCGGTTCCCGACCGCCGCTGACCATCCCGACCGCGAGGTCCTCACCTGGGCGGACTTCGGCCACGCCGTGCGCGCCCTCGCCCGCACGATCGCGGCCACCGGCTGGGAGCCCGACCTCGTGGTCGCGGTCGCACGCGGCGGGCTCGTGCCGGCGGGCGCCCTGGCCTACGCGCTGGACCGCAAGGCGATGGGCACCCTCAACGTCGAGTTCTACAGCGGGGTGGGCGAGACGCTCGCCGACCCCGTGGTCCTGCCGCCCGCGCTGGACACGTCCGAGCTGCGCGGCCAGCGCGTGCTCGTCGTCGACGACGTCGCCGACTCCGGCCGCACGCTGCAGCTCGTGCTCGAGATGATCGGTGCGCACGGCGCCGACGTGCGCAGTGCGGTGCTCTACACCAAGCCGCGCTCGGTGGTGCGCCCGACGTACTCCTGGCGCGAGACCGACGCCTGGATCATGTTCCCGTGGTCCTCGCTCCCGCCGGTCACGGGCAGGGGCGCGCCCGACGCCTGACCGGTCGCGTCAGAACTCCCGCGAGGACAGCACGCAGAACTCGTTCCCCTCCGGATCGGCGAGCACCGTCCACGAGACGTCCCGCGACTGGCCGACGTCGACGCGGGTCGCGCCGAGCGACTCCAGGCGGGCGATCTCCGCGTCGCGGTCGTCGCTCGTGTGCGGCGCGAGGTCGAGGTGCAGCCGGTTCTTCGTGGTCTTCTCGTGCTCCACGAGCACGAACACGAGGCCGGGCGGCACGCGGTGGAAGGGCAGCTGCTCGCTGAGCTCGCGCGCCCAGCGCGGCACGATCACCACCTCGTCGTCGGCCTCGTACACCGTCTCCCAGTCCAGCGCCCGCGCCCACCAGTCCGCCAGGTGACGGGGTTGGGTCGTCTCCACGACCACCGAGTACCACCGCAGTGCCATGACGCGCTCCTTCGTCCGGGCGGCGCCGAGAGCACCGCGTGCGCCGAGGGTAGGTCCACGCACCGACATGCGAGCCGGCGCGGTCCGCCGCAGGGACCGTCCGGGGCAGAATGAACCCTCGTGTCCACCGAACCGACGCCGCAGCCGGGCCTCGGCCTGCCCGTGGGCGCGCGCGTGGGCATCGTGTGCCTCCACACCGACCCCTACGCCGAGCCCGGCAGCGGCGACGTCGGCGGCATGAACGTCGTCGTGCGGCACGTGTGCACCGCGATGGCGGCGCTCGGGGTCGCGGTCGAGGTCGTCACGCGGCACGCCGACCCGCGCGTCCCGGCCCACGAGAAGGTGGACGGCGTCACGGTCCACCGGCTCGCCGTCGGACCGCTCGGCCCGGTCCCCAAGGGCGACCACGAGGCGTTCATGGCCGACTTCGGCGCCGCGCTCGCCGACCTCGGGCCCTACGACCTCCTGCACTCCCACCACTGGTTCTCCGGCATCGCCGCGCTGCCGGTCGCGCGCGCGTGGGGCGTGCCGCACGTGCAGTCCTTCCACAGCATCGCGGCACCGGCGCACACCGAGCTGGCCGAGGGTGAGCGCCCCGAGTCCCCGGGCCGCCTGGCCGGCGAGGCCGAGCTCGCCCGGCTCAGCGACGCGATCGTGGCGGTGAGCCACGCGGAGGCGCGCACCGCCGTCGAGCGCCTCGGCGCCGACCCCGCGCGGATCCGCGTGGTCCACCCCGGCGTCGACACCGAGCGCTTCCACCCCCTCGCCGCCGCGGCGCACGACGGCGAGCCCCCCTCGGGCGAGGATCCTCGCCCCTCGCTCGTCGTCGCCGCGCGGCTGGAACCGCTCAAGGGTGTCGACCTCGCGATCCGGGCGCTCGCCGCGCTGCCGCAGCCGCGCCCGGTGCTGCGGGTGGCCGGCGGTGCGACGTCGGACTCCGCGTTCGTCGCCTCGTTGGCCGACCTCGCCCGCGACCTCGGCGTCGAGCGCGACGTGGACCTCATGGGCCCCCTCGGGCGCACCCAGCTAGCCGACCTCATGCGCCGCGCCACCCTCGTCCTGGTGCCCTCGCACTCGGAGACCTACGGGCTCGTCGCGCTCGAGGCGTCGGCGAGCGGCGTCCCCGTGGTGGCGGGTGAGGCCGGCGGGCTTGTCGAGGCCGTGCTCGACGGCGTCACGGGCGTCCTCGTGCCGACCCGCGACCCGCAGGACTGGGCCGGGGCGATCGGCGGGCTGCTCGGGGACCCGGCGCAGCGCGCCCGGCTCGGCGCGGCCGGCCGGACCGTGGCGCTGCGGCGCACCTGGGCGACCGTGGCCGGTGCGACCGGCCGCGTGTACGCCGACGTGCTGCACGCGCACGAGCCCGCGTCGTAGCCGCCTGGCGGCGCTGGTGCCAGCGATCTGTGCCGCCGTGGAGCTGGTGCCAGCGATGTGTGCCGCCCCTGAAGCTGGTGCCAGCGATCTGTGCCGGTTGCGGGCGCTGAACCGGAACGGATCGCTGGGTTCGTGGTGGAGCAACTCCTGGTGCCAGCGATGTGTGCCGGTTGTTGGCGCTGGTCCGGAACAGATCGCTGGGTTCGTGGTGGAGCATCTCCTGGTGCCAGCGATGTGTGCCGGTTGCGGGCGCTGAACCGGAACAGATCGCTGGGTTCGCGGTCCCGCAGCCACCGCGACGGCAGGCGGCCCCCCGCACTCCGCGCTCGAGCTCCCGGCGAGTCCGGGCGGACAATGGAGACATGAGCCCCTTCCGGCGCACGCCCCCGCCCCCGGTGACGGAGCGCGGATCCGGTGTGCTCGCTGTCGAGCACGCGCAGGACGTGGCGATCGAGGAGGATCCCTGGGGCGTGTTGACCCCGCGCGTGGTGCGCGAGGGGATCGAGGCGATCCCCGCCGTCGGGCGCTACGCCGCGGCCGACGCCGCGATCGCCGCGGGTGCGGTGCTCGGCGGGCGGTGGTGCACCGTCGCGCTGCTGGGCCACTGGGCCGGGGGCGCGCCGCTCGCGAGCCAGTGGCGCGCGGTGCGCACCCTGGCCGAGGGCGACGGGTTCGTGGTGCTGCTGGGTGAGGACGCGACGCTCACCGTCACCGGGATCGCCGCCGCCGGTGTCGGCATCGTGCGGCGGCACGGCTCGGTCGTCCTCGAGGTGCCCACGGCGCGCTCGGCGGTGCTCACCGTCGGCGGCGAGGTCGCCCCCGGCTCGTTCGAGGTGCACGACGGCGAGCCTCGCGACCTGCGCACGGGTCATCCGGCGCGGTGGCGCGGTGGGCCGACCGTCGCGGGCGGCGGCGTGCGCGGCCTCGCCGAGCGGCGGATCGCGGCGCACGCCGGTCGGGGGACCGGGCCCGCGGTCCAGCTCGTCGCGGTCGTGTGACGTGCTCCCGCGCCGGGAACAGATCCATTCAGTTGAATGTTGAACGAGCCATGAAGAAGATCGGGTTCCTCTCGTTCGGCCACTGGTCCGCCTCGCCGCACTCCGCCACCCGCAGCGCCTCCGACGTGCTGCTGCAGTCCATCGACCTCGCCGTCGCGGCGGAGGAGCTCGGCGCCGACGGCGCCTACTTCCGCGTGCACCACTACGCCCACCAGCTCGGCTCGCCGTTCCCGCTGCTCGCGGCCGTCGGTGCGCGCACGAGCCGGATCGAGATCGGCACGGGCGTGATCGACATGCGGTAGCTTATATCGCGGTTGCAACACTCGTTCACGTAAGCTTGGTTGCATGGTTGAACTGGTATCGCTGAGGAAGACGAACGAGGTCGCCGCGTACGTCCGCGCCTCGATGGATCGCAAGGGCGACCGGTGGACGGTCGAGACCCAGTTGCGGAAGATCAGGGCTCTCGCCGAGGCC